>CAZPWJ010000018.1:0-67137 GCA_964590195.1 uncultured Rhodospirillaceae bacterium | reverse complement strand
GATCCTCCCTTTGGAAACAGGATCACATGTCCCAAATGTTTTGATGACGGACAAGCATCGGTCCGAGGTACGTTTGGCGAGGCAGCGGAATATGGCTCTAGAAAACATATACTGTCCCCGGAATTGTCCCCGGAATTGCTACGAGCCTTGGTTTCGATGGCGCCGCGCGGCAGCAAGGCAGTAAACAGGACTACGATCTAAAACGAGCCACCGTTGAAGCACTGTTTGGCGCCAGCGGCGAAATTCTCGAGACCGTAATACGGAAGGTAATTGTCAATTTCACGAAAAATCCAGCGATGTTTGACGCCGCCAAAGGCACCTTAACAAGCAAGGGTGCTGCAATTCTGGAGGCTGCCGGCATTGATCCGTCTAAGGTTACGCCCGAAAGTTTGAAGACATTGAATGCCGGCATTCGCTCAAGCGGAACGCTCGCTGGAGCTTCCGCTTCCGGCGCGGGCCGTATGCTTCCTTATTTGCCGAGGGGAGCGTCCAACACACTAAATATTGGCAATGCCGCAACAGGAGGTGAATCAAATAGGTCAGACGATCAGAATTAACCAGATTGAACATCTATTAGAACGGATACAAACAGCCAAACGCCGAAACCACAACAAACAATGAAACAGACGGTTGTCAGCCGATATCGCCAACGCGATATGGGCTGGCCACTGCCGTCGAGATGCGGTTTTGTGAACCATTCGTACAGCGCGGCTGCCATCAGTGTCAGCATCGCAATGCAGACCCAGGTCAAGACCCGGTCCTCGCCATACAAACTCATCAGCCAGTAGACGATCTGGGCCGAAAGAAAATAGCCAATCAACCAAATAATCTTCGAACGCATGAGAAGAGTATAAATAGGATCCCAATATATTGCACCCCATGAAATATGTTCTCTGCTGAGGTGTGTGGCGGGAATATTGATTAAAGAGGATTTAAAGAGGAAGCTTCCCTTTTAGCAAAACCCGGGGACAGAGAAAACCCGTGGACAGTATATAATTTAACATCGGCCCGAGGCACGTTTGGCAAGGCAGTCGAATATGGCTTTAGAAAACATATACTGTCCCCGGAATTTCCTGTCCCCAGAATTTCACAATCTTGTGGTCAAGGATGCCAATGCCATGCGCCCATATGATGTGGTATGGTATTGGGCATTCAACGACGAAATGAATGAAAACGGCAAGAACAGGTATCTTGAATTCGGCCCCGAAAGCAAAATGTCCAAGGAATTCAGCCAGAGCATACCTGCGAAAGAATTCGAGGCCCATTTTCGCGCTAAATACAAGGACAACCCGGAGGGTCTCGAGTCTGGTGAAATGGACGAGTATTTCGATAAATTTGAGTGGGGTGAATTCTTTACATGGGGCCGGGAAAACAGCGCCGAACAGGTTATCGGCAGTTTTCAAGATGGAACGGCTGAAGTGATCGGTGACGAGATCGTTTTTCAGATCCAAAACACGATGTCACTAAAGTCGTTGCTCTTTGGCCGGCAACTGGCGGAATTCGGCACCTGCTGGAGAGAACTTAAAACACGATTTATTAGGGCCCGCCCAGGTATTCTGGGCGGGCCCTTTTTTTGTTTGGCCCTCGGGCAAGAAGGCGCCGCCGATGCGGGCCGCTGGGAGACGGTACCGCTTGATTGACGGCATTTGGTCCATCAATCTCACCGACGTGATCAATCGTTCCGAACGAAACGAGACTCATGCGCTTGGCTAGGTTAACATTAGGCAGCCAACATCACACAGCCGCGCCCGCGGCGCTCTTCAAAGTGACAAAATGAAAGGACGTCCCTTGGAACTGCAACGGCCGTTACCAACCCCCATGACCCCCGAAGCCATGCCCTATTGGGATGGTCTGAAAGAGGGGAAATTGATGCTTCCCCAATGCAATGACTGCGGCAAGGCGCACTTTTTTCCGCGCATCATCTGCCCTCATTGCCATTCCCGCGACATCGGCTGGATGCAGGCCAGCGGCAAGGGCAAGCTGTATTCGTTTCAGATCGCGCACCGTTCCCTGAACCCGAACTTCAAGGTCGAGGCGCCGTATGTTCTGGCCATGGTTGAGCTGGACGAAGGTCCGCGCATCATGTCGAACCTGATCAATATCGAGCCGGATCCAGCCGTCATCAAGTGCGACATGCCGGTCGAAGTGGTTTTCGAAAAGCAAACCGACGAGGTCACCATTTCTCTGTTTCAGCCGGCCAGTTGAGCCATGGCGCGCACATGACGTGCGGACGAAACAGCAGAAACACCTCAGCGGAAAAATTTAATGGAAGCGTGAAATGAAAGAATTATCCAATCAGGTCGCCATTGTCGGCGTCGATGAATCAGACGAGATCGGCTCCCTGCCGAACGTCAGCCAGTTGAGCCTGCACCTGCAATCCATCCACAATGCCATCGCCGATGCGGGTCTGAAGATCACGGACATCGACGGCATCTTTACCGCCGGACAGCATTCGCCGGTGCTGCTGGGCGAGTCCCTGGGCATCACCCCGCGTTACGTGGACGGCACCACGGTGGGCGGCTGTTCCTTTATCATCATGGTCGGCCATGCCCTGGTCGCTTTGCATCATGGCCTGTGCGACGTCGCCGTGGTCTCCCACGGTGAAAGCGGACGCTCTGGAACCGGCGTGACCCGCAGCCGTGATACCTCCCTGGTCGGGCAGTTCGAAATGCCCTATGGCTTTGGCGGCGCGCCGACCTACTTCGGCATGATCACCACCCGCCATATGCACGAATACGGCACCACCTTGGAGAATTGGGCGGATGTTGCCGTCTCCACTCGGGCCTGGGCCGGCCTAAATCCCAAGGCCAAGTTCCAGGATCCGATCACCGTGCAGGATGTGCTGGATTCCCGGCCCATGTTCTATCCCTTCAACCTGTTGAACATCTGTCTGGTCACCGACGCGGGCGGTGCCGTGGTTCTGACGCGCGCGGATCGTGCCAAGGATTGCGCCAAGAAACCGGTCTATGTGCGCGGTGCCGGCGAAGGTGCCGAACATACCCTGGTCACCAACATGCGCGATCTACCCATGAGCCGGGCGACGACGATTTCGGGCAACAAGGCCTTCGAGATGGCCGGCGTGACCCACAGCGACTTCGATCACATCATGCTTTATGACGCCTTTACCTCCGGCCCGCCGATCATGCTGGAATCCCTCGGCTTTTGTAAGCCGGGCGAGGGCGTCGGCTTTTTCGAGGACGGCAAATCGACGCCGGGCGGCAGCCTGCCCATCAACACCAACGGCGGCGGGCTGTCGTACACCCATTCGGGCATGTACGGCATTTTCCCGATCATCGAGGCGGTGCGTCAGCAGCGTGGCGAGTGCGGCGAGCGTCAGGTGCCGGGGGCCAGCATGTCCCTGGTCAACGGCATGGGCGGCATGCTCTCGACCGCCGGGACGATCGTACTGTCACACGAGAAATAGCCGAGCATTAACGCGGGGGAGGGGGCTGCCGGCTCCCTCCTCCACGCTGCTATGCGGCGCCCAGTTCGGCCAGTGCGGCGTCAGCATCATGAACGATATTCGTGGCATCGACCGATTGGGCGATCTCGCGGGCTTTCTGAAAGCCGGCACGGGCCCGGTCATTTTGCTTGGCCGCTCTGTCCAACAAGCCCAGATTATATTGAGCGCTAGCGATATTGGCGGGCGAATTAATTTGCTGGTAGCCGTCCAGTGCGCTTTGCAGATATCGCCGCGCCTTTTTCTTCGCGAACGGCAGGGTGCGCGCCAGGAAGGGCAGATTGGCCAGCATGACGGACAGGGATGGCGTTTCGTCGGAAAGGACGAATTGCAGATAAATTTCGCCCAGGAAATTGTTGCCCATGGCGGTGGCGGCGGTCATGCCCCAGTTTTCGGCCTCGGCCTGTGCCGCTTGCACCTCCGCCACGCCTTTCGCCATGTCGCCCCGCATGATGCTGCCAACACCTAAAGCCATCTTGACCGGCGGCAGCGTCATGGCGAGTGACTTTTCCTCCATCGTGCGAATGATGTCGTGGCCTACGGCAGCATTTTCTTCTTCCTGCCCATTAAGTATGCGGGCCATCATTTTGTAGCCCTCGGCCGCCATCCGGTCGACGGGGCTGAGACAGATGCGCAAGGCATCATCCGCCTTCTCGATCGCTTCATCGTATTTGCCGGCAAAGACGTCTATTACCGCCAGCGCCCACAGCGCCATACTGCGTGGACGGGGGTCATTGGTCTCCCGGCTCATGGCCATCAGCTCCATCAACGCGGCCCGGCTCTCGCCTGGGCGCCCCCATGATGCATAGTCCAGGCCGTCGGCGAGCAGTGCTTTCGACGCCAGCCAAATGTCGCCGTGACGGCGCCCAACCTCGACAATTCGTTGGCTGGCCTCCCGTTGTGCACGGTCGCGCGCCTCGCCCGGTTGCCCCCAAAACATGCGATGCCACATGAAGCCCAGGTCCGCATAGGCGACGGCGAGTTCGTCGCCATCGGCCTCGGCCAGGGCCTTTGACCGATCCAGCAGGCTCTGGCCTATCTCGGCCTGACAACCGAAAACATGGGCATAGCCGGTTTCGAACAAGAACCGTGAAAGCCGCCGGTTGTCGTCCAAGGCCTCGATACGGCCCAGGTAGGGTTCCACCAGGGCGATGAGAGCGCGGAAGTCGAATTGGAAATATAACACGCGGGCGATATGCAGCAGGATGTCAGCCAACACCGTATCGTCGACGCAGCCCGGATTGGCTTTAATGATATCCAGGGCTTGTTGCAGGTGGTTTTGCGCTTCCTCCAGAGAATAGATCCGCAGGCTATTTTCGCCGGCGATCGATAAATACTGAACCGCCCTGCCGGGTTCCGCGCTACGGCCCCAATGATAGGCCAAGGCATCGGCGGCATCGTCGGGTTGAAAGTTTTCCTGTCCCTCGATGGCCTCGGCCACGGCTTGATGCAGGGCCTCGCGGCGGGCACTCAACAGGCTGTCATAGATCGCATCGCGGCTCAGGGCATGGCGAAAGACGTAGGCATCGCGGCCGCTGTCCGCCCGTATCAGATCCTGCTGCACCAGTGTTTCCAGGTGTTGCGCGATCTCGTCACCCAGCCCGGTCGCGCGCCGTAGATGATTGGCGCTGAAGGCCGTGCCGGTGGCCGCCGCGGTCTCCAACACGGCCCTGGGGCCGCCTTGCAATCGATCAAAGCGGTTCATCAAAAGATTTTCCACCGCCACCGGCAAGGCAACCGCATCCTGGTCGGCGCTGAAATTCAATTCATCGCCTTCGCCGCTGAGAGTGCCATTGTCTTGCAGGTAGCTGACGATCTCCTCCGCGAACAGGGGATTGCCCTCGGACTTCTGCATGACCAATTCACTCAGAGCCTCCGGCAGCATCCGGCTGCCCAGACGGCCCTGCAACAACGTCTCCGTCGCACTGCTCGACAGCGGCGCTAAATCCAGCTCGCTTGTACCGGCTTTGCCGGACCAGGGCGTCTGATAACCGGTGCGGGCCGTCGCGATGATGAACAAGGCAAGATCCTGCTCCTTTTCCACAAGGCGCGAGAGCAAGCCTAGTGCGGCGGTATCGATCCAGTGCAGGTCCTCGATTATCAGAATGGTGGGGGTGGCGCGGCAGCGCTCCCGAAACATCTCGATGACGATATCGCGGGTTCGGATACCAAGCGTCTCGCCGGCAATCTTATCGAATGCCGCATCTTGCGGGGTAAAGCCCAACAGGTTCATCAAATAAGGCAGGCTGTCAGCGGGCGGCAGGCCCAGCATTTCCAGGCCTTGTTGCAGGCGTTTTTCGGTCTCGGCCGCCGGGGCATCGTCGGCGATGCGGAACGAGCGGCGAACAATTTCCTTCAATGGCGCGAACGGGGTTTCCCTGGTGCCCGCCGTACAGTGGCATTCCAGGAAAAAGGCGCGTTCGTCGGTGATGCTTTCACGCAATTCATAGGCCAGCCGTGACTTGCCGATGCCCGCTTCACCCAAAATAATGGTCGTCCGCAGGGAGCCCTCGGATGCTTTCCGCCATAAACCCTGTAATTGCTCCAACTCCCGGTCCCGGCCCACCAGTGGCGTCAGGCCCTGGCTTTTGGAAACATCAAAGCGCGTCACACCTTCCTTGATGGCATCCAGTCGCCATAGTTTTTGCGGCTCGGCCTTGCCCTTGAGGCTTTGTTCGCCGACGAATTCACTATCGACGAAACCTTCCACCAGGGCCTGCGTTGCCGCGCTGAGCAATATGGTTCCGGGCTCGGCTGACGTTTCGATGCGCGAGGCGAGATTGACCGTGTCGCCCAGGGCGGTCACGCTCGATTGCCTGCCGTCGCCGATCTCGCCCACCACCAGTGGCCCGGAATGGATGCCAACGCGAAAGCGCGGCGCGGCGCCGTATTTGCCCTCGAACTCCGTCGCCAAGGCCGACATGCGCGCTTGCAGATCCAGGGCCGCCTGGCAGGCCTTCAAGGGTGCGTCCTCGATCGCGACGGGGGCGCCGAACAGAGCCATGATGCCGTCGCCGCTCATCTCCTGCACGGTGCCGCTCTGGCCGTGAACGGCCTCGCTCATTTCGCGCTGAACCCGTTGCATCAACAGATATGTCTGCTCCTCCCCCAAGGCCTCCGCCACCGCCGTGTAGCCCGCCATGTCCGCGAACAACACGGTTACCTGACGGCGCTGCCCTGCTGGCGTTGTCGTGCTATTGCTGGTTTGGTTCGATGCCACAGCCATGCCGTCGAAATCACTCCCCAAAGTGGCTCTTGCGATCCACGGATGCTACAGGTGTAGGTGTTCGGTTACAATGCTCTCCCGTGGATTATGCCGACACTTTGACTGGTCCTGTTTATGGCTTTATTCTCCGATCAACGCAGCAGCTAACATTTTGGGGAGACCTCTGATATGGCGAATAAGTATCATTTGATCAGCTCGATCACTTGACCGTGGGTACAGCGCGCCGTGATTCTTTTGCGTGCGAAGAATGTCGAATTCGATCTCACCCACATCGATCTAAGTGACAAGCCGGACTGGTTCCTGAAAATCTCGCCCCACGGTAAAGTGCCCGTGCTGGTGGTGGATGGTGAACCCTTGTTCGAATCCAATGCCATCGGAGAATACCTCGACGAAGTGGTGTCGCCCCGGTGTCACCCGGAAGATCCCTTCAAGCGGGCCCGTAACCGGGCCTGGACGGATTTCGTGCCGGATTTCTCCAAGGGCATCAATATCTACTACACCAAGGACCGGGCGGCGCTGGATGAAAAGCTGGCCGGCGCGCCGAAGTTCCTGCAAAAACTGGAAGACGCCATCGCGGCCGAGCGGGGCAACGACGGACCGTATTTCAATGGTCCCGGAATATCCCTGGTGGATGCGGCCTATGCGCCGTTCCTGCAACGCTTCGCCCTTGTGGATCAGTTCGTCCAGACCGGCCTGTTGAAGGATTTCCCGCTGGTCAAGGCCTGGTCCGAGGCATTGTTGCAAAGTGATGCGGTGATCGGCTCGCTCGCCGACAGTTTCGAGGAAGTGTTCTTCAACAATCTGAAGACCAAGGGCTGGTACGTGGGCACTCTGTTGGGTGGGGACGTCGCCGCCGAATAATGGCGAACAGATGCTGACGGGAAAATGTCACTGCGGGCGGGTCCGGTATGAAATTGCCGGACCCGTGCGCCAGGTTGTCGAATGCCATTGTGAAAGTTGCCGGCGCATTACCGGCAGTCTCTGGCATGCCACGGGCGCGCGGCTGGCGGATCTGACGATCACGGACGATCAACAGGCATTGAAGTGGTATCGAAGTTCGGAAAACGTCGCGCGCGGCTTTTGCGGTCATTGCGGCTCAACCATGTTCTTTCAGCGTGACGGCGCCGATACCATCACCATTACCGCCGGCAGCCTGGATCAACCCACCGGCCTGCATTTGAAAATGCGTATTTTCACCGATGACATGGCGGATTACGCTGCCGATAGCAGCGGCGACGGCATCTCTCGCCACGCCGGCATGCCGGATATGCACCATTTCGCTATTCCAGAAGAGTAAGCGCGGCGTCCTTTAGCCAATCGTGAATGAAGCGGCCATAGCTGCGCGCCACATAGATATCCATGTGCGCGCCATCGTCCAGGTAATGCACCAGGATGGTGACGGCGGACAGCACGCTCTGTGCGCATTGGCCGGGCCGGAAAGTCATTTCGCGCAGATCCAGCGGACAGCCCTTGGCCAGGATCTCCCGCGCCGGGCCGGCGGGAATACGAAAAACCGTGCGGCCATGGCTCAGGTCACTTGAAGCTGCCGTGGTATCGATCTCCTCGCCTTCACCGACCAGCAGCCATTCGCCCGGCGCCAGCCACAACGCATGGACACCGTTATTGGCGCTGGCGCGGTTCGGCTCCCGGGGCAGCTCAATGCCCGGAACGTCCCCATAAACACGCTTGATCCACAGTCCGGCGCGTTCCTGGATCAAATCGCCGGCGGAGATGCCGGCCAGGGCGGAGCGGCGTTGCAAGTCATCAGGCACGGAGACGCTCCCCCTTTGGGTCGATGAACACCGGGTCCACCAGCTCGACCGGCACGATGCGGTTGTCCAGCGGCGAATGGGCCCATAATTGCTGGCCCAGACGTTCACGGCCATTGCGCACCATGGCGGTCGCGATGGGCTTGTCCAGATTGGGTGAGAAGACGGCGGTGGCCACGTGCCCCGCCTTTTCCGCATCGACCATGGCCAAAGCCTCGTCCAGCAGCAACGCGCCGGGGGGGATGGCCGTCTTGCCGTCCACGGGCACCAGCCCTACCAGGTTGAGGCGGCCTTCGGGCGCCAGGGCGGGCAAGCGCAGGGAGCGCTTGCCGATGAAATCCTTGCGCTTTGAGAGCATGCCGCCCAGGCCGATGTCATCGGCGCTGGCACGTCCGTCGGCTTCCGGACCCATGACGAAATGGCCTTTCTCGACCCGCAAGGTCGTCAGCGCCTCGGTGCCGTAGGGGATAACGTCCAGTTCCTTGCCGGCTTCCAACAGCAACTCCCAGCAGGCCTTGCCGTGGCCCGCCGGAACGGCGATTTCATAGGCCAGCTCGCCGGAAAAACTGATGCGGTATACCTGCGCCGGGATGCCGCCGATCTGGCCGGCCCGCCAGGCCATGAAGGGCAAGGCCTGGTTGGCGAATTCGATGTCGCTGTCGAGATTTTCCAGCAACTGCCTCGCGCGTGGCCCGGCCACGGCGGCCACGGCCCATTGATCGGTGATGGAGGTTAGATGGACGTTGAGTTCCGGCCAGACCACTTGCAGATAAAATTCCAGGTGCGCCATGACCGGGCCCGCATTGGCCGTGGTGGTGGTCATGATGTAGTGGTTTTCGTCCATGCGGGCGACGGTGCCGTCATCAAAGATCATGCCGTCGTCGCGCAGCATCACGCCATAGCGGCACATGCCGATGGCCAGGCTCTTGAAGCCGTTGATATAGACCCGGTTGAGGAATTCGGCGGTATCGGGGCCATGCAGATCAATGCGGCCCAGAGTGGAAACGTCGACGATGCCGACGCCTTGGCGAACCATCCTGGCCTCACGGCTGACGGCGTCGGCAGGGCTTTCGCCGGGCCGGGGGTAATAGTGCGGCCGCCGCCACAGACCGGCGGGCACGAAGGCGGCGCCATTTTCCTCATGCCATTCCTGCATGGGCGTGCGCCGGGTTGGGGCCAGAAAGGCGCCCACATCGCGGCCCGCGAAGGCACCAATGGTCACCGGGGTATAAGGCGGGCGGTAGGTGGTGACGCCCACATCGGCCATTGGTTTCTCCAGCGCCCGGCCCAGAGCGGCGATGCCGTTCAGGTTCGCGGTCTTGCCCTGATCGGTGCCCATGCCCAGTGTCGTGTAACGTTTCAGATGCTCGACGGATTGATAGCCTTCCCGCGCAGCCAATGCCACATCCGCCGCGGTGACGTCGTTTTGCAGATCAATGAACTGTTTGCTTGGTGCATGGCCGAGCGCGATGGCGGCCCGGGCCTCGGCAATGCCGTCGCCATTGGCCGCGCCCACCACCTCCAGACCGGGAACGCCTGTGTCGGGCACAAGGCTTTGAATATCGTCGCGGAACGCCAGCTTGCCGCCAGCCTGGGAACAAAGATGCACGCTGGGGGTAAAGCCGCCCGACAGGCATAACAGATCGCAGTCGATCCGCCGCCTGGACCCCGGCACCGCGTCACCGTTGACGTCCAGCGGCGCGACAGTGACTGATTTCACGGCATGCCTGCCGGCGGTATCGATGACGGCGTGGTTATAGAGAATTTCGCAGCCCTCGATCTCCCGCCGCTCCGCCATATGCCGTTGATCAATAATCGCCGCGACCTCGATACCGCCGTCGATCAGAACGCGGGCGGCGTCGTAGGCGCTGTCATTGTTGGTGACGATAACCGCGCGCTTGCCGGCCCGCACCGCATAGTTTTCCAGGTAATGCACTGCCGCAGTCGCCAGCATGATGCCGGGGCGGTCATTGTTGGCAAAAACCAGCGGCCGTTCGATGGCGCCGCTGGCCAATATCACGCGCTTGGCCCGCAACAACCAAAGGATCTGCCGTGGCGCGTTCGTGGCCGGATCACCGTCAGTTTGTTGGAGCAAGCCATATAGGCCGTCATCATATTTGCCAAACGCAGTGGTGCGCGCCATGATTTTGATGTCGGCTGGTGCCTCCGGTCTGCCTTCATCGACCAGCCAGACATCGCCGCCGCCGGCTGCTGCTTCTTTCGCCGCCGCTATTCCGGCGGGCCCACCACCGATCACCAGAACGTCGCAATGGGCGTGGCGTTTTTCGTAGCGGTCCGGATCGCCGTCCGTTGGCGCCCTTCCCATGCCTGCCATGTGGCGGATCATATGCTCATAGTAGGGCCAGAATTTGCCCGGCCATTTGAAGGTTTTGTAATAGAAGCCGGCGGGCAGAAAGCGCGAAAGCAGACCCAGCGCGGCGGAAATATCCCAGCGCAGGGATGGCCAGTTGTTTTGGCTATGGGCCACCAGACCGTCGTACAGTTCAACCTGGCTGGCGCGGGTGTTGGGTTCGGCTCGGGCGCCATCGCCAAGGCGGATCAGGGCGGAAGGATCTTCGCTGCCCGCGCCGAAGATGCCTCTGGGGCGGTGATACTTGAAGCTGCGCCCCACCACTTTGACGCCGTTGGCCAGCAGGGCCGAGGCCAGGGTGTCGCCGTGATAGCCATGATATTTGCGGCCATCGAAGCTGAATGTCAGCGATCGATTCCGGTCAATGCGGCCGCCGCTGGGCAGGCGGGGACTCGGATGGGAACTCACGATGGATCCTCCGCCTTGATCTCGTGGGTCCTTACATCCCGGCGTATCCGGACCATTTGACGGCAGCCATGAACATGCTGCCACAACTCGTCATGCAGGCCCTTGTGGTTGTCGCGCAAGTACAGGTACTCGATCCAGGCGGCATCGTCCGCATCCTCCGGCACGTTGGGGCGAGTTACCGTGGCATCGCCGCAATAGCTGAATTCAGTCTGGTCGCGCGGGCCGCAATGGGGGCAGGGGATCAACATCATGATATCACCCTAGTGTAGCCACGGTTTGGGCCCGGCGCCCTTTTCATCCAGCACCCTGCCGGTGTGGAAACGGTCCAGGTTCAATTCGGCGTTCAGGGCATGCGGCTGCCCCGTCGCGATTGTGTGGGCAAAGACCCAGCCCGATGCCGGCGTCGCCTTGAAACCGCCGTAACACCAGCCCCCGTTTAGGAACAGGCCCGGCACCGGCGTGGTGCCGATGATGGGGCTGCCGTCCATGGTCATGTCCATGATGCCGCCCCAGTTGCGCAGAATGCGCAGGCGGCTGTATTGCGGAAACAGCGCCAGCAGGCAGGCCGCGAAATGTTCGATCACGGGCAGGTTGCCCCGTTGGGCGAACGAATTGTAGCCGTCGATATCGCCGCCCATGACCAACTCGCCCTTGTCGGATTGGCTGACATACAGATGCGCCGCGCCAAAGGTGACGACCGTGTCCAGAACCGGCTTCACCGGCTCGCTGACCACGGCCTGCAGAACATGGGATTCTATCGGCAGGCGCACCCCCGCCATGGCCGCCAGCTGCGTCGAATGGCCGGCGACGGCCAGGCCGATTTTCTTGGCGCCGATAAAGCCGCGGCTGGTCTCCACCCCGGTGACGCCGTTCTGATCCCGGCGGATGCCGGTGACTTCGCAATTCTGAATGATATCCACGCCGCGCTGGTCGGCGCCGCGGGCATAGCCCCAGGCCACCGCGTCATGACGCGCGGTGCCGCCGCGCCGTTGCAGCAGGCCGCCCTCGACCGGGAAGCGGACATTGCGCGAGACATCCATGCCCGGCACGAAGGCGGCGGCTTGGCCGCGATCCAGCAACTCGGCATCGATGCCGTTCAGGCGCATGGCGTTGCCGCGCCGGCGGAAGGTTTCCAGCTGGCCCTTGGAATGGGCCAGGTTCAATACGCCGCGTTGCGAGAACATGACGTTGAAGTTCAGATCCCGGCTCAGTCCTTCCCACAGCTTCATGCCGTGTTCGTAGAATTTCGCGTTGCCGTCCAGCATATAGTTGGAGCGGACGATGGTGGTATTGCGGCCCGTATTGCCGCCGCCCAGCCAGCCTTTTTCCAGCACCGCGATATTGCTCAGACCATGGTTCTTGGCCAGATAATAGGCGCTTGCCAAACCGTGCCCGCCGCCGCCGACGATAATGGCGTCGTAGGCCGCCTTTGGCTCCGGATCGCGCCAGGCGCGCGGCCAGTCCCGATGACCGGTCAGTCCATGACGGACAAGCGAGGCAATGGAGTAGCGGCTCACGAAAAGATTTTGCCGGGGTTGAGGATATTGTTGGGGTCCATCATCGTCTTCAATTGCTTCATGAGGGCGATTTCAGCCGGACTGCGGGAGACTTCCAGATAGGCTTTTTTGGACAGGCCGATGCCGTGTTCGGCGGATACCGAACCGCCCCGGCTGGCCAGGGGCAGATAGACCGCGTCGTTGATCAGTTTTTTGACGTTGGCGCCGTTCTCCCCCACCGCATAGGTGATGTGCAGATTACCGTCGCCCAAATGGCCGAACACGGCGCGTTTGCGGTCCGGAAATTCCGCCAGAATTGGGGCATCGATTTCTTCCAGATAAGACGGCATGGCGGCGATGGGCAACCCGACGTCGAAGCCTACGGTCGGACCCCAGGTGCGCAGGCTTTGTACATCATCGCGCAGGAACCACATGGCCTGGCGCTCGGCCTCGGACTTGGCAATCACCGCATCGGCCAGCAGGTCTTCCTCCAGGGCCTCGCCCAGCATGGTTTCGAAGCGTTCGGGATCACCCGCCGGATCGCCACCCATCATTTCCGTCAAGACATAGTAGGGATACTCATTGGGCAGGGGCTGTGCCGCGCCTGGACGCGAGGTGACCAGCTCGTAATAATTCCGCCACATCACCTCGAAGGCCGAAGTGGTGCCGCCCGAGCGGCTGTTGCAGAAATTCAATAGCTTCGGCAGCTTGTCGAAGTCATCCACGGCCAGATAAGCGGTCTGCTGGCTGGCCGGCATGGGGCGCAGACGCAGCACCAGGCGCGTGACCACACCCAGGGTGCCCTCGCTGCCGATGAACATGTGCTTCAGGTTATAGCCGGCGTTGTCCTTGACGATCTTGTTCAATGATCCCAGCACCGTGCCGTCCGCCTGTACCGCTTCCAGGCCCAGCACCATGTCACGCGCCATGCCATAGCGCACCACGCGGTTACCGCCTGCGTTGGTGGAGATATTGCCGCCCAGGGTGGCGCTGCCCCGGCCGCCTAGATCCAGAGGGAAGAAAAAGCCGGCCTCTTCCGCCGCTTCCTGCACGGTTTGCAGGGTGACGCCGGCCTGCACGGTCATGGAGGCGGAGGCGGGGTCGATTTCCTCGATTTCGCGCATGCGTTCGAGGGAGAGGATGAGTTCGTCGCTGCCAGCGATATTGCCGTCCACCAGGCCCGTCAGACCGCCATGGCTTACCACGGCCTGGCCGGCCTCGTTGCACAGCTTCAGAACCTGGGAAACTTCATCGGTGTTGGCGGGGCGTACCAGGACCCTGGCGTCGAGTGTCTTGTCCGGATAGCGGTAGCCGGCGGCCCGGTTCTGCAAATCCTCGCGCGGGACAAGGCCTCTGTCGCCAACAATGTCCCGCAATTGCTCAATTAAATCAGCCATGTCCTAACCGCGCGCTCCAAAACAATTCCAATGCTTGGAGGCAGTTTACGATGGCTGACGCTCCGCGCCAATATCTGTTGGCTATTCGCCGCCGCCGATGCGTGGTTTACCGGCGCGGCTGGGACCAAAAGCCCGTTTCAACAAGGCGGTGCTTTCCTCCGCCAGCGCGACACCTTCGCTCAACATGGCCATGATCTTGATGTCATTGGCCAGGACCTTGCGGGCCTCCTGCCGGTCATCATCGGCGATCAGGGCGGCGCGTTTGACCAAATCGCTGCGCACCATCGCCAGAACGTCTTCCAACTGGTGACCGTTGGCGTTGTCATCCGTTATCAGAAAATGGGTCATTGTCGGGGTCTCTCACTAATCGAGTATCTACAGGATTGTGTTAACCCATCAACGTTAACAAGCACTTACCGTACTTGCGCGCCCGAAGGCAGCTGTGCCGCCGAATCTTGGATCCAGGCCGCGATATCGCGCCAGACGACCTGGGCCTGCAGATCGCGCAGCAGCATGTGCCAGCCGTCGGGATAGAGGCTGAAACCCGGCTTCCCGGGCAGGCGTTTCATGGTTTCGCGCACGGGCCCGGCGGGGACGATTTCATCCCGTTTCCCATACAATACCAGGGCCGGCTGCCGCAGGGCCGGTGCGGCGTCGTAGGCTAGGCCCATCAATTGCGTCACGCCATAGACCGCATCAATGCGGGTATGGCGGATCACCAGGGGGTCGCGGCCCAGGGCGCGCAACATCGCGATATTGTCCGATGCCTGGCGTTTCAAGCCCTGACCGGTCGCCGTTTTCCAGGGCATGGTGTGGGCCGACAGCCAGAGCCCGAAACGCAGGATGGGATGCATGGAACTGCCGCCCCACAGACCCGGCGCCACCAGGATGACCCCCGCGACTTGTGGCGCCGGCTCCGGTGCCCGGCCTCCGGTCATGGCCAGCACGGCTACGGCGGCGCCCATGCTGTCGCCCAGCAGATAGATCGGCAAGCCCGGATGGCGCGCCGCCAGCAAGTTCAAAAAGGCCCGCGCATCAGCTGCCATCGCCTCCGCCCCGCCCCAGATCCGGGCCTCCGGCGCGGCGCCGAAGCCTCGTTGGTCATAGGCATAGGTGGTAATGCCGCGGCTAGCCCACCAAGCGGCGGGATCATCGAAATAGCGGCTGTACATATTGAAGCCATGCAGCGCCACGAGCACCGCCCTGGCGTCCCCCTTGGCCGGCCAGCTTTTCAGCGGCAACGGCTTGCCGTCTTCGGTGACGAAGCTGTCGGCCTTGATTTTCGCCGCCATGAGGCCGGGTTGAAACTCCTGTACCCGTGGGGCGCAGGCCCCCAGCAGCACAAGAGCGCAGACAAACGTTGCAAATGTCCTATGCTGGGCTGGCAATCGAATCTTGGAGGAGGTGACCTTATGGGCAAATTGGCGGAGCTGGCGGCACAACGATTTGGCATGGACGTAGGCGCGGGCGAGATCGAAGACGGTCCGGGCCATAACACATTGACGACCTTGCTGTCGCACCGGACCCATCGCCGCTTTCTCGACGACCCGGTGCCGGAAGAAACCCTGAACCTTTTGTATGCTTGCGCCCTGTCGGCGCCGGGCAAGTCGGACTTGCAGCAGTCCGCCATTATCCGCATCCAGGACCCGGACAAACGCCGGGCCATCGCCGATTTGATGCCTGAAATGGCCTGGATCGGAACCTGTCCGGTATTCCTGCTGTTTTGCGGTGATTCCCGGCGCATTCGCAGACTGGGCCAGCTTCGCGGGCACGAATTCGCCAACGATCATCTCGATGCCTTCCTCAATGCCGCCGTTGATACCGCCCTGGTGATGCAGAATTTCATTACCGCCGCCGAAGCCGCCGGTCTGGGCTGTTGCCCAATCTCCGTGGTTCGAAACCATATTGACCGCATCGCTGAAATCACCAACTTACCCGATTACGTCTTTCCCGTTGCCGGCATGTGTCTGGGCCATCCCTCGCACCCCGGCTTTACCTCGACCCGCCTGCCGCCGGAAATGGTCGTCCATACGGATCAGTATGACGACAGCCAACTGCCGGCGCAAATCGACGCCTATGATCGCCGGCGTGATGGCATCTATCATATTCCGCCCGAGAAATACCGCATGACCGCGGAGTACGGCACGCCGGAATTCTACGGCTGGTCCGAGGATAAGACCCGGCAAACATCGGTGCGGGAACGGGATGATCTGGCGGCCTATCTAAGGCGCCACGGCTTCTGTCTCGATTAAATCAGCTCTTTCACCCGCCGGCGCAGCGCCGGCAGGACGTCGTCGTCGAACCAGGGATTGCGACGTTGCCAGCCCTTGGTGCGCCAGGACGGATGCGGCAGGGGCATATAACCCGGTGCATGGTCGCGCCAGGCCCGCACGGTTTCGGTGAGATTACGCTGCCTTGCCGCGCCTAGGAATGCGCTCTGGGCATAGCTTCCCGCCAGCACGGTCAATTCAATGGCGGGCAGGTGGGCCAACAGCGCGGGGTGCCATTTGGGGGCGCATTCGGGCCGGGGCGGGCGGTCCCCGCCCTTGGGCAGGCGGCCCGGATAGCAGAAGCCCATGGGCATGATAGCGACCTTATCCTGGTCATAGAAAATCTCGGGGGGGATGTCCAGCCACTGCCGCAGGCGATCGCCGCTGGGATCATCCCAGGGAATGCCGCTGGCATGAACCTTGGTGCCTGGTGCCTGACCGACGATCAATAACCGCGCCGCCGCCTTGGCCCGCAGCACCGGGCGGGGCCCCATAGGCAAATGTTCCGCGCATAGACGGCAGCGGCTGATTTCGGACAGCAATCGGGCCAGGCTACTTGAATGATCGTGCCGCCGCATTCCCCAACCGTATTCGTTCCGGCAGTTTCAATTGGTACCAAGGGCCGTTCGGTAATCATAACGTTAACCAATCGTTAACTCCAAAGGTTTACTGGTAATATTGGCTGTTTCCAAACACTTGCGGCAAACACGCCAGTGAATTTTTCGCGACCTTGTCGTGAACGGATTAGCCAAATTCAGGCAAGTTAAGTATCGGGTACCGAGGGGAATTGATGACGGGGTTGGGAATCTTATTTGCATTTTGTGGCATCGTGGGCGCCATTGCCCTGGTGCTCGCCTGCAAATGGTCCGGAAACCGCGCTCGGCAGGCTGTGCTGCAAACCCGGATCATCCAGCATGATGCTGATTTCGTTGAAGCTTTACCCATTGCGGTCGCCCTTTTCGATGCCGATGACCGCCTGCAGCAGGTCAACGGCAAACTATTGCAATTGCTGCCCATGGCTCACGCGCTTAGTCACCAGCGCATCAGCCGGCTTGAATTTTTTCGCGTTCTGGCGGAGGAGGGCATCTTTGTCGACGCCGCCAACCGGGTATCGGATTTCCTGACGGATGTCGCGGCGCGGGCCCATCAGCGGCATATCGAATGGGAAGTCAGTCTGACCGATGGCCGCAGCCTGCATTTCACAGAGCGCGCCATGGACAGCGGCGGGCGTTTGTTGAGTTGCGTCGACATCACCGTGCAAAAACAGCAAAGCTGGGCCTTGGACGAAAAATCACAGCTGTTGAATGTTTCATTGGAAAGTATTGACCAAGGTGTCCTGGTGCTTGGGCCCGATGGCTGTCTGCTGACCTGGAACGAGCGCTACTTCACTTTGTCGGGGCTGACATCGGCGGTCGCGAAGGTTGGCGTGTCCGTGGAAGCGCTATGTCAATATTTCGCCGACTCTGGACTCTATGGCGAAGTAGGCGCCGATACCGTGGCGCAACGGGCGCGCGCCGTCATGCAATGCGATCCGCCGCAACTGGAGATGACGGGGCACACCGGTCGAATACTGGATGTGCGTCGCACCAGAATGCCAGACGGCGGGGTTACGATCGCCATAACGGATGTGACGGAGTCCAGGCGGTATCAGGAAGACTTGCGCCGGCGTTCATCTGAACTGGAGGCGATTTTCGGCAATCTCGATGTCGGTATCGCCTTCGTGGACGGTGACGAGCAAATCGTGGCCATGAATGAAAAAATGTTGGAGTTGCAAGATCTAAACTCCGAAGAGGTCGCCGACTGCCGCGACCTTAGAGATGTGATCCGTCTACTTGGCCGAAACGGCGAATTTGGCGAGGGGAATGTTGATGAACTGGTCGAAGCGCATGTGAAGATGGCGTTCGGCACGGTGCCGAACAATTATCAACGTATCCGGCCCAATGGCACGATTCTGAATATCCGCTCCCACGCCATGCCGGGCGGCGGCATCCTGGTGCTTTGCCAGGACATAACCGCACAACAGGAATCAGAGCAGGCCCTGCGCGTGGCCAAGGAACAGGCGGAGTTGGCTAACCGCGCGAAATCGGAATTCCTGGCCAATACATCGCACGAATTGCGGACGCCGTTGAATGCCATTATCGGCTTTTCGGAAATCCTCATGGGCGAATTATTCGGGCCGCTGAATTCGCCCCGCTATGTTGAATATTCACGGGACATCAATGAAAGCGGCCAACATCTGTTGTCCATCATTAACGATCTGCTGGACCTGGCTAAGGTCGAGGCTGGGCATTTCGAGCTGGCGGAAGAACAATTCCTGCTTTCCGATATGGTTGCGGCCACCTCACGCCTGACCCAGGAGCGGGCTAGCCAGGGCCGGGTCAAGGTTGTCATAGAAATTGATCCCTTGATCGATTTGGTGCGGGCCGATCAGCGGGCTTTGAAGCAGATTGTTCTAAACCTTCTTTCCAATGCCATCAAATTCACGCCCGAGGGCGGCAAGGTTACCATTGGCACAGGGCGCAGCCGGGATGAAGGCAGCGGCCAGGAATGGATAGAGCTGCATGTCACGGATACGGGCATTGGCATGAAGGACGAGGATATTCCCTTTGCCCTGACGCCATTTGCACAGCTGGATGGCTCCTTCACCCGGCGTTTCGAGGGTACGGGCCTGGGCCTGCCGCTGGCGCGCCATCTGTGCGAGCTGCATGACGGCACCCTGGCGATCGCCTCCGTCCTGGGCAAGGGCACCACCGTGACCATGCTGCTGCCTGCCGAACGCCTGCTTGGCAGCCGTGACGATGCACGCAAGGAACTGACCCTGGCCAGCGGCCCGAGCGGTGAACAGGGCGAGCTGTTGGAGTTACTCACCGCGAAAGTTGGGTGAGCGCTTCTCGATAAAGGCATTCATCCCCTCGTACCTGTCGTCGGAGGCGAAACAGCGCGCGTGCGCCGCGACCTCCGCCTCGCGGGCGGCTTCGAAGGACATTTCCAGGGATGCGTTCAAGGCGCATTTGGTTTCGCGCAAGGCCACGGGACTGTAGCCCGCCATCAATTCGGCCAGCCGCGCGGTTTCGGATGCCAGTGCCTCCTTGGCCACCAGATGGGTCACCAGACCCAACTGATAGGCCCGTGGGGCATCGAATAATTCACCGGTCAGGCAGATCGCGCGGGCGTTGGCTGAGCCGATTAGGCGGTCCAGCAGGATGGTGCCTCCAGTGCCGGGAAAAATACCCAGTTTGATCTCCGGATAGCCAAAGGTCGCGTCTTCCGCCGCCACGCGGACATCGCAGGCCATGGCGAGGAGCATGCCCCCACCCAGGGCATAGCCGTTAATCGAGGCGATAACCGGTTGCGGAATATGGCGTAGCAAGTCGTAGACATGCATCCCGAGATAAGATCGCTCGCTGCCCATGGCGCCTTTGATATGCGCCATTTCCTTGATATCCGCGCCGGCGACAAAGGCCCGCTCACCCGCGCCCTTGATGACGACGACGCGAATTTGTTTATCCTTGGCGATAGCGAGCAGACAGGCGGTCAAATCCCGGAACACCTGGATATTCAGGGCATTCAGGGCGTCGGGGCGGTTCATAATAATGGTCGCGATGGGCCCGTCGTTTTCCTGTAGAATAGTCTCGAACCGCATGTCTCATGCTCCTTGTACCCAGAAAGTCTGTGAAATTATCCCCCCATGCCTATTGAAGACGTAGCTTATAATCAACCACCCAGCCTGCGGGTGCGGAACATTGAACGCGGCGACGGCCGCGCCACCGCCACATTCAGGGCCGGGCCCGAGCATCTGAATTTAAAGGGCATGCTTCACGGCGGCATTATTGCTGGCCTGATGGATTCCATCATGGCGATCGCGGCGGGTTCGCATCCCGATCCCGAGAAGCGGCAATTCTCCATCACCCTAAGTTTGGCCATAAATTTTGTCGGCGCCGCCGGAGACGAGGAAATCTTCCTCAGCGCCCATACAACGGGCGGCGGCAAGCGCACGGCTTTTCTCGAGGCCAAGATCAACAATGCCGGCGGTGATCCCATCGCCACCGCCCAGGCAACGTTCAAGCTGATGCCGCCCGGTTCGGAAAAACCGGCCAATGCCTAAACCTATTTAGGCGGCCAAATGCCGTCGTTGTCGATGGGATAGATGGCCCGGTCCAGTTTTGTGTATTCAAAGCGTTTCAGGTTGGAGGCGCAGACGCCGGGTGTATCCACATAGATTTCGCCCTTGGCGAAAGACCGGAAATGCGCCTGCCAGGCAATGGCGGATTTGACCACGATGATCTGCTGCATCTCGGCGGCGATACCCGCGGCCGCCAGATGATCCGCATCGAAGGGCATGGCCTTGGCCTCGGTCAACATTACGGTAACGCCGTCCGCCTGGATCACCGCGACCTCGCCCAGATCAATCCACTGCCCGGTCATATAGTCGCCCCGGCGCTGATAGCGCACCGGCTGTTGAAAGATGATTTCGCCGACCAGGGGCATGGGCGGGCCATGCAGGTCATCGGATTTGCCACCCACATTGCCGCTGAACGTGCCGCCCACGCCCAGGGCCTTTGCGGCCCGCACCGCCTCGCCATCGCATAATACGACGACGGCCTTGCGGGCGGATTGGTCGATCAGTTCGGCCAGAATTGTGGTGCCGTCGCCCGGTGCGCCGCCGCCCGCGTTGTCGGCCACATCGACCAGTATGATCGGCCCCTCCGGCGCGGCCATGGCGCTGCGCACCGCATCCTCGACCTTAACCAGACCGGCATCGAAATCGCCGCGCTGGCGCCATATGGTGATCGCTAGATCATCGGCGATCCGCGTGGCCTGGCCATGATCATCGCCCTGCACCAGGACGCCCACGCCCAGATGCGCCACGTCCGCATACGGGAATCCCCAGGCGATGGAGGCGGCCCAGATGCCGCCCCAGGTTTTCATATCGTGCATCTTTGCCATGATCTCGGCCACCGGCTCGGCCGCCGTGCCCTGGACCTGGGGTGGCGGGGCAAAGGGCAGTTTGCGCAGAATCTTCACCGGGCGCCGGGTGCTCCATAGCATTCGATGGAGGATCTGGGCCGCCTCCGCCCCCCGTGCGCCCATGTCGCTGTGGGGATAGGTGTCATAGCCGACCAGGGCATCGGCCTGCGCGATCAGCCCTTCCGATAGATTGGCATGTAGATCGAAGGTCGCCACCATGGGCGTGTTGGGCGCCAGTTTCGAACGTATCGCGGCAAGAAACTGCGCATCGGTTTCCGTCGCACCCTCGGCAACGCAGGCACCATGCAGATGCACCAGAACGCCATCGATCTCGCCGGCGCCCTCCAACAGCTCCAAGGTACGATCGACCAGGGCCTGAAAGGCCGCCGCCGTGACCAGCCCCGACGGCACGGCGCCGGCGAACAGACCCGGTATCAGGTTCAGGTCCAGCTCCATGGCGGCATTCATGGCGCCGCCGACTTCGGTATTGGTATCGGCAAACAGCGCGAATATCTCGTCGCCCTCGCCGTATTGATAGGCATGAAAGTCGTCCAATCCGGTTTGCCCTTGGGCGAAGGTATTGGTTTCGTGCCAGATGCCGGTAATAAATATACGTTTTGCCATGTTTCATTTATCGCGTGTTTTGGTCCCACCTGACAAGTTCATGCGGTCGCCGTCCCAGACCCTGGCCAATAGCAGTGCCGCCAGCAGCGCGGCAAAGGCAATCGCCGCCATGAAGAAAAAGGCACCATTGGCAAAGGCCTGATACAGCCAGCCGGCCCCCGCCATGGCGATGCCGACGGCGATGCCGGCACCGACCGCGCCATGCAGGCTTTGCGCCGTGGCCGACATCTCCACGGGCGCGGCGCGGGCAATGAAATGCATGGCACCCAGATGCGCCGCGCCAAAGGTGAAGGCGTGCAGCGCTTGCGTCAGCAGGGCTAGCCACAGGGCATCGGACAATCCCATGGCTGTCCAGCGCACGATGCCGGCGGCGGCACCCAGGGCAATTAGATTGGCGGCGCCAATGCGGGAAAGCAGGCGGTTGCCCAGCCAAAACAGGATGATTTCCGCCACTACCCCCTCGGCCCACAGGGCGCCGATCGTTATGTCGGAGAAACCGATACTGCGCCAATGCAGGGTGGCGAAGCCGTACAGCACTGCATGGCTGGCGCTGCTCAGCCCGCCAGCCAACAGGAACAGCAGGAATGCCGGTTGCCTCAGCAGACGTAGTACGGCGCCTGATGGGGCGGCGCTGGTTTGCGCCTCGCCTTTGGTTTCCTTCGGCAGTTGGGCGCAGGATAACAGGACGATGGCCAACAGAGCCAAAACAGCCCACAGCACCGACCAGGAACCGAATACCGCCAGCATCGGTCCGCCCGCGAAGGATGTTGCGATGAAGGTGATCGAGCCCCAAATGCGTAGCCGGCCATAATCCAGGCCCAGGCGGTAAACCGCGCCCAAAACCACGGTTTCACCCAGCGGCATGATGGATGAAAAGGTGACCGAGGCGATCAGGTTGACCGCCAACAGGCCCCAGAAACCTTCGGCGAAAAAAAAGCAGGAGAAGGCCAGCATGGCGATGGAAGTGAGGATCAATAAAGGCCGCCGCCGCTCGCCCCGCCGGTCGGCCAGCTGTGCAATCAACGGATTGGCCAGTACCCGCAGCCAGAGACCGGCGGAAAGCAGCAGACCGATCTCCGTCGCCGTCAGGCCGCGCGCCTTCAGGAACACCGGCCAGAACGGCGCCATGATCCCGACCACGGCAAAAACCGCGCCGAAATAGAATGATAGCCGCCAGGCCCGAAGCGTCGTTGGCTGCATGAAAACTTTCCGGCCCGTATTGCCAGCCTTGCGACTGAGTGTAACCATTGGGCCAACGAGTTGAATGGAGGATCTGTCAATGAACTACGATAAATATACCTGTTTTGAGGCCAGCCGACAGGGCCGTGTTTTGACCCTGACGATGAACCGGCCCGACGACCTGAATGCCGTCAACAAGGCAATGCATGATGAATTGGGCACGATTTTCTATGACATCCAGCTGGATGACGAGACGGATGTCGTTGTTCTGACCGGGGCGGGCCGCGCCTTTTCCGCCGGCGGTGATCTGGCCATGATGAAGCGCATCGCCGACGGCTCGGACGAACCCATGCTGCTGTTGGTCGATGCCAAGCGGATCATTTATTCCCTGCTGGATCTGGAAAAGCCGATTATCGCCGCCATCAACGGCCATGCCATGGGCCTAGGCGCCAACATCGCCCTGATGTGCGATACCATCTTCATGTCTTCGGCGGCCAGGATCGCCGATCCCCATGTCAAGGTCGGCGTGGTCGCTGGCGATGGCGGCTGCGTGATCTGGCCGCAGTTAATCGGCTATGCCAAGGCCAAGGAATTCCTCATGACCGGCGATCCTCTCGGCGCGGAAGAGGCGGAGCGCATCGGCCTGATTAATCATGTCACCGCGCCCGAGGAAACCCTGGCCGAGGCCCAGGCCTTTGCCCACCGTCTGGCCAATGGCGCCACGGCGGCGATCCGTTGGACCAAGGTTTCAGCCAACATCGGCCTGAAGCAATTGGCCCATTCAATCATGGATACCTCCCTGGCCTATGAATGGCTGACCTTCGCCGCCGATGATCACAAGGAGGCGATCAATGCCTTTCTGGAAAAACGAGAGCCGGTCTTTACCGATACTTAATCCCAATACCTGACCCGCCACTTGATTGGGATATCCCGAACGCTTCATAGTGGCGCCTGAATCGAGAAAAAAGTGGGAGGGGCGTCATGTTGAAGGTTTATGGCCGGGCGAATTCGGTCAACGTGCAAAAGGTGATGTGGGTGATCGGCGAGCTGGGCCTTGCCCATGAGCGCATGGACGTGGGCGGCGCCTTTGGCCAGAACGATCAGGACTGGTACCTGGCCTTGAACCCCATGGGCCGGGTGCCGGTGCTGGACGATGACGGCTATGTGCTGTGGGAAAGCCATTCCATAATCCGCTACCTGGCCCGGCAAAACAAAGGGGCGGGGTTGTATGCCTCTGACGCCAAGGCGCAGGGTGACATGGATAAATGGATGGATTGGCATATCGGTTTCTTCCAACCTGCCATTACGCCGGCGTTTTGGGGCTTGATCCGCACCCCGGAGGCGGAGCGGGACATGGCCGCCATCCAGGCTTCGACATCTGAAACGGCCAAGCTGATGGGCATCCTGGATGGCCATTTGCAAGGGCGCGACTTCATGGCTGGTGCGCAATTGAGCCTTGCCGACGTGCCCGTGGGTGCCATGACCTATCGCTGGCATGGCCTGGACGTGGAACATCCCGATTATCCTAATTTGCGTGCCTGGTATGAACGACTGGCCCAACGTCCGGCCTTCCAGGAACATGTAATGCTGCCGATCACCTAGGCACGGCACGGGGGCATCATGAGCAGCGAAGCAGGGGCATCATTGGACTTTCTTCTCTCCGGTCTGGAGCAGTTGGACATGGGTTATGCCCTGTTTGATGGCGCTTTGGACCTGTCCGCTTGTAACCGCCGGTTTGGCGAACTGCGTGATTATCCCGAAACTCTTTGCCGGCCCGGCACGCCCATGCGGGCATTCTTTGAACATAGTGCCGCGCGCGGGGATTTCGGCGCGGAAGGTAATACGGAGGTCGACAGGCGTCTGGCGGCGCTGGCCAATTTCAAGGCGCGGGAGGTCGAGGCGGCCATGCCGTCGGGGCGTATTCTGCGTATCCGCTACGCACCGATCGAAGGCGGAGGGTTGCTCGTAACTTATGCCGATATCACCGATCTGCGCCAGACCGAGGACCGCCTGCGCGAAAGTGAAACCCGCCATGCCCTGGTGACCGAGGCTTCGACGGAAGGGCTGTATGATTGGAATATCATTGCCGACAGCCTGTATGTCTCGCCGCGCCTGAACCAGATGTTCGGTTTCGCGGAAGACGAATTGCAGGCCTCGGAATGGGTCGGGCGTATCCATCCCGACGATCAGGCCGCATACCGCGAGGCGATGGCGAAACATTTTACCGGTGCGGCGGACCGGCAGGAGGCGATCTATCGTATCACCACCCATGACGGCAGCACGGCCTGGGTCCACGATAATGCCATCGCGGTGCGGGATGATGGGGGCAAGGCGATCCGGCTGGTCGGCGCCATCACGGATGTGACGGCGCAAAAGCGGGCCGAGCAAGCACTGCAGGATAGCGAGGAACGGCATATCCTGGCCCTGGAGGCGGTGGGCGAATGGGTTTTCGAGTGGAATGCCGAGACCAACGCCACATTCTATTCCAACGGCATGTATGCTTCGCTGGGCCTGGAAAAGGATCAGTTGCAAACCTCGGCTGATTGGCAAAACCGCATCTTGCCCGAAGATCTTGAGGGGTTTCTGAACTGCTATCGTCAATTGATGAAGGGAGAGGCCGACCATTTTGCCCACGAGTACCGTTTTTTTAGCGGTGATGGAGAGGTGCATTGGGCCATATCACACGGTGCCGCCGTGCGTGATGATGATGGGCGGCTTTTGCGGGTTGTCGGCTCAACTGGCGATATCACGGACCGAAAGGAAATGACGGCCGCGCTGGAATCCACCCAACAACGCCTGGTCGAGGCGGACAAGCTGGCCTCGCTGGGGCAGCTAACCGCCGGCATCGCCCATGAAATCAAGAACCCGCTGAATTTCGTCAATAACTTCTCGCAACTCTCCGCCGGCCTTCTGCAGGAGCTCAACGAACTGGTTGAGCCGCTGTTGGCGCAGCTGGACGAAGATGACCGCGATGATGCCGAGGATATCATCGCCACCCTGAACGACAATCTGGGTAAGATTGACGAGCACGGCAAGCGAGCCGACAGCATCGTGCAGAGCATGCTGCTGCACTCGCGGGAGGGGCCGGGCGAGCTGCGCGAAATTACAGTCAATACAATGGCGGAGGAAGCTTTGAACCTGGCCTATCATGGTGCCAGGGCGGAAGTTCAAGGCTTTAACGTCACCTTGGAGCGGGATCTGGACCCGGCGGCGGGCGAGATCGAGGCGGTGCCCCAGGATCTGACCCGTGTTCTGTTGAACGTTATCGGCAATGGCCTGGATGCCACCCATCAACGTGCCGGCGGGGCGGAGGCGGGGTACGATCCAACGCTCAAACTCAGCACCCGTGATCTGGGCGGGCAGGTGGAAATCACTATTCGTGACAACGGCACTGGCATGCCTGAAGAGGTCGCGGAAAAGATCTTCACGCCATTTTTCACTACCAAGCCGCCGGGGCAGGGTACGGGGCTGGGCCTTTCGATCTCGCATGACATCGTCGTCAAGCAACACGGCGGGCAGTTCGAGATGGACAGCCGCGAGGGAGAATATACGGAATTCCGCATCACCCTGCCGCGCCAGGCCGCCATGGCCATGCCGCCGGGCAATGGCGTATAATGCGCGCAAGCAAAAATAATCATGTGCTGTTTTGGGGAAACGCGTAGATGACCGCGACAATTCTTGTTGTTGACGACGAACCGGACTTGCAGATGCTGGTGAAGCAGAAGTTTCGCCGGCAGATTCGAAAGCAGGAATTCGCCTTCCTGTTTGCCATGGATGGGGTTGAGGCGCTGGATCTGGTCAAGCAGCATCCTGAAATCGACGTTGTGTTGAGCGATATCAACATGCCGCGCATGGATGGCCTGACATTGCTGAATCATTTGGGTGAAGAGGATCATAATCTGCGCGCCGTGATCGTGTCGGCCTATGGCGACATGGGCAATATCCGCACGGCGATGAACGCGGGCGCCTTTGATTTCGTTACCAAGCCGATTGATCTGGATGATTTGGAAGTCACCATTCAAAAGACCCTGGCCGATCTGGCGGTGCTGCGCGATGCGCTGGACCAGCGCCTGGCGGCGGAAACCGCCAAGGCCAATCTGGCTCGCTATTTTTCCCCCGACATGGTCGACGAGTTGGCCAATATGACCGATCCTTTCGCTGCCGCCCGTGAATGCCAGGCGGCGGTGATGTTCGTTGATATTATCGGCTCCACCGCGTTGGCGGCCCAACAGGGCGCTGAACCAACCTTTGCTCTGCTGCGGGAATTCTACGACCGCATGGCAGGCGCGGTATTCGACGCCGACGGTTCGGTCGACAAATATCTGGGTGATGGACTGATGGCCAATTTCGGTGCGCGGACGGGCAGTGGCCAGGATGCCTCCAACGCCATCCGCTGCGCCCTGGCCATGCAGGCCGCGATCGCCGAGCTGAACCAGGCCAGAACCGCCGAAGGTCTGCCCGGCCTGGCCATCGCCATCGGCATTCATTATGGCCCGGTGCTGATCGGCAATATCGGCAACGAACAGCGCCTGGAATTCGCCACCCTGGGTGACACCGTTAACACCGCCGCCCGCCTGGAGGCCCTGGCCCGGCCATTGGAGGCACAGGTCGTCGTCGGTGAAGATCTGGTCAATGCCGTGCGGGCCGAGGGCGGCGAGGCGCTGCTGGCGGATTTTGTCCAACACGGTGAGGAAACCGTGCGCGGCCGTGCCGAACCCATGCAGGTATGGATTTTGCCGCGCGTTTGATAAGCCCGGTTATGCTCTAGGAAAGTTGCCGCCGTGGCATTTGCCATGAGGCCGGTCATGCCGAGCCGTCGCGTTCAGCCCTTGATGTTCGGATGCTGAGATATAACTAGATACTCCATCAACTATTCAGTTTGCGACTAAACAGAGTTCGGCCATGGGAATTATTCATTCCTAAAACGCACAAAATCGGGAGGCACCGTTGAAAAACTGGCTCTATGTCATTTTTGTCATTGCAATGGTTACCGGGGGCGCATTCAAGCCGATGGAGGCCATTGCCGGAGAAGAAATCAAACTTGAAGCGATGGCGACGTGGGAAAGCAAAGGCAGCGTCTTTTTGACTGGCGAGACACAGGCGCTATTCGTTGGCGGCTTTAGCGGCATTATGTTTGTCGAGACCGGCGAAGGTGATTTGAATGCGGCCAGCATTGTTTGCCCAGGGATGATGGACATCAATTTGGAAACGAATGAGACAAGCGGCAACGGTCGTTGCATCATGACCGGCGCCTCGGGCCATCGGGTATTCGCTGAATGGAACTGTGCTGGCGTTGCCACGGCGGGCTGTATGGGAGATTTTAAAATCACCGCCGGCACGGGGCTGTTTCAGGGCGTGACAGGTGGCGGCGATTTTGCGCTTAGAAGTGCCGTTGGGCAGCTGCAGGCGGACCTTGGGTCCGGCAATGTCACAAGCATCGGACTTGGTTTGGCGGTATGGCCAAAGCTCGTTTTAAAACTTCCGTAAAGGACGGCGCTCGAGTATTGAAAGGCCTATGATTTCGGTGACAATTTTCAATTTTATTTTCCTCAACAGGGTCTGAGTAGTCGGTGTCGGATATTTCTGAAATAGAGCTCCAAAGCGCGGGGGCGCGTGTTTTTGCCGACTATTGGCAGTCACTGCCAAAGGTCGATCTAATCCCGATGCGTACTTCATTCGACCCCGCCGCCGTAAGAAATCTGTTGCCGGACATGGCCATTCACGATTTGTCGACGCCAGGGCGCATTCACGTCCGCCTGGCTGGGACAGCAATGGTCGATGGTTTTGGGCGCGAAATTACCGGCACTGACTTCCTCGACTATTTTGCCCCGGAGCAACGGGCCAATGTGCTCAAATTCTCGGCTGTCATGACCGACCACCCTTGTGGAAAGGTCGTTCGAATTTTGGTTCAAACCGACTCTGGCCGATTGCTACAAGATGAATCGATCGGCTTTCCCATGCGTGACAACAATGGCCGGGCGAACTTGATCTACTATCACGGCAACAGAAAACCGCATGCGGACGGTGCAACTTTCGATGCCAGGGCCGATAACGCGGCGCGTCTGCACGTTACCGAGCGCATCTTTTTCGATATCGGTGCCGGCGTGCCAATCATGGACAATTGTTAGTCTGAATTCCCATCGTCGATCAGGCGATCTGCCGCGGGAAGAGTTTCCCCCGCCCGGCGGCGTCTGCTTGCCGGGCCACTGGCGCGGCGTTACTGTCAACCATAACAGAACCCAGAATAGAAACAGGTGGTGTCATGCCAAGTTCGATGGCAGTTCGTCCGGGAGTCTTCCTTCGCCACGACCCGGTGGCCGCTTCAGTTCCGGTACTCGTTGATGTGTCTCGCAGCGGGCGCGAATACCCCCATGATTTCCGCTCACCGATATCGTTTTCCGTTCTTCACGACAACGTCTCGATGTATGTCGAGGAGCTTTGCGCCAAGGCACCTGAGCTTGGCGCAACCATGCTTTACGCCTGCTTTCCCAATACCTATATCGACACCAATCGCAGCGCGGCGGATATCGATGAACGCCAGATTGAAGGCAGCTGGCCGGGCGCCATTGAAAAAAGCGATTTTACCGAGCGCGGCCTTGGCCTGATCAAGCGCCTGTCGCGCTACGGCGAGGAAATGCAGGAAAGAAAATTGACCGTCGAAGAGGTCAGGGCGCGGCTCGATAACTACCACGAACCCTATCATGTGGAACTGGCGCGCATACTCGAACAGATGAAAGCGGCACATGGCCGCGCCTTTCAGGTTTCCTGCCATTGCATGTCCGCGGTCGGTGCGCCGACCCATGCGGATCCGGGCGAGGCCCGTGCCGACTTCAATCTTGGTGACGTTCACGGAACGACCTGTACGCCCGAATTTTTGCAATTCGTTACCAAGACACTCGAAGGCCTTGGCCATTCGGTCAGTATTAATTTTCCCTACTACGGCGGCTATCTGACGCGGCGGCACAGCGATCCGGCGATTGGAATCGAGAGCATCTTCGTTGAAATCAACAAACGAATGTTCATCGACATCGAGACATTCAAACGGACGAATGGTTTTTCGGCGGTCAAGGCAACAATGGATCATCTAATCCAGGAAATCTGCCGCTACGCAGCCACATAGCGTCAGCGTTGGCTGGTATAAGGTGGCGGCTTACCTATTTGCGCCCAGTTCCTCGATAATCTTGAATTTCTGTACCTTGCCCATGGGGTTGCGGGGCAACTCGTCGACCACCTCGACCCGGCGCGGCACCTTGAAACCGGCCAGGCGTTCGCGGCAGAAGGCCTCTAATTCGGCACCCTCAATGCTCATGCCTTCGCGGGGCACCACCAGGGCCGTGACCAATTCGCCCCAGCGTTCGTCGGGCAGGCCGACCACGGCGGCCTCCAATACGGCTGGATGCTCGTGCACGATGCGTTCGACCTCCGCCGTGTAAATGTTCTCGCCGCCCGAGATGATCATGTCCTTCTTGCGGTCGACGATGCACAGACGCCCGTCGGCTTGCCAGATCCCGATATCGCCGGACATCACATAGCCATTATGCCAGGCCTCTTCCGTGGCGCCGGGACGGCCCAGATAGCCATCAAAGTGCGTCAGGCTCTTGACGCCGACCTCGCCGGCCTCGCCCACGGCACAGGGTTCGCCCGCCTCGTTGAAGACTGCGACTTCATTGCCGAAAGTGGGCCAGCCGACCGAGTGCGCCAAAAGCGTGTCGGCCTGCTTGATCTCGAACGTCACCCAGCCGCCCTCGGTCCAGCCATAGGCTTCGGTAATTTTGGCGTTGTGGAACATCTGCATGGCCGTCTTGGTCATGGACAGCGGTCCCGGCGCGCCGGAGGAAATCATAAGGCGGAAGGCATCGATGGGAGGGCGGTCCCGGCGGCGCCATTCCTCCTCGATCATCGTGGTCATGGACGGCACCAGAAAGGCATGCGTGCAATGCTGGCTTAATTCCGTGAGGGCCAGATCGGCGCGGAACTCCGGCATGATGCGGATACGGGCGCCAATGGACAGCGCCGCCATGGAAAGACCGGCGTAGGAGAGATGAAACAGCGGCCCCGGCACCAGCATCACCTGATCCGCCGTGATGCCAAACTCCCAGCCCCAGCGCATGATGGCGGTCAGATAATGATCGTTGGAATACAGCGCGCCTTTTGGAAAACCCGTGGTGCCGGAGGTATAGCCGACCACGCAAGGCTCCCCACCGCGCCCGGCCTCGCCCAACAGGGGGCGCGGGACCTCGTCGGGGGTTGCGATATCCTCCACCCTGACAACGGCGATCCCCAGACCGGCAGCCGTTTCGGCGAAAGCGCCCCCCGTCAGGATCAGCTTGGCGTCCGAATCCTCGACCACGAATCGGATTTCGGGCTCGGCCAGGCGGGTTGAGATCGGCACCGCCGCCACGCCGGCCGTCTGACAGGCCAGGTAGGCCAGGGCGGCGTCCGCCTCGTTGGGCAGCAACAGCGCGACCATGCGGCCATGGCGGCCGGCCTCGCAAGCGGATAGCGCCTCGGCCAGGGCGGTGATGCGGCACCAGGCCTGGCCATAGGTCAGAGTATCGCCGCCATCCAGAACCTCGATGGCGATGCGGTCGGGATGGGACAGGGCGCGGACGGCGACATTTTCCGCGATGGTAAGGCGCATCGCCCGTCTCCTAGTTCCGGGTCAGTACGACCGAGGCGTTTTGCCCGCCGAAGCCAAAGGCATTCACCTGCAAGCTGCCGTATTTCAGATCCTTGGGCTGGCCATGCACGATTTCGAAATCCGCCTCCGGATCGGGCTCGTCCGTATTGGCGATGTGGCCGAAGCGGTTCGTTTGCATGCCCATCAGGCCGGTAATGACCGCCATGGCACCGGAGGCCGAGCCCGGATGGCCCAGGTGGCCCTTGATCGAGGAGACCGGCAGGCCGCGTCCGGGATGGATCTTGTTGATGGCGTTGATCTCCGCCGTATCGCCCTTGGGCGTGCCGGTGGCGTGCGCGATCATGGCATCGACCTCCGCCGGCGCCATGTCTGCGTCGGCAAGAGCCAGTTCCATGGCGCGGGCTTCCCAAACGCCAGTGGGTTCGGGCGAAGAAGGATGGAAGCCGTCCGCCAACGAGCCATAGCCGCGCAGATAGCCCAGGATATTGGCACCGCGCGCGCGCGTGTGTTCGGCCCGTTCCAGCACCAGCATCGCGGCCCCTTCGCCGACCACGATACCGCTGCGTTTGACATCGAAGGGCAGCATGGCCTGGTTCGGATCGGACGAGGGCGCCTCCATGCCATAGACATTGCCGGTGTAGAACAGCACCGGTACGAAACCGCCATCCCGGCCGCCGCCGGCCAGACTGATGCCGCCCTCGGTGCCGCCGGTGATGGCGACGTCCGCCTCGCCCCGTTCGATCAGGCGGGCCGCCGTGCCGATGGCGTCCAGGGACGAGGCGCAGGCGGTGGTCATGGTCAACGACGGTCCGTGCAGGCCATAGCGCATGGCGATCTGGGCTGCCGCCATGTTGGGCCAGATCTGGATCTGCGTCTTGCGCGGCACGGCTTCGCCGCCCTCGGTGTCGAGGGCATATTGCGCCTTCATCACTGCCCGCACGCCGCCAATGGAGGTGCCGTTGACCACCGCCGTGCGCAAGGGGTCCAACTCGCCCAGATCCGCCTGGCGCACGGCCTGATCAGCGGCGGCCAGTCCGAATTGGGCAAACAGATCGGTACCGTCCTCGACCCGCGCATCCATCCAGTCGGCGGGATTGAAGTCACCGACGATGGCCTGCCAGGCATCCCTGCCGGGGACCTCGTCGGCCCAGGGCGAGGCCTTGATGGCGGTTTCCGCGCCGAGCATGCGGTCATGAAAATCGGATACATCGGCGCCGAAGGCGGAGACGACGCCGGTTCCGGTAATGGCGATTTCAACCATTTTGCTGTCTCCTAATCAGCGGCTAATTCCGCCTCCATGTGGGCCTGCTCCAGGGCCATGCTTTTGGCCTTGTCCAGATCATAATGACGCCGGGTGACGATGCGCTGGGCATAGAGGCCGCCGCCGGCCTGCAGGTAAGTGACGAAACGCCAACCACCATAGGAATCGGCGGTGATATCGCGGATCGCATGGAACAGCTTCATGCGGTATTCGCCGGCCACGCCGGCGCCGCCCGCCATGTACTTGCGTACCAGGGCGCCGACTTCGTTGTTTTCCAGATCCGCCATGGTCGGCGTGGTGACGATACCGCCGCCCGAGACATCATGCAGATGCCGGACCATGGAGCTGTAGTTGGCGGCGCCGTGATACTTGCCGGCATTGATATACAACTCGTTTGGGAAGGCCGCGCCGTCGGGGCCGAAATCGCAATTGTGAATGGCGGCTTCCAGCGAGGCCCGGATCAGGGTGGCATAGATGATCAGGTCCGATATTTTCTCCCGCACGTGGGCCACCCGGTCCAGGCCGTTGGCCTCGGAAATCAACTGCGCGAAACCGACCAGAATGTCCGCGTCGTCGGCCAGATGCGAAAGGCTGCCCAGGCGCTCCCACAGGCCAAGCGAGTGCGCGAAGTTGGCGGCATACTTGATCTCGCCATCCAGGAAGACCCGTTCGTTCGGCACGAAGACGTCATCGAAAATGACAAAGCCCTCGGGGCAGTGCTTGGTGGATGAAATGGGGAAATGGCGCACGTCCTCGTGCCGGGGCGCGTAGGATGCATTGACGATCTTCACCCCCGGCGCGTTGACCGGCACGCAACAGGCGATGGCGTAATCATCCTCGCCCGGTTTCATGGCCTTGGTCGGTATGGTGAGGAGTTCATGGCCCAGGGAGGCGCCGGTAATGTGTAGTTTGGCGCCGCGAATGACCACACCGTCCTCGCGCCGTTCGACCACATGGGTGTAGGCATCGGGATCGGGCTGCTTGCCGGGCGGCAGGCTGCGGTCGCCCTTGGCATCGGTGATGCATTGGATGATGCGGATATCCTTGCGCTGCATTTCCTCCACATAGGCCATGATGCGCTTGTTATAGACCGGCTGGTCCGGCATCCGTCCGGCGGCGGTGATCAGCGTCATGATGGAGCTGTAGGTGGTATGCGCCAGCATGTCGGCGTCATGCAAAAGCGGGATGCGGTTTTTCAGTTCCTCGGCCGATTTCGGAATACCCATCAACGGCGAGCGGGCGTCGGGATCGGGTGAATGGAAAGCGTCGTAACATCTTGCCACCACATCCGCCGCCACGCCCATGACGGGGTGGTTGGGGATATCATCGACCCGTTCGCCCTCGAAATAAGTTGCCCGACCGTCGTCCAGGGACGCGCGGTATTCTTCACCTGTCATCATGATCGTTTCCTCCAAACTTTCTTCTTTGGGCCGTGGCCCCCTAAACATTTGCCTTTAGGCTAGCACTGTTTGAGCGGTTTGCGTCAATTTCTAGAGATGACCCTTTGGGTCAATCCCCGTACTTTTCGTCAAATTCCCAGACGGCTTCAAAGCCCATCAGCTTGTTCATATCCTCGAACGGATAGAGCTGGTCGCTTACCTTGGTCGAGATGCCATCGGCTTTCAGGGCGCCATAGACGTTATGGAGGACCTGCGCGGTGGCAAGAAAACCGGTGCCGGGAAAAATCGCGATGGCAAAGCCCAGATCCTCAAGCTCCTGCGCCGATAGCAGCGGCGTGCGTCCGCCTTCGACCATGTTGGCGAAACAGGGTTTGTCGAAATTGGCGCAGACGGTTTTCATCTCGTCCAATGTCTCGGGGCTTTCGATAAAAATGATGTCCGCCCCGGCCTTGGCGAAGGCCTCGCCCCGGCGCAGGGCCTCGTCCAGGCCCAGGGTTGTGCGGCTGTCGGTGCGCGCGATGATCAGGAAATCGTCGCTCTCCCGCGCTTCCGCCGCGACCTTGATTTTGGTTGCCATGTCCTCGATGGGGATCACCCGCCGGCCCAGGGTATGGCCGCATTTCTTGGGGAATTCCTGATCCTCGATCTGGATCGCCTGGACGCCGGCCCGTTCGTAACCGCGAATGGTGTGCTGTACGTTCAGGGGCCCGCCAAAGCCGGTATCGGCATCGGCAATGAGCGGCGTTGTGGTGCGCGAGACCACCTGGGCGGCGCGTCCCACCATGTCGGTATAGGTGGCATAGCCCGCATCGGGCTGGCCCAGATGGCTGGCCGCGATGCCATAGCCGGTCATGTAGATGGCATTGAAGCCCATGCTGTCCGCCATGCGGGCCGAGATCAGATCGAAAATCCCCGGTGCCAGGACGAATTCGCCATCCCGCAGACACTGGGCGATGGATTTTGCTTGCTCGCTCATAATCAAAGTATTCCTTCTAGTCCCGCCACTGCGGCGCGCGTTTTTCCATGAAGGCGCGCACGCCCTCGTCAAAATTATCCGTTCCGGCCAGGCGGATGACATGCTCGCCATCCAAGGCCAGCCCGTCATCGAAACTCATGCCGCCGCCCAGGGTAACGCCTTGCCGGATTGCCGCCAACGCCTCCGGCGGTTTGGCGGCAAGTGTCTCGCCATAGGCTTGAACCTCGGCGCGCAGTTCATCGGGAGCCACCAATGTATCAACCAGGCCGATTTCATAGGCATCCTGAGCGGTCAGTATTTGGCCGTCAAAGAGCAGGCGGATCGCCTGGGGCCGGCCGATCAGCCGTGACAATGCCTGCATGGTGCCGATCGGCGGCACGAAATTGATGTTTACCTCCGGCAGGCCCAGGCGGGCATCGGTGGCTGCGAAGCGCAAATCGCAATGCAGGGTCATTTCCAGGCCGCCGCCCACGGCGGTGCCGTTCATGGCGCCCAGCAGAGGTTTGTCAGCATGACGTAGGGTTGGCACAAGGCGGTGCAGCATGGTGATCCAATCCGCCATGCCGTCGGTGCCAATGCCGTCAAAAACGGCAATTTCGGCGCCGGTGCTGAAATATGACTCCAGGGCGGAGGCAAGGACAATGACCCGCACCTCGCCATCGGCCAGAAGCTGATCCACGCCCCGCTGCACCTCGGCCACCATGTCCCAGTTGAAGGCATTGATGGGCGGCCTGGCAAATTCCAGCCAGCCAACGCGGTTCATGGTTTTTAGCTCGAGATACTGATAGTCCGTCATTTATGCTCTTTCAATTAATCGCGGCGGCCCTTTAACGCCACCGCCTCGGCTGCTAGTTTGAGCCTGATAGTAACCCGAATTGAGAGCAAACATGCATTCCTTCCGATTTGAGCCGACCGAACTGCCGCCCGAAACGGCGGCGGTACGGGCGGAGGTGCGGGCGTTTCTGGCAAAAAACCTGGCCGATTATCCCGCCGCCATGCGGTCCCGTTCCTGGCTTGGCATTGATATGGATTTCAGCCGAAAAATGGGCCAGGCCGGATTTCTCGGCATGACTTTTCCCAAGGAATACGGCGGCCACGGCAAAACCGCCTTCGAACGCTATGTCATGCTGGAAGAGGTTCTGGCCGCCGGCGCACCGGTGGGTGGCCATTGGATGACGGACCGGCAAAGCGGGCCGTTGATCCTGAAATTCGGCACGGAAGAGATGAAACAGCGCATCATCCCAGCGATCGCCAAGGGCGAGATCTTTTTCTGTATCGGCATGAGCGAGCCGGACTCCGGCTCGGATCTGGCCTCGATCCGGACGCGGGCGACGCGGACCGATGGCGGCTGGCTGGTCAACGGCACCAAGATCTGGACCTCCGGCGCGCATCTGCACGATTACATGATCGCCCTGGTCCGTACCAATCCGGAAGCCGAGCGCAAGCACGACGGCATGTCGCAAATTCTGATCGATCTGAAAAATACCGACGGTATTACCATCCGCCCCATCAAGAATTTGGCTGGCGAGCAGCACTTCAACGAATGCGTTTTCGTGGATGCCTTTGTCCCGGACGCCAATCTGATCGGCACGGAGAACGAAGGTTGGTCACAGGTGATGGCGGAGCTGGCCTTTGAACGCTCGGGCCCGGAACGTTATTTGTCGTCCTATCAGATGCTCCGCGAATTGCTGAAAGAGGTCTCCAAGGATACCACGCCGGAAGGCGCCAGGGCCGTGGGCCGCCTGGTGGCGCATCTGGCGACCTTGCGGAATATGTCGATTTCGGTCGCGGCGAAATTGCAGGCCGGCGAGGATCCGGCCCTCGACGGCGCCGTGGTCAAGGAGGTCGGTACCTTGTTCGAACAATCGGTGCCGTATATCGCCCATCAAATCTTTGAGCGGGAGCCAAGCCCCCATCACGGCGATGATTTCGAACAGACCATGGCCTATACCACCCTCTCGGCGACCGCATATGCGGTGCGTGGCGGCACGCGTGAAATTGTACGGGGCATTCTGGCCCGGGGATTGGGCCTGAGATGAGTAGCGGGACGAGTAATGCAATGAGTGGCGATAGCGAACTGCGGACCATTTTGGGCGACCAGGTGAACCGGTTGCTGGCTGATCGGGTCAGCAAGGATGGTCTGGAAAGCGCCGAGACCGGTGCCTCGCAAGCTGAGTTGTGGCAGATGATCGAAGAGAATGGCCTGCCATGGGTGTTGGTGCCCGAGGACCAGGGCGGCGTTGGCGGCGGCTGGGACGAGGCCGAGGTGGTAATCCGCGCGGCGGGGAAATATCAGGCGCCGCTGCCTTTGCTGGAAAGCATTCTGGCCGGTTGGCTGCTTTCCAGTGCCGGGTTGGAGATGCCTACGGGCCCCGTATCCGTGGCGCCCGTGCGCGCCGACGAGGCGCTAACCATCGCCAAGGATGGCGGCGGCTATCGCGTCAGCGGTGACGCCACGCGCGTACCTTGGGGGCGCAGTGTCGAGCATCTGGCTGTGGCCGGCGTTTGCGACGGGACAACTTATATGGCCCTTGTGCCAAGAGGGGCCTGGTCCGTGACATTGGAGGATGCGAATATCGCCGCGGAACCGCGCGACAGTCTGCGTTTCGATGGTTTGGCGGTAAACGCAGCGCCATTGCCCGAGAGCATCGAGCCAGACCGCCTGTTCGCCTTTGCCGCCATGGCCCGGGCCAGTCAGATCGCCGGCGCGTTGGAGCGGGCCTTGGAACTGACCGTGCAATATGCCAACGAACGCAGCCAGTTCGGCACGCCGATCGGCAAATTCCAGGCGGTGCAGCAGGAACTGGCCCGCATGGCCGGCGAAGTGGCGGCGGCGGGCGCGGCGGTGGAAAACGCCTCCCGTGCAGCAGACCGCATGGGCAGCAAGGCGGATTTCGAGATGGCCACGGCCAAGATCAGGGCCTCCGAGGCCGCAACGATCGTTGCATCTATCGCCCACCAGACTCACGGCGCCATGGGTCATACCTATGAACACCCGTTGCATTTTGTCACCCGCCGCCTATGGTCCTGGCGCTCCGAATTCGGTTCGGAGAATTATTGGGCCGAAGAATTAGGCCGTTCGTTGGCTGCCCATGGTGGGCAGGCTCTATGGTCTTATTTAGTTGATCGAACATAAGGACAATCATGACTTCCAAGATTAAGACAACCGTCGTTGGTTCCTACCCGGTACCGGCCTGGCTTGCCGCCGCGCCTTCCGAACAGGCTTTGACCGATGCCACCCGCGTGGTGCTGCACACTCAGGAACAGGCCGGTATAGATGTGGTCTGTGATGGCGAGATGTACCGTTTCGACGTCAACCATCCCGAAACCAACGGCATGATCGAATATTTTGTCCGCCCCATGGGCGGTATCCGGACCGAAATTAATTTCACCGAACTTTTGGACTACCGCAGCCAGGAAGGCATGGGCTTTCGCCGCCGCCCACCCGCCGTGGTCGATGGCCCGATCAACGGTGGCAGCCTCGATTTGCCCGGCGCCTGCGAGGCGGCCAAGGCCTTGACCGGCAAGCCGCTGAAATTCACCCTGACCGGGCCGCACATGCTGGCCAAGACCGTGGTCGATCAACATTACGGCGATGTGGCGAAAGTGGCCGACGCCATCGCCGATGCCCTGGCCGAACAGGTGCGCCATTGCAAGGCGGACGTTGTGCAGTTGGACGAGGCGAACCTGCCCGGCCACCCGGACGAATGGGAATGGGCCGCCGCCGCCATCAACAAGGTATTGGATGCCATTCCAAGCCCTGGTATTGGCGCCGTGCATTTGTGCTTTGGCAACTATGGCGGCCAGACCATCCAAAAGGGCAGCTGGGACAAGCTGCTGGGCTATCTCAACGCCCTGCACGTGGATCATATCGTGATGGAGAACGCCCATCGCCCGGTCGAGGAACTGGCCGCGTTCAAGGAGCTGCGCCCGGAGATCGGCATGGGCATGGGCGTGGTGGATATCAAGCGCACGGATATTGAAAGCGCCGATGCCATCGCCGGCCAGATCGAAAAGGCCGAGGCCTTGTTGGGCGCGGGGCGGGTAAAATATATCCACCCCGATTGCGGTTTCTGGATGCTGCCGCGTAACGTGGCCGACGGCAAGATTCGTGCCCTGGTAGCTGGGCGGGATTTGTATGAGGGTAAATAATGACCGAACTCGATGATTGGTTAAGCCGCATGACGGAGGAAGCGTTGGATCCGGATCTGCCGATCTGCGATCCACACCACCATCTGTGGGATCAGCGGGAGACATTTGTCTATCGCTACCTGCTGGATGATTTCTTCGCCGATATGAGCGGCGGCCACAACATCGTCAGCACGGTCTTTCTCGAATGCGAGGCGTTTTACAGAGCCAAAGGCGACGCCAACATGGCCCCGGTGGGGGAAACCGAATTCGTGCGCGGCATGGCGGCCATGGCCGCCTCGGGCATCTACGGCAAAACCCAGGTCGCCGCCGCCATCGTCGGCTTTGCCGATCTGCGTCTGGGCGAGGGGGTCAAGGATATCCTGGAGGCGCATATCGAGGCTGGCGGCGGGCGTTTTCGCGGCATCCGTCATTCCACGGCCCATGACCCCGACGCCGGCATCCTCGGTGCCGAGCACACGGCACCCGATGCCGGCCTGCTTTACGATGAGACATTTCGTCGGGGCTTCGCCCAATTGGCACCGTTGAATTTGAGCTTCGATTCCTGGTTCTATCACCCGCAAATGCCGGAACTGATCGATTTGGCCCAGGCCTTCCCGGAAACGCCCATGGTCATGGACCATGTGGGTGCGCCCCTGGGTATCGGACCTTATGCGGGCCAGCGCGATGAGATTTTCTCGGAATGGTCCGCCAATGTCACGGCCCTGGCCAAGTGCCCGAATGTGCATGTGAAACTGGGCGGCCTGGCCATGAAGCTAACCGGGTTCGGCCATCACAAGCTGGATATCCCGCCGTCGTCCGAGGTTCTGGCCGAGGATTGGAAACCCTATCTGATGCACTGCATCGAAGCTTTCGGGCCGGCGCGTTGCATGTTCGAGAGTAACTTCCCCGTGGATAAGGCCTCCTGCGCCTACACCACCCTGTGGAATGCTTTCAAGCGGCTGACCACGGATTTCAGCGCCACGGACAAAGCGGCGCTGTTCCATGACACGGCGACGCGCTTCTACCGCATCAAGGAAACTTCAAATGATTGATCTATATACCGCCTCCACCCCGAATGGCTGGAAAGCCTCCGTTACTCTGGAGGAGCTGGAACTGCCCTACGAAGTGCATGAAATCAAACTGAGCGAGGGTGATCAGAAGACCGAGAGCTTTCTGGCCATGAACCCGAATGGCCGCATCCCCGTCATCGTCGACCGCGAGGCGGATGATTTCGTGGTCTTCGAGACCGGCGCCATCATGGTCTATCTGGCGGAGAAGACCGGCCGCCTGATGCCCAGTGATGTCAAGGGCCGCAGCCTTGTCATGCAATGGCTGATGTTCCAGATGGGCGGCATCGGCCCCATGATGGGCCAGGCCAACGTCTTCTACCGCTATTTCCCGGAAAAGATCCAACCGGCCATCGACCGCTATCAAAAGGAAACCCGCCGCCTGTTCGAAGTTTTGGAGCGCGGCTTGACGGACAAGGAATATCTGGCCGGCGATTATTCCATCGCCGATATCGCCAACTGGTGCTGGGTGCGGACCCATAAATGGTCCGGCGTGGATGTTGATGGCTTGCCGAATTTGCAGGCGTGGATGGACCGTCTGGCCGAGCGCCCGGCCTGTCAGAAGGGCACCAAAATTCCTTTCGATATGGCCAAGTTGAAGCAGGGCGAGGGCAAGGGTGCGAAGAAATTCGCCGAGGATGCCCTGAAGATGGTTACACGCTAATATGGCGGCATGAGCCCAGGCCCGAGGGAACAGGCCCAGGCAGAGCTTTTCGCGCGGCGCGCACTGCGCCGAGAGATGTTAAGTGTGTGCATGGGATAAAACACAGGGGATTGGGATGAATGAAAGCAATGAGCCGTTACAGGACATCGCGCATCTGGGTCATCTGGAGCTGCTGACGCCGAAGCCGACAGAAAGCCTTTGGTATTTTACCGACCTTCTGGGCCTAGAGGTGGTGCATGCGGAGGGCCAATCGGTTTATCTCAGGGGATATGGCGATTACGCCGCGACCTCCTTCAAATTGACCGAGGCGGCGGCGCCAGGCATCGGCCATGTTGCCTGGCGCGCCGTCAGCGAAGCTGCCCTGGAACGGCGCGCCAAGGCAATCGAGGCGACCGGCCTTGGCATTGGCTGGTCCAATGGCGACTTCGGCCATGGCCGCTGCTACCGTTTCCGGGACCCCGACGGCCATCTGATGGAGGTCTATTTCGAAGAGGACCGTTACGAGGCCCCTGTCGACAAACGCTCGGCGCTGAAGAACCTACCCATGCGCTATACCGGTCGGGGTGCCGGCGTGCGCCGCTTGGATCACCTGGCGATGCTGACCAAGGAGGTTGGGCCGAACCGGGAATTCGTCTCCGGGCTGCTGGGCCTGCGGCTACGCGAACAGGTGGTCTACCGGAACGGCGAATTCGAGGTCGGCTCGTGGATGAGCACGACGGCGGTGCATCACGAACTAGCCTATGTGGCCGACGCCAAGGGCGCGCAGGGCCGATTGCACCATGTTTCCTTCTGGCTGGACAATCGCGAGGACGTGCTGCGTGCCGCCGATATTTTGAGTGAGAACGGCATTTTTATCGAAACCGGTCCAGCCAAACATAACAATTCCCAGGCCTTTTACCTTTATTCCTACGAGCCCGGCGGCAATCGGGTCGAGGTCTATTCGGGCGGCTATCTGGTCTTTGCCCCCGATTTTCAGCCCATTGTCTGGAATGAGGAAGAACGCGGTACGGGCGTCTATTGGGGTGGCGCCTTGCCCGACAGTTTTGCCAACTATGCCACGCCGGATGTTTCCGCTGGCAGTGGCGACGATGATGACAATGATAAAGATGCGGGCGGTCAGCCAATGGTCGATCCGCTCTAATCTATTTCGACGGAGGCAGCGCAATGGAAAGGGCGAAGAGATGAAAGCGGCGGTAATCCAGGAAATCGGCACACCTCTGGCGATTGAGGATATTCCCGATCCGGAACCGGGTTTGACGGATCTGATCCTGAAAGTCGGGGCCTGCGGCATTTGCGGCACTGATCTGCATATGTCCGAGAACAAAGATCCCAACGTGGGCTGGCGAATGATGCATCCGGGCTGTGTGATGGGCCACGAATTCGCCGGTGAAGTCATGGAAGTTGGCCGTGATGCCAGGCAGCATTGGCATCCGGGCGACAGGGTCACGGCATTGCCCTGGATCGGCTGCGGGGAATGCCCAGCCTGTCGGGCGGGCCTGGGCTATCGCTGCCCGAATGTGATCAGCCGCGCCACCGCCGATCTGCCGGGCGCCTATGCCGAATATTGCCGGGTCGGTGCATACGAAACCATTCGCCTGCCGGATCAAGTCAGCTACCGCGAAGGCGCCTTGGTGGAACCGCTTGCGGTGGGCTTCAACGCGGTTCGGCGGGCGAACTTGAAACCCGGTGATCGGGTGCTGATCGTCGGTGCCGGTCCGGTTGGTTTGACCGTGGCCATGTGGTGCCGGTTTTTTGGCGCCCAGCACATTGTCGTCTCGGACCTGGTGCCGGCGCGGGCGCAGCGGTCATTGGCACTGGGCGCCACGGCAATTGTCGATGCCTCCGCCGGCGATGTTCCCGAACAGGCCGCCGCCGCCGCCGGCGGTCCGCCGCGCGTGGTGTTCGATTGCGTTGGCGTACCCGGCAGCCTGCAACTGGTGATCGACTATGCCGCTCCCAACGCCCAGATCGTGGTCGTCGGTCTGTGCATGGCCGGGGATCATCTGTTCCCCACCAAGGCGCTGGTCAAGGAGCTGGATATTTCATTCGCCTATGTTTATCGCCAGGATGACTTCGCATCCGTCGTGCATCTGCTGGGCGAGGGCCGTATCGATACGGGGCCATTGGTCAGCGATAAGGTCGACCTGACGGAGTTTCCAACCGCCTTTGAAGACCTGAAACAGCCAAACCTGCAGATCAAGGTGATGCTGGAGGTGGACTGAAGCCTAACCATTTTGACCGGGCTAACCGCACTTCATGTCCATTTGGATATGACGCCCTTCGTTGTAGCCATTTAACCTAAAGGCAATATTTATACGCTAAGACCATCTCTCGTGACACGTGTAAACGTGGCGCCCGCCGCTATGGAATGGAATAACGGTATGTCGAATTTGGATGGCTTGGGAGCGGATTTAGTCGTCAATCTGGCGCTCCTCATCTGTCTGACATTCGTCTATGCGGCCTTGCGGCGATGGTTGCCGGCGGATCGAACGGCGGCGGCCTCCGCGGTCATCGGGGTTTGGTTCGGCGCCATCGCGCTGCTGGGCATGATGATGCCGGTACATTTGGCTCCGGGTGTTTTTGTTGACGGCCGCCATGTGGTGGTGGCATTGGCCGCTCCTTTCGGCGGCTGGCTGGCGGCGCTGGTGGCGGCCGGCTTGGCGGGGGCATATCGTCTATATCTGGGCGGTGCCGGCGCGCTGGCGGGAACCGGTTTGATCATTACAGCTGCCCTGCTTGGCATTCTTGCCCACCGGTTGAAGCCCGAGCGTACGGATCGGAGCATTCTGCCCTATTGCCTATTGTTGGGCCTCGCCCTTGGTGCCGCCAGTTTACTCTGGGCCTTTGCAGTACCTGGTCTTCGGCTTACGCCTGACTTTGCTTTGAAAGTGCCGCTATTGGCGGTCGGTTTTACGGCTCTGACCATGGGGCTGGGGTATATGCTTCATCAACATGACGGCTTGCGGCGGGCCATGGCGGATCTGGAAGCGACGAAGGATAAGTTGACGCAATATGCCGAGGCGTCGGGTGAATGGTTTTGGGACCAGGATGCGGACCTGCGCTTTATCTATAGCCCGTTGGGGAAAACGCCTGATGACAAATATAATTCCTCTGGCCGTTTGGGTTTTACCCGCTGGGGTTTGGCGGGGGCCGATCCCGATAATGATCCTCACTGGCGGAAGCATCGCGATGACCTGCTGAGCCGGCAACCGTTCCGGGACTTCGAATATGCCGCCAGGGACCGCGATGGCAATGGCCTAGTGATCCGAACCATGGGTTATCCGATCTTCGACGATGACGGTACCTTCGCCGGCTATCGTGGCACATCGCGCGATGTCACGGATGAAACCGCGCGCCGGGAAAAAGCCCTGGCGACTGAAAATATGCTGAGCGCGGCGGTTCAGGGTATGGGCGGCGCCATCGCGCTTTACGATGCCAAAGACCGGTTGGTTGTCTGCAATGACTTCTACCGTGAAATGGTTGAGCCCTGTGCCGATCTATTGGTGCCCGGCATCAAATTCGAAACCATACTGCGAGCCCTGGCAGATTCCGGCGTGGTGCCGTTCAGCGACCTTGAAAAGGAAGCCTGGTTGAAATGGCGTCTGGCCGAGCACGCCAACCCGTCGGGCCCCACGGAAACCGAGCGCCTGGGCGGGCGCTCCTTTTTGCAGCATGAACAGCGCCTTACGGGTGGTGAAACCGTCCTGGTCATATTGGAAATCACCGAACGCCGAGAAGCGGAAAAGGCGTTGCGTGAGAGTGAGGAACGCTATCGAAGTCTGACCGAAGGGTCGCTGCAGGGCATCGGCATTATACAGGATGATGTGATCGCGTTCGTGAACGGCGCCTTTGCCCAGCTGCTCGGCTGCGCGCCAAAGGATGTGGTCGGCCACCCGATCGATGATTTCGTTATGCCGGAATACCGGGACCTGGTGAACGAGCGCCGTGCCGCCCGTTTGCGTGGCGAGGATGTGACAGCGCACTATGATTTACAAGTGAGACATAAGGACGGCCATGGCGTCTGGATTGACCACCTGTCGCAGCCCGTACTTTGGCTTGGCCGCCCGGCGGTGCAGATTTCGATCGTGGATATATCGCAGCGCAAGGAGGCGGAGGTCGCGGTGGTCGTGGCCAAGGAAGAGGCGGAGCACGCCAACCGGGCCAAGTCTGAATTTCTGGCGCATTTCTCGCACGAACTGCGTACACCACTGAATGCGATCATCGGCTTCTCGGAGATTATGCAGCAACAGCTATTTGGTCCCTTGGGTGATGCGCGCTATTTGGATTACGCCAACGATATCCATCAAAGCGGCGCGCATCTGCTGGAGTTGATCTCGGACATTCTTGATTTTTCCCGTATCGAGGCTGGCCAGCTTGAACGTGACGAGCGGGTCTTCGACGTCGCGATCGTGATGGCGGATTGCATCCGATTGCTCAACAGCCGGGCTAAGGAGAAGGGGGTCCAATTAGAGCTTCGCACCAGTGAGCCGGACTTGCGGCTGGTCGCGGATGAGCGGCAAACGCGGCAGATGATTTTGAATCTGCTTTCCAATGCGGTCAAATTTACCCGTTCCGGCAGCCTAGTTACGCTGGAGGTGGAGATCGGCGAAGACGGCGATATGCGTATCAATGTCGCTGATGCGGGCGAGGGTATGAGCGAGGAAGACATCCTGCGGGTGCAGGAGCCGTTTATCCGTCTGGAAAGCGCTCTCACCAGCTCGGAGGAAGGCACCGGCCTGGGCCTTGCCATTACCAAGCGTTTGGCGGAAAGCCATGGCGGCAGCCTGTGGTTAGACAGCGAACTGGGCAAGGGTACCGTGGCGACGGTATGCTTCCCGCCGGCGCGCGTGGCCACGGCGAATTTCTGACAGCAAATATCGAGCCGAGAAGTTAGGGCAGGGGCGGCAGCTCTTCCGGTGAGGCGGCGCGGGCGGCCTCTTTGTTGCGCATGACGAAGCGGGGGCTGTCGTCGAGATAGGCGTGGGGAATGATCATTACGTTGCCGGCGACCATGTTGACGGCGGCGAAGGTGGGTGGTTCGTGCACGCCCTGGGTAACCGGGTCGCCGAATTTATAGACGAACTGATGCACCGTTGAATGCTGGCTGGATATTGGAATGCCCATCCAACTGCCGTGCAGGGGCCGGTGCACATGGCCGAAGAATACATGCTTGACGCGGCCCTGGGCCATTTGCGCCAGCGTCTTGCCTCCCGATATGCGCAGGGGCGGGTGATGTAGAAATAAATAAATGCTTTCCCCGCTATGATTTTCCAGTTCCCCGGCCAGCCAATCCAGCCGCTGCTGGCAAAGCAATCCCGTTACCTTGCCTTCGTCCAGGGTATCCATGACGATGAAATGGTTGTCTTCCACCGTGAAGGCGTATTGCACGAAGCCATTGTCATCGACGGGCACGTCGTCAAAGACCTGCCGGAAGGCGTCCCGGCGGTCGTGATTGCCCATCAGCAAATAATGCGGCATATCCAATTCGCCCAGGATCTCGCGCAGGGCTTCGTATTCCGCCACCTCGCCCCGGTTAGCCAGATCGCCGGTCATCGCCACGAAGGCGACGTCATCAAAATCCCGGTTGATGCAGTCGATCGCGGCATGCAGGCGGGCGTGCGGCGACAGGCCGTAGAGCGGTTGATCCTTGGCCGTGATGTGCAAATCCGTCATATGGATAAAGCGCATGGTTCGTCTCTTTCCTTTATGGCCTGTTTATACCAGCCAGGACCTGCCGGCGATAATCAAAGACCTGCTCCATACTGGTCAAATTATTGCCCAGTTTGGAATGATTAATCGGCGTCAGATTAGACAATTTGAGCACCCGGCGCAGAATTTCTCCGTTGCTGACATCCGCGTCGATTACATTCAGACAGCCGGGATCCTGCTCGAAAGCACGGACCGAGGCCAGGCCGCCATAGCTGGCCCAGCCCAACAGCATCCGGTTGGTACCGTCGTGGGCGACCAGCAACAGATTGCGCCAGCCCGGCTCCCGCAATAGGGCCTCCAGAGCAGAGGTGACACGGTCATAGAATTCCGCGAAAACATCGCCGCCGGCAAACCGCGCGCCGGGCTCGTGTGCGCCGTCCATGCCGAAGACGAACTCGGCATCAATCTCTGCCTGCGATCTATCTCCCATGGGGCCGGAGCGAATTTCCTTCAGGGCGGGAATGTCCTCCAGCTTCAAATCACGTCCCGCCAGTACCCCTTGGGCCGTTTGCATGGTGCGTGGCAGGCCCGTGCACAGAGCACGGTCAAAGGGTACATCCGAGAGCAGCTCTCCCATGGCCGCCGCCTGACGCTGGCCGCGCTCTGTCAGATCCACGAACTTCGGGTGCACGGCCTTGCCGTCCGCATCGAAATATCGCACCTCGCCGTGGCGCATCAGATAGATCCGCCGCCGTCCGGCGGTGCCTTCAAGGGCATCACTCATGAATTATATACTCCTTCCGGCATGGCATCGCGGGGGATCACCGCGCCGGGATGTTGAATGACCGCTGCGGCCAGGCGATGGCCTCCCTTCGCCGCCGTCTCCGCCGTGTCGCCGCGCAGGCGGTGATAAAGATAGGCGGCGTTGAAGCTGTCGCCGGCGGCGGTCGTGTCGACGGCGATGATATCCTGCTGCGCCGCAATCATTTGTGCCTCTTGGCCAAGGCGTTGCATACAGCCGGCCTCGCCGTCCTTGAGGCAAATTTCACCCACGCCCAAATCCGCGATACGTTGGGCCGCCGCCGTCAGGTCCATCGCGCCATGCAGCGCGCATTCGTCATCCAGGCTGGGCAGGGCGACATGGCTGCGCCGATACATCTCGTCCATGGCGCGTCGTGCGGCGCGTTCATCGGGCCAGCCCCGGGGCCGGTAATTGCAATCGAAAGCGATGCGGGCACCTTCGGCGGCCGCCTCATCCAGGGCGCCAAGCAATTTGGCCCGGTCCGCGACATTCAGGATCGACAGGGTGATGCCTGAAAGATAGATCAGATCGTATTCACACAGCGCCTCGGCCAGATGTTTACCGTTCTCCCCCGCCATCATCTCGCGGGCAGCGGCGGCGCTACGCCAGTAATGAAAGCTGCGCTCGCCCCCTTGGTCCGTGCGGATGGTATAAAGGCCCGGCAGACGTCCGGGCAGGCGGACCACTTTGTCGGTGCCAATGCCTTCCCGTTGCCAGAACGCCAACATCTCGTCTGAATAGGGATCATCGCCCAGGGCGGTCAGATAATCGACACAGATCGCATCGTCCTGCGACAACCTGGCCAGATAGACCGCCGTGTTCAAGGTATCGCCGCCATAAGCCAGCGCCAGGCCGCCATCCGGGCGACTACTCAATTCGATCATACATTCGCCGATCGCGGCGATTTTCAACTCGTCTGTCATGCCGGCGGGACTATAGTATCGGAGCAAACTGCAAGCAATCGAAGGCGGCTATAATTGATGACTGAGATGACAATTGAGCAGGTCATGGGGCTGGCGCCGGTCATTCCGGTGCTGACCATTGAAAGAGTGGAAGACGCCGTGCCCCTGGCCCAGGCCCTGGTTCGTGGTGGTCTGCGGGCCTTGGAGATTACCCTGCGCAGCGATGCCGCCCTGGCGTCTATAGCAGCCATTGCCGGTGCGGTGCCCCATGCCGTGCCCGGTGTCGGCACCGTGACCAGCGCCGACGATCTGATTAAGGCGCGTGCGGCGGGCGCCCGTTTCGCCGTCTCGCCTGGTTTCGCGCCGGAACTGGTTGAGGCCGCCAGCGATATGGCGTTTTTGCCCGGTGTCGCCACCGCGTCCGAGGCCATGGCGGCCCAGCGTGCCGGTTTGAGCTGTCTAAAATTCTTTCCCGCCGAGGCCATGGGCGGGCCGGCGACGTTGAAAGCCCTTGCCGGACCCTTCGCCGGCCTTATCTTCTGTCCCACGGGCGGGATCAGCCTGCACAATGCCGGCGATTATCTGGCTCTGGGAAATGTTCGCTGCGTCGGCGGCAGCTGGATCGCGCCAAAAGAGGCGGTGGCGCAAAAACAATGGGAGGTGATTGCCGATTTGGCGGCGGGGGCCGCCGCACTAAAATAGCGATGTTTATGGTTGCAGATGAAACTTTGCCGGTTCCAATGCTTCGCTATTCTTGGCAGTATGGACATAAGATGAGTCGTAGTTCTTAAATAATAACAAATTGGGGAGGCTCGCATGCGTACTATCCTGGTTCCCTTCTGTGACGATGACTGGGCGGAGGCTGCTTTAAGAACGGCCCTGTTGGTCGCAAAACGTTATGCCAGTCATGTGGAAGGTTTGCATGCCTGGCGCACACCGCAAATTATTGCCGGTGAGGGGGTCGTTTTTCCGTCTGAATCTTTGGCGCGATTGACGGATGAATCAAAACAATTCGCCGCTTCGGCGCATCAGCGCTTTGACCGGGTGGTGAAGGCCGCGGATATACCATACCGCGATATCGGCACCGCTTCCGACAGTGCCTCTTGCAGTTGGCGCGAGGGCGAAGGCGTGGAAAGCGAGATCGTCGGCGACTATGGCCGACTGTTCAATATGATCGTCATGGGGCGCAGTGAATCCGGTACCTCCGTCGACTGGAAGGCAACCTTGGAAGCAGGCTTGTTCGAAAGCGGGCGGCCCATACTGCTGACCCCGTCGACGGCACCGGATAGTGTGGGCCAGCATGTCGTCATCGCCTGGAATGGCGCCACCGAAACGGCCCGAACCATGGCTGTCGCCATGCCGTTCGTGCGTGATGCCGAACGGGTTACCGTGCTGACTGTCGAGGGCGGCTTTGTACCGGGCCCGTCAGCCGAAGATGTTGCCCGGCATCTGACCCGCAACGGCGTTGAAACCACGACCATGACGGCGGCGCCGGGGCGGCGCAGCGTTGGCGAGGCCATGGTGGACGAAGCCGCCAAGGCGGGGGGCGACCTGTTGTTGAAGGGCGCCTTCACCAACAGCCGTTTGCGCCAGATGATCTTTGGCGGCGCGACACGGGATATCATCGGCGCTTCCTCGCTGCCGGTGCTCTTGGCGCGCTAGGTTCCTTTCGACGTGGCGTCGAATGATGATCCTGCGATCGGGGACCCGATGGTCCGGCCCCGCTATACCGGCCTGGCCAGCTTCATGCGGACGCCGTATCGGAGCCTCGATCAGGGCGGTTGGGACGGGGTCGAGATCGGCTTGATCGGGGTGCCGTACGATGGCGGCGTGACAAACCGGCCCGGCGCCCGTCATGGCCCACGCGAAATCCGTAATCAGTCCAGTCTGATCCGCAAGATCAATCAGGCCACGGGGATCGCGCCCCATGATCTATGCGTGGTGGCTGATCTGGGCGATGCCTGGATCGAAAAGCCGTTCGAGCTGAAGGGCGCCCTGGATGAAATCGCCGCCTTTTACGAGCGGGTGCATGAAAAGGGCATAACGCCGCTGTCGGCGGGCGGCGATCATGCCATAACACTGCCGATCCTACGCGCCATCGCGCACGAGCGGCCCCTGGGCCTGATCCACTTTGATGCCCATTGTGATACCGGCGATGACTATCTCGGCTCTAAATTGCACCATGGCGTACCCTTCAGACGGGCGGTTGAAGAGGGCCTGCTTGATCCCAAACGCTGTATCCAGATCGGTATCCGGGGTTCGGTCAACGAGCTGGATCAATGGGCCTTCAGCCATGAGCAGGGCATGCGGGTGATTTATATCGAGGAGTTTCATGAACTCGGCGTGGCCGGTGTCATTGCCGAGGCGCAACGGGTGATCGGTGACGGCCCGGCCTATGTCAGCTTTGATGTGGACGGCCTGGACCCGGTTTACGCGCCGGGCACGGGCACGCCCGAGGTCGGCGGCTTTTCCACCCTGGAGGCGCAATTGATGCTACGCGGCCTGTCGGGCCTGGACCTGGTCGGCGGCGACGTGGTGGAGGTATCGCCGCCCTTTGATCCCAGCGGCAATACCGCCCTGGTGGGCGCTACCATGATGTTCGAAATTCTATGCCTGCTGGCCGAAGTGCGCGCCGCGAGATAGACGGTCTAGGCGTCGTCTTCGGGATAGAAATCGACGATACGGTCGGCCGAGGCATGCACGCCATAGGTCTTTAGCGGCCCCGTGCCCGTGGCCCGAAAGCCGTGTTTGAGGCCCGCCGGCAGTACCAGAGTTACGCCAGGTTTAATGGGCGCCACACCGGCCTTGCCCTCGATCCAGGCCTCCCCCGTGCCCTCCACGACCGTGATGACTTCCATATAGGGATGGGAATGGGTTCCGGTGGAATAGCCTGGCTCCGAAACCTGCAGGCCGAGGCGGATCGGGGTCGAACCTTTGTCATCGCCAACAATGGTCTGATAGGTCGCCCCGCCCGGAAATGGCTGTTTTTCAACATCGTCTATATTGATGATCGGCATATTAGTCTCCCCGTAGCGCTCTAGCCGCGAATACCCTTGACGAATTCCGCCACCGCCTGGCCGATTTCGTCGGGACTGTCCTCTTGCACGAAATGGCTGCCCTTGACGGTGACCTCGGTTTGGTTCGGCCAGGTGCGGCAGAATTCCCGCTGCGGGCCAATCAAAAGCGAGCCGGGCTCGGCGTTAATGAACAATTTTGGCAGGTCGCATTCCGACAACCAGGCACCGAAGCTATCGACGACCTCACAAACCTCCGGCGGCTCCCCCTCGATGGGGATCATGCGCGGCCAGGTCAATGTGGGGCGGCGGTCCTCGCCGGGCTCCAGAAAAGGTTTCCGGTAATGGGCCATTTCGTCGTCCGTGAGATCCCGGATGATGGCGCTGGGCAGGACCCGTTCGACGAAAATGTTCTTGTCGAGAACCATGTTCTCGCCGGCTTCCGAGCGAAAACCCTGAAAGACGCCACGGGCATTATCGGGGAAGTCGGCCCAATTCATGGTCTGCACCACCGCTTCCATATAGGCGATGCCCTGCACCTTGTCCCTGTTCTGGTTGGCCCAGTCAAAGCCCAGGGCCGAACCCCAGTCATGGATTACGAAGATCACATTGTCGCTGATGCCGATCTGTTCCCATAAGGCATAGAGATAGTCGCGCTGCTCTGAATAGGTGTAGCGGTCGGGCCCTGGGTTATCGAGTTTCTCGCTGTCGCCCATGCCGATCAGGTCACAGGCGATCAACCGGCCCAGGCCGGCACAGTGGGGCATGATGTTGCGCCACAGATAGGACGAGGTGGGGTTGCCGTGCTGAAAGACGATGGGATCGCCTTCGCCTTCGTCCACATAGGCCATGCGCTTGCCGTTGACGGTGGCGAATTTGCGCTCGTAGCGGGGATCGGTGGAAATCATGCTTCATTGCCCTTCGTAAAATCAGTTGCCCGTGAAGGTGGGCTTGCGTTTGTTGAGGAAGGCGTCGATGCCCTCGCGGCCATCGGCGGTGCCGCCCAGACGGGAAATGTTGCGTGTCTCCCGCTCCATCTGGGATTCAAGGCTGTCGGTGGTGGATGTCAGCAGCATCTCCTTGACCGCACCCATGGCTTCCGTTGCGCTCTCCGCCAGTTGATTGGCCAGTTTTTCCGCTTCCGCCTGTAAATCCGCCGCCGGGACGATTTTGTTGATCAGGCCCCATTCCAACGCCTCTTGCGCATTCAGGACCCGGTTGGTCATGTACAGCTCGGCCGCCCGGCGAGTGCCGATGACGCGGGGCAGGTAGTAGGTCGAGCTGCCGTCCGGCGACAGGCCGATCTTGGTATAGGCGGAGGTGAAAGAGGCACCTTCCACGGCGATGGCTAGATCGGTGCAGGCCACCATGCTCAGACCGGCCCCGGCGGCAACGCCGTTGACGGCGGCGATCATCGGCGCCCGCATCCACGCGAAGCGCGAGATCGCCATATGTAGATAGGTGGTCATTTCCTTCAGCAAAACGGGCAGTTCATCCACGTTCTCGGCAAAGCTGGGAATGTCCCCGCCGGCGCAATAGGCCGCCTCGCCACTGCCCGTCATGACCACGGCGCGGACGTTCCTGTCCTCGCCCAACTTGATGCTCAGATCACACAAATCCTTGGCCATGGCCAGGTTCAGGGAATTGAAGGATTTTGGCCGGTTCAGGGTTATCCAGGCGACACTGCCGCGCATTTCAAATTCGATTGTTTCGTAGCTCACGTCAGTTCTCCATAAGGCCAAAATTTAGTGTCGTTGCTTTCCGGCACCATGCCAGCAAAACCATGCCTGCGTCCATGGTGCAGTTTCCGAGCCGGTTTCCGGACGCTATATTGGCCGGAAACCAAGGGACTGTTGCATGAATTTGCTTGAGACGCGCCCGTGAAGCCGCACCCTTACCTGGTTGCGGATCAACCGGTCGCCATCGCCCATAGGGGTAGTGCCGCCGCGCACCCCGAGAACACCATGGCCGCCTTTCAGGATGCCGTGGATCTGGGCTATGGCTATATCGAGACCGATGTTCATGCCACCCGCGACGGCGTTCTGGTGGCCTTTCACGATGACCGACTGGACCGGGTGACCAACCAACGGGGCCGCATTGCCGAACTTGATTGGGCGGTGGTCGCACGGGCCAGGGTGCATGGCCGCGAGCCCATTCCCCGTTTCGATGAACTGCTGGCGGCCTGGCCTGATCTGCGGATCAATATCGACCCCAAGGCCGATGCCGCCGTGGCACCCCTGATTGCCGCCTTGGCCGGGCCCGGCTTGCTGGCGCGGGTCTGCGTGGGTAGCTTCTCAGGCCGCCGCCTGGCTGCCTTACGGGCGGCTCTGGGGGCCGAGCTATGCAGCTCAATGGGGCCGGGCGAGGTGTTGCGCGTGCGTTTGGCCAGCCTGGGGCTGCCCGTTGGGAGTTTCCAGGCACAGGCAGTCCAGGTTCCGGTGCGCCACTATGGCCTGCCGGTTGTGGATCGGCGATTGGTTGATTGCGCGCACGGGTTGGGGCTGAAGGTGCATGTCTGGACCATCAATGACGAAGCGGAAATGCGGCGGCTGTTGGATTTAGGCGTTGATGGTATCATGAGCGATGAAACGGTCCTCTTGAAGAGGGTTTTCACCGAGCGCGGCCTGTGGCCGAAACAGTAAATGGGAGACGACCAATGAGCCAATCGACGAGCCAATCCATAAGTCAATCCGAAGACGAGGCGATGGATCTGCTGCGCCGCTTTGGCAAGGCCTTCAACCGGGCCGATGTCGAGGGCATTCTGGCCTGCGTCACGAAGGATTTCGTCTGGGTCCAGGCAACGGGGCCGGATGCGCCGGATGGACAGATCGTCCGTGGTGCCGACGAAGTACGCCAGGCCATCGCGGCGCGGGCCGAAGTGGTCCGCGATGTACGTTTTTCAGAGACCGAGGTGCATCATGCCCCTGGCCGCATCATCGGTACCTTTCGCGCCACGGGGACCTATATCGCCGATGGCAGCGCCTATGATGTGCGCGGCGTCGATATCTACACAGTGCGTGACGGCCTGATCGCCAGCAAGGACAGCTACTGGAAGCAGATTGTCTGAGCCAAGAACGGCTCTAACTTATCGCTGCATCAGTTTGCCGCGCCAGGGCTCTGTTGACTTGTCCCGGCATGCTGCTTAGAAATTTCGCCATGTATTATAGTAGTCGAAATCTCCTCAAAACGGCCCGTGCAATGGGCCGTGTCTTGGGTTGGGCGGCATGAGCGCGCCGGCCCGTATTCTCGTCACCAAGATCGGTTTTGATGGCCACGACCGGGGCAGCCGTATCGTCGCGGCCTATTTGCGTGATGCGGGGATGGAGGTGGTTTACACCGGCCCCTGGCAGGACATCGCCGACGTCGTCGCCCTGGCGACCCAGGAAGACGTGGACGTTGTTGGTATTTCGTCCCTGGCTACTGATCATTTGCTGCTGCCCGACCTGATGACGGCCTTGCGCGATGGCGGCCTGGGGCATGTCCGGGTGGTTGTCGGCGGTATCGTTCCGGACCAGGATATCGAAGGGCTGCACGGCGCCGGCGTCGCCGCGATCTTTCATCCGGGCAGTACCAGGGAACAGATCGTCGAGGAGATTGCCCGCCTGGCCGAAGAGGCCCGGGCGGCGGCCTGAGTATGGTGGAGACCACCAGCCCGCCGGATGGCTTGCTGCAACGCCTTCTCGACGGGCAGACAATCGCGCTGGCCAAATCGATCACGGCGGTGGAAAACGATACGCCGCAAGCAGCCGAATTGCTGGCCGGCATACAACCTCATCTGGGCCGCGCCCTGGTGGTCGGCTTTACCGGTCCCCCTGGTGCGGGAAAATCCACCCTGGTCAATGCCCTGATCGTTGAATTGCGCCGCCGCGAACGCAGTGTCGGGGTGGTCGCGGTTGATCCGTCCAGTCCGCTGACGGGCGGCGCCATTCTGGGTGATCGGATCAGGATGAGCGAGCATACCCGCGATCCCGGCGTCTTCGTCCGCTCCCTGGCGGCACGGGGCCATTTGGGTGGGCTGTCGCCGATGGCGGCGCGGGTGATCGATGTGATGGATGCCGCCGGCCGCGATGTGGTCGTGGTGGAAACCGTCGGCGCCGGCCAGTCGGAAGTGGAAATTGCCGAAATCGCCGATGTCCGTGTGGTGATTTGTGCCCCTGGCCTTGGTGACGATGTCCAGGCGATCAAGGCCGGCATCCTGGAAATCGCCGACATTCTTGTGGTCAACAAGGCGGATCTGCCCTTGGCCGAACGCACCGTCAGCCAGCTGAAGGGCATGTTGTCCCTGCGCGAGGCGGGCATGGCCGAGGTGCCGGTGCTGTCCACCACGGCAACCAACGGCGAGGGGGTCACTGCCCTGGCCGATGCGGTGGAGGCGCGCGCCGGCACCCTGGAAGGGGCAATGGGGGAGGAAGAACGTGCCGCTCGTGCCCTACGCCGGGTGCGCCGTTTGCTGGCCGATGCCACGGCGCAACGGGTTCGGCGATTGATCCGCGAGGATAGCGGTGTCAATGTGGATGATCTTTGCGCCCAGGTGCAACGGGGTGAATTGGGGGTCGAGGCTGCCGCCGCGCAGCTTTTGCGGCAACTAAAAGAACCAGAATAACCATGACGCGGCGACCGGGACTGGATCTCGATTGATAGGAGGACGATGTGATGTTGCGACTACGGCAGATTTGTCTGGTAGCCGAGGAATTGGCCCCGGCGGTGGATGATTTGAAGGACGTTTTGGGCCTGGAAACCTGCTTTCACGACCCCGCCGTTGGCGTTTATGGTCTTGAAAATGCGCTGTTGCCCGTGGGCACGAATTTTCTCGAAGTTGTCGCGCCTTTGGACCTAAAGGAAAACACCGCCGGCGGGCGCTATTTGAAGCGCCGGGGCGGCGATGGCGGCTATATGGTCATTCTGCAATGCGACAATGTGGAAGAACGCCGGACTCGAGTCGGCGAACTCGGTGTACGTGTCGCCAATGCCTTGAATTACAGCGATTTTACTGGCATCCAGTTGCACCCTCACGATACCGGCGGCTGCATGCTGGAAAATGATCAGATGGACGGCGACCAATCCCCCGACGGCCCCTGGCATCCCGCCGGCGGCAGTTGGAAGGACGCGGTCCGTACGGATCGAACCACGGCCATGGTTGCGGCGGAGTTGCAGAGCCACGAACCCGATGCCCTGGCGGCACGCTGGGGCAAAATTCTTGCCGTGCCCGTTACCACCGGGAACAATGGCGTGCCCGAGATTGTCTTGGACAATGCCACCCTGCGCTTTGTCGAGGCCGCGGATGACCGAGGCGAGGGCCTGGGCGGTCTGGATCTTGAAGTCGCCGACCGCGCCGCCATTCTGGCCGCCGCGTCCGCCCGGGGCCTGGCCGTGGACGGCGACATGGTAATGATTTGCGGCACCCGTTTCCGTCTGCTTTAGCGGCGGCTCGGTGACCCGATGAATATCGATAAGACTTTAGATGAAATGCGCGGTGCGGATGCCTGATTGTACGGTGGAGAACGGGCCAGCGAAGGCAGGTTCGTAGCCGGCCAGATTTTGCACACCGCCCTGTAGCAGCGGCACCGTGTGGGTATAGATCAAGGGCAGATCTTCATTGATGATGTTTTCCAGCTCCGTATAGAGATGCATGCGTTTTTGCCTGTCCCGGGTGATACGGGCTTCTCTGATCAAGGTGTCCGCCTGTTCGCTGTTGTAGCCAATCCGCAGCTTGGTTGACGGCGAGGTGGATAGGAGCGAGCGATTGAACCAGCCGTCGGGATCGGCGCGGTAGCTTGAAGCGGTGGAATCCGCATCGTAGACACCAGCCTGAGTGCCGCCGAGACGGTATTTTTCGCGCAACACCCTGTTGGGATGGATTTCATGCACCACTTTCAGGCCGACCTCGGCCCACATGGCCTGGATCAATTCGCCGGCCTGGTGCATGTAGGCGAAATCCTGCCGCGAGACCAGGATGATTGGCGTATTCGCCAAATTATGGCGGCGCAACAGAAAGCGCGCCTTGTCCGGGTTATATTCTGGCCCCGGCTTTACATCGGGCATGTGCCAGGGGCTGTCCGGGCCATAAAATCCGTTCGCCGGTGTGCCCAGGCCATAAAACACCGATTGATGGATCGCATCATGGTCGATGGCATGGGCGGCGGCGGTCCGCAGGGTGTGGCCCTCGGGGTTTTGATAGGAAAACGGGCCGGTATTCAGGTTAAATCCGATCCACGCGGTCCCCACCTGGGGCACATTCCAGGTTTGAAACTGTTTACCGAATTTGCGCCGGAATTGGCCGGCATCGGCATAGCCGAGATGGTCGATCAAATCCACGTCGCCATTCTGCAGGGCAACAAGGCGGGCGCGGTCTTGTTTCTTTGGCAAGCCGACGATGCCGTCGAGATAGGGTAGGGCGATGCCGTCAGCGTCGGTTTCGAAGTAGTTTTCGAAGCGGACCATTTCGGTGCGGTCCCAGGCTTTCCAGGATTTGAACTTGAACGGGCCGCAGCCGATGGGCTGCTCGGCGCTGCCGGGGGCGATCAGGTTGCAGGGATAGTACGTTATGTTGGCGAGGAATACCGCGCTGGGCCGCTCCAATATGCAGCGCAGGGTATATTTATCGACGGCCGCGATTTCCTTGATGTTTTCCAGGCTGGAGCGGGCAAACGGATGGCCGATTTTCGGATCCATGATCCGCTCGAAATTCCACTTAACCGCCGCCGCGTCGACATCGGCGCCGTTGTGAAAGGTCACGCCCGGACGCAGCCGGAAAGTATAGGTCTGTAGATCGTCCGAGATATGCCATTCACTGGCAATGCCCGGCGCGGGTGCCACATCCGGGGCAATATCCAACAAGCCCTGGGAGGTCGCCGCCAGAGGTTGGGAGACGTTGTAGAACAGGTTCTTGTGAGGGTCGACGCCGCGGGTATCCGAGCGGGTGGCAAAGCGCAAGATGCCGCCTCTCTTGCCGCTACTTCTGTCTCCGTCTTTTGCCGTGGCCAAGCTCGGTAAGCCAACCGTGCTCGCGGCTCCCAGCGCCGCGCCGCCGGCCTTGAGAAAGCTGCGCCGGCTCTGTTTTAGGCTTGGTATTTCGTCTGGTTCGGACATTTGATCCGTTTTATTCCCGAGCTGCGACGGTATATACCCGAAAGCCCTAACCCACAGCAAGTTATTGTAGAAAAACCCAAATTTTTTTGGTGGATTTCACGTTCTGGACGCTTATGCCATTGACAGCTAAGGCCTTAGCTGGGAACCTTCGGAAAGCGTAATGACTAGTACCGGGGGGGAAGGGCATATGCATGGCACAGCCCGTTCTTGAGATCGATAATCTAAGCGTTCAATTCAATTTGAAGCGTGGCGTGCTGCGTGCGATTGATGGCGTGTCGTTTTCCGTGGACAAAGGTGAGACCTTTGGTCTGGTAGGTGAAAGTGGTTCAGGTAAATCCGTAACCGCGCGAACGATCATGCGGCTGATACCCTCGCCGCCAGGAGAGATCGCAAGCGGTACCGTGCGTTTCCAGGGCCGCGATCTGTACCAGATGTCGGATGACGAAATCCGGGAAATCCGCGGCCAGAATATTGCCATGGTCTTTCAGGAACCCATGAATGCCCTTAACCCGGTGTTCACGGTGGGTAGCCAGATCGGCGATGCCCTGCGTACCAACATGGGCATGTCCAAGCTGGAGGCGCGGGAGCGCACCATTGAAATGCTGCAGTTGGTGGGCATACCCTCGCCGACGACCCGCATTGACAACTATGTGCATGAATTTTCCGGCGGTATGCGGCAGCGGGTGATGCTGGCCATGGCCTTGAGCTGTGATCCGACATTCCTGATCGCGGACGAACCGACCACCGCCCTGGATGTCACCATTCAGGCCGTGATCCTGGAACTGATTACCTCCATGATCGAACGCTTCGATATGTCATTGTTGTTCATCACCCATAACCTGGGCGTGGTGGCGCATGCCTGTGACAAGATTGGCGTGATGTATGCCTCTCATCTTGTTGAGATGGGTACGAAGGACGAAATTTTCGCCAATCCGCAGCACCCCTACACCAAGGGCCTGCTGCGTTCGATCCCGCGCCTCGACGTTCAGGAAAAATTCCTCACGCCAATCGACGGTACCGTGTGCAACATGATGGATCCGCCGACCGGGTGCAAATTCAATCCCCGCTGTACTCAAGCCATGGATATTTGCAGCCAGCGTATTCCCGAATTCAGGGAATTGGCGCCCGGGCATTTCGCCGCATGCCATTTGCATGATCAACCCACAGTGTAACGACCGATCATCAGGCGCACCGGCCTGATCATGTATCGGCGAAAATGACGCGTACCGAGGCTAAGAATTTCATGAGTGAACACCTTCTGGAAGTCAACGATCTGGTCAAGCATTTCACCCTGAACGGTGATCTCGTCTCTCGCATCGCGGGCAAGACCCAGACGGTAAAGGCGGTTGATGGCGTCAGCTTCTATATTCGCCCCGGCGAGACGCTTGGTCTGGTGGGGGAATCCGGTTGCGGCAAGTCGACCACGGGGCGGCTGATCACGCGCCTGATCGAACCGACGGCGGGCGGGATAAATTTGCATGGCGAGGATCTGCTCGGCTTTTCCGCAAAGCGCATGCGCGAAACGCGCAAGGATGTGCAGTTGGTATTCCAGGATCCCTATTCCTCCCTCAATCCCCGCAAGACCATCATGGATATTCTGAGCCGGCCGCTTGAAGTGCACAAGCTGGCCACCACCTGGCATGAAAAGCGGGAACGGGTACTGGAACTGCTAAATCTGGTCGGCATGGGGTCGGAGCATATCGACCGCTATCCGCATGAATTTTCCGGTGGCCAGCGCCAACGTATTGCCATTGCCCGGGGCCTCACGGTCAACCCGGAACTGATGATCGGGGATGAACCGGTCTCGGCCCTTGATGTCTCGATCCAGGCGCAGATCCTGAATCTGTTTCGGGAGCTGCAGGAAAAATTCTCCCTGACATATCTGTTCATTGCCCATGATCTGGCCGTGATCCGCCATATCAGTGACCGGGTGGCGGTGATGTATGTGGGCAAGATTGTTGAGAGCGGGCCCGTCGACGTCATCTTCTCCAACCCCTTGCACCCCTATACCAAGGCGTTGCTGGCCGCCGTGCCCGAGGCCGATCCGAAAAAGCCGGCACCGCGTTTGACTCTGGAGGGTGAAGTTGCGACGCCTATTGATCCACCGCCGGGCTGCCGTCTAAATGGCCGCTGCCCGTTGGCGACAGCTGCCTGCGGCGAGATAGAGCCGGAACTCAAGTCGGTTGATACCGATCACCAACTGGCCTGCCACAACGTTTAGATTTTATTCGCCGCCCGCGGCAAAAAAATAAGGCCACGCTCCAACTGGAGCGTGGCCTTTTTCTTTTCTATTGGTTGTTTGCTCAGCGATCCTGGGTGCGTGGGTCCAGAATATCCCGCAGACCGTCGCCGAACAGGTTGAAGGCCAGCACCGAATAACAAATCGCCAGGCCGGGATAGACCGCGATCATGGGATGGCTTTCCATATGTTCACGGGCGACGTTGAGGTCACTGCCCCAATCCGGCGTCGGCGGTGGTGTGCCAAGGCCCAGGAAGGACAATGCCGCGATAATCAGGATGATATAGCCCAGCCGTACCGTGGCGTTGACAATCAATGGCGAGACAATGTTGGGCAGGATTTCGCGCAGGGCAATGAACATGCTGCCCTCGCCCACCACATGTGCGGCTTCGACATACTCCCGTTTCGCTTCCACCATGGAGGTGCCCCGTGTCAGGCGTGCGATTTCCGGCATGGTGTTAACGCCAAGGGCGAAAATAAGAATTAAATCGTTCCAAAATCCCTCAAGTTTCCATTCCCGCGCCACCGTTATAATAAGCAAATATAATAAGAGCCCGGGAAAGGCTATGAGCCCGTCGACAAATCGCATTGATATTGAATCGAAGCGGCCACCGAAGAAACCCGCGAAAACACCAAGCGGGATACCCAAAACCAGGCCCAAAATCACGGCGGCAATGGAGATCAAGACAATGCGTTGCCCGCCCCAGAGCACCCGTGAATAGATATCCCGGCCGAATTTGTCCGTGCCGAAATAGTGATCCGCGCTGGCCGGCTGCAAACGTACACGGTAATTGGGCTTGGTCGGATTGTGCGTGGCAAGTACGGGTGTGAGGATACAAACCGACAGCAGGGCAACCATCATGATTGCGCCAATGGTCGCCGTCTTGCTCTTCAGCAGCTCGTCGAAGGCATTCCGGGTAACCGTCCGGATGCGGCGCATGCGGATGGAAAACGGCGTATCATCCGGGCTTATGGTATCGACCCGTTGACGTGATTGTAGTTGTTGATCAGACATATCCGCTTCCCCTAACCCATGCCAACGCGCGGGTTCAACACGCGGTACAAAAGATCCACCAGAAGATTAATGATGACCACCATGATGCCCAAGACCAGGACGCCGGCCTGGATTACCGGGAAATCCCGCAGCTGGATGGCGGAATAGATGGCCAGGCCGATACCCGGCCAGGAAAAGATCGTCTCCAGAACGACCGTGCCGCCCAACAGGCTGGCCAGTTGCAGCCCGGAGATCGTGATGGTCGGGATCATGGCATTGCGCAGGGTATATTTATAGATCACCTTGCGCTCGGACAGGCCCAGCGAGCGCGCCGTGTCCACATAATCCTTGCTGACCTCATCCAGCATGCTGGAGCGGGTCAGCCTTGTTGTGAATGCAGCCTGCCGGAATCCCACGGCCAGGGCCGGCAGGATCAAATACCAAAGGCTCTTGCCGGGTTCCGTGAATAATGGCGCATAACCCGATGACGGTAACCAGCCCAGAGTCAGGGCAAACAGCAAGATACATAGGATCGCGAACCAGAATTCAGGGATCGAAATTCCGGCCAGCGAAGTTATTTGCGCCGAATAATCAGTCAATGTATTTCGCTTGACCGCCGCCAATGTTCCTAGCGGTACGGCAATGATGATCGATAGTCCGATACCGACGAGGGCGAGGTATACCGTCGCCGGTATGCGTTCGATCAGTTCAATATTGACTGGCCGCCGGGTCACCAGCGATTTGCCGAAATCGCCCTGGAGCGCATTACCAATCCAAATAAAATATTGCACATAAATCGGCTTATTTAAGCCAAATTCCTCTTCCAAGGCGGCCCGGACCTCCGGATCCTCCTCGCCGTCCGTTGCGGTCAAGGTATCGATGACATCGCCGGGCAGGGCATGGACAAAGCCAAATACCAAGACCGAAAGAATAAAAATAACGGGAATTATCTGAATTATGCGATTAATTGCATAAATGAGCATGCTACAGGCTCCGGTGCGGCGCGCCGGTGACGCTTTCGATTATGAAAGCGCCACCGGACAAAATTACGCCTGTTCTTGGGTACGCGGTTAGATACGCGGCTAACCTTCCATATAGGCGGTACGCACACCACCCATGGAAATATTGAAGGGACCAGCGAATGCCGGTTGGTAGTCTTTCAACTTCTTGGTGGCCGCCGACGTCAACGGAATGCCGTGGGTATAGATGATGGCGCAATCGTCGTTCACCATGCTTTCCACGTCCGTATACATCTCCATCCGGACTTGTTTGTCCTTGGTGGCCCGCGCCGCGGTGATCAACTTGTCGGCCGCTTCGTTCTTGTAGCCGGTCCGCAGTTTGGTTGAAGGCCCGTCCGAAAGAACGTTGACGGAATACCATTGATCAGGCTCGAAGCGGTAGCTGTTCGCCGTCGAATCGACGCCGTAGTCCGACTTCTTGTACTTCTTGCGCAACACCGGATTGTCGAACACTTCGTTGGTGACCTTGAAGCCGGCTTCCTCGAGCATGGAATACACGATCTCACCAGTCTGATGCATGTAAGAATAAGCCTGCCGGGCGACGACCGCGACGGGCGTATTCATGGCATTTAGCTTGCGCAGAATGGCTTTTGATTTCTCCGGATCGTATTCCTTGATGTTCTTGATGTCCGGCATGTGCCAGGAACTGGACGTGCCGTAGAAGCCGTTCAGGCTTTCACTCAAGCCGTTGAAGATGGCCTGATGAATGGCTTCCTTGTCGATGGCATGGGCCAAGGCTTGCCGCATCAGCTTGCCGTCCGCCGCGTCCATGGCGAACGGGCCCTTCTTGGACTGCACCGCAAGGTAACCACAGCCAACCTGCGGGATATCCCAGGTATTGTAATTGGCCGTCTGGGTTTTCTTGAAGTTGGCGGCATCCGCATAGGACATGTTCTCGATCAGATCGACTTCGCCGGTGCGCAGGGCGGTCAAGCGAACCTTATCCTCTTTCTTCGGATAACCTTCGATCGCATCGAGATATGGCAGGGAATTGCCGGCGGCATCGGTTTCCCAGAAATTCTCGAAGCGGACCATTTCGGTCTTGGCGAAACGTTTCCAGCTGACGAACTTGAAGGGGCCGCAGCCGATCGGATGCGTATCTACCTGATCAACGCTGTTGGGCGCGATCAGATTGACTGGATAATAGGTCACGCTGGCCAGGAACACCGCACTCGGCAGTTCCAGATCAATGCGCAGGGTGTATTTGTCGATCGCGGTAATTTCTTTCACCAGCTTGAAGAAGCTGCGGTGGAAGGAATGAGAGGTCTTCGGATCGCGGACCCGGTCATAGTTCCACTTGATTGCCGGTGCGTCGACGTCGGCGCCGTTATGGAAGGTCACGCCTTTGCGGATCTTGAAGGTGTAGGTCTTCATGTCATCGGAGACCGTCCATTCCTCGCCAATGGCGGGGACGATGTCCATGTTCTTGTCGATATCCAGCAGGCCGCCCGACGTCGCCGCCAAAGGATGCGAGACGTAGTAGATGACGTTGCGTTGCGGATCCAGGCCACGGGCATCAGAGCGGGTCGAAAACCGCAGTGTGCCGCCTTTCTTCTTCGCCGCTAGCGCCGAGCCCGGCATGCTGGCCGTTGCCGCCGCCGCTGCTGCCGCCGTCATGCCGGCTGATGTTGTTGCCAGGAATTCACGCCTGGTCTGTTGTCCGAAAGAATTGCTGATTTTGAATTTAGACATAGTTTAGGCCTCCCTTTGCGAGCCACTCGGAAAGTGTGTCAAAGTTTGGCTGATCGGCCGGTAGTATCCCGCAGGGATCATCGTCTCTACCCCCCCTCTGCACCCATCACCTCAACACGCGTACGTCACTGTCGTTCTTTCTTATTGGCCATAGTCTACCGAGGGATTGAGCGTGATTGCAATTGAAACCTTGCTGTTTTGCGAAACTCATTTTTCGGCACCTACATGGCGTCAGGTGATTTCGGCGGGTTATGCCCACTGCATGGTTGAATGGAGCAAAGCCGAACGCTGATTAAATGGTCTCAACAATCACGTTTCCGATGGCCGCGCCGCTTTCCACCGCTTCATGGGCGGCGACGATATCAGTCAAGTGATAATGACCCGCGATGGCGTGACTAAGTTGCCCTGTCGCCAGCATTTTCGTCAGGTCGGCGGTCAATTCGGCGCGGACGGCCGCGGGTAGGGTGTAGACCAGATAGAGACGCAAATTCATGTTTCGCTGCATCATTGCGCCGGCGGGCAGCGGTACCTGCGCGCCGCCGCTGCCATAAACATGGATGGCGCCAAACGGTGCTAACAAATCAATGATCAGTTTTGCATTGGCGGCAAGGTCAACTTCAATAATTTTGTCCACGCCCCGGCCGTCTGTCAGTTCCTTGACGGCGGCGGCGACATCGTCCTGGCGGTAGTTGATCGTATGATCGGCACCGGCGGCGCGTGCGATGGCTGCCTTTTCGTCGCCGGAAACCGTGGCGATGACATTGGCCGCGCCCTTCAACTTCGCCATTTGAATGGCATAGTGGCCAACCGCGCCGGCGCCGCCGGCAACCAGGATGGCTTGTCCCTCGACGGAGCCATCCAGGGTGATGCCGCGCAATGCCGTCAGGGCCGGAATGCCAAGGCAGGCGCCAGCGGCGAAATCGGTGTTGTCGGGCAAATGTACGGCCTGTTCCGCCGGTAGGGCGATGTATTCCGCGCAAGTGCCTTCCGCGCGCATGAAGGCGGCGTTCCAGATCCAGACCCGCTCGCCCACACGCGAGGGTGGTACGTTCGGGCCCACCGCTTCGATAATGCCGGCGCCGTCGCTATGGGGAATCACGCGCGGTCCCGGCATGGGCCGCACCGCATTGGGACCACGGCTTTTCACATCGGAAGGATTGACGCCCGAGGTATGCAGCCGCACCAGAACTTCGCCGGGGCCCGGTTCGGGGGGCGCAACCTGGGCAACCGTCAGGACGTCGGCCGCGGGGCCCTGTGCCTCGTAATAGGCGGCTTTCATTTGGTGCCTCCCGCCCGCACGTAGGCCTTGGTCAGGATGCGGATATGATCGCGGAAATGTGGGCGCATGCGTTCGGTCCAGGGGGTGTTGGCCGCCGTTTTCCAGGCCTCGCCGTATGTCACCTCCGGCGATGTTAGGTGATAGATCGCGACATAGCGGTGTGTGCCTTCGGCGTCTTCTCCGGTGCAATAGCGCCGGGCCGCCAGGGTGCCGGGAACGGCGGCCAGGGCCGGCAGGTGCTCCTGGTCATACCAGGCGTTGAAATCGTCATCCGCCTCCGGCGCGATGTTCATGGTGTTGAGCAATAACCCGCCCGCGCCTGCCGGCGCCGGCGCATCGCCGGGCGCGATCTGTGTCCCTTCAAAACGCAGTAATCTGTCGCACATGGCGGTGACGCGCTTGGACCAGACGGAAAGATTGTCGTAGGCGATGGCGCGGTAAGGCGCGGAATGCATCACATCGATCGAGTCCAGATCATAGGTGGCGATGGCGACGTTCAGATCATCCACACTGATCCAGCGCTCGCAGGCGCCGAAGCCCGGGATCGCCTGGCGTTCGGGGACGTGCTCCAGATCATACCAGTCATGAAATTCATCCGCGTGGGCCTTCGAGAAATCGAACGCGGCGATGAGCAGGCCTTTGGCCATTGCTGCCTCCAAATTTGATTCTAAATGATTTTGCGCAGGATATGACGGCGGTTGGTGGTGAAGGGGCGCACTTCGGTGGGCCAGCGGCCGCGCTCTCCCGCTTCGGCCCATTCCGGGCTCAACAAGACGTCTGGGCTTTGGATTTCATAACTGACGCTGTAGCGCGGCTCCGTGCCTGAGTCCATCACGCGCTCTTCGCCCGCCAGCATCATCCGCAAGGGCTGGCGAACGGAACGCGTGGCCGATATGACGCCTGGTACAGCAGTCAAATAGGGCACGTGCTCGGTGTCATAAACCTCGTTGAAAAAGTCTTCCCTGTCCGCCGGCACATCCATGCTGACGACGAAAAGATACCGCGATGCCATTGCCTGCCGCTCCATGCTGCCAAATTTCAGTGTTCAATGTTTTCATGTTTTCCGATCACTGGCCACGGCTAATCGAACGCGATAGGCTTGCCGGCGATATTCCGGCGACCTGGATGGATGGATTTAAGATGAACATTG
>CAZPWJ010000017.1:0-69443 GCA_964590195.1 uncultured Rhodospirillaceae bacterium | reverse complement strand
ATCCTCCCTTATGAAAACACTTCAATATGTCCCAGGGGTGCTGACGTCAGACAATCGGCCGGATCAGGGAAGTCTTCGACGAGTTGGTCAACCAGGGTGAAATTCCGGTACTGTTGTGCTCTCCCGCCGCCAGGCCGTATGTCCGCTCCATCATCGAACGGGTACGTCCCTTGACGCCGGTTTTGTCGCAGAATGAAATTCATCCCAGCGCCAAAATCCGCACATTGGCGCAGATCTAGCGGCGGGCCGGGAACATGCGTCTTAGAACATTTTCCGCACCGACCATGGCCGAGGCCATGGAGCAGATCCGGGATGCCCTGGGCGATGACGCGATCATTGTTTCCAGCCATCAGAGCGAACGGGGACGCGGCGTCCAGGTGACGGCGGCGGCGGAGGCGGAACCGGCCCTGGCCGGCGCGGCTGTAGACGACGCTGTGCTTGCGGATCGAGATGCTTTGGACGATGACGCATTCCTGGAAGACGACCCGCTGTTTGCATCCCTGCTCTATCATGACGTCCCCGAGGCACTGGCCGAACGCCTGGCCGGCACCGGAGCCAAGGCCGAAGCGGAAGACATCGTCGAAGCACTGGCGGTTGCCCTTGATCGATTTTTTCAATTCAGCTCCCTGGCGGATCCGGACCGGCCCGTGATGCTGGTCGGCCCGCCCGGCGCCGGCAAGACCATCACCTTGGCCAAGCTGGCGGCGGCGGCAACCTTGCGCGGCGCACCCGCGACAATCATCACGACCGATACCGTCCGCGCCGGGGCCATGGCGCAGCTATCTGGCTACACCGATATTCTGCAACAAACCTTGTTGTCGGTGGATTCGCCCGAAGGCCTGCACGCCGCGATCCTCAATGCCCACGGCGGCTCCATCCTAATCGACACGCCTGGCACCAATCCATTCAACGATGATGAGATGGCCGATCTCGGCCGCTTCATCTCGGCAACGGGCGCCGAACCCGTTTTGGTTTTCCCCGCCGGCTTCAACGCCCAGGATGCCGCCGACATGGCGGCGGCCTATTCCCGCCTCGGCTGCCGGACAATGATCGCCACGCAATTGGACGGCAGCCGCCGTCTGGGCGCCATCCTTACCGCCGCCCAGGGCGGCAATCTGGCCTTTAGCCTGGTTTCGATTTCGCCCTCCATCGCGCAGGGCCTGACCACACTGAACCCCATGTCCCTGGCCCGCGTATTGCTGCGCGACCCGGAACAAAGTCACGAGTATCCCAAGACCGGAGCCAACCACGCATGACCGCCGCCCCGAAAAAACGCGTCGCCCTCCACCCCGCCTCGGCCACGGCGGGACGTAACGTTATCAATATCGCCTCGGGCAAGGGCGGCGTCGGCAAAACCTGGATGGCCATCACCCTGGCGCACGCGCTATCGCGAAAAGGCGAAAAAACACTGTTGTTCGATGCTGATTTCGGATTGGCCAATGTAGATGTGCAACTGGGCCTGAACGCGGACCGGGATCTGGGCGACGTGGTTGCGGGACGGCTATCCATGAACCAGGCGGTTACCCCCTTCCCTGATGGCGGCTTCGACATCATCGTGGGCAAATCCGGCTCGGGCCAGTTGGCGGACATGGGCCGGGCCAGGTTGAGCGAATTGAAAAGCGAACTGTGGCAATTGGCGCAGCGTTACGACCGGGTGATCATCGATCTGGGCGCAGGGCTGGAATCCGCCATCCGTTCGCTGACGCCGAAGGGCGGCATGACCCTGGTGGTCGCGACCGACGAGCCAACCTCGTTGACCGACGCCTACGCCTACATCAAGGTCTCCATGCAGGAAAATCCTCGGGCGGATATGCGCCTGGCCATCAACATGGCCAGCGACCAGCGCCAGGGCGAACGCACCTATGGCGCCTTGGCCAAGGCCTGCCGGACCTTTTTGAACTATACGCCGCCTCTCATGGGCATCGTGCGCCGGGATGACCGCATCCCTGATTCCATCCGCCGGCAGACGGCTTTGTTTTCCCGCCATCCACAAAGCGATGCGGCCCAGGACGTTGAAGACATGGTCCTGACAATCCGTAAACAGTCGAGCAAGCCCAGCCAGACCTGCAAGCCATCGGGGAAGCCCGCATGAACATAGCCATGAATAATCTGCGCGAGCGGCGCGCCTGCCTACGGACAATCGCCTCTCCGGCGGCCGATCATGACCGGATCTCAATTCTTTCCGGCGAGTTGCCCAGTTCGGGCCTGATCGGCGGCGGACAAATCCACGTGGATCTACGCTATATCGCCGACCGCGACCTGATCGCGGCCACGACCCTGGCCGAGTACTTCCAAGTCGCCGCGCAGGAACCCTGTGAAAGTCTGGAAGCCTACGCCGATCTGGTGATCAGCGATCTGAGCAACGAGCTGGTACCGCGGTGGATCTGGCTGCGCCTGCAAAGCGGCGGCCATCAGGTCATCCAGCAGGACCGCCAGCCGGCCTGGGATAATACCGAATTATTGGCGACACTGGATTTCTCGTAAGATCAGTCGTTCTGCCATTTCGGCGAGCGTTTTTCCATGAAGGCGGCCAGGCCCTCGCGGCTATCGTCGGTGGCGACCACGTTGCGCATGACCTCGGCCATGTTTTCCACATCACGGCGGTATTCCGTATCGACCGCCCGCATGTAGGCATCGCGCCCCAGCTTCATCACCACCGGTGACTTCGCCGCCAGTTTCCCGGCGATCTCCATGGCCTTGTCCAGGACCTGATCGTCCGGCACCACATGATTGACGATGCCAAGATCACGGGCTTCCTCCGCACCGAATTCATCGCCCAGGAACAGATGCTCGAAGGCCCGATGGCGCCCGGCAATACGGGGCAGATGCACATAATGCAGGGCCGGAATAATGCCGACATTGATTTCCGGATAACCAAATGTGGCTCCCTCGCCCGCAATCACCATGTTGCAGGATACGGCAACCGTCATGCCGCCCGCCCGCGCCGCACCTTTGACTGCGGCTATTGACGGTTTGCCCAAACGGTATTGCACGTCATTCAGTTCAAAATACAGCCGCTCCAGAAAACCACGCATGCCCTCGCCATCGACACCATTGACAACGGATAGATCAAGGCCGGCGCAGAACGCCTTTTCCAGGGCCGAAGTGATGACCACAGCGCGAACTTCATCATCGTCCCGCGCCTGACACAGGGCAGCGATGATCTCGTTGACGAAATCCAGGCTCAGGGCGTTGACAGGTGCACGGTTCAGGCCAATGACTGCAATGCGTTCAGCAACCTGGTAATCGATATTCTCGTAAGCCATGAGCTAATCCTTTAAATCCCGCGCGATGATGTTGCGTTGTATTTCCGCCGTCCCCTCGCCAATAACATAGACCAGTGCGTCGCGGTGAATGCGGCCGACCTGATATTCCCGCATCAGACCGGCACCGCCATGGATACGAATGGCGGCCTCGCTGATGCGCAATGCCGCTTCCGAGGCCATCAGCTTGACCCGCGAGGCGGTAGCCGTATCCAAGGTGCCTTGATCGACCCGCCAGGCGCCGTAGTAGACATGCCATTTGATGGCCTCGACCTCCGCCGCCATGTCGGCCAGCTTGTGGGCGATGGCCTGGTATTCGATGATCGGTCTACCGGCCACGATCCGGTCCTTGGCGAACGCCACGGATTGATCAAGTGCCGCCCGCGCCATGCCGAGGCAGTTGGCGGAGACGCCGATCCGGTTCTCCGACAGGGACTCCAGGATCACCGGATAGGTGCCCTCCCGGCCACCCAGCAGACAATCATCGGGGACGAAGGCGTCGCTAATATGGATCAGCCCGGTTTCCGAGCCGCGAATGCCCTCTTTTTCCAGCGACGAAATATCAAAACCCGCGTTCGGCAATTCGACGATGAACAAACTGATGGCATCCGGCGTCAGGTCCGGCGAGGTACGGGCCGCAACCATGAGAAAATCGGCGATGGGCGAATTGGTGATGTAAAGCTTGGTTCCGTTCAGGACATAGCCGCCGTCGACTTTTTCCGCCTTGGTGATCATGGCCCGGATGTTGGAGCCGCCGTCGGGTTCGCTGAGGCCAAAGCCGGCGATTTTCTGGCCCTGCAAGGCGGTCCGGAAAAACCGCTGTTTCTGCTCCTCGGTGCCGGCTTTCCAGATGGGCCAGATGCCCAAATGGGTATGGGCCGACCAGGCGGATGCAAAGGCCTGACCCACATAACTCATCTCTTCCCGGATGATGCAATCGGTCACCTTGTCGAAGCCGGAACCGCCGTCTGCCTCCGGATAGCGGATGCCCAACAGGCCCAGTTCGGCCCATTTGGGAAACAGCTCCTTGGGGAATTTTTCCGTCTCGTCCGCTTCCCGGACCAGGGGTGCGACCTCTGTTTCGCAAAAGCGGCGAATGGTCTCTCGCACCTGCTCCTGCTCGGGTGAAAAGCTGAAATCCACGTTTCCGTATCCTCTTTCTCACAACGCCACATCGTTGTCTTACATATGGCTCTCATTACACGCCTCGTCTAAACTGCACCACCCTTCACAAACAACCGCGGCACGGAGCATTGTCATGACCAGCGTACCGATCGGCGACAACCTTCCCTCCTCCATGTTCTTCTGGCCCACACCGGAACGGCCCGTGGTTGACCGGGGCGAGGGCATCTACCTGTGGGACCAGGACGGCAAGCGCTATATCGACGGTAGTTCCGGGCCGCAGACCGCCAATATCGGCCATGGCAACGCCCGCGTGCGCGAAGCCATGGTGGCCCAGGCGGAAAAGGTCAGCTACGCCTTCCGCTCCCATTTTTTGAATGAACCGGCGGAGCTGCTGGCCCACGAAATCGCCGATATCACACCCGATGGCCTGGACCAGGTATTTTTCGGCTCCGGCGGTTCCGAGGTGGTGGAGGCCTGCGTCAAGTTGGCCCGGCAATACGCCCTCGCGACCGGTCAGGCGACCCGCTACAAGGTGATCTCGCGCCTGCCCTCCTATCACGGCACCACCCTGGGGGCGCTGTCGCTAACGGGGGATCCGGGCGGCTTTTCCATGTTTTCGCCGATGATCGTCAACCAGCCAAAGATCCCCGCGCCGTTCTGCCGCTACCGCCCCGCCGGCCAGAGAGAGGACGAAGCCGCGCTTGGTTATGCCAACGCGCTGGAGGCGGAAATTATCAACCAGGGCCCGGAAACCGTCCTCGCCTTCATCATGGAGCCCATCGGCGGGGCCGCCACCGCCGCCCTGACCGCGCCGGATATCTATTACAGCCGGGTCCGGGAGATCTGCGATCAATACGGCGTGCTGTTGATTTTTGACGAAGTCATGAGCGGCGCCGGGCGCAGCGGCAAGTATCTCTCCGCCGAACATTGGGGGGTGACGCCGGATCTGGTGGCCTTGGCCAAGGGCTTGGCCTCAGGTTATATCCCCCTGGGTGCCTGCGTCACCTCGCGCAAGATTATCGGCGCGGTGGAAGACGCGGGCGGTTTCATGCACGGCCATACCTATTCCGCCTCCCCCATCGCCTGCGCCGTGGGCCGGGCCGTATTGGCGGAGCATCTGGACAACGACCTGATCGGCAACGCCGCCCGCATGGGCGCCTTGCTGAAAGGCCAGTTGGAAGGCCTGCTGGAGGAATTCGAATTCATCGGCGAGATCCGCGGCCGTGGCCTGTTGCTGGGCTTCGACGTTATCGCCGACCGGGAGACGGGCCGCCCCCTGCCCCCTGAACTGGACGCTCATATGCATTTGGCGCAAGAAGCCTATGACCGGGGCCTGATCATCTATTCCCGGCGCACCATGGGCGGGGCCAAGGGCGACAATTTCCTTGTCTCCCCGCCCCTGATCGTCACCGAGGATCAGATCGGCGAAATCATGGATATCCTAACCCAGGCCCTTCGCGCCTTTGCGCCGAAGGCACGGGCCGCTATAAAAGCGGGCTGAGTATCATTTCCGCGTAAATTGAGGAGAACACCATCATGCTAGCCGCCATCGCTACTCTGACCGCCAAGGAAGGCGCCGTGGACGACCTGCTCGCCGTCGGCCAGGAACTGGCTGCCGCCGTCAACGCCAACGAACCGGGCTGCCTGTCCTACGAAGTCTTCAAGGGCGAGGAAGAGAACACGATTGTCTTTGTCGAGCGTTACGAAAACGAAGCCGCCACGGAAGCCCACCGCAATTCCGAGCATTTCAAAACCATCGGCGCCCGCATGGGCCCCTTCATGGCCGCCCGCCCGGCAGTACTGCGCCTGAGCGACGAATAGCTCTTAAATTGGCAATTACGGGGACACAATACTTAATTCATTCGAATTAAGTATTGTGTCCCCGTAATTATTTCTAAGCTTGCCCCTTGAACGCATCCAAAATCTCGCCGCCGGTGGCGGACCAGACGCCGTCGTGGCCCATGATGTATGACAGCGCTTCCTCAAGCTTCTTGATCCGATAAGCCTGCCCCGTGACCCAGGGGTTCAGGTTGATGGCCATGATGCGGCCGCCGCTATTTTCGCTCTCCGCATACAGGCAATCAAACTGGTCTTTCAGCTGATCCACGTATTCCTGCTCCGTATGGCGCAGGGAGATCAGGATCTGCTGATCGTCCAGCTCCATTGTGTGCGGCAGGTTATGGATCGTGCCCGACGCGGTCTCGAACGGATAGGGCATATCGTCGTTGGCCCAATCACACAGGTATTCGATACCCTCGGCCGCCACCAGGTCCGGGGTGTTCATGGACTCCGACCGGATCGGCGACAGCCAGCCGCGCACCTGTTGGCCCGACATTCCCCGCAAGGTCTCCAGTACGCCCTTGATCAGGGCGGCTTCCTCGCCGGGGTCCATGTCGCCATGGTGGGGGTGGCCCATGTCCAGGCCGTTGGCGATCACCTCCCAATCCCGGGCGACGACCTGCTGCAACAGATAGGGATACATCTCGGCCAGGGCTGAATTGATCGCCACCGAGGACTTGATCCCCAGTTTGTCCAGCACCTTGAAAATACGGTAGACGCCGACCCGGTTGCCATAGTCGCGCAGGGTATAGTTCCAAGAATCGGGATAGGGCCGCGCCATGCCGCCTGGCACCGGGATGGCGGGCTTCATATCCAGGGGGAACCATTGCAACTGGGTCACCACCCACAAGGCGACACGGGCGCCGTTGGGCCAGGTAATCTTGGGCCGGTCCTTCAGCATGGACCAGGTATAGCGCTCATGGTCCATGCCGTGGCCGCGTTTGGGATAGTCCAGATAATCTTCGGGCAGGCTCATGTTCAGCTCCCCCTGTTGGCGGCCAGCGCCGCGACCACGTTGTCGTAATGGTGTTCGTAGTAATGGGCCGCGATCTCGCGCCCCGTGGTGACCCAGACCTTGTCGTGGCCGGTGATATACTCCAACACCTCGGCGAAATTTGCGATCCGGTGCGGCTGGCCGATCAGGAACGGATGCAGGGGGATGCACATCACCTGGCCGTTCTCCGCCCCCTCTTCATAGAGCTGATCAAAGTTAGCTTTCAGGATCTCGGTATAATGGCGGCTGCTCTTGCCCATCATGGAGAGGACAACCGTGTCGTTCATCTCCAACGAATAGGGCACCGAGATCAAGCGGCCGCTCTTCGTGTTCACCGGCTGTGGCTGATCGTCGTGGAACAGATCGCAGGTATATTTGACGCCGTATTCCGCCAACAGCTCGAAGGTATTGGTGGTGTACGACAGTGCCGGGGCCAGCCAGCCGTCCGTGTCCTGGCCGGTGCAGTCCTTGATGGTCTTGATGACGTCTTCCATCATGGCGCGTTCCTGCGCCTCGGTCATGGTGTAGGTGTAGCGGGTGTTGTAGACGCCGTGGGAGAAAAATTCCCAATCCAGCGCGCTGCAGGCCTCGATAATTTCCGGATGATGCTGGCACATGGCGACGTTCAGCGAAACACTGCCGCGCACGCCGTATTTCTCCATCACCTCCATCATGCGCCAGAAACCGGCCCGGTTGCCATAGTCGCGGTGGGAATGGGGCACCACGTCCGGATGCGGCTTGGCCCAGGGCCGGCGCCCTGGATTTTGCGGCGGGTCGAGTTCGTAAAACTCGATATTCGGCGCCACCCAAAAGGCCACACGCGCACCGTTCGGCCAGGTGATTTTTGGCCGGTCAAACATGGGCGAATAATCGTAAAGTCCCGGCTCCCGCAACATAGCCGCCTCCCCGTCCGTAAAATTTCTAGTCGTTCAGAATCTGATAGTCTTCCAGATACGCGATGACATCCGCCGCCGGCAGCACATCGGCATATTTGATGGCCATGTCATAGAGGTTGGCGAAATGCGGGCTCTCGTGCTTGTCGGCCACGCATTCCTCCGCCACGATGGTGCGGAAGCTGCGCGAGAGGCTGTCCACCACCGTGGCCCGCACACATCCGGAGGTCGAGCCGCCGGTGACGATCACCGTGTCAATGCCATGGAAGTTCAGGACCGATGGCAGATTGGTCTCGTGAAAAGCCGAGGCCATGCGTTTATTGATGACCACGTCCTTTTTGTGATCCACATGCAGGCGGTCGTCGAATTCCGAGCGGCGGGAGCCGACCTTGATGTTCTGCAAGCTATCTTCGGTGTCCGTACGCGTGCCCCAGATACCGCAATCCTCGCCCGAGTCCATATAGGCCACGTAGGTCCAGACCACCGGCAGATTCTTCGAGCGCGCCAGATCCGAGATTTCGTTGACGTAGTCCATCTGCTTGGGATCGGTCTCGTAGGCGGTGGCGAACTCGCCAACGTTGGTGTAGGCCTTTTGCAGATCGATATTGATCACCGCCGCCTTGCGCCCAAAGCCAAAGCGCGGCCGGGTCGGATTGGCCTTGATCTCTTCATAGAGTTGCCGCGCGCTTTTGTCCGAAGTTTCCATTTTCTCGCCTCTCCCAAATACTTTGGTCACCCCGTCACAGCCCATAAACTAGGCGACGTCGTTATCCCAAAGTTGAATCCAGGCGAGAGATTAGCAGAACTGACCGCTATCGGAAACGAAATGGGCCGCCCCGAAGGGCGGCCCAGATACGTTTGGTCTGATTTTTCGAAGGATCAGACGCTGTAGTACATGTCGAACTCGACCGGATGGGGCGTGTGTTCGAATTTGAAGACTTCTTCCCACTTCAGCTCCAGATAGCCGTCGATCTGGTCGTCGGTGAAGACGCCGCCCTTCTTCAGGAAGTCGCGGTCGGCATCCAGGCTTTCCAGGGCTTCACGGAGCGAGCCGCAAACGGTCGGCACATCGGCCAGTTCCTCGGGCGGCAGATCGTAGAGATCCTTGTCCATGGGGTCGCCGGGGTGGATCTTGTTCTCGATGCCGTCCAGGCCGGCCATCAACATGGAGGTGAAGGCCAGGTACGGGTTGGCACCCGGATCGGGGAAGCGGATTTCCACCCGCTTGCCATTCGGGCTGGGCGAGAACGGAATGCGGCAGGAGGCGGAGCGGTTACGCGCCGAATAGGCCAACAGCACCGGTGCCTCGAAGCCAGGGATCAACCGCTTGTAGGAATTGGTCAGCGGGTTGGTGAAGGCGTTGATCGCCTTGGCGTGCTTCATGATACCGCCGATGTAATACAGGCAGTTCTCGGACAGATCCGCATAGCCGGAACCGGCGAACAGCGGCTTGCCCTCCTTCCAGATTGACTGATGCACATGCATGCCGGAGCCATTGTCTTCCATGACCGGCTTGGGCATGAAGGTCGCCGTCTTGCCATACGAATGGGCGACGTTGTGCACCACATACTTATAAATCTGCAAGTGATCGGCACAGCTGGTCAGAGGGCCGAACTTCATGCCCAGTTCATGCTGGCTGGGAGCCACTTCATGATGGTGCTTTTCCGTCTCGACGCCCATTTCGCGCATCACGGTCAGCATCTCGCTGCGCAGATCCATTGCCGAATCCACCGGGGGAACGGGGAAGTAACCGCCCTTGGCCGCCGGACGATGGCCGATGTTGCCGCCATCCATGTCGGCGCCCGCATTGTACGGCCCCTCGCCTTCGTCGATGGCGAAGAAGGTTTCGTTCTGGCTGACATTGAAACGCACATCGTCAAAGATGAAAAATTCAGGCTCCGGACCAAAGAAGGCGTTATCGCCGATACCGGAGCTTTGCAAATAGGCTTCCGCCCGCTTCGCCGTCGAGCGCGGGTCGCGGCCATAGGCTTCATGGGTCGAAGGCTCGACCACGTCGCAGAACACCACCAGGGTCGGCTGCGCAAAGAAGGGATCCATCACGGCGGTGGATGCATCGGGCATCAACGCCATATCGGAATCGTTGATCGCCTTCCAACCGGCGATGGACGAGCCATCGAACATCACGCCATCGGCGAACAGATCGGCATCAACCATCTTGGCATCCATGGTCAAATGCTGCCACTTGCCCCGGGGGTCGGTGAAACGGAAGTCGACAAAGGGAATTTCTTCGTCCTGGATTCTCTTCAGGACGCTTTCAGCGTTGGACATGGCTTTCGGTTCCTTCCTGTGTCCTCGGTTACTTTGCTAGGTCTTGATACTGTTGCTAATTCGGTTGCTTAAATCGCGTCATTGCCGGTCTCGCCGGTACGGATGCGAATGGCGGTTTCAACGGTGGTGATGAAGATCTTGCCGTCGCCGATCCGGCCCGTGTGCGCCGCGCTCTGGATTGCCTCCACCGCGCGCTCCACCAGTTCGTCCTCCAGCACCACTTCCAACTTTACCTTGGGCAAAAAATCAACCACGTATTCCGCGCCCCGGTATAGCTCCGTATGGCCCTTCTGGCGGCCAAAACCCTTGGCCTCGATCACCGTGATGCCCTGGAGGCCGATTTCATGCAGAGCCTCCTTCACTTCATCCAGTTTGAAGGGTTTGATAATCGCTTCAATTTTTTTCATCGCGCCAAATCTCTTTTTTAGCCCCATTCCGACAGATCACGACAGACGGGCAGACCCATGCTCTACATCAAACCTAAAGCACAAAGCGTGCCAACTTCAGCCGCATCATAAGCCGTTGATTTTAAGAAGAAATTTTTAATCCTTCCACATCGGCATTGGCTCTTGCCTAATATTTCGTCACTTCGCCCATAATTTAGGCAAGGTGTTGCTTATTGTGCCGCCACCAGATCACGAATCCGGCCCATTGCGGTTATGATATTCTCGGTCGAATTGGCATAGGAAAAACGCAGATAACCTTCACCAAAGGCACCGAACGAGGTGCCGGAAATAGCCGCGACGCCGGCCTCGTTCAACATCTTTTCCTGCAAGGCGGACGAGGTCATGCCCGTGCCCTCGATATTGGGAAAAGCATAGAAGGCACCACCAGGCCGCACACAGCGGAAACCGGGAATGGCGTTCAACTCATCGACAATGACTTCGCGCCGTTCATCGAACGCCTTGACCATCGCATCCGCCGCGTCCTGGGGGCCGCGCAAGGCCTCGACACCGGCCCACTGGGTCGCGGCATTGACACAGGAATGGTCGTTGACGCACAGGCGCGCGGCCTGTTCGGCGCAGGCCTCGGGCCAGATGGCATAGCCCAGGCGCCAGCCGGTCATGGCATAGGTCTTGGACCAGCCATCCAGCAGGATCAGCCGGTCGCGGATGGAGGGATAGCTCAACATGGAGACGTGGGGCTGGTTGTCATAGACCATGCGGCTGTAGATCTCGTCCGAGAGGATGACCACTTCCGGGTGCCGTTCCAGGCCCGCCACCAGCTTGTCCAGCTCTTCCTTTTGCACCACGCCGCCGGTGGGATTGGCCGGTGAATTGATGATGATCAGACGGGTCCGCTCGGTGACTTTCTCCAGCACTTCATCGGCGGAAAAAGAAAATCCGGTGTCTTCGTGCAGGGCGATGGGTACGGGCGTGGCGCCCGAAAACCGGATCGCCGATTCATAGATCGGGAAGCCGGGGTTGGGATACATGATCTCCGCCCCCGCCTCGCCGAACATCAGGCAGGCATAAAACATCGTCGGCTTGCCGCCCGGCTGGATCACCACGTGCTCGGGATCAATGGTGGCACCGCGGTATTTCATAATATCGTCGGCGACGGCTTCACGCAGTTCCGGGATACCGTTGGCCGGGGTATAGCCGTGATGGCCGTCGGCCAGGGCCTTGCGCCCCGCCTCGACAATATTTTCCGGCGTCTGGAAATCGGGCTGGCCGATGCCGAGGTTGATGATATCGCGGCCCTGTGCGGCCAGCGCATTAGCCCGGGCCAAGACCTCGAATGCGGTCTCCGTGCCTAGGTGGTTCATTCTGTTGGCGAGTTGCATGAGCGGGGTTATGCCACCTTTGGCGTCCTGCTCCAAGCCCTGGATTTCGCCCTAATGCGCAGCGCGATATTCCTTCAGGGTTTCCCGCGCGATGACCAGTTGCATGACCTGGGAAGTGCCTTCGAAAATGCGCAGCAAACGGGCATCCCGAAACAGGCGTTCGACCGCCGTTTCCCGCATGTAGCCATAGCCGCCATGCACCTGCACCGCGCGATCGGCAATACGCCAGGCGGTTTCCGAGGCGAAGTATTTGCAGGCGGCGGCGGCCTTGGTGACGTTTTCGCCCGCATCCATCTGCCGCGCCGTTTGCTCGACCATGGCGCGGGCGGCGATGCATTCCGCCTCGCTGTCGGCGATCATGGCCTGGATCAGTTGGAAATTCGCGATCGGCTGGCCGAACTGCTGGCGTTCCACCGCATAGGCGGTCATCTCCTCCACCAACCGCGTGGCCAGACCGACGCTGACGGCGCCCATGTGGATGCGGGCATCATCCAGCACTTTCATGGCGGTGATGAAACCCATGCCTTCGGTCGCACCCAACAAGGCATTGGCGGGGACCCGGCAATCGGTAAACGTCACATCCGCCGTGGGTGCGGCCAGCTGGCCCATTTTCTCCAGCGGCGGATCAATCTGTATACCCGGTGTGTCCGCCGGCACCAGAAAGGCCGAGACCCCGGCGGCGCTCTTGTCGTCGGGATCGGTCCGCGCCATGACCGTGAACAAGCCGGCGACGGGCGCGTTGGAGATAAAGCGCTTGGAGCCATTCAGCACATAGCCTTCACCTTCGCGCCGGGCGGTGGTGGACAGGCTTTTGGCATCCGATCCGCTGCCCGGCTCGGTCAGGCAGAAACTGACGATCAATCTGCCCGCCGCGATGTCCGGCAAATAGCGCTGCTTTTGTTCTTCCGTGCCGTCCAGCACGATACTTTTGCCGCCCACGCCATTGGTGGTGCCCACGTAGGAGCGGTAGGCGGGCGCGGCGCGGCAGAATTCAAAAATCGTCCGCACCTCGGCCCACTTGCTCAAACCCAGACCGCCATGTTGGCTGGGAATGGCATAGGCGAACAAACCCATCTCTCGAATCAGATCCAGCAACTCGTCCGGGATACGGTGGTCGCGGTCGATTTGCGCCTCCGCCGGGATCAATTTTTCATCTACCAGGCGGCGCACCGCATCCAGCAACGGGGTGATGTCGTCTTCATTCATTATGATGTCTCCTCTTGCCCCAATTTGCCCTGACCATTGCTTGAGGTCCAGCATGCGCCGAGCCACGGAGGGTCAATTGCAAAATTTTTTCGACACCTAGGGCGGACCGCTTGACGCCGGCCTCTGGGGGGTTTAATCAACCATCCGACTTCGTGGCGGGTGTAGCTCAGTCGGTTAGAGCGCTAGATTGTGGATCTAGAGGTCGTGGGTTCGATTCCCATCACTCGCCCCATTTCCCCCTCCCCAAATTGTTATGTCGCCGCCATGCGGCCGATCAGAACCCTGATGGCCCAGCATACGATGCCGCCGTATTACGGATGACTAATTTGAAAATATGAGCGATGATATCCGCCGCGTAACGCGCGGTCATCAGATGGGGCAATAGTGACCGGACACACGCGCCGAAGTGTTCGAAATTGTAGAATGGCAGCATGTCCAGCACCACGGACTTTAGTATCCTGATTTTTGCCGCGGCAGCCGGCATTATTGTCGCGTGCTTGCTCTGGCTCGCTGCCGGGCGCAATACCAAACTCCGCCGCGCCCGAGAGGACAACGAACGTTTCCGCGCCCTGTCGAGCCTGGCGAGCGAAGGTGTCTCCATTCACGAAGACGGCATTATCGTGGAAGCGAACCAGGCTTTCGCGGAGATGTATGGCTATACGGTTGCCGAACTAATCGGAAAACCCGTACTTGAACTTACCGTGCCCGAGCATCGTGAAAATGTCGCCGAACGCATGGCGCAAAATCTATCCGGAACCTACGAGAGCGTCAGTCTGCGCAAGGACGGCAGCCGTATTCCGATTGAGATCAAGGGCATGCCGACCATCTACAACGGTCGTCCCATGCGGGTCACGTTGTTGCGCGATCTGACCGAACAACAGGCCGCCGAGAAAGCCATTCGGGATAGCGAACAGCAGCTTCGCTTGATCACCGACGCCATGCCGGCGCTGATCGTCTATGTGGACGCCAATTACGTTTTTCGATTTGCCAACAAAGTAGCGGAAATCTGGTACGACCGACCGGCAAGCGAAATCATTAGCAGGACCGTCGCCGAGATCATTGGCGAAGAGGCCTTTGCCGCGACCCGGGCAATACCTGTCGATGAACACGGGAAAGATGCGCAGGTCTTTGAAGTTGTCTCCACCTATCCCGATGGCCGTACACGCGAGGTCAACGTCACCCATGTGCCCCATTTGGGAGAAGATGGCGCGTTGCTGGGTTTTTACACGTTATCCCAGGACATAACCGCCCGCAAAGTAGCCGAACGCTCAATGGCGGCGCGTCAAGAAGAATTCAGGAGGCTGGAACAAGTTCAGCGCCAAATTCTGGAAACAGCGCCGGTTCCCCTCGTCATTTCGCGCATATCGGATGCCACGGTGCTGTTCGCCAATGAGGCCTACGCCTCCGTATTGGGGATAAATCTGGATGATTTCATAAATAAGTCCGGTATGAGCGTCTATCTTAGCGCCGACGATCGGAAAGAGCTGATCCAGGAACTTGAGGCAAAGGGTGCAATCAAAAAGGAAATGCCGCTTCGCAAAGCGGATGGCGGCATAATCACCGTATCGAGTTCGATCAGGATAATCGAATTCGAAGGTGAGCACGCATTAATGTCGGGCTTCCTGGATGTCACCGATCGCAGACGCGCCGAGGAACAACTGCAGACCAGCGAGGCACGCTTTCGGGATTTTGCCGCCGCCGCTTCCGATTGGTATTGGGAACTGGATGAGAATTTGGTCTACACCTATGTCTCGCCCAACATTCAGGATCTTCTTAAAATTCCAGCCAGTCATTTTATCGGTAGATCGCACAACGATATCCTGGACGAAAGTTTTGTTACCGCTTCCGATTGGGGCCCATTTTTCGACGCCGTGCGGGAACGCCGTGCCTATCGCGACTTGATTGTGCGCCGCAACAATTCCGACGGCAGTGAAAGCTGGATATCCTCGAACGGCATGCCGTATTTTTCGGAAACCGGCGAATTCAAGGGTTTTCGGGGCACCGCCACCGACATCACTGCCTTAAAGAAGGCGGAAGCGAGCCTACTCCAGGCGCAGAAGATGGAGGCCGTCGGTCAGTTGACCGGCGGCATCGCGCATGATTTCAACAATCTGCTGGCCATAATGACCGGTAATCTCGCATTGCTGGAAGAGGATTTGGGCCCGGAGCATGAGGCGACGGAACTGATAACGCCAACCATGCGCGCAATAGACCAGGCAACTGAATTGATCAGCCGTATGCTGGCATTCTCACGGCGCCAGCCCTTGGCCATGACGGCGGTTGATGTCAACGCTCTGCTGGACAATATGCAGCCTCTATTGCACCGCACCCTTGGCGAGGCAACCGAGGTGATTGTCAACGCGGGCGCCGGTCTGCCCCCTTGTCTTGCTGACTCTGGCCAACTGGAACAGGCCATTTTGAACCTTGCCATTAACGCCCGCGACGCCATGCCGAACGGCGGCCGCCTGCGCCTAGAGACCTCGCGGGTGAGCCTGCCCGATGACCGCATTGACGGCAGTGCGGACTTGGCCGCCGGGCAGTATGTCGAAATTTCCGTTTCCGACGATGGCGATGGTATTTCACCAGACGAATTATCAAGAATTTTCGATCCCTTCTTCACCACCAAGGATGTGGGCAAGGGAACGGGCCTTGGTTTAAGCATGGTTTACGGCTTCATCAAGCAATCAAATGGCCATATCACCGTTGACTCAATTTTGGGGGCCGGGTCGACCTTCAAGATTTATCTGCCCCAAGCCTCCGGTGAAAACGCGGTTGAGCAGGCGGAGCCATCTCCGCATCCTGCAAAATCCGAAAATAAAAGTACCATCCTTGTGATTGAGGATGAGCCGGAAGTGGCGAAGATGCTGGCCAGGGTTCTGAAAAAGCAGGGTTACAACATCTTGCTTGCCAGCGACGGTCCAGCCGGCCTTGAAATCCTTGCCGATCATCCGGGCATCGATCTGCTGCTGACCGATATCATGTTGCCTGGAGGTCTTAACGGCAACCAGGTCGCGGCGGCGGCACGGGCGGATGATCCGGCGTTGAAAGTCCTGTTCATGACGGGCTACGCCAGGGATATCGTTATCAAAGAGGGGCGTCTGGATCCCGATATGCCTCTACTGACAAAACCATTTACGCCCGCGCGGCTGATCAAGCAAATCGGCGATGTCATGGGCGATTCTTAAAGCATATTGCGATCACCCATATGACAATGCCGGGAACCAATCTTCACCGCGTCCGGCCTTGGTCAGATCGAAGACATTCCAGAGTGGCCAAATCATATCGACGTGGCGGTTATGCTGACCGGGCTCGGCGGGAGCATACAGAGCCTCGGTGCCATAGCAGTGATAAATGGCCTCGCCCAGACGCTGGAATACGTTCAGCATGGGAAGCTGATTGCCCCCCTCCCCCTCGCCGAAATAATCCCTGTTAAAGCTGTTTTGGCCTGACGATAACAGCACCAGTCGGTTCCAGCCCCGTTCCGCCTTCCAGGCATTCAGCACCTCAATCGGGGCCTTGGCCACCACGGCAAGATTGACGCGCTGTTCTATGTGGGGGGCGGAGGCATTCAAACTATCCAGCATGGCGGTACACATGGGGCACGGCGCGTCATCCCCCGGCGCATACATGAAATTATAGACAACCAGGCTGTCCTTGCCCCTGGAGAATAAGCCGGAAAGCCGGGTTTCGCCGCCCGTACCGTCGGAAAAGACATAGTCCTCGGGAATTTCACCGCCCAGGGGCAGCTTGCGGCGCATCACGGCCACATCCTCGACCTGGCGCTTCAATTCCAACTCGGCCGCTAGCAGATTATTTCGCGCCTGCCGGTAAGCGTCGCTTTCGCCCGGAAACCGTTTCTCGTGAAATGCCGCCATTGCCCCCTCCCATCCAAATTGCCGTCTTGCAATTTGATATGGGGGCATGCGCGAGCTTGTCCAGAATTCAGCGTTGGCTAGCTATTTTTTCAATAAACGCCGGACCTGCGCGGCGGCGGTGACCTTGCCACGGCCCCGGTAGGCCTCGTGGTTCTGTTCTATATCCGCTAGCTTGTAGAGATAATTGACCATGAAGCCGGCGGCGCCGTCGAGGCCGTTGCGCGAGGTATCGCCCAGCCAATTAATCCGTTCCAACCGCGCACCATTCGATAGATGAAAATTCTGCACCGGATCCAGGGCCCGCTTGCCGCGCTTTTCAACCAGCAGGTAACGCGCCGCCAATGGCTCCAGCACCGGACGCAGGGCGGCGATCGCCGCCTCGTCCCGGCTCCAATCGCTCCGGGCCAGCAAGGTGCGCAGGGCCTCCGGGCCGTTATCTATGCCGGCGGCCTCGATCAAGGCGGCATCCATGCTCTGCGGCCACAGTTCTGTTCCCGTCTCCGATAGCTGCGCGGCCAACCAATTGCGGAAACCCGGGACCGGGGAAAGCGTGGCGAAGGTTTTCAGGTTCGGTAACTCCCGGCGCAATTCATCGACCACGCGCTTGATCAGAAAATCACCGAAACTAACCTGGGCCAAACCGGCCTGGGCATTGGAAATGGAATAGAATATCGCCGTATCCGCCTTGCCTGGATCACCCTCGGGGGCATGTAGATCCAACAGCTCCTGGACGTTATCGGCCATGCCGCTGACCAGGGCGACCTCGACAAAGATCAAGGGCTCATCCGGCATGCGGGGATGGAAAAAGGCAAAGCACCGGCGGTCGGAATCCAGCCGGTTCTTCAGATCATCCCACGAGCGGATTTCGTGCACCGCTTCATAGGCCATGAGTTTTTCCAACAGCAGCGCCGGCGCATCCCAGGTGATCCGCCGCAGATCCAAAAAGCCGATATCAAACCACGACGTCAGCAATTCACGCAGGTCATCGTTCAGGGGGCGTAGTTCCGGCATCTCCGGCAGCAGGGAAATAATCTCCGCCCGCATATCAACCAAAAACTTAACACCTTGAGGTAACACATTGAATTGAGTAAGTAAATCAACGCGCCTATGGACCAAAGCAGCACGCAAATCCCGCTCTGCCCGGCCTGTGTCGGCGCCCGCCTCGATGACCTGTAATGCCGCGATGGCGGCGTCCACACGATCACGGTCAACGCCGTAATCCGTCGCCAGCAACAGTAAGAAGCGGCGCCGGCCTTCGGAACCAAGTTCCAGATAGAAATGCCCCAGATCGGCTGCCTTGGCCCGCGCCGAGACCTCGCCGCCGCGCCGGTCGAGACAATCCTCGATCCGTTGTTTCAGCTTCTCGACGCCGGACTCGCTCAGGGCCGCGCCTGGCTCCTCCCCATCGGAGGCGCCGAACAATGCGCGCCGCAAGGGCGCGAACGTACGGTCGAAAAGGCTGTCTCTATGCAACATCACAAAATCTCAAAATTTCAGGAGTAAACAGTGACATAAGAGAGGTTACAATTTTGTTCAACTGGTTTGGCGGCCGAAACCTAGGTTATTCTGCGCCAAGCCGCAATTCCGCCAGTACAGCCGGCAACGCCGGCGCCAGATCTTCCGCGATCAGGCCCGGCCCGAACCGTTGCGCCGCCGCGCCATGCAGCCAACAGGCCGCCGCCGCCGCCTCGAACGCCGGTACACCTTGCGCCAACAAGCCGGTGCAGAAACCGGCCAGAACATCGCCCGAGCCCGCTGTCGCCAGCTCAGGCGGCGCGTTGGTATTGATCACGGCCCGGCCATCGGGCGCGGCAATAACCGTGTCCGGGCCTTTCAACAGAACCACTGCACCGCAGTCGGCCGCGGCCCGGCGGGTGCGCTGCAGTTTGTCGCCATCCCCGCCAAATAAGCGGCCGAATTCGCCCTGATGGGGCGTCAGGATGCAATTGCCGTGAAGCTTGCCAAACAGTCCCTTGCGGGCCCTGGCGAAGGCGGTGATGGCATCTGCGTCCAGGACAACGGCCTTTTTTAAACTTAGTGCCGCGAGCACATTGTCCCGCAACGTTTTACCAACGCCGGCACCCGGCCCCAAACAAACCGCATTGCGCCGTGGGTCGGATAACAGCCGGCGAAATTCCGCACTGTTCCGCCATTGATCAATCATCACAGCGGTCAGATGAGCCGCATTCTCCGCCACCGCCCCCTTGGGCGAGGCCACGGTTACCAGTCCCGCGCCCACCCGCAATGCGGCCCCGGCGGCGAGACGCGCCGCGCCTGTCTTGCCCGCACCGCCGCTCAAGACCACCGCATGGCCGCGGCTGTATTTATGCCCCTCGGCCAGCAACGGCGGCCAGGACGGCAGCCAGATATCCGGTTGATTGAGCCATGTTTTCGGCTGAATTTTGGATAAAACAGAGGTCGGAATGCCAATATCCACCACCCGCAATTCACCACACAGGCCCCGGCCCGGATACAGCAGGTGTCCGGCTTTTGGCCGAAAAAAGGTTACGGTCATGGCCGCCTGCGGGGCATGGCCCAAAACCTCACCGCTGTCCCCATGCACACCCGATGGCGTATCGACGGCAATAATCGGCAGCCCCCGGTCCGCCGCCGCCACCAGGACGGCCCGCGCGGGGCCCGTGACGGCACGGGCCAGGCCGGCGCCGAATAAACCATCGACCACCAGCGCCGCGCCTTCCAGGATATCGACATCAAGCGGCGCAACCTTGCCCCGCCAACGCCTAGCCATGACCGCCGCGTCGCCCTTTAATTTGGCCCTCTCGCCAAGCAACGCCAGCCGCACCTTGGCACCGGCCTTTTTCAGGTGCCGGGCGATAACAAAACCATCACCGCCATTATTCCCCGGCCCACATAGAATAGCCGTGGTTTGAGCACCGAATTTTTTCAGGATAGCCGCGGCCACCTCCCGCCCGGCGGCCTCCATCAGGACTTCACCGCTGATCCCAGCCGCCATGGCCGCACGGTCTGCGGCGTACATTTGCGGGACCGAAAGGACTTCCGTCATCGCGTGGCTACAGATCCGGCTGCCGGTCCATGGGGCGGGCGCCTTCGAAGGCCTTGGCGGCGCGCAGAACCAGATCTTCGCGGAAATTGTTGGCCACGATCTGCAGGCCCACGGGCAAACCTTCGGATGTAAAGCCGCAGGGAATGGAGCAAGCCGGCTGCTGGCCCAGATTGAAGGGAATGGTGAACGGCGTCCAATCGGTCCAATAGGTATTGTCGGCCGGGCTGCCGGGAGGTTGCAGCAACTCCACATCAAAGGCCGGCACGGCCAAGGCTGGCGTCAGCAATAGATCCACGTCCTGGAAAAACTCGCGCATCCGCATGCACAGGGCGGTCCGGCCTTCCAAGGCGTGCATATAGTCCAGCGCCGACAGTTCCTGGCCTTCGGCGACGATCTGGGCCAGTTCCGGTTCCAGCTTGGCCTTTTGTTCATCCGGCATATGGGCGAAGGCGCCCGCGGCACCGGCCCACCATAGAGTTCTGAAGGCCGCCTTGGGATTGTCAAAGCCTGGATCGCGGCGTTCCACCGTGGCGCCCAGTTCAGTGAAGGCGGTGACCGCCTCGGCAATGATGGCGGCGACCTCCCCGTCGACGCTGGCATAGCCCAGATCCGGGCTAAACGCGACTTTCAGACCGGCGATACCGTCGTCCAGGCCTTTGGTGAAATCGATGCCCTGATAAGGCAACGCGGTCGGGTCGCGGTAATCAGGTTCCGCCAGGACATTCAACATCAGGGCGGCATCGGCCACGGAGCGGGTCATCGGACCTATGTGCGAGAGGTTGCGCATGGCGCTCTCGGGATAGACGGGCACCCGGCCATAGTTGGGCTTCAGTCCGAAGACGCCGGTAAAACCCGATGGTATACGGATCGAGCCGCCGCCGTCCGAGCCGACCGCCAAGGGGCCCATATTGGCCGCCAGGGCGGCGGAGGCGCCGCCCGAAGAGCCGCCGGGGGTCTTCGCCAGGTTCCAGGGATTGCGGGTAATGCCGCTCAAGGCACTGTCAGTGATACCTTTCCAGCCGACCTCGGGTGTCGTGGTCTTGCCCAAAAGAACGGCGCCATGTTCACGCAGACGCGCCACGCAGGGCGCATCCTCATCCCAGGGACCGGCGGGATCGACAGTCAAGGAACCTTTCAGGGTCGGCCAGCCCTTGGTCAGCATCAGATCCTTGATGGTGGTTGGCACGCCATCGACAAGCCCTTTCGGAGCGCCCTTGGCCCACCGCGCTTCCGAGGCCTTGGCCGACGCCATGGCCCCCTCATCGTCAATCACCATGAAGGCGTTGATCTTGTCGTTGACCGCGTGGATGCGCTCCAGCACGGCCGCCGTCGCGTCGACCGGCGAAAAACTGCCCTGACGATAACCCTCAATCAAATCAACGGCATTCATCCGGATCAAGTCATCACTCATAACGTTTCCTCACAATATGCATTGGCGTAATTGTGCCCTAGCCCTTTGGCTGCCATGCCCTGCTTTGCACCCGGATGCTGTCCATCCGGGACACGGGTAGTTTTCCGCGCAGCTTATCGAAGTGCCATTCGGCCAAGGCTGGCTTTTGCGCCGCGCCCAACAATGCCCAGTAGTACGCCTTGGCAAAATCAATATCCACGCCCTCGCCCAACAGATACATGCGCGACAACATCAACTGGGCATCACTATTGCCGCCGTCCGCCGCCTGGCCGAAGTAATAGGCCGCATGGGCCAGATCCCGGGGCACGCCATCACCATGGAAGTGAACGAAGCCCAGATTGTATTTCGCCTTGTCCAGGCCCGCCGCCGCCGCCGACTGGAACAACGATGCCGCCTTGACTCGGTCGCGGACAACGCCTCTGCCAAAATAATACATATAACCTAGATTGCGCATGGCCTTGGCATTGCCCAGATCAGCGGACCGCCGCAATAGACGCGCGGCCTGGGCCAAATCCTGCCGCACTCCCCGTCCCTGGGCATAAAGCTGAGCCAGATTTCGCATTGCCTTGGCATTGTTTTGCCGTACCGCATGGCCATACCAGACAGCGGCCTGCGCCAAATCCTGTTCCACCACCTTGCCCAGTTCAAGATATACCCCGATCACCCGCTGGGCCTCGTCATGGCCTTGCTCCGCTGCCTTGGAAAACCACAGATAGGCTGCGCGGGGATCACGGTCCACGCCATGGCCCCTGTCATATAACAGGCCCAGCCAATGCGCTGCTTCGACCGAACCCTCATCGGCGGCCTTGCTAAATAGCTGCAACGCAATCCGATAGTTGCCACCTTTGTACGCGCGATGGGCATCCACCAAATCATCCGACTGCGCGGATACTGGCGCGGACAACAGCAGGATAAGGCAAACAGACAACAGCGCGCAAAAGCGACGAAATGTGTTTTGTAACCTCATTGCGACACTGTACGTTGCCTGTTGCATCACGACAAGCCATCGAGGTGAGGTGTCGACATGGCCCTTGCCTCTGGCGGGGCAGTCTGCCAGCCTACGGCGAAAGCAACATGTTCGAGGAGACAGCCATGCGCGTCGTGATCGCGATGATGAAGCACGAAACCAACACTTTTTCACCGGTACCGACGCCGATCGCGCGCTTTGCCAAGGCCCAGCCCCTGCCCTACGAGGGACAGGAAGTCTACGACGCCTTCAAGGGCACCAACAGCGGTGTCGGCGCCTTTATTGATCTGGCCGAGGAAGCCGGCGCCGAGATGGTCTTTCCCATCGCCGCCAATGCGCCGCCATCGGGGCCCGTGCAGGACGATGCCTATGAATACATCACCTCGCGCATACTCGCGGCCGTCAAGGACGGCTGCGATGCCATTATGCTGGATCTGCACGGCGCCATGGTGACTGAAAGCAATGATGATGGCGAGGGCACTTTGCTGGCCAAAATTCGCGAAATCGCGCCGGATACACCCATGGCGGTCTCGCTTGATATGCATACAAACATGTACGATGCCATTGCCGACAACGCCACCGTGATCGGCGGCTTTCAGACCTACCCCCATATTGACAACTACGAAACGGCGGCCCGTACCGGGCGGCCCCTGTTTGACATGATCAAGGGCCAGGGAAGCCCCACCATGGCCTGGGGCAATCGGCCCATGCTGCCCCATGTCATGCGACAGGGTACGGATAATTTCCCCAACAAGGACCTGCAGGATATGACCAAGCGCATGGAGGCCGAGGGCGCCCTGATCGCCACGCTGTTCGTAGGCTTCCCCCATGCCGATATCCACAACGCCGGTTTGTCCGCCGTGGTGGTTACAGACAACGATATGGCACTGGCGGAAAAGTATCGCGACGAGCTGCTGGATTTCGCTTGGGATCAACGAGAAGCCTTCGTCTATCAGATCGAACCATTGGAAGACTCCCTGGCCCGCGCCAAAGCCGCCACCGAGTTTCCAGTGGTGGTGCTGGATCATTACGACAACGCGGCATCGGGTGGCACCATGGACACCATGACCGTTCTGGGCGGCGTACTGGATGCCGGCCTGGAGGATGTGGCCGCATTCGCCATCCATGACCCCGGCGCGGTGCAGGAAATGATCGCGGCGGGCGTCGGCAACCAGGTCAGCATCAATCTGGGCGGCAAGATCGATATGCCGTCTATCGACCGCAAGGGCGAACCGCGCCTGGTCACCGGCACTGTGAAGCTGATCTCCAACGGCCAATTCCGCAACCTAGGACCAGCACAAACGGGCATCCTGCAGGATATGGGCCCGACCGTGGTACTGGATACCGGCAAGGTGGAGATCGTGGTGATCAGCCGGCATCAGGAACCCAATGATCTGAACTGCTTCCGCAGCCTCGGCATCGAACCGACGGAGAAACGCTACCTGCTGTTGAAAAGCCGCATTCACTACCGGGCAGGCTATGGCAAGGTCGCCAAGGAAGTCATCGAATGCGCCGGCGTCGGCGTTTGCACCTCGGACTACGACATGCTGGACTTTAAGAATGTTCGCCGGCCAATCTATCCCTTGGACAAGATCAACGATCCCAATCCGTCATAGATAGCCGGCCTTGCAGCTCCGCCGCTCCCGCCTTTGTCAGGCGGACGGCGCGGCTGCCCGGCACCGGTTGCAGCCATTTGCGGGCCAGAAACTGATCCAGCAGGGCCGCACCCAGGGCGCCGCCCAGATGCGGGCGCCGTTCGCTCCAGTCCAGACACTGGCGCGCGAATTGCCGCCGGCCACTGCGCAAATTATCAGGCGCGATGCCCAGATCGGTGAAGAAATCTTCGCCAGCCTCTGTCAGTGCAAAGTCATCGCCATCGCGCCATAGCAGTTCCCGCGCTTCCAGTGCCTCCGCGACGGCGACACCCAGACGGCCGGCCAGATGCTTGTAGCAGGTCCGCGCCAGGCGCACGTCATCCAGCTTGGCGGGCTTGGCCACTGCGGATGGCGCAATGACCTGCAAGGCCTGGATCGCGGCAACGATGTCCTCTCCCGCGATACGGTAATAATTGTGCCGGCCCTGGCGCAGCATGGTCAGCAGACCGCCCGCGCATAGCTTGCCCAGGTGAAAGCTGGCCGTCTGCGGCGTGATACCCGCGCCAATGGCCAGTTCCCGCGCCGTCAAGGCCCGGCCATCCATCAGCGCGGCTATCATGGAGGCGCGGCTCTCCTCACCCAACAGGGCGGCGGTATCGGCCAGATTTTGGTTTACAGCCATGGTTCGATGGTATTCGATATATGATCTCAAAACCAGCCCCTTGACCCATCCCTTGGCAATGTGAGGGTTAGATGAACTATCGCCTGTTTAACCGGCCCGGATCGGGCGGCTTCGTGGTCGAGGCGGCACTAAGCCTGGCTGGAGCACCTTTCGAATTGACGGAATTCGAATCCAAACCGGGCACACCGTTGCACGAGGATTTTCGCGCCACCAATCCCTGGGGCCAGGTGCCGACCCTGATCCTGCCCGATGGCACCACAATGACCGAGGCGGCCGCGATCCTGATCCATCTGGCCGCCGCCCATCCCGACAAAGGGCTTGGACCGGCACCCGGAACCTCGGAGCACGCGAGGTTCCTGCGTTGGCTGGTGTTCGCCAGCGTCAACCTGTACGAGGCCGTCCTGCGCCGCGGATATCCGTTCCGCTATACCACCGACTCTGGCGGTCACGAGGCATTGGGCGAAGCGGCAAATGCTCGCTTGAAAGACGGCCTGGCCGTGTTGGACGCGGCTGTCGCACCGGGACCTTTCCTATTGGGAGAGCAGATGAACCTCGCCGATATCTACTTCGTCATGCTGTTCACCTGGTACCATGGCGAGATCGAGGCGCCGCATCTGGCCGCCATGAAAGACCGCATCAAGGCGCACGCCGTGGTCGGCCCGATCTGGCAACGCCATTTCGGCGATCGCTGAACGGCGGGGCGACGCGCATGGTCGTATCCTGAATTAGGAACATGGTCCGCCACCATTCGATCTGTGTCGTCCCGCCAATGACCGTGATAGGCTGCCCGCAAACATAAAATCAAGGGACGGACAACATGCAAAGCGGGCAAATCGTTTTTACCGGAATGGACCGGGTGATCTTTGGCCAGGCGGCGGCGGGGGCGGTCGCGGGCGAAGCGGAGCGCCTGGGCGCGGAACGGGTGTTCCTGCTGGTCAGCGGCACCTTGAACCGAGAGACGGACGCGGTTGATGAAATGGCCGCCGCCCTGGGCCCGCGCTATGCCGGGCGCTGGGATCATATGCCGTCGCACTCACCGCGCGAGGCCGTGGTCGGTTGCGCCAATGCCGCGCGTGAAGCCGGCTGTGACCTGCTGGTTAGTTTCGGCGGCGGCTCGGCCACGGACGGCGGCAAGGCCGTGACCATCTGTCTGCAGCATGGCGTTACCGAGGCCGCCGGGCTGGAACCCTTCCGTACCGTGGTCGATGAAAATGGCGAGCGGCACTTTCCCGAATATGACGCGCCCGAAATCCGCCAGATCGTCGTGCCGACCACCCTGTCGGGGGGCGAGTTCAATGCCCGCGCCGGCATCACCAACACGGTGGAAAAGCTGAAACAAAGCTATATGCATCCTGGCATAATTCCCATCTCGGTGATCCTTGATGCCGCCGTAACCGTGCACACACCGGAATGGCTGTGGCTGTCCACGGGCATCCGGGCGGTGGATCATGCGGTGGAGACCTATTGCTCCCTGGATGCCAATGCCTACACCGACGGCGCCGCCCTGCAGGCCCTGCGCCTGTTGAGCGAGGGGTTGGCCCGGGTCAAGGCAGATCCGTCCGACCTTGACGCCCGTCTGCAATGCCTGATGGGGGCCTGGATCTCCATGACGGGCGTCGTCACCGGCACGCGCCTTGGCGCCAGCCACGCCATCGGGCATATCCTGGGCGGCACCGCGAATGTGCCACATGGCCACACCTCCTGCGTCATGCTGCCTTACGTGATGGACTATAACGCCGCCATCAATTCCAACCGCCAGGCCGATATCGCAGCAGCCCTGGGCCAGCCGAAAGCCTCCGCCGGCGAGGCCCTGGACAAGTTGATTTCCGGCCTGGGCATGCCCCGAACCCTACGCGACGTCGGCATCACGGAAGACCAACTGCCTCTTTTGGCGGAAAACTGCATGCTGGATACCTGGACATTTTCGAATCCCCGCAAGATTCGTTCACCCGAACAGGTCATGGAAATCCTGCGCGCCGCCTTTTAGGCCGAATCGATTCGTTCCCAGCCCGGTTTTCGAGCTGATTCTTGGGCTTGGGAAACAAAAATCTCACCCGGTGGGCGGAAAAACCATCCCCCGTATATTTTCCATAATAGCCGGCATAAGCCGCTGTTTTGACAGGCGATTTCGACTCGGCCAACAGAAGGCTGTGGATAGCTTGTGGGACATCTGTGTAATATAATTACACTTATCCACAGATATCTTGGCATATGTTATAATTTTATCTTGTTTGCCGCAGCATCATGATCCAACATTCGATCAACGGCCACGAAGGATGATTTTCAGGCCTTCAACCAGCAGGAAAATCAAACAGCGGGGCCGCCGCGGAACACCAAGATCCATTGGCTCAAGCCAGCTTCGGTTGGCATAGGTCAAGGGGTACCAGGACAGGCAACTGGATTGGATGGGGTTTCGGGACCAAGAACCTTCGTTACGGCCTCCGGGTCTATCGTTCGGCGACGGGTCAAATGACCAAGGTTCCTTCGGGAACAGAGGTCAAGCCGGCGTTAGCGGCCTTCGGGCAGCTAGGGTTGGTGGGTTGGGACGCGGTCGACACGTAGCCTCCGGGTGACAAATTGATCCGCGCAACGGCCCGAACGGCGGCGGGTATCCTTGGGGCAACCTATCGGATACCAGGCAAGTCGGGATCGCATGTCCTTCGGGAAAGCGGTCTGGACCGGGGCGGTTCCCGTATCTTCGGATATGTGGAGCAGGCACGGGTCCGCCGGATAGAGGACCAGCCCTTGGGAGGGTTTGAAATTCGGCAACCGGGACGGGGTGCTTTCGGGCACTACGCTTCGGGGACCGAAACGCCTTAGGGCGGAACGGTCCGGTCGGTTAAGGCGGCTGTTGAATTTATCCTTCGGGATTTATCTCCATGGCATGCCAGGCCGGCACGCTAATCAAGGCGTGAAGCGGGTTTAACCCGTGGGTGTGTCTGGATTGGTTGGGCTGGGAAGTCCGTGCGGCGCGCCTTCGGGTTCCGCGGCATTGGATGGAAAGGTCCACGCGGAAGGGCGGTTGCGGCGCGTTTCCCTTCGGGGAGAGGTTCCACCAACACCCGGCCGCAGGAGCAGCAGGCCTTTGAAGGCTGGTCTTTGGAAACGGATCTTCGGATTTGGCTCTCTAGATTTAGAATTCAGCGGTGGTTGGTCTCCATGAACCGGGAGGTTTCGGCCTCCGGAGACTTCGGTCTCTCAGGTTCCGAGGCGTCAGGCGTGTCCTTCGGGGCACATTGCTAGGACCCCGCGTCCAATGCACCTGACGCCTCTCTTTTTGTCGAAAATCGGCGGATATCCTGCAAGGATCACCATATCAGCGAAATTGACGACTTGGGGCAGGCTGACCTGTTGCTGGCCATGCAGCATACGGGCCTTGCTTTCCTGAAGGTGAAGCCGACAGTTGAAGCGCCAGTCTTTGCCGTCGATACCCTGCATGTGGAATGCGAAGTGATCGAGGCGAGGCTGTTGAAATCGCGCCCCAGCCGCGACGAGGCCCTGCAGGGATAATCTACTGGTGCGCTATTTTGAAAGGGACCGACAAGCCCCAGGCTATTACAGGCGGATGATTAGGCCATCAGCCAGAGAGCGGCGGTATGCGCCATAGGAGGGCAAAATGCCGGCCAGGGCGCCGACAACCAGGAACCCGGCCAAGTAAACCAAATCCCGCGGCACCAGGCCGGAGATGGCAATGCGGATGCCATAGATCTCGTTGATCATTGGCTGGGCCAAGGCCATGCCGCCGTACAGCAGCGCCAAACCGACAGTCAAACCCAACAGGGTCAAAACCACTGCCTCGAGGATGATAAGGCAGAAGATATGCCACGGCCGGGCACCGACGGCGCGGAGAATTGCGACCTCGCGTCGCCGTTCCGCGAGGCCGGCAAGCAACATCACCAGCATGCCCAACAGCGCCCCGGCGGCCACCAGAATTGCGATCGCGGCTAAAGCCAGTTCGGCATTGCGCATCAAATCCCACAATTCCTGCAGGGTGACACCGGGCAGAATCGCCTGTAACGGTTCGGTCCGATCCGTATTGATCCGCCGTTGCAAGGTGAAGATGGCGAATCGGGACTTCAGGCCAACCAGGAAGGCGGTGATCGCCTTGGGTTGCAGTTGTAGATCGCGCACCCGGTCGGCGGAAATCGTGAGACCTCGTAGCGGCCGGCCGTCGCGCCAGTCAATGTGCATGGCCTCGATCCCGGCCAGGGAGACATGCACGCCGCGGTCGACCGGGGTGCCGGTGCGGCGCAGGATGCCCGCCACACGGAACGGTTTGTCCTTGTGCTTGTTTATCTCAATGGCGCCCAGGCCGTGACTGACGATGATGGCATCACCAAGCCGGTAGCCCAGTTTCTCCGCTGCTTCCGCCCCCAACACCGCATCGAACACGTCTTCAAACGGCCCGCCGGAGGAGAACGTTAATTTCTGACGCGTGCCGTAACGGTAGTGCTGGAAATAGCCCTTGTCAGTGCCCACCACGCGAAAACCCCGGTGACTGTCGCCCAGGGATAGCGGGACAGTCCAGGCGACGTCGGGATGACGGGCTACGCGCTGGTAGGCGGCCCAGGAAATATTCGAAGTGGCGTTGCCGATGCGGAACACGGAATAGAGCAGCAGGGAAATGGGGCCGCTGCGGGCACCAACGATTAGGTCGGTACCGCTGACCGTGTTGGCGAAGCCGCTGCGGGCTTCACGCCGCAACTTCTCCACGCCGAGCAGCAGGGACACGCCCATGGCCAGGGACAGCACCGTCAACAGGGCCGTGGCCCTGCGGCTCCAAAGACTTTTCGCCGCCATGCGGCACAACACCAGGAACATGTTCATGGCGCCGACCTTGATGGTGTCAGCAAGGATGGCAGCGCCACGGCACGGTCGAAGCGGCCGGCCAGTCGTTCATCGTGGCTGACGAAAAGTAGCGTGGTTTCACGTTGGCGAAGCTCCTGGAACAGCAAATCGAGAAAACGTTCGGTGTTGGTGGCGTCCAGGGCCGAGGTTGGTTCGTCGGCAACGATGATCTCCGGCTCGCCGATCAGGGCCCGCGCCGCGGCGACGCGCTGCTGCTGGCCGGTACTGAGCGCGCTGACCGGCTCACCGGCGAAAGTTTCGACGGAAATGTCCATCGCCGCCAGTAGCCGGGCTGCCGCCGCCGCCGCGGAACCATCCTGTGCCACCGCTCGTTGCCGCCGGGTGATTGAAAAAAGGCATGGCAGAGCGACATTCTCCAAGAGCGAGAGATAGGGTACCAGGTTGAAGACCTGGAATATCAGGCCCATATGGTCGGCCCGCAGACGGTCGCGGCCAGTGCCTGAAAGACGGCATAGATCTTGGCCCAGCACTTCAACGCGGCCGCGCTGCGGTAGCGCGATACCGCCCAGCACGTTCAAAAGGCTGGTTTTGCCGCTGCCCGAGGGGCCCTGCAGAAAAAGCCGTTCCCCCGCCGCCACGGTGAAGCTCTTGATATCGAGTACGCGCGGGCCGTCGGGCCGCCAATGAAAGATTAGATCATGGATGTCGATCAAGCCCTGCCGCCCCCTGTTGATGTGCCACCCGAAACTTAAAAGGCAGCGCGTCGCGTGTCACGATCGAGCCGCGAAGAAGATTGCCCGCGCGCACTGACAGTGTTTACGACAATGGTGCGCAGGTCGGGAAAGAGGTCAAAAAGATTTACTTCAATGCCGTTCAGTTTCTCCGCCGATTGGCAATGATAGTGATAGCGCAGGCGGAATTCCCCGTGATCGTCCGTCGGCTCGTCATGGTGATCGGTCTTGGCGGGCGCCTTGCCAACGGGCTTGTGATCGTGATCCTGTTCGGCAGCCTCCTCGGTCGGCCCCGAAAGACTATCCAGTAGTGTCGCCTCCGCCGCCGTGCATCCGGCCGCCGCGGGCAATTGGAACAATCCATCGAACGCGCGCAGCAGGGCGATGGCCTTGGCGACCCGGTCTCTCTGGGACTGGTTCACTGGGGCATGTTCGAAGCCAACCAGATCATTGCCTGGCGCCGTCAACTCCAGAACCATGCCGTCCGCTTCCACCGCGATCAACAACGTGCTGACACCGTGAACGTGAGTCTTGCCGCCCTGGGCCGAAGCCGTTGCGGCGGGCAGTGCCAGCGCGATCATCAAAAATCCCAGCAGCGGGTTGACCCGCCATGCCTTAAACACCATGTCCGGAATTCTCCATCGGAATTTGTTATATTATAACAAATCGAAGCATTTTTTAGGATAAAGCCCGTCTCAGAACAAGCGGGTGTTTTTTGCTGCCGCGGCTTTCAGTGGTTCCACGCCCAGCGGGCGCCACAGCCCGCTTATTCGTAAGGCACAATCCGGAGGCCCTCTAGTTCATATGTCGAGGCAACTTTCCCGATGCCGTCGCGGTAACCCAGTTTTCGGTCGTTTTTGACGATTTTCATGCGTCCCGTGACCCAGACGGCATCGTATAGTTCATTCAGCTTGTAGCTTTGCTGCAACTTGACCAAGACGATCTGGTTGGCGGACGGTGGCGGAGTATGGATGCAGGCACCCACATAGGGCACAAGAAAGAATTCGCTGACTGCCTCGCCACCGAATTCCAGCGGCAGTACATAACCGGGAAGTCGCACCTCTTGGCCGTCCAGAGCGGGCACCGCCATGGATTGGCTGCGACGGTAACGGGCCATGACATCGGACATTTTTTTCAACAGCCCCGGCACATCCAGCCCTTGCCCGGTGAGTTGGTCAGTCAGCGTCTTGATCTGCTCCGTCGTGCCGGCCTTTATCGAATCGCTCGCCTGGACACCCGCCCCGTCCCGCCAGCGGTTCAGATTGTACAGTTCATTCAGATCGAAGAGCTGCCCTTCTTTCAAGTGGGCAAACGGCGCCATCAGGTCAGGCAGGGGCGGCGCAAGATCCTCCCATGTTAGGGTCCGTTCCGCCTTCGCCAAGGGAACCTGACAAACCAGCCAGACCAGAGCCAACAGCAAGACAAGCGGGCCGCGCGACAATGAATGTTGCATGACGTCTCCATCCGGATGGTTGGGCACGAACGCCGAGGCAGCGCAATGGACGATTTTTTTTAACCTTACCAGAGCCGGTCTTCGGGCAAAGTATTTTTAAAGCTAGGCGGCACTCATTCACGATTTCAAATTTTGGCTGGAACACCGAAGTATATATCGAGTCCTACTGAAAAATTTGAGTTGGTTGATGGCAGCGATAGGCACAAGGCGCAGGTGCAGCCCCCTTACGGTGATGAGACGTTCGCCTCCAAAAGCGGACCCTACCGGGGTAAAGCTCGGCTCAAGGCAGCAACTAGGCAATCAACCCTGCGCTTGGTTTCAAAGCCAGAACAAGATCATCAGCCAACTTCGCTTCTACGTCGGCTGGCATCGTCCCGTTTCGCGAAATCGGGCAGCAGTTCCAGGCCCAGGCCAGGCTTCATCATCGGATACATGAAGCCGTTATCGATCTCGGGAATATCGGTGACGATATCGCGGTAGTAGCCGTCATAGAAGGCCCTGACGGATTCCTGCATCAGGCCGTTCGGCGCGCTGAGGACCAGGTGGGAGCTTGCGGCATAGGTCACCGGGCCGACGCAGTCATGGGGCGCGATGGGACGTTCGTATGTTTCCGCCAGGGCGGCCACCTTGCGCCCCTCGGTCAGGCCGCCGATCCAGCACAGATCAAAATGCGCCACGTCGATGACGCCGCGTTGAAAAGCCTCGGCATACCAGACCTTGGTGCCCATGTTTTCCGAGCCGCAGACCCGGCCCGTGGTGCCGCGCTTGAACTGCTCCAGATCATCGAAGCGGTACATGGGCACCGGGTCTTCGTGCCAATAAACATCGAAATCATCCAGGGCACGGGCGATCTTCAGGATCTGCGGCAGGCGCCACAGGGCATGATATTCCATCATGATATCCATTTCGTCGCCAACCGCCTCGCGGATCTGCTCGACGATGCGGACGCCCGATTTCAGCTCCGGCAGGCTCAGATCATGGCCGTCGCTAATGTGCGCCAGGCCGTCAAAGGGCCAGATCTTCATCCCCGTGACGCCTTCATCCAGCAATGATTGCGCCAATTCCCCGGGCGCGGCCATCTGCGCCTCCAGATCCTCGAAGCGGGAAAATTCCCGGGCCTTGACCTCGCCATGCTGATGAAAGCTGCTGTTGGCGCCGGCGCGCAGTTGGTTGTTGTAATCAGCCGAGGCACAGGTGTTGTAGACCCGGATACGGTCGCGCGAGAGACCGCCCAACAGCTGCCATGCCGGCTGCCCCAGGGTCTTGCCCAGAATATCCCACAGCGCGAAGTCCACCGCTGAATTGCCGCGCCATTCAACGCTGCGCGTCGGATAGCCGAAATAGTGGTTGCCGACCTTGTTGGCCAGGGCATTGAAATGACGCTCGATATTCAGAGGGTTCTGGCCCAGCAGATACGGCGCACAGGTTTCGTGGATGTAGGCGGCGGAGGCATCGGGATTTCTGAATGTTTCTCCCAGCCCGGTAATGCCTTCGTCCGTTTCGATTTTCAGCCAAACCAGATTACTGAATTCCGCGACCTGAATAGTCTCCACCGCCGTGATCTTCATTGCCGTTCATACTCCGTTACAAAATAGCGCCGCTCTCAAATCGCGGCATTGCATGCTGATGTCAACAAAATCCGTGTTGGGAAAATGCGCCTATAGACCCGAAAGGCGGGAGTCGCCGAGAATCCGGCCGCCAATGGCGATGAAGACCACGCCCGCGGCCCGTTCGATCCAATGGCGGGCGTGGCTGAACCGGCGCATGACGGGCGCCGAGGACATGAACAGGCTGACCAGACTGTACCAAACAAGGGCGGCGGCGAAGACCAGACCGATCATCAGCACCATCAGCCAGACCGGCGTCGCCGCCGTGACCGAGGTAGCAAAGACCGAGGCGAACAGAACGATGGCCTTGGGATTGGTCAGGGTCACGAAAAAGCCAAAGCGAAAGGCATGCCCGCTATCGGCACGCTGCGCGGGGATCTCCAAGGTCTCTGATTTCATGAAGATCAGGCGCAAGCCCAGATAGATCAAATAGCTGGCGCCCAGGATACGCACCAGCCAGGCCAGCCACTGGTATTGCACCAGGATTGCCGACAGCCCCAACAAAGACGCCGTGGCATAGAGGCCAAGGCAGAGCGAGACGCCCAACGTGGTCCACAGACCGGCCCTGGTTCCCCTGGTCATGGAAGAGCGGACAACGGCCACGAAGTCCGGCCCCGGCAGCATCAGGGCCGGGATGAAAATGCCAAAGACGCTGATCAGGATGATCGAGGCATCCATACTATTTCCCTTCCATCCAGGCCGCCTTGTCAAAGGCCACGTGGTCGCCAAAGTAATGTATGGCCCCCTCCATTTTATCCATGTCTCCAATATTGTAGATCCGTTTTGGGCCGGCAATGCGCTCGACATATTCTTCGCGCTCGGTCACCCAGGCCTCCGCCGTCTGCAGGGTGCTTTGCCGCTGCACCACGTCCCATATGTAATAGTGGCTAGGCACCACGACACGGGGCTGCAACCGATCAACAATCGACTGCACATGCACGTGCCCCATGACATGCTGCGAGGCATCCACGGGCAGCAGCGCGATATCGATATGGCCCAGGGCCTTCCAGATATCGTCGGGCGGGTTATGGCGGTTGTCGCCCCAATGGACGATGCGCATGCCGCCTGTCTCCACCACTATCAGGCAATGATCCCATGAGCGGGGATTGTTCGGCGGCTCGATTTCAGTGCCGTTGAAATGCTTGTGCACTTTCTTGAAGTCATAGAGGGCACAGCTTGAATCAGTGGCATGCTTGTCCGCCAGGCCATAGATGGTCATATCGCCGAACGAATACATGCCGATCAGACGGTCGAGCAATACATGGGCGTCCAGGCGGTGCAGGGCGTCATGATCGAAATGGGCATGGGTCGAGACGCCGATATCCACGGCAGTGATGGGAAAGTCATGGAAATACCAATCCCACGTGCGCGAAGGATGATTGCGCCAGGGATCGATCATCACGCTGACACCCTTGGGCGAGGTAATGCGAAAGGCCGAGCTGCCGTAAAACGCCACCTCCACCGGCCCATCACGGGCCGGCGAGGTGTCGGCCTGAAGCTCGATCATCCGGTTATGATTGGAGGTCATCTGCCAGACGTTCAGGCCGGTATCGATATCCGTCATGACGACGCTCCTACTTCGGTCAGGCCTTTGCGGCGGTCGCCTCAATCTCGATCAACATATCCGGCGAGGCCAGGCCATCGACAATCAACAATGTGGATGCCGGCAGGGTGGCATCGCCGATGACCTTTTTGCGGGCCGCGCGATAGTCATCGATACTGCGCGGATCGGTTAGGAAGACGGTGAACTTGACCAGGTGCTTCTTGGCCATGCCGTTTTCCTTCAGGCAATTGAGAATATTGCGAAAGCACTGCTCCGCCTGCTTACGGATACCGGCCTGCAGCTTGCCCTTGCCATCGATGCCAACCTGGCCGGCTATGACCAGCCATTCGGCGCCCGCCGGCACTTTCACACTGTGGGAATAGGCGCCTGCCGGTTTGGCGTTGGCCTTGGGATTTACGAATTCGTTCATAACGATAGCCTCCCTGTTATTTGTGTCTCCGACGACACGGGTATCTTACCCGACCGTGCTGTAACCGCCACTAACAGATACGATTTGCCCGGTTATCCAGCTGGCGCCTGATGAGGCAAGAAACGCGATGGTGGGTGCGATATCATCCGCCTGCCCGATCCGGCCCGTGGGATAGTTGCGCACGATCTTGGACATGTTGGCATCCAGCCATTCCCTGTTGCTGTGGCTGGTCTCCACCAGGCCCAGGGCAACTGCATTGACGGTGATGCCGTCGCGGCCCAGCTCCTTGGCCAGAGATTTGGTCAGGGACAACACGCCGCCACGGGACGCCGCCGTGATCGCCAGGTTCTTCTCGCCGACACGCGCGGAGTCGCCGGCAAGGGAGATAATGCGCCCATCGCCGGACGCCGCCAGATGCGGCACGGCAGCATGACAACAATGGATGACGCCATACAGGCCAACATCAATCTGAGCATGCCAATCCGCCGGCGTGGTCTCGACAAATTTCTGCGGCGTGACATAACCAGCGTTGTTGACCAGCACATCCAAGCGGCCAAAGTCGCCGACAATCTGTTCGATCATGGCCTTGGTCGCATCATAGTCGGTGACATCGGCGCCATAGCCCCGCGCCGTGCCGCCCGCTTCGTTGATCTCGGCCACCAAAGCATTCGCCGCCGCTTCCGAGCCGCGATAGTTGATCGCCACCGCCGCGCCTTCATTGGCCAGCGCCAGAACGATTTCCCGGCCCACGTCCCGCGCCCCGCCGGTAACCAGAGCCACTTTGCCCTTAAGTCCTAAATCCATGTTTTCTACTCCTGTTGCGCGCTGACCAGACGGAACAGACGCTCCGCCGTGGCCGGCAATTCATTAATGCCGATATCCAAGGGCGCCAAGGCATCGCTGATGGCGTTGGCGATCGCCGCCGGCGCGCCGATCGTACCGCCCTCTCCCATGCCGCGAAAGCCGCCGATGTTGTTGGGCAGCTCCGTCTCCAGATGGATGACTTCCATGCTTGGGATTTCCGCCGCCGTGGGAACCACGTAATCCATCAGGCTGGCGGTTAGGATCTGTCCGCTTTGATCGTAGACTACCTCCTCCAGCAAGGCCGCGCCGATGCCCTGGGCGACACCGCCATGGACCTGGCCGTCGGCAATCAATGGATTGATGATCCTGCCGCAATCCTCGGCCACACCATAGCGCAGGATTTTCACCTGATAGGTTTCCGGATCGATCTCGACCATGGTCAGATGCGTGGCCGGGGTGGCCGTGCCAAAATAGGGGTCGTAGGTGCGGGTCGCTTCAAGCTCGATATCCTCGCGCACGTCCTTGGGCAGGCGGCCCATCTCGGAATAGACCGCGCGGGCCAGGTCGCGGAAACTCAAGCCCCGGTCCGTGCCCTTGACGAAAATCCTGCCGCCGACGGCATCGATATCGCCCGCATCCGCTTCCAGAATATGGGAGGCCGCCTTTAACACCTGCTCCCGCACCGCGCGCGCGGACATGATCGCGGCACCACCGGCCAACACGGTCGAGCGCGAAGCATAGGTGCCGGTGCCGTGGGCGACGACGGCACTGTCGCCATGGATCACGTCCACATCCTCGACCCGGACACCCAGTTCCTCGGCCACCACCTGCGCCAAGGTCGTCTCCAGGCCCTGGCCGTGGGAGGCGATGCCGAAATAGGCGGTTACGGCGCCGGAGGAATCAATGCGTATATTGGCGCTTTCCGTGCCTGTGTTGACCGGCATGCCCGGTGCCACGGCGATGCGCGAGCCCAGACCGGTAAGCTCGGCATAAGACGCCAGCCCGATCCCGACCCAGCGGCCCTGGGCCCGCGCCTCTGCCTGTTGCGCCCGCAAGCCTTGGTAATCCAGACGTTCGGTAACCGCATCCAGACATTCCATGAAGCCGGCCCGGTCCCAGACAATGCCGGAGGCGGCCTTGTAGGGAAATTCCTCCGCCCGGACCATGTTGCGCCGGCGCATCTCCAACGGATCAAGGGACAGTTTCGCGGCCGCCATATCGATCAGCCGTTCCATGACAAAGGTCGATATGGGCCGGCCGACGCCGCGATAGGCCCCCATGGGCGCCTTTGACGTGGTAACGCCCCGCACCCGGCCCCGGTAGCTGGGCACCCGATAGGGCCCCGGCAGGAACGAGACCACCTGCACCGGCTCTACCGTGGCCGTCCAGGGATAGGCGGAATAAGCACCCACATCACCGGTCACGTCCGCGCGCAGGCCCAGAATATGGCCCTGTTCGTCGCAAGCCAGTTCAGCCTCGATATGTTCGTCGAAAGCCTGATTGGTGCTCATCAGGTCTTCCATGCGGTCCGACAGCCACTTCACGGGCCGGCCCAGCAGACGCGCCAGGACACAGACCAGCACTTCCTCGCGGTACAGCGCGCCCTTGCCGCCGAAGCCACCGCCTACATCGGGCGCCACCACGCGCAGACGGTTGCCCGGAATATCCAGCATCTCAACCAGGGCATCGCGGACCACGCCGGGCACCTGGGATGTAGAATGCAGGGTCAGGGCGCGGCGGCCCTGATCATAGTCCGCCAGATAGCCCCGGTTCTCCATCGCGGTTGGAGTCTTGCGATGCATCCGGAAGCTATCGCCAACACGGATGGGCGCCGAGGCAATAGCATCATCCACCTCGCCACGCTCGAATGTGCGAGTCAAAATGACGTTGCCGCCCACGTCTTCGTGCAGCACCGGTGCATCTGGTTCGGCGGCGGCGACGGGATCAATTACGACACCAAGTTCTTCATAGCTGATGGCAATCCGCTCGACCGCATCTTCCGCCAGATGTCGGCTCTCCGCCACTACGGCGACAACCGGCTCGCCCACGAAGCGGACTTTTTGGGCCGCCAGCACGGGCAGCTCCGTGGCGTGATAATCCACCATGCGCGAGGTGGCCCTTATGGGATTGATCAGGCCATCGATATCATGGGCGGTAAAAACCCCGTACACGCCGGGCATGGCGACGGCCTCCGCCACCTCGATACCGGTAATGCGGGCATGGCCGTAATCACTGCGGGCAAAAGCAATATGCAAAGTGCCGGGCAGATTGATGTCATCAATGAAGGTGCCGTGCCCGGTCAACAGGCGCGGATCTTCAACCCGCTGCACACGGGCGCCGATGATCTTTGGCCTGGCTTCAACTTCCACCTTTGGCCTCCACCACCGATCGGATCGCCCGCACCACATGTTCATAGCCGGTGCAGCGGCAGAGATTACCCGATAGGCCCTCGCGGATTTCTTCGTCTGTTGCCAACGGGTACTTACGCAACAGATCCACGCCGGTCATCAACATGCCCGGCGTGCAAAAGCCGCACTGCAAGGCGTGATGCTCCTGGAATGATTTCTGCAGCGGGTCCATGTTTTCGACCGTGCCCAGCCCTTCCACGGTCTCGATCTCGCAACCGTCCGCCTGCACGGCAAAGCACAGACAGGACCGCACGCTGTCGCCATTCAGGATAATCGTACAGGCGCCGCAGACGCCCTGCTCGCAGCCCACATGGGTGCCGGTCAGTCCCAGTTCATGACGCAGAAAATCCGCCAGCGACAGGCGCGGCTCCACCTCTCGCTCGTACGCGACACCATTGACGGTAAGCTTGATCATGGCGCCGCCGCCCTTTCCTCTGCCGCCGCCAGGGCCCGCCGGGTCAGAACGCCCACCAGGTGACGGCGATAATCCGCCGATGCATGCAAATCATCATTCGGCGAGACGGCCTCCCGCGCCGCCGCGACCACCGCGTCCATATCCGGATACGATGCCTCGGCATTGCTTAGGCGCAGCGGCGTATCATGGGCGCCGATCGCCACGATCCTGACCTCGTCCCCAACCGTGGCGCCGACCGCCGTCAAGGCAAAGTCGCCGGAGCGTCGGGCGAATTCCTCGAAGCCCCAACCAGTCGCGCCAAGCAACGCAGGTAGCTGAATTTCCGTCAGGATTTCATCTTCCGCCAACGCCGTATCCAAGGCGCCCTGATAGAAGTCCGCTGCCGCGATGGTCCGTTGCGTTGTCTTCAGCTTGGCATCCAGCAACAGCATCAGGCCCGGCAACTCCGCCGCCGGATCACCGTGGCAGAGACTGCCGCCAATAGTGCCGCGATTGCGGATCGCCAGATGGGCGACGTACTGCATGGCGGCATGCAGCACGGGAAAACGCTGCTGTATCGACGTAGATGTTTCCAGCGAATGATGCCGGGTCAGGGCGCCGATCCGTAAACCGCCGGCACCATCATCCTCGACGTAATCCAGGCCGGGGATGCGGCCAATATCAACCAGCAAGGACGGCGCCAACAGGCGAAAGTTCAGCATCGGCACCAGGCTTTGCCCGCCGGCCAGAACCTTCGCCTCGTCATCCGCCAGAGCGGCGATGGCCTCGTCCAACGAGGCCGGCGCAAGATATTCAAAGGCCGGCGGCTTCACCGCTTAGACGCCCCGGAAGACAGCCTTGCGCTTGCCGTGGAAGGCTTCCACGCCCTCCTTGAAATCCTCCGACATGCGCAGGCGGCCATAGGCATTGCCTTCGATCTCGATACCGGCCTCGACCGTAGTGTTCTGCGCCGCGTTCAGCACGCCCTTGATGGTGCGTTGCGCCAGGGGCGAGAATTCCCGCAGCTCATCGACGAAGGCATCCACGGTCTCTTCCAGCTTGTCGTCAGGCACGCAGTCCAGCACGATGCCCCAATCCTTGGCCTCGGCCCCCGATACCCGGCGCGAGCGGAAGGTCATGTCCTTGGTCCGTTGGATACCGATCATGTGCAGCAGGCGAATGGAACCGCCCGAGCCCGGAATTTGCCCGATGCGCTGTTCCGGCAGGGCGAATTGCGCCGTCTCGGAACAGATGCGGAAATCACAGGCCAGGGGCAGCTCGAAACCAACGCCAAAACTATAGCCGCGGATCTGCGCCACCACGGGTTTGTGGCAACGCGCCGGCGCGGCGATGTTGTTTGCCAGTTCGGACACATGCTCCGGCGAGGCCGCCAAAAAGCCCGCGATGTTCCCGCCCGAACTGAAATGCTTGCCCTCGGCACGCAGTACGATGACGCGGACCCGGTCGTCGTGGTCCAGCTCCTCGAAGACCAGGCGCAACTGATCACGCTGGGGGATCTCGATCACGTTCAGGGGCGGGCGGTCGAGAATGATATCCGCCCGCTCCTTTTCCGGATTGATCTCCACCCGGAACCCGTCGAGATTTTCCAACAACTTGGCCCGCTGACTTTCAAAGGACGTGGACATTCGCTTCTAACTCCTAGTTTTCTTACTCTTCAATTGCATATTCGCCGTCCACCAACATGCGGCGCAGGATCTTGCCGACCGGCGATTTCGGCACCTCCCGGATAAAGACATAAGCGCGCGGCCGTTTGAAGGGGGGTAATTCAGATTCCAGGCACCACACATCCAGCGCCTCTTCGCTTACCCCGTCGCCCAATCCGTCTCTGCGCACGATAAAGGCCGTGACCACCTGGCCCCAGCGCGGATCGGGCAGGCCGACGACAGCGACCTCGCCCACGCCGGGATGCAGGGACAGCACGCTTTCGATTTCGACAGGCAGAATGTTTTCGCCACCGGAGATGATCATATCATCAACCCGGCCAGTGACGAAAATATCGCCGTCCTCGTCCCGATAGCCGATATCGCCAGTATAATACCAGCCATCGTGCAGCGACTTTTCGTCGGCGTCCGATCGCTTCCAATAACCCTCAAAACTTTCGTCGCCATCAAGAGCGGCTATGATCTGGCCCTCTTCCGATCCATCAACAAGATCATCGGGGCCGGAGGCATCCAGATCTATAATTCGGATTTCCTGGTTCAGGCCTGCCTTGCCCGCCGAGCCCGGTTTGGCTGCCGCGTTTGGTTCGATGGTGAAGGTATAAATTTCCGACGAGCCGTAATGATTGACGAACAGTTCGGGCTTGAAGGCGGCATCCAACTCCTGCAACAGACCATCGGTCATGGCCTGGCCGGCAAAGCCCAGCTTGCGCACCGAGGAGGTATCCGTGGCTTCGAAAAAGGGGGAGGCCAGCAGGTCATGATACAGCGTCGGCACCAGGTAAAGATTGGTGATGCGGTGATCCATGATCAGGGTCAGCGCCTCGCGCGGATCGTAACGGCGCTGGCAGACGAAATGGCCGTTGATCAGCACCGAGGCCAGCAGGGAGCGCACCCCCATGGTGTGATACAGGGGCATCACGCCCAGGGTCACTTCGCCCCGGGCATATTGGTTCTGCGCCACATGCGCCATGGCCGCCGCACGTTCGGCGCCTTGGCGGCGGGGCACGCCCTTACCGCGCCCAGTGGTGCCGGATGTGTAAAGCATGACGGATTTATCACGCACCGTGGCACGGGAGACCGCCGGCGCCGGCGGCTGGGCCAGCAGGCCGGCCCAATCACTGTCCACATTGATACGCTCGATATCGGTATCGACCAGATCGGCGGTCGCGGCTTCGAACACCACCGCCTTGGCCTCGGCATCGTTCAGGACATAGTCGAGTTCTTCCGCACTAGCCCGCCAGTTCAACGGCGTAATCACCAAACCGGCGATCTGCGCCGCCATATGCAGGGTGGCGGCTTCATAGCGGTTTTGCAGCACGGTGACGAAATGATCGCCCTGTTTCAGGCCGCGGGCATCCAGGCCCGCGACGGTGCGCAGAAAATCGTCCTGCCAGGCCTGATAGGTCAGGATCTTCTCGCCATCGGATATCGCCACCGCATCGGGCATGCGCATGACGCTGGCCAACAAGCTTCTGCCCAGATCGAACATGCCTAACCTTTCCCGAATACGTCCAGCGCCGCCTGCACGATGCCATGATAGCCGGTGCAGCGGCAAATGTGACCCGACAGAACGTCGCGGATACGCGCCTCGTCCGCGTCCGGCTCCTCATCGCGTAGCTGGCCCAGGGACATCAGTATACCCGGCGTGCAAAAGCCGCATTGCAGACCGTGATGTTTCTGTAAAGCCGCCTGCAATTCGTCTAGGCCATCCGGCGTGGCCAGGCTTTCGACCGTCGTGATGGACTTGCCCTCGGCCTGGGCGGCATACATCAGGCAGGAACGCACTGCCTTGCCGTCGACGCGCACCGTACAGGCCCCGCAGGAACCATGCTCGCAGCCCACATGGGTGCCAAGAGCGCCCAGTTGCTGGCGCAGAAAATCGCTCAACAACTGGCGCGGCTCGGCCTCGCCCTCGGCCGCCTGGCCATTCAGGGTGAGGCGCACCGTATGGCGTTTGCCGGCCTCAAGATAACGCATCGTGAACCTCCTCCAGCGCCCGGCGGCCAAGACGGCGCACCAGTTCCCGGCGATAGCGCGCGCTGGCATGCTGATCATCCATGCCGCCCAAGGACCAGGCGAAATCATTCAAGGTGGCGTCATTTGCCGGCCAGCTCAGATCGATCACGCCTGGCGTATCGGCAACGCCGCCGACGCCCAGGCGGACGCCGCGTTGATCACCGACCGCGCCCACGGCGACGATGGCGAAATCGCCATGGCGCTGGGCCACTTCATGAAACGCCGATGCCTCACCGGCCAAGGCGACAGGAAAACGCGCCGCCACCACCATTTCATCCGCCGCCGCCGCCGTAGCCATCATGCCGGTTTGAAAGTCAGCCGCGCCGATAATTCTACGGCCCCGCCTGCTGCGCAACACCACCTCGCCCCGCAGCAGCGCCATGGCCAGCGGTAATTCCGAACTTGGATCCGAATGGGCCAGAGAGCCGCATACCGTGCCCCGTTGGCGGGTTTGATAATGCCCGATCCAGGGCAATAGGCTGGCCAGCAAAGGCTGGCTGGCCGTCAGGTCCGGCCAGGCCAACAGCTCCGCCTGGGTAACCGTCGCGCCGACCTCGATGGCGCCATCAACAATGGATATGGATTTGAGTTCCCGCAGACCGGCGATATCGATCAACACCGCCGGGCTGGCCAGACGCATGTTCAACATAGCGCCCAGGGACTGCCCACCGGCGCAAATGCGCGCGGCCTCGCCCTTCTCGGCCAGCAAGGCCAGGGCCTCGTCCAGATTGTCCGGGCAGGCGTAATCAAATGCGGCGGGCTTCATCGGCCCAGCCCCAGCACAGTCAGCAATTGGGACAGCAGGCGCGCAAAAAACCCCGGCGCCGCGCCGGCATCATCCACCTGGCCCACCAGGCGCTTGAAGAATTGATTGATCAGGGCCCGCGCCGCGCCGTCCATCATGCGCCCGCCCACCGCCGCCACCTTGCCCGATATGGTGACCGTGTAGCTGTATTCGACCTCGGTACCGCCCCCGGTCGCGCGCAGGGTGACATGACCCTCCCCCTGGGAGGTTCCCAACGGCCCCACGGCGCCGCCAACCAGGCGCAGGGCATGGGGTGGCTGCAAGTCCTGCAATTCCACCGTGGCCATGAAGCGGCCCTTCACCGGGCCGACGCCCAGGGTTACCTCGGCCCGGTAGGCGTTTTCCCCCGTCGTGGTCAGGGCATGACAGCCGGGGATGACGGCGGCCAGTTTTGTCTCGTCCAGCAAAATGGCCCAGACCTCGTCAGGCGCCGCTGGTACAGTCGTGCTGCCCTGTCCTTGCAAGGCGTGGCCGTCCGTGGTCTCTAGCGCAATGATGGGCGTCGTACTCGCGGCTTCTTCCGGCAGCAGCAAATCCGCCAGGCGCGATGGCGTCAGGGGCAATGTTGTTACCTCCTGGCCAATGGCGTCCGCCACCGCATTGGCGATACAGACCGGTGTCGACATACAATTGCCCTCGCCCAAACCCTTGGCGCCCAGGGGCGTGAAGGGCGACGGGGACTGATCGTGCAGGATCGTCAGCTCCGGTATTTCCATCACCGTCGGCGCCAGATAGTCGGCCAGGGTACCGGCCTGAAAACCGCCGTCCGGTGCATAGGACAGTTCCTCCAGCAAGGCCGCGCCCAGACCTTGGGCAAAGCCGCCGCGGATCTGGCCATTGGCCAGCATGGGGTTCAGCAGCCGGCCCGCATCATGCATGGTGACATACTTGTCGATCCGTACCGCATAGGTCACCGGATCAATTTCCACACCGCAGAAATCGAAAATGAAGCCATAGGCGCCGGATGAATTGATGCGGTCGCCTTCGTCGGGCTCCACCAGTTCCGGCATATTCCAAAAGGCCGTCTCACGCAGGCCGGCGCCGGCGGCATCGGGAATGGACAGGGGCGACCAATGGGCCTTGGCGGCGGAACGGCCCAAGGGCAAGGAATTGTCCGGATTGCCAGCGGCGAAAATACGGCCACCGCCATAGGCGACCTCGTCGGGCGCGACGTTCAAATCCGCCGCCGCGATGGCGGTCAGGCGATCCCGCAGGCGCACGGCGGCGGTATGGGTGGCGCCGGCCACGGCGCCGGCGAAGCGGGAGGCGTAATTGCCCGAGGCAATGGTCCAGGGGTCCTTGGCGGTGTCATGTTCCGTCGCAACCGCGACCTCCCCGGGGTCCATCTGAAAAACATCCGCCACCACCTGGGCCAGCACCGTGCGATGCCCCTGCCCTTGCGGCACGGAGGATACGGAAACCGAGATCGCGCCCGATGGATCGAAGGCCACCGTCGCCGTGGCCAGGGCGCCGTTCTTGGGGCCGGACCGCTCCCGCTGCTCCGGCGTCAGCAGGGTGGTGATGTAGCCCATGTTCGAGATCGAAGGCTCCACGACGACGCTGTAACCGATGCCATACAGTCGCCCCTCGGCCCGCGCCGTATCGCGGCGGGCTGTCAGTTCGGCCAGGCCGCCCTCCTCAACCGCGCGCTCTATACTGCGCCCATAATCACCTGAATCCAGCAATGCGCCGGGTGCGGTTCGGAAAGGCATCGCCTCTGTCGGCACCAGGTTGCGCCGGCGCAATTCCAGCGGGTCCAGGCCCAGCCTGGCCGCCGCCTTGTCCATCAGGCGTTCCAGCGGGAAATAGATCTGCGGCCCGCCAAAGCCGCGCATTAGTCCCGTCGGCGTTTTATTGCTGACCACGACGCGGTTATGGATGGCCAGGTTCTCGACCGCATAGGCGCCGGTCATATTACCATGCATGCGATAGATCGTCGCCGGCTCCGGCGCCCTAAGGAAAGCGCCGCAATCTTCCAGCTGATCATAGTCCAGCGCCAAGATGCGGCCCTGTTGGTCCAATGCCGCCCTGATCTTGGTTACCCTGTTGGTGGCCGAGGTGGCAGCACTCAGATGCTCCAGGCGGTCTTCCAGCCACTTCACGGGCCGGCCCGCAACCCGAGCCGCCACGCCCAAGGCCACCACATAGGGAAAAACGGCCTGTTTGACGCCGAAACTACCGCCTGACGAGGGCGGCGTTTTCAAACGCATGCGGTTGCCCGGTACGTTCAGCGAGCGGGCCATGATTGTATGCAAGGTGTAGGGCCCTTGAAAATTCGCCGTGATTTCAAAGGCATCCTGCCCCGGATCATAGTCCGCGATGACGCAGAAACATTCTATCGGCGTACAGGAATTGCGCGGATAGCTGTAGCTTGCCTCAACCACATGGGCGGCATTGGCAAAAGCGGCCTCGGGATCGCCATAGCGGAAGCGGCGGTCGTGCAGAACATTACTATCAGTGCCCGGATGCAAGGGTGCGGCATCCACCGCCGCCTCGGGATCGATCACCGGCGGCAGGGGGTTGTAGTCGACCACAATCGCTTCCAACGCGTCCTCGGCCAGATAGCGGTCCTTCGCCACCACCATGGCCACCGGCTCACCCACATAACGCACCCGGTCCATGGCCAGGGCATATTGCGGTGCGTCCACCTTGACGCCGGTGATGAATGGCGTTGAAAGCGCCTTTAGCTCCACCCCCGTGATGACGGCGACGACACCGGGCATGGCGGCGGCGGCGGCGGTATCGATTGCGTTGATTTCCGCATGGGCCAGGGGCGAACGGAGAAAGGCCGCGTGACAAGCGTGCGGAGGCGTGGGCAGATCATCGGCGAAACGGCCCAGGCCACGCAACAACGTGGGGTCTTCCACCCGTTGCATGGAACGCCCGACCCAATCTCCGGCTAAATCCCCGGCCCAATCGTTGTCCGCTGTGCTGTTCACGCCGCCAAACTTATCTTCGCAAGCCGGAAAAGAGAAGGCCCGAAGCGATGTTGCCATCGTTTCGGGCCTTACCCAACATAGTTGGGTGCGTCTTTGCTAGATCCCGCGTCCATGCACTGACGGCTATTCTCTTACGGGAGCGGACCAGGGCTGTCAACGCTATTTTGTGGTTGCACGGCAAGGAAGCGCTAAATCTGGTAGGAATCCTGTTTTTGCCAGTTCGCCAATTGAGCCCGCAAGGCTGCCACGAAGGCCAGCGGTTGATCCAGCATCAGGTGATGCTGGGCTGCGGGGATCGTCACTAGCGGCGCATCCGGCCCCATCAGGCCATTGGTATAGCGGGCCATTTCGTCAGTCACCAGGGCACTGTCAGCGCCAATAAACATGGCGGTTCGGCAGTTTGCCGCCGCTAAATGCTCGTGGAAAGGCTCGGCGAAGCGGCGCCCGGCCATGGCGTTGCTATCAAATTTCCAGGTCCAGCCGCCTCCCACCTCTTTCAGGGAATGGCGGGCGATGTATTCAACGATAAAACGGTTCTCGCAGACCTGCCGGGGGCGCAAACGAAAGCGGGCCACGGCTTCATCAAAGTCAGGATAAAGGCGGATGGCGCCCATGGGCGAGGCCCTGCGGCCGCGGCCCTGGTCCTGGCCGGGGGGCCGCAGGGGCGAATCAGCGATCACCATGCCGCCCAGATTTTCGCCGTAAAGCGAGGCATAACGCATGGACATAAAGCCGCCAAAGCTGTGACCAACCAGGAAAGGCTTCGGCCCCAGGCCGCCGTCCGCGATCACCGCATGGATTTCCTCGGCCCGGATGGTGGCGTTGTAGACCTCCCTGGGCCGGGTGCCGCTGTCCCCCATGCCGGATAGATCAATCGCCGCCACCCGGTAGCCGGCACGGAAAAACGGCGCAATATGGCTCCACCAATGGGCATGGGCGCCGCCGCCGTGTACGAAAAGCACCCCGCCTGGATCCACAACACCGTCTTCAGGTTGCCAGAGGAGGTAATGGATTGAACAGCCTTCGACCTCGACCCGCCTCGATTGCCCTTGCTGGCCGATGGCCCAATGAAACCAATCCGGCGCCGCCGCCCTGACTTTCAATCGCTGTTCTTCGTCCGTCATCCTACCCCCTCAAAACGATCAATTTTGCCCCCTCATAACACATTTGCAGACGGCGCTTGCCTAGAGCCTGCCAGAAGCCCTAGATTGGGCGGTGGAAGGGGAACGCATTCCGGTGTTGCGCGCGGGCTTCAAACCCGTTGAGGGGCGTTAGACGTGCCTGGTGGGTTCGACTCCCACTCTCTTCCGCCAATTCTTCTAGCCTGATCAGGCCATAAAAAAACGGGCCCTTCACCGCTCAGGTAAAGGGCCCGTCTTTAGCTCTGCAGCCTATTGCGGAATTTCGAACAGGCCGGCGGCGCCCATGCCGGTACCGACGCACATGGTCACCACGACATATTTGGCCCCACGGCGCTTGCCTTCGATCAGCGCGTGACCGGTCAGGCGGGAGCCCGTCATGCCAAAGGGATGGCCGACGGCGATGGAACCGCCATCAACATTCAGCTTGTCATTGGGGATGCCCAGCTTATCCCGGCAATACAGCACCTGCACCGCGAAGGCTTCGTTCAGTTCCCACAGATCAATGTCATCCATGCTCAGGCCGGTGCGTTCCAGCAGCTTGGGGATGGCAAATACCGGCCCGATACCCATCTCATCGGGCTCGCAGCCATGCACGGCCATGCCGCGATAGATGCCCATGACTTCCGCGCCGCGCTTGGCGGCTTCGGCATCGCTCATCAGGACACAAACCGAGGCGCCATCGGAAAGCTGGGAGGCATTGCCGGCCGTGATGTGGCCGTCTTCACGGGTCACCGGTTTCAGGCCTTGCAGACCTTCCAGCGTGGTCGAGGCCCGGATACCTTCATCATGCTCCAGTAGGGTGTCCACATAAGTGACCTCGCCGCTCTCCTTGTCGGTGACGATCTTCACCGTGGGCATGGGCACGATTTCGTCATCAAAACGGCCAGCCTGCTGTGCGGCGGCGGTGCGCATCTGGCTTTGGAAGCCGTATTCGTCCTGTGCATCGCGGGAGATGCTGTAGCGGTCCGCGACCGTCTGCGCGGTTTTCAGCATGGGGTCATAGATGGAGGGCAGGTTGCTATCCAGCCAATCGTTGACCCGGCGATACTCATTGGCATGCTCATTCTGAACCAGAGATACGCTCTCCAAGCCGCCGGCCACCGCGATGGGCACGCCGTCGGCGATGATGTTCCGCGCGGCGATGGCAATGGCGTTCAGGCCCGAGGAGCAGGCCCGGTTCACCGTCAAGCCCGATACGCTGACCGGCATACCGGCCCGCATGGCGGAGGCACGGGCGACATTGCCGCCGGTGCAGCCTTCGGTACGGGCCGCGCCCATGGTCACGTCCTCGACCTCCGCCGGATCAACGCCGGCGCGTTCCACGGCATGCTTGATCACATGACCGCCCATATCGACGATATGGGTATCATTGAAGGCGCCGCGAAAGGCCTTGCCAATCGGCGTGCGTGCGGTTGAAACGATGACTGCGTCGCGCATGATGGATTTTCCTTGCTTTGCTTGTTTACAATTGGGCTGGCCCGACTATAGACCCCTTCGCCCGTCCGTGCCAGCGGTCGTGATGGGGCATCACAGATCGTCATTGTTTGATGCTAGTGGAGCCCTTAAACTGCAACCGCCGCCGCCCAAGCGAATGGAGTCCCGAACTCAGTGCCTGATGTAGATCCGATTACCGCTTCCGTCATCCAACATCGACTGGTCGCCATCGCCGAGGAAATGGGCGAGGCCATGTTGCGGACGTCCTATTCACAAATTCTCAATTCCAGCCGGGATTTTTCCACCGCGATCTGCGGCCACGACAGCCGTCTGGTGGCCCAGGCGGAGCATATTCCCGTCCATGTGGGCGCCCTGCCCTGGGGCGTCAAGGCGGTCATCGATTTTTTTGGCGATGATGTGCATCCCGGCGATGTCTTTCTGTTGAACGATCCCTACCATGGCGGCAGCCATCTGCCTGACCTGACCGCGTTCGTGCCGGTTTTCGCCAACGGCAAGCTGTTGTTCTGGACCGTCAACCGGGCTCATCACTCGGACATCGGCGGTGCCACGCCGGGCGCCTACAACGCCTCGGCCAAGGAGATCTGGCAGGAAGGTCTGCGCGTCCCGCCCATCCGTCTGTATGCGGGCGGCGAATTGCGCCAGGATCTGATGCAGATGCTGACGGTCAACGTACGCCACCCCCGGGACTTCCAAGGCGATCTGGCGGCGCAAATCGGCTCGGTGCGCCTGGGCGAAAGGCGCCTGGAAACACTGCTGGAGGAATTCAGCGCCGACGTGGTGGCGGCGGCGGTAGAGATCATTCTGGATGCGGCGGAGAAACAAGCGCGGCAGGTTATCGCCACCTGGAAGGACGGCATCTATCAGGGCGTCGCCCTGCTGGATGATGATGGCCGGGGCAACCAGGACATCGCCATCCGCGCCAAGGTCAGCAAACAAGGCGATGGGTTGGAAGTCGACCTGAGTGCTTCGGATGACGAGGTGACATCCTTCGTCAATTCGTCCCATGCCAACATGCAGTCCGCCGTGGCCATGGCGTTGGCGTTCCTGTTCGATCCCGAAACACCAAAGAATGACGGCTCCCTACGCCCCGTGAAGGTAGTTGCACGGGAAGGCAGCGTGGTTTGGGCCAAGCCCGGCGCGCCGGTAACCTTGTCCACCTCGCACTGCGCCCAGGAGATTATCGAGGCCATTATCAGGGCCCTGGCGCCGGCCTGTCCCGACCGCGCCATGGCCGGCTGGGGCCGGCGTTTCCGTATTGCCATCAAGGGCGAGGACCCACGCAACGGCAAGCAGTTCATCTGGCATATGTTCCACGCCCGGCCCGGCGCGGGCGCCTCGCCGGGCGGCGACGGCTGGCATGGCTCCGGCGAATGGCATTCCACGGGCGGCCTCAAGTTCGGCTCCATCGAGGTCGCCGAATCCCGCTTTCCGTTGTATTTCCGGCGTCATGAATATCGCCCCAATTCGGGCGGCGACGGCAAGTATGTCGGCGGCGCGGGTGTTGACCTGGAATTGCAGGTGGAAACCGAGACGGCCTGCCACGGCAATACCGCGGGCGATGGCGCCCGCCACGGTTCCGCCGGCATTCTGGGCGGCCAGGATGGCGCCCCGCACCGCTATTTGATGCGGGCGCCGGGCCGCCGGCCAAAGGTATTGAGCACCAAGGAAGAAGGCATCACCGTTCCCGCCGGCACCATATTCGAGGTCCATTCGGCGGGCGGCGGCGGCTGGGGCCCGCCACAGGAACGGGAGCAGGCCGCCAGGGATTATGACCGGAAAAACGGCTACGTGACCAAACGGGCAAAGACAGGTGGCTAGCGGGATGTATCGTATTGGTATCGACGTTGGCGGCACCTTCACCGATCTGGTCGCGATTGACGGCGAGGGTCAGGTTACCCTGGGCAAAACGCCCTCCACGCCTGCCGATCAGTCCATCGGCGTGATGAACGGCCTGACCCAGGTGGCGGAGAGCCTGGGTCTGCAATTGGCGGAACTGCTGGCCCGCACCGAACGCATCGTGCATGGCACCACCGTCGCCACCAATGCCTTGCTGGAACGCAAGGGCGCCAAGGTCGGCCTGCTGACCACCGCTGGTCATCGGGATGTGCTGGAAATGCGCGAGGGGCTGAAGCCGGAACGCTACAACCTGCGTCTGCCAAGGCCCGAAGCCCTTGTGCCGCGGCATCTGTGCCTTGGCGTAGAGGAACGCATCAAGGCCGATGGCGACATCGCCATGCCCCTCGACGAGGCCTCCCTGGCCAAGGCCATTGGGCGGTTGAAGCGCGAAAAAGTAACCTCGGTCGCGGTTTGCTATCTGCATGCCTATCGCGATGACCGGCACGAGAAAATGACGCGGGCAGCCCTGGCCGCGGCCCTGCCGGACGTGCATGTCTGCCTGTCCTCGGAAGTACTGCCGCAGATCAAGGAATACGAACGAGTCTCCACCACCGTGGTGAATGCCTATGTGGCGCCGATCCTGGCCGGCTATCTTTCTCGACTGGAACAGGCCCTGAAGACCGCCGGCTATGATGGACCCGTGCTGATCATTCTATCGCACGGCGGTATCGCGCCGATTGCCGAGGCCATTCGCATGGCGGCGGGCACGGTGCTTTCGGGCCCGGCGGGCGGTGTTTCGGGCGCCCGCCATGCCGCCGGACTGGTCGGCATCGATGATCTGATCCCCTTTGATATGGGCGGGACGTCGTCGGACATCTCCCTGATCGTAGACGGCCAGGCGACCCTGGCCTCGGACCGGCAGATCGCCAATTCCCGCATTGCCCTGCCCAGCCTGGATATCGTCACCCTGGGCGCGGGCGGCGGTTCCATCGCCCGGGTTGGCGCCGGCGGCTTGCTGGAGGTTGGCCCACAAAGCGCCGGCGCCATTCCGGGCCCGGCCTGCTATGGCAACGGCGGCACCGAGCCGACGGTGACCGATGCTTCCATGGTGCTGGGCTATCTTGATCCCGAAAACTTCCTGGGCGGGCGGGCGCGCCTGGACCTGGGCGCGGCGGAGGCCGCCCTGGAACGCCTTGGTACATCGCTCGGCATCACCGGCGTGCGCGCGGCCGAGGGCGTGCACCGGGTGGTCAACACGCAAATGGCCGAGGGCGTGCGCCTGGCCACGGTGCGCCGGGGCGTCGACCCGCGCCGCTTCGCGCTGCTGGCATTCGGCGGTGCCGCCGGTCTGCACGGTACCGAGATGGCCCGGCAACTCAACTTGGGCCGGGTCGTGGTGCCGCGCATTGCCTCGGTGCTGTCGGCCTGGGGCATGCTGGCCACGGAACTGCGCCTGGAAGTGACGCGGACCCATATCGGCGATACCTCGGCCCTGGATATCGCGGCCATCAACAAACTGTACGAAGAGATGGAGGCCGAGGGCCAGCAGCGGTTGCGCAGCTGGTTCGATGGCGCCATTCATGCCGTCCGCTCCGCCGATATGCGCTATGGCGAACAGATTTTCGAGATCGACGTGCCCCTGGACCAGATCGACTTCGCCGCGCCCGACCTGCTGGCCCGTATCAAGGCCGCTTTCGAACACCGACACGAAGCACTCTATACCTACAGCCTGGCGGATCAGGATCCGGTTCTGGTCAATGCCCGCGTCGCCACTGTCGGCGCCCTGCCCGCTTTGCCGGAGGAACCCTTGGCCGCGACCGGCGCGCCAACGCCGGCGATCGGCCAGCGGCGGATCTATCTTGGCGAATGGCTGGATGCGCCGGTTTACGATTTCGATACCCTGACGGTGGGGCAAACCGTGCCGGGCCCGGCCCTGGTGGTTTCAGAGACCACCAATGTCCTGCTTCGAAATGGCGATCTGGCCACCACCACACCGCACGGTTGGCTGGATATAACAGTACCGATCTGACGGCCTGAAAAGACTGGTTTAAAGCGATATTAACCATAACATCCGATACTCCGATCATGCGCCGGCCATGTTTGACAAACCCGGCGCCTGGACGGAGACCTAAATGAACGAACTGGGCCCGCTGGTCGAGATGTTTGCCAACCTCTCGCCCTGGACCGCGTCGCCGAAAGAAAATTGCGTCGGCAACTTTCTTGGCACCATGATTGATCAGGAATTTCTTGAACTGATCGCGCCCTCCAATGTCTTGTCGGATGCACCGGGTGAGACGCCGGGGGCGCGCATGCCTAAAGTAACCGATGGTGAAGCCTTTTTCGAATTCGCCTCCATTTTCAAAGCCGTAAGCGCGGCGCGTGAACGCTTCGTCATGGTAGAGTTGGGCGGCGGCTACGCGGCCCGTTCAGTCGATGCACATCGCCTGCTGGAAAAGCTGAACCCGATGCCCAGCCAATTGACCATCGTCGAGCCCGAGCCAACCCATTTTGAATGGGCCAAGCGGCACATGATCACCAACGGCATTGACCCCCTTGAGCATTGGCTGATTAATACAGCGGTCAGCGCCAGCAGCGATCCAAGGCTGTTCATGTTGGGCTCGGGTCTATACTACAACGGCATTGTCGAGACGGATGATATCAAGAAAGCCATCCAGCTATTGATCAACAGGAAAAAGACTCCAGAGGTACTGCGCAACCTGATGCTTGGCGGGCGTTGCGGTATGCGCCTTTCCTATGAGAGCGCGGCAGGCAAGGATTTGTTTGACCTTCAGTTTGTTTCCGCCCTGCCCTTGGCGGACATATTGGCGCCGTTATCACAGGTGGATTTGATGGACATTGACATCCAGGGCGCCGAGGATACGGTGATCCCGCCGGCGATGGAAATGCTGGACCGCCGTGTCAAGCGGATCCACATTGGCACCCACGGAGCGGACATTCACCGTGGCTTGTGGGATTTGTTCTTCGAGCACGAATGGATCTGCGAATTCGACTACGCCCCCTTTGGCGAGCACGACACGCCTTGGGGCCAATTCGAAACCATGGACGGCATTCTGCATTTCTCCAACACCCGGCTGTAGTTTCCGAAAGCCTTTTTTTATTGACTCTCATCAAGGCCACCATCAGCGTTAGGTAATATTATCGCTACATTGAAGCGAATGGTTCGCGATTGGCGGAGGGCAAGGCAATGATCAAAACCATACTCGTGGCAACCGACGGTTCCGAACATGCGAAAAAGGCGCTGGCACTAGCCTCGGACCTGGGCGCGAAATATGGCGCGCGGCTGCTCCTGGTGCATGTGCTGTTGACCAATGCGCGCTCGGAGACGCTACGTGCGCTGGCCACCCGCCGCGGCCTTTCGAAAGTTCAGCGTGACCTGCTGGAAAATTACGAAGTCGACTTCCACCGGGAGGTCGCCGCCGCCGGCGCCGCGGTCGGCTTTGTCACCGTGCCGCCGCCACGGGAACTGGTCGAGGCGATCGGCGGGCAGATCATGGAGCGGGCCGAAAAGGCCGCCCAGAAAGCCGGCGTGAATAAGATCAGCAAGTTCACCCTGGAAGGCGATCCGGCTGAAATCATTCTGGAACTCGCGGCCAAGAACAAAGCATCCATGATCGTCATGGGCAGCCGGGGGCTCAGTGACTTCAAGGGGCTGCTGCTGGGCAGCATCTCGCACAAGGTTTCGGCCCAGGCCGAATGCACCTGCGTGACCGTGAAATAGTATCGCTAGTTCATGACCAACACGGCGGCCCCCTCGAAGCGCCCGGCCCGGAGGTCGTCCAAGGCCTGATTGGCCTTGGCCAACGGATAGACATGATTGCTGGTCTTAACCGGCACCAGGGGTGCTATGTCCAGGAATTCGAGGCCGTCGGCCCGCGTCAGGTTGGCGACGGAACGAATTTCCCGCTCGCCCCAGAGCAGATCGTAGGGAAAAGCCGGGATATCGCTCATATGAATACCGGCGCAGATCACCTTGCCGCCTTTCTCAACGGCGCGTAACGCCGCCGGCACGAGTTGCCCCACGGGTGCGAAGATGATCGCTGCATCCAATGGCCGGGGCGGCAGTTGCTCCGATCCCCCGGCCCAAACGGCACCAAGCCGGCGGGCAAAATCCTGACCATTCTCGTCACCCGCCCTGGTAAAGGCGTGCACTTCCCTGCCCTGATGTTTGGCGACCTGGGCAATGATGTGGGCCGCCGCGCCGAAGCCGTATAACCCGATCCGCCGCGCCGCGCCGACCATGCGGTAGGCGCGAAAGCCGATCAGGCCGGCGCACATCAGAGGTGCCGCGGCGACATCGTCATAGGCATCGGGAATAGGAAAAACATAGGCGCCGTTCGCAACCATGTATTCGGCAAAGCCGCCATCCAGGTCATAGCCGGTAAACTGCGCCTGATCGCACAGATTCTCCCGCCCGGCCCGGCAAAATTGGCAATCCCCACAGGTCCCGCCCAGCCAAGGCACCCCGACCCGATCGCCAGGCGCGATGCCGGCCACCGCCGCGCCGGTTTCAACGACCACGCCAATGACTTCGTGGCCGGGGATCAGGGGCAGTTTCGGCTGCCGCAAATCGCCATCAACGATGTGCAGATCCGTCCGGCAGACGGCGCAGGCCCCGACCTTGATCAGAACCTGATCCGGGCCGGGTTCAGGGCGCGGCACCTCCGCCAACACCATTGGCTGACCCTGGGCCCGCAGCACTATTGCCCGCATGTTTTCCATACTCACGACTCGGCCACGGCCGCCCCCCAATAATTGAAGGTATGGGTGCGGGGGCCAGGAAGATACATGGTTTCCAATTCCGCCATGCGGAAACCGGCGGAAGCGATCAGCACATCAATGGGCCGGTTCAGATGGCAGCCCCCCGAAACCTTGCTCCACAGCGGATCAATGCGTTTCTGCCAACGGGCGACGCCATCATCGGGTGCCAGGCCGTGTTCGCAAAACAACAACTCAGCGCCCGGCTTCAGGACTCGGCGGATCTGCTGCAACGCCAAGGCGGCATCATCGATCGTACACAGGGTATAGCTTACCAATACCGTATCGACGCTGTGGTCAGGCAGGGGTATTGCCTCGCCCGGCAGTTCCAGGAACGCCACCTCCAACGCCACCCCACGCGCCACGCCCTCGGCCATGCGGCGCATCTCGGGGTTGGGCTCCAGGCCCCAGACCTTCTGAACTTTCGCGGTATCATAGAATGGCAGGTTCAGGCCCGAGCCGATGCCAACCTCCAGCACCTCGCCCCTGGCGCGCGGCACGATCTTGGCCCGCTGTTTGGCGATTGGCCTGCCGCCACAGGCAAGATTGATGCCCCAAGGCAGGATGTATTTGCCGTAGACGGACATATTCCCACAGCCTCCCGCAGACGTCTTCATGGCATCGCGCCACTACAGGCGTATATGGGCAGCCGTGGCACCGCAGGCAAGATCCGCCATGATCGATTGGGTCGCTAGCCGTGCATTTCTTGTATTTCCTGCATTTGCTGTTTGGCGACGGCAACGGCTTCGCCCGCGTCCTGGGCATAACCATCGGCACCGACATGATCGGCGAACATCTGATTGACCGGCGCGCCGCCGACGATGATCTTCAAGCCATCGCGCAGCCCGGCCTCCGCCAGGGCATCGATGATTTCCTTCATTTGCGGCATCGTCGTAGTCAACAACGCCGACAGCCCCAGGATATCGGGACGGTGTTCGCGCACCTGTTCGACCACCTCCTTGGTGGAGACGTTGACGCCCATGTCAATCACTTCGAAACCGGTACCCTTCATCATCGAAAGCACCATGTTCTTGCCGATATCGTGCAGATCGCCCAGCACGGTACCGATCAGCACCCGCCCGCCGCGCTTGACGTTGGAGGTTACCAGATGCGGTTCCAGCAGTTTCAGGCCGTCGTTCATGGCCCGGGCCGAAAGCAGCACCTCGGGAATGAATACCGTACCGTCGGAAAAACGGCCGCCGATCACGTCCATTGCCGGCAGCATGCCCTTGTTGAGAATATCCTGGGCAGGATAGCCTTGATCCAACAGCTCCTGGGCATGCACCAGAATGTCTTCCTCCTCGCCCTCGAGCACATCGTTGGTGACCTGTTCATAGGCCTCGCCCACGTCCATTTCGGCGATGGTCTCTTCTGTCGACATGGGCGTAACCGCCTGCGCGGCCGCCGCCAGGCCAGCCTCCGAAACCGGGCGATAGCTGCCCGCGGCAAGCGGCAGGGAGCCTTCCTTCTCGATGCGCTCGCCAATGTATTCAAGGCGGGAGAATTCCGCGTCAGGCGGCGTGGTGTCACCGATCGAGGCAACGAAATGGTGCCCCGGCGCGACAGCCTTGAACAGGTTGTCCATATAATCCTTGAGGTCGTCGAGGGTGGATGATTTCTCCAACAGCAGCATTTCCGGGATGCCGCCATGGATGGTCAGATGGCCCGGCCGGCACCACTGATCGTAATAATCCTCGATCTTCACCTTGGTCATGGGATAGGGGGTCACCGCGTCGGCCACATCCATGCCGCTTTGCGTCAGCAACTCCATCAGGCCCTGGTTCTCGCCATCGGGATGGCAGGCCATGACAACGCCCTTGGCTTTCAATATCTCAGAGGCTTTCAGACACCAGGGCTGGAAATATTCCGCGTACAGGGTGGGATAGGTAATCATGTCATCGACGTTCGCCATCCACAAAATGGCATCCATCTCGGCGCCGGACAGCACCTCAAGCATCTGATCATACACCCCTTCCATGGCCGCCAGCAGTTCGGCCATTTCCTTGGCGTGGTCATGGTGATGGATGTAGAAGTCGGTGGCATCCAAAAAGGTTTTCTGGATGAAATGCATGGGCGAACCGCAGATCAGGCCCAGCCCCTGGGCCCAGGCGACGCCGTCATCTCCCACCGAATCCCGCCATTTATTAAAGCGGTCATAGGCTGGCTTAATGGTCAGGTTGCCGAAAATATGCGCCAGCACCTTGTAGTCGCCCGGCCCCTTGATGGCGTGCTCCTTGACCCAGGCAATGGAGGCACCGGCGTTTCGCATTTCCCTGGTGTAGCCGTGGGTCACCCGCACGCTGCCGACCGGGGTATGGTATTCGACGATGGTCATCTCACCGCCGTCCCGGTTGTCATGGCTGACCTGAATTTCAACATCGGAAGAGAATTCGAAGCTGCAGGGATATTCCTTCAGATCGAACAGCCCGATGCCGATGTGGGTCAGGTCCTCGGGCTTTTCCGGGCGGCTGAATTCCGGCGCCATCTTGTGCAGGGGCCAGCCCATGGCACGGTGAATATCCTCGACCTGCATGCCCTTGAATCTTTTCGGCATGGTGCCCCGGATTTCCTGGGCGTTGTGCCAAAGGTCGATGCGGGGAATCCACGGCAGTTTGTCCACGGTCTCGCCGTTGAATACCGCCAGAAGGGTTTCTCGATGGGTCATGTCGTGGGCTCCGTTCTTTGTTTCCGCCGCCGTCACCCCCCAAGGCTTCCCCAAACCGATGTTAAATATTCTAGTTCGGCGCCAACTCCTTGGCTACCGCCACCGCATCGCCGGCATCCATGGCATAGCCGTCGGCGCCGACGTGATCAGCAAACATCTGATTGACCGGCGCGCCGCCGACGATCACCTTCACATCATCGCGCAGCCCGGCCTCGGCCAGGGCATCGATGATCTCCTTCATCTGCGGCATGGTGGTGGTCAGCAGCGCCGATAGCGCCACGATGTCGGGCCGGTGTTCGCGGACCTGTTCGACCACATCCGTGGTGGAAACATTGACCCCCATGTCGGTGACCTGAAAGCCGGTGCCCTTGAGCATGGAGAGCACCATGTTCTTGCCGATATCGTGCAGATCCCCCAACACGGTGCCAATCAGCACCCGCCCGCCGCGCTTGACGTTGGAGGTCGCCAGATGCGGCTCCAGCAGGCTCAGACCATCATTCATGGCCCGGGCCGAGAGCAGCACTTCGGGAATGAACACCGTGCCATCGGTAAAGCGGCTGCCGATCACATCCATCGCCGGCAGCATGCCCTTGTTCAGGATATCCTGCGCTGGATAGCCCTGATCCAGCAGCTCCTGGGCATGCACCAGGATATCTTCCTCCTCGCCCTCCAGGACATCGTTGGTAATCTGCTCGTAAACTTCTCCGACATCCATCTCGGCAATGGTTTCTTCGGTCGTTTTAGGCGTCACCGCCCTCGCGGCCGCTTCCAGGCCGGCGTCCGTGACCGGGCGGTAGCTGCCGGCGGCCAGCGGCAGACCGCCCTCTTTCTCGATACGCTCACCGATATATTCGAGGCGGGAGAAATCCGCATCAGGCGGCGTCGTATCGCCGATCGAGGCAACGAAATGATGGCCCGGCGAAATGGTCTTGAACAGATTGTCCATGAAGTCCTTGAGGTCTTCCATGGTCGATGATTTCTCCAGCAACAGCATCTCGGGGATGCCGCCGTGGATCGTCATGTGACCGGGCCGGCACCATTGCTCGTAATAATCCTCGATCTTTACCTTGGTCATGGGATAGGGCGTCACCGCGTCGGCCACATCCATGCCGCTTTGCGTCAGCAGCTCCATCAGGCCCTGGTTCTCGCCATCGGGATGGCAGACCATGGAGACGCCCTTGGCCTTCAGCACCTCGGAAGCCTTCAGGCACCAGGGCTGAAAATATTCCGCATATAGCGACGGATAGGTAATCATGTCATCGACGTTGGAGACCCACATCATGGCATCCATCTCGACACCCGAAAGGGTCTCGAGCAGTTGTTCGTAAACGCCTTCCAGGGCGTCGAGCAATTCGGCCATCTCGCGCGGATAGTCATGGTGATGGATGTAGAAATCGGTGGCGTCCATAAAAGATTTTTGAATGAAGTGCATGGGCGAGGCGCAAGAGATACCGATCCCTTGCGCGATGGCGATGCCGTCATCGCCGACATAGTCGCGCCAGGCGTTGAACCGTTCATAGGCCGGCTTAATGGTCAGGTTGCCGAAGATATGCGCCAACACCTTGTAGTCCTCGGGACCCTTGATGGCGTGTTCCTTGACCCAGGAAATGGAGGCACCAGCCTTGCGCATTTCCGCCGTCGAGCCATGCACCACCTGCACCGCGCCGACCGGCGTGCGGTATTCGACCCGCATCATCTCGTCGCCGTCGTTATTTTCTTCCGTGACAATTATCTCGACATCTGAGGAAAATTCGAAGCTGCAGGGAAATTCCTTCAGATCAAACAGCCCGATGCCCCGGTGGGTCAAGTCCTCGGGCCGTTCCGGGCGGCTGAACTCCGGCGCCATCTTATGCAAGGGCCAGCCCATGGCGCGGTGAATTTCCTCGACCCGCATGCCTTCAAAGCGCGCCGGCATGGTGCCTCTGATCTCCTGAGCATTGTGCCAAAGATCGATGCGGGGAACCCAGGGGATGCGATCCACCAATTCGCCGTTGAATACCGCCAATATGGTTTCTCTATGGGTCATTACGCGCACTCCGTTGCTAGGTATCGCCGTCGCCAATATTCCCCATATGCTTCCCCTAACCGCTTAGATGCTAAACAAGGCGCGACCATCGCGGAAGCCCAAAAAATGGTTTCCAGGGCACCATACGATCCGCTCCATACAGCATGAGCGCGCGCACCCGCCCACCTTAGTCGGGTTTCATCTATGTCGCATCAGATTTAAATATGAAAATTTCACTTATGGGCAATTGACATAACGGTCGATATTGATCAACCTCCGAAAGGTGGACGAAGTGTACAAGCCCTAGACTTGCTGACTTCGGACATACGCCTTTACCCGCCCTATCGATGGTCGGTGGAGGAGTTTGGACAAGAAAGAAGAACAATTCAGGGAGGATAGGATATGAAAAAAGCAAAACTGACAGGTGGCTTAATCGCCGCCGCATTGAGTTTGACACTTGGTGCCACGACCGTTAGCGCCGCCGAAAAGTGGAGCATGGCGACACCGTGGCCGGGCGGTCCGTTGTTGGAGCGCGCGGCGAAGGGCGCGGCCCGGAACATCGAGTTTCTGACCAACGGCGAGGTCAAGGTTGAAGTCTTTCCAGGTGGCACCATGGGCAGCGCGCTCAAGGTGACCGAGACCGTCCGCAAGGGCGTGGCCGAAATCGGTCACAACTGGGGCGGCTATGACTGGGGCATCGACAAGACCACGGTGCTGTTCGCAGGCTGGGCCGGCGGCTTTAATGCCGAGCAAATGTTCCATTGGCTGTTCGAAGGCGGCGGCCTTGAAATGTACCAAAAGTACAAAATGGAAAAATTCGGCGTGCATGTATTCCCGTGCGGTATGTTGCCGCGTGAGATGGGCATGCATTCGCGCAAGCGTTTGCAGAAAATTTCCGACTTCAAGGGTCTGAAACTGCGCACCGCCGGTGCCTGGGCGGAGATCGTTTCCGGAATGGGCGTCTCCACCGTCATCCTGCCGGGCGCGGAAGTCTATCCCTCGCTTGAGCGCGGCGTCATCGACGCCATCGAATGGGCCCAATTGTCGGTCAACAAGACCTATGGTTTTGAAAAGATCGCCAAGTATCTGATCATGCCCGGCTTCCATCAACCATATGCCCTGGCCGAGTGCGAGGTGAACAAAAAAGCCTACGCCAAGATCGGCGAGCGGAACCAAAAGCTGATCCAGGTCGCCGGCAAGATGACCACCTACAAGTTCTATCAGCAGATTGGTCACGACGACACCTCCGCCTATGACTTCTATAAGAAGTCAGGCAATGAGATCGTGGTTCTCGATGATGCGGTCATCAAGAAGGGTGACGAGCTATCGCAAGCCTGGGCGGATGCGGTTTCGGCCAAGCAGGGCGGTTGGTTCACCAAGGTGTTGGAAAACCAGCGGGCCTATAAGCGGGCCTGGCGCAATGCCCACAAGTATCGCGACTCGCTGCCTCCGAAATAAGACCGGAGACCAGGTACTATCCCGTATGTTGCCAGGAGCGCTCCACGTAGAGCGCTCCTGGTGGCGTGCCTAGCTCAGGCAATTAAATTTTCGTCTTCCGAGCACCCGAATGCCCCAAGTACATGGAACATGGTCAGGACCTATGGCGAGTTTTGTTAATCTTGTTGAATCGATCAACCGCTTCTTCGGCTACGTCGCGGCGTGGCTGATATTGCCGCTCACCGTCTCGATGGTGTGGGAAGTGTTTTCACGCTACGTGCTCTCCGCCCCAACCTTCTGGGCCTACGAGATTGCGTACATGCTGATGGGGGCGAGCCTGATGCTCGGCATAGCCTACACCCTGCAGCTTCGCCGTCATATCCGGGTTGATTTCATCTATGATATGGTCACGCCGAAGAAGCGGGCGATGATCGATCTGGGCGGCTATATTTTTCTCCTACTGCCGGTCGTTCTTTGGATGTTGTGGGGGCTGTGGGATTATCTCGCTTATGCCTACGAAACCAACGAGGTCTCGGGCGAGTCAGCCTGGAACCCGGTGGTCTGGCCGTTCCGGGTTACCCTGGTTTTTGGCTTTGTACTTTTCGCATTGCAGATCGTCGTGGAAATCATCAAGGGCGGTTATGTGCTTATGGGTCTAGAGCCGCCTGGCTGGTCGGAACCGGATGGCCACGGGCCGGATGGCCAGACGGTGGAGCAGTAACATGACCCTAGCCATGTGGATGTTTCCGGCCTTGATGGCCGCGATTTTTATCGGTTTTCCGGTTGCCTTTTCCTTGATGGGTGTTGGTTTCGTATTCGGGCTGATGCGCTTCGGCGACTCGGCGGTGTATCAGTTCGTTACCAAGGTTCAGGACGTTAGCGGTAACTACATTCTGTCAGCGGTGCCGTTGTTTATTTTCATGGGCGCGATGCTGGAGCGTTCCGGTATCGCCGCGCGTCTGTTCGAGGCGGTGCATCTGTGGACCAGGCGGTTGCCCGGCGGCCTCGCCGTCGGCACCGTGGGCATGTGCGTCATCTTCGCCGCCGCCTCCGGCGTGGTCGGGGCAACGGAAACCGTGGTCGGATTGCTGGCGATCCCGGTGATGCTGACTCATAACTATGACAAGTCGCTGATCTCGGGCACCATCTGCGCCGGCGGCTCCCTCGGCACCATCATCCCGCCGTCCGTCGTCGTCGTTGTCCTGGGCCCGGTGGCCGATGTTTCGGTCGGCGATTTGTTCGCCGGCATCATGTTCCCCGGCCTGATCATGGCCGGCCTTTACATCGCCTATATCCTGATCCGCTGCATCATCGACCCGGAAGCGGGACCGCGCCTGCCGCGCACCGACGACGAGCCAGGTTTAGTCGAGAAGCTGCGCGTTACCACAGTTGCCCTGGTGCCGCCCTTCATCCTGATTTTCCTGGTCTTGGGAACCATCCTGATGGGCTGGGCGACGACCACCGAGGCCGCGGCCTGCGGTGCCATCGGCGCGGTCGTACTGACCCTGGCCTACCGCAACTTCTCCTTGGCGATTCTTTCCGACGCCTTCGTGCGGACTATTCTGATCACCGCGATGATCCTGACGATCCTGCTGGGCGGCAGCATATTCTCCGGCGTCTTCATCGCCTCGGGCGGACTATCGGCCACCAAGGATATTCTGGCGGCAGCTAACCTGACCGGCTGGCCGACAGTGTTCCTAATCCTGTTCCTGACCTTCCTGGCTGGCTTCGTGTTGGATCTGTTCTCGATCATTCTGATCATCATTCCGATCGCCATACCAATCGTCTCCGGCTTCGGCTTCGATCCGGTCTGGTTCTGCGTGCTGTTCTTGGTGGTGATGCAAACCAGCTATCTGACGCCGCCCATGGCGCCGTCGATCTTTTATCTGCGCGGCATCTCACCGCCCGAGATAACATTGAAGCATATGTACAAGGGCGTGGTGCCCTTCATCGGGCTGGAAATCGTGACCCTGTTCCTGGTGATGGCCTTTCCTGCCATCGCGCTCTGGCTGCCGGCCAAACTGCTCGGCGGTTTCTAACGCGGTTCCGGGCGGTTCCAATAAATTTGGAACCGCCCGGAAGCAGCCGAATTATCCTGGGTCGAAGCCTATTAGTTCGAAGGCCTTTAAGCTGACGCCTCCAACATCTGCTGTTTGGCGACCGCGACGGCTTCGCCCGCGTCATGGGCATAGCCGTCTGCGCCGACATGATCGGCGAACATTTGATTGACCGGTGCACCGCCGACGATCACCTTCAAGTCATCGCGCAGCCCGGCCTGGGCCAGGGCATCGATGATCTCCTTCATCTGCGGCATTGTCGTGGTCAGCAGCGCCGACAGCGCCACGATGTCGGGCCGGTGTTCGCGGACCTGCTCGACCACCTCCTTGGTGGAAACATTGACGCCCATGTCGATGACCTCGAAACCGGTGCCCTTCATCATGGAGAGCACCATATTCTTGCCGATATCGTGCAGATCACCCAGCACGGTACCGATCAGCACCCGCCCTCCGCGCTTGACGTTCGAGGTCGCCAGATACGGTTCCAACAGTTTCAGGCCGTCATTCATGGCCCGGGCCGAAAGCAGCACCTCGGGAATGAACACGGTGCCGTCGGTAAAGCGGCCGCCGATCACATCCATCGCCGGCAGCATGCCCTTGTTCAGGATATCCTGGGCCGCATAGCCCTGATCCAGCAGTTCCTGGGCATGCACCAGGATATCTTCCTCCTCGCCTTCCAGAACGTCGTTGGTGACCTGTTCGAATGCCTCGCCGACATCCATCTCGGCGATGGTTTCTTCCGTTGATTTAGGCGTCACCGCCTCCCTCGCCGCCTCCAGGCCAGCCTCGGTAATGGGCCGGTAGCTGCCGGCGGCAAGCGGCAGGCCACCTTCTTTCTCGATGCGGTCACCGATATACAACAGCCGGTCGAAATCCGCGTCGGGCGGCGTGGTATCGCCGATCGAGGCAATGAACCGGGTGCCCGGCGAAATGGTCTTGAACATATTGTCCAGGAAGTCCTTGAGATCTTCCTTGGTGGAGGATTTCTCCAACAGCAGCATCTCCGGAATACCGCCATGGATGGTCAGATGGCCCGGACGGCACCATTGATCGTAATAATCCTCGATCTTCACCTTGGTCATCGGCCACGGCGTCACCGCGTCCGCCACATCCATGCGGCTATCCGCGATCAATTTCATCAGGCCCTGGTTCTCGCCATCGGGATGGCAGACCATGGCAACGCCCCTGGGTTTTAGGATCTCGGCGGCCTTGTGGCACCAGGGCTGGAAATATTCCTCATAGAGTGCTGGATAGGTGATCATGTCATCGACATTGGACATCCACAAAATGGCGTCCATCTCGACACCCGTGAGTACATCGAGCACCTGATCAAAGGCCTTTTCCACGGCCTCCAACAGCTCCGCCATTTCCTTGGCATGGTCATGATGGTGGATATAGAACTCGGTGGCGTCCAGAAAGGTCTTCTGAATGAAGTGCATGGGCGAGCCGCAGCTGAGGCCCAGACCGCGCGATACCGCGATACCGTCGCCGCCGATCTCCTCCCGCCACCGTTCATAACGTTCGTTCGACGGTTTGATGGTCAGATTGCCGAAAATATGTGCCAGCACCTTGTAGTCCTCGGGCCCCTTGATGGCGTGTTCCTTGACCCATGAAATCGATGCGCCAGCCTTTTTCATTTCCGCCGTAAATCCGTGCAGCACGCTGACCGTGCCCACGGGCGTGGAGTAGACAACGCGCGTCATTTCGTCGCCATTTTCAAGCTCGGTCGTGACCTGGATATCCACATCGGAAGAAAATTCGAAGCCGCAGGGAAATTCCTTCAGGTCATAAAGCCCGATGGCGCGGTGATGCATGTCTTCGGGTTTTTCCGCCCGGCTGTATTCCGCCGACATCTTGTGCAACGGCCAGCCCAACGAACGATGCACATCCTCCACCGACATGCCCTCGAATTGTTTGGGCATGGTGCCTCGGAATTCCTGGGCATTGTGCCAAAGGTCGATGCGGGGAATCCACGGAATCCGGTCGACCATTTCGCCACGAAAGACGGCCAGTATATTTTCCCGGTGGCTAATCGATGGCATTTGAACTCTCCTATTCGGTAACGCAGCGCTTTTTGTTTTGCTTATCCGTGTTTCAGATAGTTTCACCAACCCCGCGATCCGACAAGCCAAATTCGCCAAATATCGGTCAGGCAGCAGCCCAAGGCCGCGCCAGCCTTGATCGATATTGACAAACACCCGTTCCGCTACATTTCACAAAAGGAGAATAGCGCAAAAAGGGGGAGCGACCCATGAGAGCGGCAATGAGCTTGCGGGCATATGTGTTTGTATTCGCGGGGATTTTAGTTTTTACCGGCGCCGCCGCGGCGGATAGCAAGAAGCATGGCCAATTCGGCGAATATCAAACAAAGGACTTTTTGTCCGATTATTCAAAGCTGAAACTACGGGCGGGCACCGAAGACACCTACGCCTACAAGGATCCAGAGATCAAATTCTCCCGATACAGGAAACTGATGGTCGAGCGGATCAAGGTCTGGCTCAAGGAAGACGCCGAATACAAGGGTATAGACCCGGCGGAAATCAAGGATCTGACGGATTATTTTCACAAAGCCATCGTCGATGCCATGGGCCACAAATATCCGGTCGTGCGCGAGCCCGGCCCGGATGTCCTGCGCCTGCGGATCGCCATGACGGATTTGGTGCCCAACAAGCCAAGCGCCTCCGTGGTCACCCTGGTCGTACCTTTCCTGTGGGTGGCCGAGGCCGGCACGGGCGCCGCCAAGGGCGATACGGGTAGCACGCCGTTCGTGGGCGAGGTGACAATCGAGTTGGAGGCCCTGGACAGCCAAAGCAACCGCCAGGTCGCCGCCTATATCGAGCGCAAGATCGGCCTCAAGTACCATTGGAACAAGGGCGTGGAGACGGCGGTGTCGGATTACCTTAAGGCCTACTCCACCTGGGACTATACCAGGCAGGCGATGGATCACTGGGCCCAGGCCATCCGCCAGCACATGGACAAGGCGCACGGCGTACCGCCACCAGCGAAAAACTAGGATACTATAGGGCGCCGACCGCGCTCAACGCCGCGATATAGCCCCAGGTCAGGCAGGGACCAAGGGTGGTGCCCGCGCCAACACCCTTGGAGCCGAAGGAGTTCGCCATGACGTTGCCCGCGGCATAGAGGCCGCCGATGACCGCGCCCTGGTGATCCAACACCTCTCCCCTCTCGTTGGTACGGGCGCCGCCCTTGGTGCCCAGAAAGCTCGCCTTGAACGGCATGGCGTAGAACGGCGGCTGCTCGATGGTGCCCAGGGTCGGGTTGGGCAGATGCGCCGGATCACCGCCCCGGTTACGGTCCCAGATGGAGGCGCCCCGGCCAAAATCATCATCGATCCCGGCACGGGCGAAATCGGAAAACCTCTTCGCCGTCGCGACCAATCCCTCAGCCTCGACATCGATCATGGCCGCCAGTTCAGCCAGGCTGTCAGCCTGAAAATGATTGCCGGCGACCGCCTTGTTGGGCATGGCGTGGGGATATTTAGCGGCGAACTGAGCGTCATAAATCCGCCAGGCGGGCAAATGCGCCGGGGTCCCGGTATCGGGGTCCATCTCGGCGAAGGCCAGGCCGATGTTCATCTGTTTTTCATTGACGAAGCGGCGGCCGTGACGATTGACGATCATGCTATGGGGCAGGAAGTAGTCCGCCGCCGGCTGGCCCATGATGCGGCCCTCGTAAGTTACCGGCGTCACGCCCATCACAAGGGCCTGATCCATATGGTCCAGCCGGGCGCCCACCTCGGCCGCCATGCGCTGGCCATCACCCGCATTCGTCTGGGGCGAGGCCGTCCATTCCACGGGGCCGGGGAAATGTTCCGCCATCATCTCCTTGTTCCACTCAAAGCCGCCGCTGGCAAGAATAACGCCCTTGGTGGCCTCGACCATAACGGACCGGTCCTTTGTTGTTACCTCGAGTCCGCAAACGCGGCCATCCTTCGTTTGCAGACGCCTGGCCGAGGCCTCGGGCCAGATTTCCACACCATGATCCAGGCAGCCTTTAAGCAGACCAATGGTCAAGGCACGGCCACGGGTGTGCGCACCGACCAGCTTGCGCCAGATCAAGCGCGGCAGCAGACGGGGCATGTGCTTCCTTGGGTTGGCGAAGAAAAAATTATCGATCACCTCCTCATAGCTGATCCGCATATCGGAGGTCGGCGCCCGGACCTTGTCGCGCCAGGGGCCAAGCTGTCCAATCCGGATCGGCGCCGCCGAGATATTGCGCCCATACGCCATGCCGCCCGGCGCCTCGGCATAGGGGTCGGGGTCCCGGTTTGGAATGAACCGCGTCGGGCTGTGCGCCTCGATGAATTCCAGCATCGCGGGCGCCTGCTCCACGTAGGCGGCCCAAAGAGGCTCCTCGGTATTGTGCCAGCCGTCCGGTGAAACAGCGCGGATATAGTCCAGCGCCGCCTTGCGGGAATCCGTCAGGCCCAGGCTGCCCATGTGGTGATGGTTCGGCACCCAAATGCAGCCGCCCGACATGGCCGTGGTACCGCCCAGGACGGCGGCCTTTTCCAATATCAGCGTGCGGGCGCCGTGACCACTGGCGGCCAAGGCCGCGCTTAACCCGGCGGCGCCGGTGCCGACGACAACGACGTCGAATGTTTCAATCTCGCTCATGTCGGATGGCTCCGAAATTCTGACTGCCCGAAACCACACAAGTAGACCATTGCCGGGCGTTTTCCTATATCCTGACCACGGAGACTGATTGGGAGGAAGATCAAATGAAGATCAAACGGGTCGAACATATCGCCATCGCGGTGCACAACATGGCGGACTCCATGGCCATGCTGGAGCGTACCCTGGGCCTGGAACTGGATTACGAAGAAAGCATCGGCAGCTCCAATCTGGCCATGTATCCGGTCGGCGAAACCTCCCTGGAACTGCTGCAAACGGACGATCCCGCCTCGCCCATAGCCGAGTGGATGAACGAGAACGGGCAAAGCCTGTTTCACCTTTGTTTCGAGGTTGAGGATATTGACGCCGCCTTGGATGAACTGCGCGCCAAGGGCGTGAAGCTGCGCGACGAGACGCCAAAGCCGGGCCACGGCGGCAGCCGCATTGCCTTCCTTGACCCTGAATCCACGGGCGGCATCGTGATCGAACTGGCCGAACTGCCCGCCGGACATGACTAGCCGGCCGCGGAAAGCCGGCATATTCCAGTACGGAGACCGCTTGCTCCAGACTAATTGACCCGCGAACAAATTCCGGCACTATTGATGCACCGGCAATTAGTGCTACAAGGCCTTGTTCGGATAAGGGCCATGCGGTCCCGGCCATCGTTATGATCGTCGGCGCTGGTTTTGATGTTGTACGCGGCCCATGGGCCTGAGAACATGGGCTTGAGTAACGGCGAGGTTTGGATTACGGAACAGTTACCAAGGTACGGGAGCCCCAACCCGTGAATAACTCCCGCGCTCTTTCTTTCTCCCGTGCCTATCCGGTTGACGCAGACACCCGCTACATCTAGTATCTGTCCATT
>CAZPWJ010000016.1:0-71921 GCA_964590195.1 uncultured Rhodospirillaceae bacterium | reverse complement strand
TAGCGCAAAAACTCGGCATGACCCGGGTTTTTCAGGAAGATGGCAGCCACGTGCCGGTCACGGTGCTGCACATTGATGATTGCCAGGTCGTGGCGCAACGTACCGGCGAGACGGACGGTTATACCGCCGTGCAGTTGGGCGCGGGCAAGGCCAAGGTAAAACGGGTCGGCCAGGCCATGCGCGGCCATTTCGCCAAGGCGGAAGTGGAGCCGAAACAACGTGTGGCCGAGTTCCGGGTATCCGATGATGCCTTGATCGAGGTTGGCGCACGGTTGAGCCCGGCGCATTTCGCCAAGGGTCAATATGTTGACGTCGCCGGCACTTCCATCGGCAAGGGTTTCGCCGGTGCCATGAAGCGTTGGGGCTTTGGTGGTTTGCGCGCCTCGCACGGCGTTTCCATCTCCCATCGCTCCCATGGTTCGACGGGTCAGTGCCAGGATCCCGGCAAGGTCTTCAAAGGTAAGAAGATGGCCGGACATCTGGGTGCGGGCCGGGTCACCATGCAGAACCTGGAAGTGGTCGATGCGGACGAGGAAAACGGCCTGTTGCTGATCAAAGGTTCCGTACCTGGTCCCAAGAGCGGCTGGCTGATGGTTCAGGACGCGGTGAAAAAGGCATTGCATGCCGACGCACCGATCCCCGCCGGTTTGATCGAGCAACCGGAAGACGAGGCTGCACCCGAAGCTGAAGCGGCACCTGAAGCTGAAGCCGCCGAGGAAACGGCCGCTACGGAAGAGGCCGCTCCGGCTGAGGCTCCGGCCGAAGATGCCGCCGCTGATGCCCCGGCTGACGGCGACGAGAAGGAATAATTGCCATGAAGGCAAAAGTAACAACACTCGACAACAAGGCCGCCGGCAATATCGACCTGGCGGACGAGGTTTTCGGCGTCAAGCCGCGCCGGGATATCCTGCACCGCGTGGTGACCTGGCAGTTGGCCAAGCGCCGCGGCGGCAATCACGCCGTCAAGGAACGCAACGCCATTCGGGGTTCGGGTTCGAAAATCTGGGCCCAGAAGGGCACCGGCCGGGCCCGGCATTCCTCGAACAAGGCACCGCAGTTTCGCGGCGGCGGCGTGGCCCATGGCCCCCGGGTCCATGATCATGCCCACAAGCTGACGAAAAAGGTCCGTGCCCTGGGCTTGCGCTCGGCGCTTTCGGCCAAGCAGGCGGACGGCAAGTTGGTGATCCTCGATCAGGCAGCTCTGGACGATGCCAAGACCAAGGCATTGTCGGCCAAGGTGACGGCCTTGGGTTGGGGCGATGTCTTGATTATTGACGGCGGTGAATTGGATCAGAACCTGGTTCGTGCCGCCGGCAACCTAACGGACGTGCAGGTGATGGCGTCGGCTGGCGCCAACGTTTACGACATCCTGCGCCGCGACACCCTGGTGCTGACCAAGAGCGCCGTTGAAGTATTGGAGGCGCGGCTAAAATGAACCGCGAACAGGTATATCAGACCGTCCTCGGTCCGGTGGTGACGGAAAAAGCCACCATGGGTTCGGAGCACGGGCAAGTCACCTTCCGGGTGACCATGGACGCCACCAAGCCGCGCATCAAGCAGGCGGTGGAGGAGTTGTTCTCGGTCAAGGTGAAATCGGTCAACACCCTGCGGGTCAAGGGCAAGACCAAACGTTTCAAAGGCGTCAAGGGGCGCCGGTCGGATTGGAAAAAAGCCATCGTGACGTTGGAAGATGGTCAATCCATCGACGTCATGGGCGGGGTGTAGACGAATGGCGTTGAAGCAATATAAACCAACCACACCGGGCCGCCGCGGCCTGGTCCTGGTCGACCGCTCGGAACTGCATAAGGGCAAGCCGGTCAAGGCGTTGACCAAGGGCCTGAGCAAAAGCGGCGGGCGCAACAACCATGGCCGTATTACCGCCCGGCGCCGTGGCGGCGGGGCCAAGCGCAGCTACCGCGTGGTGGATTTCAAGCGTAACCGCCATGAAGCGGCGACGGTGGAGCGTCTGGAATACGATCCCAACCGCTCCGCCTTTATCGCGCTGATCAAGTATGGCAATGGCGATCTGTCCTATATCCTGGCACCGCAGCGGCTTGCCGCAGGCGACAGCGTGGTGGCCGGCGACCGGGTTGATGTGAAGCCGGGCAACGCCATGCCGCTCTCCTCCATGCCCATCGGCACCATCGTTCATAACGTGGAGATGAAGCCGGGCAAGGGTGGTCAGATCGCGCGTTCTGCTGGCACCTATGTTCAGTTGGTTGGCCGCGATCAAGGCTACGCCATTCTGCGCCTGACCTCGGGCGAGCAGCGCCTGGTCCGGGCCGAATGCATGGCCACGGTGGGTGCGGTGTCGAACCCGGATAACTCCAATATCAAGCTGGCCAAGGCGGGCCGTAACCGCTGGCTGGGCAAGCGCCCGTCGGTGCGCGGCGTGGCCATGAACCCGGTTGATCACCCCCACGGCGGTGGTGAAGGCCGTACCTCTGGTGGCCGGCATCCGGTGACGCCATGGGGCAAGCCGACCAAGGGCAAGCGGACACGCTCCACCAAGAAGCCCTCTAGCAAATTGATTCTGCGCCGCCGGCGCTCGAAATAGGAAGAGGCATAGAGATGACTCGTTCTGTCTGGAAAGGCCCCTTCGTCGATGGCTATCTGCTGAAAAAGGCAGAGACGGCCGCGCAATCGGGGCGCAAGGACGTGATCAAGATCTGGTCGCGGCGGTCGACGATTTTGCCGCAATTCGTTGGCCTGACCTTTGGTGTTCACAATGGCCAGAAGCATATTCCTGTATTGGTGAATGAGGATATGGTGGGGCACAAGTTCGGCGAATTCGCGCCGACACGTACCTACTATGGCCACGCCGCCGATAAGAAAGCGCGGCGGGGTTAGAGCGATGGGCAAGCAGGCAAGAGATCGGCGCCTGGCCGACAACGAAGCGGGTGCGCAGGGCCGGAACCTGCGGACCTCGCCACAGAAGTTGAATTTGGTGGCGCAGTCGATCCGGGGCAAGGACGTGGAAGCGGCCCTGGCGGAGCTGACCTTTTCCAAGCGGCGTATCGCCGGCCTGGTGAAGAAGGTTCTGCAATCGGCCATCGCCAACGCCGAGAACAACCATGACCTAGATGTCGACGCCCTGTACGTGGCGGAAGCCAGTGTCGGCAAGAACATGGTGATGAAGCGGATGCGCCCGCGGGCCCGTGGCCGCATGGCCCGCATCTTGAAGCCATTCAGCGAGATACGCATCGTGGTACGCGAGCGCGAGGAGGCCAACTAATGGGTCAAAAAGTAAATCCAATCGGCCTGCGGGTCGGCATCAACCGGACCTGGGACTCCCGCTGGTATGCCAGCAAGCGTGAATACGGTCCGCTGTTGCACGAAGACATCAAGATTCGCCGTTTTCTGCAGAAGCGTCTGCAGCAGGCCGGCGTCTCGCGCATTGTCATCGAACGGCCGGCCAAGAAGGCCCGCGTAACCATCTCGACCGCCCGTCCCGGCCTGGTCATCGGCAAGAAGGGCGCAGACATCGAAAAGCTGCGCCAGGCTTTGTCGCAGATGACCGGCAGTGATGTGCACTTGAACATTGTCGAGATCCGCAAGCCGGAAATCGACGCCAAGCTGGTGGCGGAAAATATCTGCAACCAACTGGAACGCCGGATCGCCTTCCGCCGGGCCATGAAGCGGGCCGTGCAGTCGGCCATGCGCCTGGGTGCCCTGGGTATCCGCATCAATTGCGGCGGTCGTTTGGGTGGGGCGGAAATCGCCCGCACCGAATGGTATCGCGAGGGCCGGGTGCCGCTGCATACCCTACGCGCCGATATTGATTACGGCACCGCCACGGCGTTTACCGCCTATGGCACCTGCGGCGTCAAGGTATGGGTCTTCAAGGGTGAGATCATGGAGCACGATCCCATGGCTCAGGAAAACAAGAACCAGGATTCGCAGACGCCTCGCTCGTAAGAGCCGTTTGTTGGTAGGAAATAGGACATAGGTTGATCACGTCATGTTGCAACCAAAGAGAACAAAATTCCGCAAGGCCCATAAGGGCCGCATCCATGGCAAGGCCAAGGGCGGAAACAAACTGGATTTCGGTGCTTACGGCCTGAAAGCCCAAGGTCCGGCGCGGATTACCGCGCGCCAGATCGAGGCGGCGCGCCGTGCCATGACACGCCATATGAAGCGTGCCGGTAAATTGTGGATCCGCGTTTTTCCCGATGTGCCCGTGTCGAAAAAGCCGACCGAGGTGCGCATGGGTAAAGGTAAGGGTTCGCCTGAATACTGGATCTGCCGGATCAAGCCGGGCCGGGTGATGTTCGAACTCGACGGCGTACCTGTCGATGTGGCCAAGGAAGCCTGCCGGTTGGCGGCCGCCAAGCTGCCGCTGCCGACCAAGTTCGTCGCCCGTATCGGGGAGGGCCACTGATGAAAGCCGAGGAACTACGCGGCAAGACCAAGGATCAATTGGGCGACCAACTGATCGATCTGCGCAAGGAGCAGTTCAATCTGCGTTTTCAGCGGGCCTCCGGCCAGTTGGAGAACACCGCGCGGGTAAAGCAAATCCGTCGTGACATCGCCCGCATCAAGACGGTCTTGAACCGGATGCAAAGTGAAACCCAGGCTGACGCGCAGGCGCAGGTCTAGGGTCGAGGAGAACAGGATGCCAAAACGTATCATGCAGGGCGTCGTGGTCAGCGACAAGGGCGACAAGACCATTGTGGTTCGGGTCGAACGCCGCTTCACGCACGCGATGTATAAAAAGGTTATCCGCCGGTCGAAACGCTTTCATGCGCACGACCCGGAGAACAAATTCAAGATTGGCGATCAAGTGCGGATTGAAGAATGCGCGCCAATTTCCAAGCAAAAGCGATGGATCGTCCTCGCCGAGGAAGCGACCAGCTAGGACGGACTAAGGTAAGCAGCCATGATCCAATCAGAAACCATGCTCGAAGTCGCCGATAATTCCGGCGCCAGGCGGGTACAATGCATCAAGGTACTTGGCGGTTCCAAGCGCAAGTACGCCTCCGTCGGAGACATTATCGTTGTCTCCATCAAGGAGGCTATTCCGCGCGGCCGGGTGAAAAAGGGCGATATTCACCGGGCCGTCGTGGTGCGTACGGCCAAGGATATCCATCGCACGGATGGTTCCGCGATCCGGTTTGACCGCAACGCCGCCGTCTTGATCAATCCCCAGAACGAGCCCATCGGGACCCGTATTTTCGGCCCGGTGACGCGCGAATTACGGGTTAAGAATCACATGAAAATCATCTCTCTGGCGCCTGAGGTCATCTGATGGCGAAGAAATTTAAATTGAAAAAGGGCGACGACGTGGTCGTTGTCTCTGGCCGGGATAAGGGCAAGACGGGCTCTATCCTTAATGTCAACCGCCAGGAAGACCGTGTCCTGGTGGATGGCGTCAACATGGTCAAGCGGCATACGCGGCCGAGCCAGACGCAACCGGGCGGCATCATCGAAAAAGAGGCGCCGATCCATATCTCCAACGTTGCCCTGGCCGATCCCAAGGACGGTAGTGCGACACGGGTCGGATACCGCACCTTGGATGACGGCCGCAAAGTCCGGTTCGCCAAGCGGTCGGGGGAAGTGATCGATGTCTGAAATGCCACGATTGAAAAAGTTCTATCAGGACGAACTGCACGCCAAGTTGAAGTCCGATTTTGCCTTTGCCAACGACCTGCAGGTGCCGCGCTTGGAAAAGATCGTCATCAACATGGGCGTCGGTGCCGGTACGGACGACCGCAAGAAGGTCGATGCCGCCTATTCGGATTTGGTCAAGATCGCGGGTCAGAAGCCGATTATCACCAAGGCGAAACGTTCTGTCGCGGTGTTCAAGCTGCGCGAAGGTATGCAGATCGGCTGCAAGGTGACGCTGCGCCGCGACCGTATGTTCGAGTTTCTTGATCGTTTGATTACCGTGGCATTGCCGCGGGTCCGGGATTTTCGCGGCGTTTCGCCGAAAAGTTTCGACGGCCGGGGCAACTATGCCATGGGCCTGACGGAGCAGATCATCTTTCCGGAAATCAATTACGACGAGATTGATGAAGTACGTGGCATGAACGTGGTGATCTGCACCACGGCGGCCGACGACGACCAAGGCCGGGCTTTGCTGGCCGGGTTCAACATGCCTTTTCAAAGCTGAGATCCGAAGGGACGACAGCCGCGAAGTTTAGGATTTACGTGTGGAAGTTTCGTGTTGAAGCTTTCACGTCACTCGGGAAACCAAGGGGTTCCATACATGGCCAAGAAAAGCGCCATTGAAAAGAATAAGGCCCGGACCAAGTTGGTCGGGAAGTATCAGAGCAAGCGTACGCGTCTGAAGGCGATTGCCTCGGATAAGAACCTGAGTCAGGAAGAGCGCTTTACCGCGCGGCTGAAATTGGCGGAATTGCCGCGCAATTCAGCGCCGAACCGGGTGCGCAACCGCTGCGAGCTGACGGGTAGGTCGCGTGGCTATTACCGTAAATTCCAATTGTCCCGGATCGCCTTGCGCGAACTGGGTTCGCTCGGACAGATTCCGGGCCTGACCAAGTCTAGCTGGTAAGGGAGGCGTAACGATGTCGATGACCGATCCGATCGGCGACATGCTGACGCGCATTCGCAATGGTCAGCGCGCGGGTAAGGGCAGCATTTTGTCGCCGGCGTCGCGGCTGCGGGAACGTGTTTTGGAAGTCTTGCAGCGCGAGGGCTACATTCGCGGCTATTCGCGCACGGACTACGACCGCGGCAAAGCCGAATTGTCAATTGAGCTCAAATATTACGAGGGCCAGCCGGTTATTCAGCAAATCAAGCGGGTTTCGACGCCGGGCCGGCGGGTTTACTCGTCGGTCAAGCAATTGCCGAGCGTTGCCAATGGCCTGGGCATTTCCATTCTGACCACGCCGCAAGGGGTGCTGTCGGATAGCGAAGCGCGGGAAGCCAACGTGGGCGGCGAAGTCATTTGCCAAGTATTTTAGAGTTGTTCTGAAGATAGTTTAGGGGAACCAAGATGTCCCGTATCGGAAACAAACCGGTGATCGTGCCAGATGGCGTCACCGTTGAACTGGCCAACCAGGTCCTAAAGGCAAAGGGCAAGCTGGGCGAGCTGTCCATGGAATTGGTCGAGCACGTGGAAATGAGCCACGCCGACAATCAGATTGTCGTGACGCCCAAGGATCAGGGCAAGGTCGCCCGCTCTATGTGGGGCATGCAGCGCAGCCTGGCCCAGAACCTGGTGACCGGTGTCTCTGAAGGTTTCTCCAAGGAACTGGAGATCCAGGGTGTCGGCTATCGCGCCAATTTGCAGGGCAAGACCTTGAAGCTGCAATTGGGCCACAGCCATGACATCGATTTCCCCATTCCCGATGGGATTGAGATCGAGTGCGAACGCCCCACCTCCGTGAAGGTCAAGGGTATCGACAAGCAACAAGTCGGCCAGGTTGCCGCGAAGATCAGATCATTTCGTCCGCCGGAGCCATACAAAGGCAAGGGCGTGCGCTATGTGGGCGAATATATCTTCCGCAAGGAAGGCAAGAAGAAGTAGGCGACGATGGCGAATTCAAAAGAACTATTCAAACGCCGGCAACGGCGCAGCCGCTCGAAGTTGGCGAAGCTTGCCACGGGCCGGCCGCGTCTTTCGGTTTTCCGCTCTTCCAAGCATATCTATGCTCAGGTCATTGACGACACCGCGGGCCAGACTTTGGCGGCCGCATCCAGCCTGGACAAGGATCTGCGTACGGCCTTGAAGACCGGCGCGGATCGGGAGGCGGCGGCGAAGGTCGGCGCCCTGATTGCGGAGCGGGCCAAGAGCGCCGGCGTCGAGGCGGTCGTGTTCGACCGCGGCGGTTACCAATTTCACGGCCGGGTCAAGGCGCTGGCGGATGCCGCGCGTGAAGCCGGCTTGAATTTTTAGGAAAGGCTAGGTCCCTATGGCACGCAATGACTTCGGAGACCGCGGCGACAGCGAGTTTGTCGACAAGCTGGTGCATATCAATCGGGTCGCCAAAGTGGTCAAGGGTGGCCGCCGGTTTGGTTTTGCCGCCCTGGTGGTGGTTGGCGATCAGAAGGGCCGCGTCGGCTTCGGCCACGGTAAGGCCCGCGAGGTGCCAGAGGCCATCCGCAAGGCAACGGAAACTGCCAAAAAGGGCATGATCCGGGTTCCCTTGCGCGAAGGACGCACCCTGCATCATGACATCACCGGACGTCACGGCGCCGGCAAGGTTCTGTTGCGCGCCGCACCTCCCGGTACGGGCATAATCGCGGGCGGTCCCATGCGCGCCGTCTTCGAATGCATCGGCGTACAGGATGTCGTTACCAAATCACAAGGCTCCTCCAACCCCTACAACATGGTTCGGGCCACGTTTGAGGCATTGAAGAACCAGGTTTCGCCGCGCACGGTGGCGGCCAAGCGGGGCAAGAAAGTGGCCGAGATTGTCGGTCGGCGCGGGCGTGGCAAGTCGGCCGACAGGGAAGCGGCGGAAACCGCCGAGGCGGCGGAAACGGCGGACGCATAAGGGACGGCCGAATAAGGATGGCGGCTGTTAATGGCGCCGGCAATGCCTATATGTGGCCAAGGTACCTGATCAACGACCAAGGTTGCGGGCATTAAGCTAGACTGGAATATGAACCATGGCGAAAGCTAAGAAAAAGACAGTGACGGTAACCCAGATCGGCAGTCCGATCGGGCGGCCGCAATGGCAACGGCAGACCTTGATCGGCCTTGGGCTAAACAAGATGCATCGGACCCGCGAGTTGGAGGATACCCCTTCGGTGCGCGGCATGATCAATAAGGTGCACCATCTTGTCCGCGTTGAAGCGGCGGAGTAAGTCATGAAACTGAACGAATTACGCGATAACGCCGGTGCCCGCCATAAATCCAAGCGGCTTGGCCGGGGCATTGGTTCGGGCAAGGGTAAGACCGCCGGCCGGGGCCACAAGGGTCAGAAGTCACGCTCCGGCGTGGCCATCAAGGGCTTCGAAGGCGGCCAGATGCCGTTGTATCGGCGCCTGCCCAAGCGCGGCTTTAACAATATCTTTGGCAAGCGCTACCAGGTCATCAATCTGGGCCAGCTGCAAAGCTTTATCGATGCGGGCAAACTCGACGCCGGCAAGCCCATCGGCGAGGCTGAGTTGGTTGCCTCGGGCGTGGTGCGCCGTGCCCGTGATGGCGTGCGTCTGCTGGCCAAGGGCGAATTGAGCGCAAAAATCGAGATCACCGTGGCGGGCGCCTCGGCGGTTGCCGTGGCGGCGGTGGAAAAAGCCGGCGGCGCGATTACCGTGACCGTGGTCAAGGAAGTCGCCAAGGAAGATACGCCAAAAAGCTCGGCGAAAGACGCGCCAAAAGACTCGCCAAAAGACTCTGCGGAATAACCGCGGCATTGAACAGGCGGCTCCGCGATCGTAATGCGAGGCCGCCACGAGGACGAACAATATGGCATCCGCAGCGGAACAATTAGCGGCTAACATAAATTTCGGCGCCTTTTCCAAGGCGACGGAATTGAAGAAACGCCTCTGGTTCACCCTGGGGGCGTTGATCGTCTATCGTATCGGCACCTACATTCCCATTCCCGGTATCGATCCGGCGGCGCTGGCGGAGATCTTCGAGCAGCAGCGCGGCGGTATCCTGGGGATGTTCGATGTTTTCTCGGGCGGCGCCCTGGGGCGCATGACGATTTTCGCCCTGAATATCATGCCCTATATCTCGGCCTCCATTATCATTCAGCTGTTGACCACGGTTTCGCCTCATCTGGAACAGCTGAAGAAGGAAGGCGAGCAGGGCCGCAAGAAAATCAATCAATACACCCGCTACGGCACGGTTATTCTGACCGCCTTGCAGGCCTATGGCATCGCCGCCGGGCTGGAAGGCATGACGGCCTCCGGCGGCGGCGGCGTGGTTCTGGCGGCGGGCATGTTCTTCAAGGCCAGTACGGTAATCACCCTCGTGGGTGGCACCATCTTCCTGATGTGGCTTGGCGAACAGATCACGGCGCGCGGCGTGGGTAACGGTATTTCCCTGATCATCTTCGCCGGTATCGTGGCGCAACTGCCATCCGCCATCGCCTCGACCCTGGAATTGGGCCGCACCGGTGCCTTGAACACGCTGTTCATTCTGTTTCTGATCGTTCTGGTCATCGCGACCATCACCTTCATCGTCTTTATCGAGCGGGCGCAGCGGCGCATCGTGGTGCAATACCCGAAACGCCAGGTCGGCCAGAAGATGTTCGGCGGCGAGAACACGCATATGCCGCTGAAACTGAACACGGCCGGCGTCATTCCGCCGATCTTCGCCTCCTCGCTGTTGCTGCTGCCGGTTACCGTCGCCTCGTTCTCGGCCCAGGGCGGACCGGAATGGCTGACCACCGTGACATCGCTTCTGGGACGGGGCCAGCCGCTGTACCTGAGCATGTATATCGGCGGCATTGTCTTCTTCTGTTTCTTCTATACCGCGATCGTCTTTAACCCGGCGGATACGGCGGATAACCTGAAGAAATATGGCGGTTTTATTCCCGGCATCCGGCCCGGCAAGCGCACGGCGGAATACCTTGATTATGTGCTGACCCGCCTGACGGTGGTTGGCGCGGGCTATCTGGCCCTGGTCTGTTTGTTGCCGGAATTGCTGATGTCGCAATATGCGGTGCCGTTCTATTTCGGCGGCACTTCGCTGCTGATCGTGGTCAGCGTGACCATGGATACGGTATCGCAGATCCAATCACATCTGCTGGCGCATCAGTATGAAGGCCTGATCAAGAAATCAAAACTGCGGGGCCGCAACCGATGAGTATCCTGCGATGAGAATGATTTTGCTAGGTCCTCCCGGCGCCGGTAAAGGCACCCAGGCGCAGCGCCTGATGGATGCCTATCGCATCGTGCAATTGTCCACCGGCGATATGCTGCGGGCGGCGGTCGCGGCAGGTACCGAGGTGGGTTTGCGCGCGAAATCGGTGATGGAAGCCGGTGAACTGGTGTCCGATGACATTGTCGTCGGTATTATTTCCGACCGTGTTGACGAGGCGGATTGCCAGAATGGCTTTATTCTCGATGGTTTTCCCCGCACCCTGGCCCAGGCCGAGGCGTTGGAGGTCATGTTGACGGAAAAGTCATTGCGCCTGGATGCGGTGGTCGAAATGCAAGTGGACGACGGTTTGCTGGTGGACCGGATTACGGGCCGTTATACCTGCGCCAATTGCGGTGCGGGTTATCACGATACGAATTTGCAGCCCAAGGTTGACGGCATCTGTGATAATTGCGGCCGTACCGAGTTTAACCGGCGCGCCGATGACAACGCCGAGACCGTTGTCTCGCGGCTGAAGGCGTATCACGAACAGACGGCGCCGTTGCTGCCGTTCTATCGTGACAAAGGTATTCTTAAGACCGTCGACGGCATGGCGGACATTGACGAAGTGACCCGGCAGATGAAGGCATTGTTGGGTGCGGCTTAAGGCATTGACTTAGCCGCAAAAAGGCATTATTTCGCGGGGTTCCACATTCATTGTGATTGCTCCCGTGGGCGGGTTCCGAACGGTTTGGTTCGTGCGGTGCAGGCGAGGTTGAGTACGGTTAGGTTCGGCGGTTCCAAAGGGCTGGCTGAACAAAAATAGTTTGGACGGCCACACGATTAAGCGGCCAATTGATACGTATACGAGGAGATTCCGGGTGGCGCGGATAGCAGGCATCAATATTCCGACCAACAAAAGGGTCGAGATTTCTTTGACTTATATCCATGGCATTGGCAGGACCAAGGCCACGGAGATCTGCAGCAAGGTCGGCATCCCGCGCGAGCGACGGGTTGCGGAACTGACGGATCAGGAAGTCATCCAAATTCGTGAGCTTATCGACCAGGATCACATGGTTGAAGGCGATTTGCGCCGTGAAGTGGCCATGAACATCAAGCGGTTGATGGATCTGGGCTGCTATCGCGGTATTCGCCATCGTAAGGGCCTGCCGTTGCGTGGGCAGCGGACACATACCAACGCGCGCACGCGCAAAGGCCCGGCGCGGCCCATCGCCGGCAAGAAGAAAGCGTAATATAGGCAATGGCAAAAGAACGTACACGCGTCCGCAGGCGCGAGAAGAAAAACATCATCTCGGGCGTGGCGCATGTTAATGCGACGTTTAACAACACCATGATCACGATCTCGGACGTGCAGGGCAATGCGATTGCCTGGTCGTCCGCCGGTGCGCAGGGCTTTAAGGGCTCGCGCAAATCTACGCCTTACGCGGCGCAGATGGCGGCGGAAGATGCCGGCCGCAAGGCGCAGGAGCATGGTATGAAATCACTTGAGGTCTTCGTCAAGGGTCCGGGGTCGGGGCGTGAGTCCGCTCTTCGGGCGCTACAGGCGGTGGGTTTCACCATTACTTTCATTAAGGACGTGACGCCGATACCACACAATGGTTGTCGGCCACCCAAGCGGCGGCGGGTCTAATTCCGATGGCCGGCACCTCCCAGAGGCCGGCCGTTTGAAGACTTGTAATCCCCGGGATGTCCCGGGTTCGGCGGTTGGAGAGCGCGAGGATACGACGTGATCCAGAAGAACTGGCAAGAACTGATTAAACCAAACAAGTTGAGCATCGAGTCGGAGAACGATCCGGATCGCAAGGCCACGGTTGTGGCCGAGCCTTTGGAACGCGGCTTTGGTCTGACTTTGGGCAACGCATTGCGGCGCATTCTGCTGTCGTCTCTGCATGGCGCGGCGGTGACGTCTCTGCAGATTGATGGGGTTCTGCATGAATTCTCGTCGATCCCGGGCGTCCGCGAGGATGTGACGGACATTGTTCTGAACATCAAGGCCCTGGCCGTGCGTTTGCACAGCGAAGGACCCCGGCGGATGACCTTGAAGGCGGATGGTCCCGGTGCGGTGACGGCGGCGAATATCGAGATGGGCCCGGATATCGAGGTGATGAACCCCGATCTGGTGATCTGCCATCTCGATCAAGGCGCCAAGTTGTCCATGGAGTTGACCGTGGATTCCGGCAAGGGTTATCTGGCGGCGGAACATAACCGCGCCGAAGACAGCCCCATTGGCCTGATCCCCGTGGATTCCGTCTTTAGCCCCGTGCGCCAGGTCGCCTATCGGGTGGAGAATTCCCGCGAAGGCCAGATCCTGGACTACGACAAGCTGACCATGGATATCGAAACCGATGGCACGGTGTCGCCCGACGACGCGATCGCCTTCGCCGCCCGGATTTTGCAGGATCAGTTGCAGCTGTTCATCAATTTCGAAGAGCCCCGCGAAGAGCCGGTGCATTTCGAACCGGAAATTCCGCGCATCAACCGCAATCTGCTGCGCAAGGTGGACGAGTTGGAATTGTCGGTACGTTCGGCCAATTGCCTGAAGAACGACAACATCATCTATATCGGCGATCTGGTGCAGAAAACCGAATCCGAGATGTTGCGGACGCCGAATTTCGGCCGCAAGTCGTTGAACGAAATCAAGGAAGTGCTGACCCAGATGGGCCTGCACCTTGGCATGGAAGTATCTGAGTGGCCGCCGGAGAACATTGATGATCTGGCGAAACAGATGGAAACGGAATTCTAGTTCACTGAACGATCAGTCATCCTCTGATTGTCATTGAACTGGTATAAGGAGTAGCGACATGCGGCACCGTATACGTGGACGCAAACTGAACCGGGACAGCTCGCACCGCAAGGCGATGTTCGCCAATATGGCGGCGGCCCTGATCAAGCATGAGCAGATCAATACCACTCTGCCCAAGGCCAAGGAATTGCGCCCGATCGTGGAGAAATTGATCACCCTGGGCAAACGCGGCGATCTGCATGCCCGCCGTCTGGCCTATGCCCGCCTCCCGGATCGGGCCATGGTGGCCAAGTTGTTTGATGTTTTGGCGCCGCGTTACGCGGAGCGCCAGGGTGGTTATATCCGGATTATCCGGGCCAATTTCCGTTATGGTGATTGCGCGCCCATGGCCTATATCGAATTCGTTGACCGTGACGTGGATGCCAAGGGGCAGGATTCCGGCCCCACTGGCACGGAAGAAGACGAAGACGAGGATGTCGCGGCCTGACGGCGGCTGCCAAGAGCATATCGCGAAAACGGCGCTTTGCCGAAACGCGAAAAGCGATCAAATTGGGGCAGCCTTCGGGCTGCCCCAGTTGTTTGTGCCCTGTTGGAGCAACCTGCGTTCGTTCGAAGTTAGGTAAGTTGCGCCAACTTATTCGATCTAGTTTGCAGCAGTGGATAACACGTGAAAATGAGAATTGTCTTGCTTCTTGGCGTTCTGGTTCTGGCGCTCGCGCCGGCGCAGACCGCAGTGGCCAAAAAGGTGGTGCCTACCAGCCAGGCCCAGGTGCAGCTGTCCTTTGCGCCGCTGGTCAAACAGGCGGCACCGGCGGTGGTCAATATTTATACCCGCCGCGTAGTGGAACAGGTCGTTCGCTCGCCGTTATTCGATGATCCGTTTTTCCGCCGCTTTTTCGGTGATCGCTTCGGTGCCGGCAATGGCCGGCGGCGGCGGCAACAACAGAATTCACTGGGCTCCGGCGTCATGGTCAGCGCCGATGGCATGATCGTCACCAACCATCATGTCATCGCCGGCGCCGACGAGATCACGGTCGCCCTTTCCGACCGCCGCGAGTTCGAGGCCGAGTTGATGCTGGATGACGAGAGCACCGACCTGGCGGTTCTGAAGATCAAGACCGAGGGCGAGAAATTGCCCTTTTTGGAGCTGCGGGATTCGGACAGTCTGGAAGTCGGCGATCTTGTATTGGCCATCGGCAATCCTTTCAATGTTGGCCAGACCGTGACCTCCGGTATCGTTTCCGCCCTGGCGCGGACGGGTATCGGGGTGTCGGACTTTCAGTTCTTCATCCAGACCGATGCGGCGATCAATCCGGGCAATTCGGGCGGCGCGCTGATCACCATGGACGGCCGCTTGGCGGGCATCAATACGGCGATTTATTCCCGTACCGGGGGCTCGCACGGCATCGGATTCGCGGTGCCATCGGCCATGGTGCGGGCGGTTTTGGCTTCGGCCAAGTTGGGCCTGCATCATGTCAAGCGGCCCTGGCTGGGGGCGGCGACCCAAACCGTCACGGCTGATATCGCGGCCTCTCTTGACATGACGCGACCCCGCGGCGTGTTGATCCGTTCGCTCTATGAGGATGGTCCGGCGGACCGTGCCGGCATGGCGGTGGGCGATGTCATCGTAACGATCGACGGCCACGACGTCGCCTCGCCCAAGGCTTTGAATTTCCGCATGGGTACCCGCATGATCGGCAACGAAGCGCGCTTAGATATTTGGCGCGACGGCGCTGTTCGAAGCTTGAACCTGAAGCTGGTCGCCGCACCCGAAACACCGCCGCGGCGGATTACGGAACTAAAGGGCCGCCAGCCCTTGGCGGGGGCCACGGTGGCCAATCTGTCGCCGGCCCTGGCCGAGGAACTGGGCATCGACACCCTGGCCAGCGGCGTCATAATTCTGGATGTGGCGCAACGCAGCCTGGCCCGGCGTTTCCGTTTTCGCAAGGGTGATCTAATATTGGGCGTGAACAAGGCACGTATTGGTCTGGTATCGGAATTGGTCGCGGTGATGAAGGAGCCGGCAACGGATTGGCGCATTACCATGCAGCGAGGCGGTAAGGTACATACAGTTCGGATTGGTGAATGAGCAATCTGTTCGAAGCCGCCGGCATGGATCAGGGTCCCCTGCGGCCCTTGGCTGAACGTCTGCGGCCCAGCCGGCTTGACCAGGTGATCGGTCAGGATCATCTGTTGGCGGAAAATGGCGCCATCAGCCGCATGCTGGATAGTGGCCGTTTGGCCTCCCTTGTACTTTGGGGCCCACCGGGCAGTGGCAAGACCACCATCGCACGTTTGTTGGCGGCGCATGTGGGATTGCATTTCGAACAGTTATCGGCGGTGTTTTCCGGCGTCGCCGATCTACGCAAGGCGTTCGCCGCCGCCGGCGAACGCCGTATGAGCGGCCAGGGCACGTTGTTGTTCGTGGACGAAATTCATCGCTTCAACCGCTCGCAGCAGGATGGATTCCTACCCTATGTCGAGGACGGCACCATCGTCCTGGTCGGAGCCACCACAGAAAATCCCTCGTTCGAGTTGAATGCCGCCCTGCTCTCCCGTTGCCAGGTGCTGGTGCTCAACCGCCTTGACGATGACGCTCTCGAAGAATTGCTCTGTCGGGCCGAGGCGGCGGCGGAAAAGAAGCTGCCCCTGTTGGAAGAGGCCCGCCACTCGCTGCGCGCCATGGCCGATGGCGATGGCCGTTTCGCCCTGAATTTAGCCGAGGAATTGCTGGGACTGTCCACGGACGAACCCCTGGACGTGGCCCAATTGAGCCAAACCCTGCAACGCCGGGCGCCGGTCTATGACAAGGCCCAGGAAGGCCACTACAATCTGATCAGCGCCCTGCATAAATCCCTGCGCGGCTCGGATGTGGATGCCTCGCTCTATTGGCTGGCGCGAATGCTGACGGCGGGGGAGCAGCCGCTCTACATTGCCCGGCGTCTGGTACGCTTTGCGGTGGAGGATATCGGCCTGGCCGATCCCCAGGCCCTGGTTCAGGCCAACGGCGCCAAGGATGCCTATGATTTTCTGGGCAGCCCGGAAGGCGAACTGGCCATTGCCCAGGCGGTGATCTATCTGGCCACCGCGCCCAAGTCCAATGCCGCCTACGAAGCGCTAAGCCGGGCCAACCGCGCGGCGCGGGAAACCGGCTCCCTGATGCCGCCAAAACATATTCTGAATGCCCCCACGGGCCTGATGAAGGATTTGGGCTATGGTGACGGCTATGTTTACGACCATGGCACCGAGGAAGGCTTCTCCGGCCAGGATTATTTCCCCGAGCAGATGCCCAGGCAGAATTTCTACCGCCCGGCCGAGCGCGGCTTTGAGCGCGAGGTAGGCAAACGCATGGCGTATTGGGATAAACTGCGGGGTGCGTCACAAGAAGACGTGGGGGAGGAGGAACCCGGATCATGAAGATGCTGTTGGCAGTGGCCTGTGGCGGTGCCTTGGGCGCCGTGGGCCGCCACCTGATCTCGGGCCACGTCATGCGCTGGGCCGGCGGTGGCTTTCCCTGGGGCACCCTGACGGTGAATATCCTGGGCTCGTTCATCCTCGGTGTATTGGTGGAATATCTGGCGCTGCGCTGGTCGGCAACCCAGGAAATGCGCGGCTTTTTAGTGGTCGGAATGCTGGGCGGCTTTACCACGTTTTCGGCCTTTTCCCTGGATGCGGTGCTGCTGTTGGAGCGGGGCAGCCTGGGCCCGGCCTTTGCCTATATCGCCGGTAATGTGTTGCTGTCCATTTGCGGTCTGTTCGCCGGCCTGATGATCTTCCGTCAGGTGCTGGCATGAGCGCGGTACAATTAGTGAGCGTTGGCGAGGACGAGGGCGAGGTGCGTCTGGACCGTTGGTTCAAACGCCATTTTCCCGAACTGAGCCATGGCCGCCTGGAAAAGATGCTGCGCAAGGGTCAGGTCCGTGTCGATGGCGCCAAGGTCAAGGCCGGCCACCGTTTGCAACCGGGGCAGGAGGTGCGCGTGCCACCCCTGGACGCCCCGGCGCCCAAGAAAAAGCGCCCGCCACGGGCGGTCTCCGCGCAGGATGCCAAGGAACTGCAACAACGGATTCTGCACCAGGACGCGTCTGTCTTGGTGCTGGACAAGCCGGCTGGCCTGGCGGTGCAGGGCGGCAGCGGCACCAAACGCCACATTGACGGCATGCTGGACGCCTTACAGTTTGACGCCAAGGAGCGCCCGCGCCTGGTGCACCGCCTGGACCGGGATACTTCCGGTGTTCTGGTGCTGGCCCGTCATGCCCGCGCCGCCACCGCATTGACCGGCGCCTTTCGTGATCGGGATACGGAAAAGCTCTATTGGGCCATTGTCGCGGGCATGCCGCCGGAACCCCGTGGCCAGATCAATCTGCCCCTGGCCAAGACACCGGGGCCGGATGGCGAGCGGGTGCGCGTCGACCGCAAGTTGGGCAAGCAGGCGATCACGGATTTCGTGGTCATTGAAAATATCGGCGACCAGGCGGCCTGGCTGGCTCTTTGGCCGCGCACAGGGCGGACCCATCAGTTGCGGGCCCATTGCGCCGCCATCGGCACGCCGATCCTGGGCGATGGCAAATACGGCGGTATCGATGCCGCCTTGCCCGGCATGGATTTGGGCAAGGGTTTGCATTTGCATGCCCGTTCCATCGCGTTGCCGCACCCCGACGGCGGTACCTTGTCCGTTGAAGCGCCGATCCCGGCACATTTCCGCACAACCTTGCGCACCCTTGGCTTCAATCCGGAAGCCGCCGCCGAGCGCATGGCCGAACTGGCCGCGGAAGAAGAATGGTGAAACCGTCACTGACAATATCGGCGGACAGCCCTATTGTGGTCATCCACAAGCGTAAATCATAAGGAAAATCCGTATGCCCCATATCCAGGCCGACGGCGCCAAACTGTATTACGAGGAAGCCGGCAGCGGCGATGCCATCATCTTTGTGCACGAATTCGCCGATGATTTCCGTAGCTGGGAACCCCAGGTGCGCTTTTTCTCCCGGCGCTACCGCTGTGTCAGTTACAACGCCCGTGGCTATCCGCCCTCGGATGTGCCCTCCGATCCGGCGCTTTATTCCCAGGACATGGCCGCTGACGACATCGCCGCCGTGATGCGCGGCCTGGATATTGACAAGGCGCATGTGGTCGGCTGCTCCATGGGTGCTTTCGCGACCCTGCATTTTGGCATGCGCTACGCTGATATGGCGCGCAGCCTGGTGGTCGTTGGCTGCGGCTATGGGGCCAAGAAGGACAGTGGTGACAATTTCACTTCGGAAGTGGAGCAATTCGCTGCATCCTTTCTGGAAAAAGGCATGGTCGCGGTTGGGACACCCTATTCTCAGGGCCCGACGCGAGTGCAGTTTCAGAACAAGGACCCCCGTGGCTATGCCGAGTTTCAGGAGCGTTTCCTCAGCCATTCGGCGGAGGGTTCCGGCCTGACAATGGGTAACGTTCAGGCCAAGCGGCCCTCGCTCTATGATCTTGAAGACGGCTTGCGGCAACTGACGGTACCCACCCTGTTGATGACCGGTGACGAGGACGAACCCTGCCTTGACGCCAATCTTTACCTCAAGCGGACCATTCCTTCATCGGGCCTGGTGATGCTGCCGCGCACCGGCCATGCCGCCAATCTGGAGGAGCCGGCGGCCTTCAACCAATCGGTGGCGGAATTCCTCTCGACAGTGGAGCAGGAACGGTGGACCTTGCGGGATCCCCGATCGGTTTCGGACTCCGCGCTTGTGGCGGGGCCCGATAAATAGTTTGGCGGAGGCTGCCACGCCCCTACGCTTGATCGTTTTTGACTGCGATGGCACCCTGGTGGATAGCCAGCACGCCATCATCTCGACCATGGCCGCCGCCTTCGCCGAGATGGATCTGCCCCAACCCGGCGCGGACGCCGTTCGCGCCCTGATCGGCCTGTCGCTGGAGGAAATCGCCCGGCATCTGTGGCCGGCAGGGGACGAGGACGGCCGCGGGCGTTTGGTGCAGACCTACCGGCGGCTGTTTTTTGAACAGCGCAGCCGTGCCGTAGCGCCCGATCCGCTTTTTCCTCATGCCCATGCGATCCTGCGGGAGCTGGAGGCGCTTGGCTATCTACTAGGCGTGGCAACGGGAAAATCGCGCCGGGGCCTTGACGCGGTGCTTGCCAGCCACAATCTGCAAGACTGCTTTTTGACGCGGCAGACAGCCGATGGCCATCCGGGCAAGCCGCATCCTGGAATGTTGTTGCAGGCCATGGCCGAGGCGGGCGTGACGGCGGATGATACATTGATGCTCGGTGATACTAGTTTCGACATGGCAATGGCGGTGAGCGCCGGGGTGACACCGGTTGGCGTGTCTTGGGGCTATCACGGTGTGGATGCCCTACAAGACGCCGGAGCGCGCGTAATCTTGAACGATTTTCGCGAACTGCCGGCATTCGTGATCGGACACTGGCCGGCGTCATGAGGCGCGGTCTTAAGTACATGCGGATCGCATTGGGGCTTGTTCTGGGCCTCGCCGTCAGCATTACCGCCGCGCTGTATTTCACAAATTTCAACGAATATCGCGGTTTGCTGGCCGAACAATTATCCGCCGCCCTTGCCCGGCCCTTGCGTATCGATGGCGATATAAAACTTCGCCTCGGCCTGCATACGGGATTTTCCGCTTCGGACTTGACGGTAGGCACGGGGCGGGATGATGGCGCGGGCAGCAGGGCCAAGATTGGCCGGATTTCATTTGGCCTCGCCCTATTGCCTTTGCTACGGCAGGAAATTGAAATCGATCAGATGCAAATCGAGGATGCGGATGTTCTGATTGATCGCTTGCCGAATGGTCAGTTCGATTGGATTTTTGGGCATTTTCTGACCCAAGGCGAAACGGCGGCTTTCTTGACTGCGCCGCGCATCGCTGATTTTCGCCTGCGGCGCGGCAAAGTCACCTATCGGGACGGGGATGCGGAATTTACCTTAGCGGTCAGCGAATACAAACTTCACGTCGCCGACAGCTCCGCCCCCGCCGATATCACCCTAGCGGCCAGAATTCATGACCAGCCTGTCTCCTTCGTGGGGCAGCTTGCCAGTTTGGATGCCTTGATGCAGGGCCGCGAAATTCAAATCGATGGTACCCTGGAGGTGGCGGACGCCACGGCAAACCTGAAGGGCCGCATTTTCAAGCCCCTCGAAGCCCATGGCGTGGACCTTCATGTGACGGCCAAAACGGACCAGGTGCAAAGCTTGCAACGGCTGATCGGGCAGGACCCCATCCTGCATGGGCAGGCGGATATTTCCTTTGATTTGAACGACCGGGACGGGCCGTTGGCGGCGCGTAATATTGTCGCCCGCATTACGCCTGAACCAGGCTTCCTGATTTCCGTGAGAGGCGGGATCGCCGATGCCCTGGTCCTTGCCGGGCTGGAACTGGAGGTGGATATTCAGGCGTCCGACAGCGTGCATTTGTCGGCCTTGGCGGGGATGGAACTGCCGTCCGTATCACCGGTTCAGCTGCGCGGACGGGTGGCGGGCGCAATGGCGAACCCGGCGTTGACGGATTTGGAACTGGAGGCCGGGACAAAGGATGGCCTGCGCCTGCGCGCCACGGGCAGCGTGGCGAGGCCGTTGAGCGCCCAGGGCCTTGATCTGAAGATACGCTTGCGAGGGCCCGACAGCGCTGCGCTGTCTTCGTATGCGGGCGCGGATGTCCCGGCCCTGGGACGATTTGATGTCACGGCCCGGTTGATGGGTGATGGCCAGGCGCCAAGCCTAAGCCGGATCAACGGCCGGATAAGCCATCCCGGCGGCACGGAAATAGAGCTGCGCGGCGCCGTGGCAAACCCCTTGGCCGGTAGCGGGCTGGCGCTGGAGGTCGATGCGCGGGGACCCAGCCTGGCCGGTTTCGCGGTCCTAATCGGGCACCAGGTCCCCGACCCCGGCGAATTTCAGGTCTCGGCGCAATTGACGGGAGATCTGCAGGCGCCCGTCATTGACCACCTGCATCTGCAAAGCCAATCGCGCCTGGGCGCCAAGTTAACCTTGAGAGGCCGGGTCGCCCAACCGTTGGCGGCCCAGGGCCTTGATCTGCAATTTGATCTGATGGGATCCGTTGCATCCGTATGGAACGGTCTTTCGCGTTTGCCAGTACCGTCCGCGCTTCCAGCAGAGGAAAATCTGACAGCCGCCGGCCTGTTCCAGGGAAGCATGCTCGCCTTTCAACTACAGGCTCTCGATGTACACCTGGGCGGCAATGACATTGCCGGCGAGATGAGCGTGGATTTGAGTGGCGACCGCCCCCTAATCGAGGCCGATCTGCATTCGAAGTATGTAAATCTCGATTTTTCGTCCGCCCAGTCTGATGCACCAGAAGCGGACACGGAGGATCGGCTGATCCCGGATATCACTATCGATCTGGATGTCCTGGCGTTGCTTGATGGAGAACTGAAATATCGCGCACAACGGTTGCGCCGGGCCGATATGTTTGTGGAGCAGCTGCAATTGAACCTGGCGCTGCGGCAAGGCGCCCTGACCCTGAAACCCAGCACCGCCCGGCTGGCGAAGGGGCGGTTGAGCATCGATGGCAGTGTTAACCAGGGTAATTTGGCCGTGCGCGTCGCTTTGCGTCAGGCCGCCATGTCGGCCTTGGGACCGATGTTCGATACCACCATGGTCTCGGGCAGTTTGGATCTGAGCGCTGATTTGCGCGGCCGCGTGACGGACGGGCACATTGATCTGCGGGCCTTGGCCGCCAGCCTTCATGGCGAGACATCAATGATAATTTCCGACGGCCATATACAAAGCCGTTTTCTTGACCTGCTGGCCGAGGATCTGGTGGTCGCCCTGGTGAGGGAGAAAGCATCGGATAACCGGACGCGCCTGCATTGTCTCGCCTCCAGCCATGGCATCAAGGACGGCGTGGCGCGTTCGCGGATGCTGCTGTTGGATACGGAAAATATTACCGTTGTTGGCGATGGTCAGACGGATTTGAGTAGCGAGGCCATTAACTATCGTCTGACGCCCCGGGCAAAAGATCCCTCCCTGGTATCCCTGGCAACCCCTATCAATGTTAGCGGTAGCCTGGCCAATCCCTCCGCCGTGCCTGATAGCGTGGCCGTGGCCGGCAGCGTGGCCGTGGCCGTGGTTGGCAATCTGTTGCTGCCGGGCGTGGGGCTGTTGTTGCCGTTGTTAAGCACCGGTACCGGCGAGGCGCACCCTTGTATGAATGTGCTAAAAGGCGGCAAGGTGGAGGCCGCGCCGGCCCAGTCCATGGGACAGGAGAACCCTACCGGAATACTGGACCGGGTTGGCGGCGCGGTCAGCAAGGGCGCTGGCGAGTTGTTGAAATTGCCGGGCAAACTTCTGGGGTCGGAATGAAGCGTTTTTACAAGGATGTCGCCGTTGTCTCGGCGCCGAGCGGAGTAACGATCGAACTGGATGGCCGGCCGGTCCGGACGCCAAAAAAGGCGCTCTTTGCCGTCAGGGCGGAAGCCTTGGCGGAGGCAATTGCCGAGGAGTGGCGGCGGCAGGATGAAGACATCGTGCCTGAAAGCATGCCTCTGTTCCGCATTGCCAATACCGCTATTGATCTGGTTGCCGGGCAGCGCGGCGCGGTGGTGGATAATCTGGCCGGATACGGCGGTTCCGATCTTTTGTGCTATCGGGCAGCGGAGCCCGAGGATTTGGTGCAACGGCAAGAGCAGCTTTGGTCGCCATGGCTGAACTGGGCCGAGGCGGAACATGGCGCCCGTCTCCTCACCACCGATGGTATCGGCCATATTGCCCAGGACGGGGCCGCCCTGGCCGCCCTGCACCGGGTGCTGGATGGCCATGACATCATGGAATTGGCCGCGATGAATGATCTGGTGACCATCGCCGGATCACTGGTTCTGGCCCTGGCGGTCAGTGCCGGCGCCCTGGACGTCGCCGCGGCCTGGGCCGCCGTGCGTCTGGAAAATGACTATCAGGCAGAGCGTTGGGGCCTGGATGCGGAGGCCGAGGCCCATGCGGCGGGGTTGCGCGGCGAATTCGAAATTGCCGCGCAGTTCTTGGATTTACATCGCGCCGGTTGAGCCACTACCGCCGAAATGAAGCATTCTTTGTTAATACCTAGTTCGGTATAAAGTAGAGCGCGACCTTTAGGTGTCGCGCTTGATAGCGGGCGCGCGTTTTCATGGGACGGTCCGATGCAGGGTCGCGTGGGTGATGGAATAGTGGCGGATGTTGCGACGGCGCATCGACAACTGCTCAATGTCGCGCAAGTTTTCGACCAGATTCCCGCTGGGTTCTGCATTGTCGATCTGGAATGTCGGTTCGTTTATGCCAATGACATGTTCCTGGTCCTGAGCGGCCTTTCAGATAAAGCGCATATTGGCCAACCCATCAGCCAGACAATGGCGAACGCTGGTCCACGGATCGAAGGGCTGTTGCGCCAGGCAATGGCATACGGAACGGCGCAGCGCGGCCAGGCCAATGAATACGACAGCCGTATAAAATCTGGCGAGAAAGTCTTTTTGCAGAGCACCTTCTCTCCCATTCATGATGATCAAGGCAAGGTTATAGGCGCCAGCTGCCTGGTCGCCGATGTCACGGAGCAAGTGAAGACCGACGAAGCTCTGACGCAAAGCGACGAGCGGTTAAATCTTTCCCTGGATGCGGGATCAATCGGCACCTGGACCTGGAACCTTCTGGAAGGTACCCACATCTGGGATACGCGAATGCTGGCAATGTCGGGAATGCCATCCGATGCCGCCAGGGATGTCATGGAAGCTGAATTTGTCCGCACCCTGCACCCTGACGACGTCGATAGCGTCATGGAAGCGGCGCGAAAATCGCTGGAAGACGATGCCGAGTATAACGTCGATTATCGGATATACCGGCGGGACAATGGCGAACTTCGCCACATCAATGCGCGTGCCCTGGTGGTCCGGGATGATCGTGGCCAAGCCATCCGAATGACCGGTGTCTCTATAGATGTCACCAAGCAAAAGCGTATCGAGGCCGAACTGCGGATGGCCCAGGCTTCGCTTGAAGAGCGGGTACTTGAGCGAACCCAGGCGCTAAACAAAAGCAACCGGCGCCTGCAGACCGAGATGGACGAGCGCGGTCGCGCCGAGGCCGCCGGGCGCGAAAGTGAAAAATTCGTCAGCACGGTCATTTCCAATATGGTCGATGCCTTGATTACCATGGATGAAAAAGGCGTGGTGTCGTCGTTCAATCAAGGGGCGGAACGGATATTCGGTTATCCGGACCATGCAGTGATTGGTCAGAATATCAAGATGCTTATGGCCGAACCTGATCGTTCCAAGCATGACGGATATCTGTCCAAACATCAGGAAACCGGCCGTTCATCATTGCTTGGGCAGGGGCCGCGCCAGGTCACTGGCCGTCATCAGGATGGCCGCGACCTATTCTTGGAATTGGCGGTCAGCAGCGTCGAAATGGAGCAGGGGACCTTATACATCGGCGCACTGCGCGATATTTCAGAGCGCAGGCGCCTTGAGGAACTGTTCCAGAGGGTGGTGGAGAATTCGCCGAACTCGATCATATTGAAGGATCTTGAGGATCGAGTTCTGCTGGTCAATCGCCGCTACGAGGAATGGACCGGGCGTGCCGCGCGCGACGTCGTTGGCAAGACAACCCGTGATATTTATCCAATGGAATACGCGGAACGGGCCGTGGCCTCGGATCAGGAGGTTATTCGCATCGGGCAAAGCCTAACGGAAGAATGGGAAACGACTTTTTCCGATGGTAACCAACATTATCTGATCGCCAATAAGTTTCCGGTCACGGATGCCGGCGGCAAGGTCATCGGCGTCTGTACCATCAGCGTCGATGTTTCCCAGTTGAGGGCCGCCGAGACCCAATTGCGCCAGGCCCAGAAGATGGAGGCCATCGGCCAATTAACGGGCGGCATCGCGCATGATTTCAACAATCTGCTCGCCATTATGATGGGCAATCTTTCGTTGATGCAGGAAACGCCAGAGCAAGATCCGGAGGTCGCTGAATTGTTGGAGCCGACCATGCGGGCGATTGATCAGGCGGCCTCTTTGACCGCGCGCATGCTTGCCTTTTCGCGCCAGCAACCGCTTGAAGTAAAGCAGGTGGATGCGAATGAATTGCTTCGCGGCATAGAGTCCTTGATAAAGCGCAGCCTGGTCGAGGATATTGAAGTTTCCTTCGATCTGGCGCCTGATCTGCCCCTTTGTCTGGCTGATCCCAGGCAGCTTGAACAGGCTATTCTGAATTTGTCCATCAATGCCCGTGATGCCATGCCCCAGGGTGGTGCGATCCGTATAGAAACCGCGAACGTTTCCACGGCCCGTGATGCCGACAGGCCAAGCGAGGCACTGCCCGGCGACTACGTCATGATCGCGGTCAGCGATGATGGCGTCGGTATCTCGGACGAGGATCAGGCGCGGATCTTTGATCCGTTTTTTACCACCAAGGAAGTGGGCAAGGGGACGGGCCTGGGTTTGAGCATGGTTTATGGCTTCGTCAAACAATCCGAAGGTCACATCGTCGTGGATTCGGCCAAGGGCACCGGCACGACGTTTCGAATATTCCTTTCGGCCTTGGCGGAGGGGGACGAGGAACCGCCATGGCGGCCGGCCGACGATCAACCCGCCCGCACCGGCAAACGGGAAGTTATCCTGGTCGTGGAGGACGAACGTGATGTGCAGGTAATGGTTTCGATGATATTGCGGAGATTGGGCTATGAGGTGCTGCTGGCCAGCACCGGAGCCGAAGGACTGAAACAACTAGCCCGAAATCCCAATATTGACCTTCTGTTGACCGATGTATTGCTGCCAGGCGGAATGAACGGACAACAAATGGTGGATCTGGCCAGTGCTGACTATCCTGCTCTAAAGACCCTGTTCATGTCCGGCTATGCCCGTGATGCCTTTGTCGACCAGGGGCGGCTGAAGCCCGGCATCGAGTTGTTGGGCAAACCGTTCGGCCCGTCCGAGCTGGCCCAGCGGATCCGCGACGCCCTCGACGGATAATACCGGCCAGCTACTAAAAAAATTTTCTTCGCCAAACGGCACAAATTGGCGGTGATCGGGCTGCCCATCGGCCCCTGTATCGTGCTATCAAACAGGCAGTGTAACAAGATCCCGTTGGGAAGGTGGTGGGTTCATGCAGGACATCCTGCGTCAGCTTGAGGCGAAGCGCGCGGCGGCGCGCGCCGGTGGCGGTGAAAAACGCATTCAGGCGCAACATGCAAAAGGCAAATTGACGGCGCGGGAGAGGCTGGAAATGCTGCTCGATCCCGATTCGTTCGAGGAATATGACATGTTCGTCGAGCATCGCTGTGAAGATTTCGGCATGGCCGATCAGCGTGTTCCCGGCGACGGCGTGGTTACCGGTTGGGGCACCATCAATGGCCGTCTGGTCTTTGTCTTTAGCCAGGATTTCACCGTCTTCGGCGGCTCCCTATCGGAGGCCCATGCGGAAAAAATCTGCAAGATCATGGATCAGGCCATGAAGGCCGGCGCGCCGGTCATTGGCCTGAACGATTCCGGCGGCGCCCGCATTCAGGAAGGTGTCGCTTCGTTGGGCGGCTATGCGGAAGTTTTTCAACGCAATGTCATGGCCTCGGGCGTGGTGCCGCAGATTTCTGTCATCATGGGCCCCAGCGCCGGCGGCGCCGTCTATTCGCCGGCGATGACCGACTTCATCTGCATGGTCAAGGACAGCTCGTACATGTATGTCACCGGCCCCGACGTGGTGAAGACGGTGACCCAGGAAGAGGTGACACATGAGGAACTGGGCGGCGCCTCGACCCATAGCCGGAAATCCGGTGTTGCCGACCTGGCCTTCGAAAATGATGTGGAGGCCCTGGCGCAAATCAGGCGGTTGTTTGATTTTCTGCCCCTTTCGAACCGTAGCGGCGTGCCGCACCGGCCCACGGACGACCCGATCGACCGGGCGGAAGAATCCCTCAATACCCTGGTGCCGGCCAATCCGAACAAGCCCTATGACATCAAGGAGCTGTTGGAAAAAGTCGTGGACGACGGCGATTTCTATGAAATTCAGCCCGAATTCGCCGGCAATATCGTCATTGGCTTTGGCCGTGTCGATGGCGCCACGGTGGGTTTCGTGGCCAACCAGCCCATGGTCCTGGCCGGTTGCCTGGATATCGATTCCGCGCGCAAGGGCGCGCGCTTCGTGCGCTTCTGCGATTGTTTCGAGATTCCCATCGTAACCTTCGTCGATGTGCCTGGCTTCCTGCCCGGCACGGCGCAGGAATACGGCGCCATCATCACCCATGGCGCCAAATTGCTCTACGCCTACGCCGAGGCCACCGTGCCCAAGGTCACGGTGATTACGCGCAAGGCCTATGGCGGTGCTTATGATGTCATGGCCTCGAAGCATTTGCGCGGCGATGTCAACTTCGCCTGGCCAGGGGCGGAGATCGCCGTGATGGGTGCCAAGGGCGCGGTCGAGATTATTTTCCGCTCGGAACTGGATAATCCCGAACGTATAGAGCAGTTGACCCAGGAATACAGCGATACCTTCGCCAACCCCTTTATTGCCGGCAAGCGTGGTTATATTGATGATGTGATCATGCCCCATAATACCCGCCGGCGCATCGCCAGGGCGCTGACCATGCTGAAGAACAAGAAGCTGGAAAACCCCTGGAAAAAGCACGGCAATATTCCGCTTTAGGACTTTAGAACGCGAAAGTATCGTATTGATGTTCTCTAAAATTCTCATCGCCAACCGCGGCGAAATCGCCTGCCGGGTTATCCGCAGCGCACGTGCCATGGGGATCGCCACGGTGGCGGTCTATTCCGAGGCTGACGCCAACGCCCTGCATGTGGAAATGGCGGACGAAGCCATCGCCATCGGCCCGGCCCCGGCGGCGGAAAGCTATCTGGTTACCGAACGGATCCTGGATGCCATCAAGCGCAGCGGCGCCGAAGCGGTGCATCCGGGCTATGGCTTCCTTTCGGAGAATCCTGCCTTTGCCCTGGCCCTGGCGGATATGGGCGTCGCCTTCATCGGTCCGCCGGTGGGCGCCATCGAGGCCATGGGCGACAAGATCGCGTCCAAGAAACTGGCACAGGAAGCCGGCGTCAATTCCGTGCCGGGCCATTTGGAAGTGCTGAAAGACGAGGACGATGCGGCGGCTGTCGCTGGACAATTGGGCTATCCGGTAATGTTGAAGGCCTCCGCCGGGGGCGGCGGTAAGGGCATGCGCGTGGCCTATACGGAGGCCGAGGCGCGGGAAGGTTTCACCTCGGCCCGGAACGAGGCGCGCTCCAGCTTCGCCGATGACCGGGTCTTCGCCGAGAAATTCATTGAACAGCCCCGCCATATCGAAATTCAGGTGCTGGCCGACGGCCATGGCAATTGCATCTATCTGGGCGAGCGCGAATGTTCCATCCAGCGGCGCCATCAAAAGGTTATCGAAGAGGCGCCCTCTCCGTTTCTGGACGAGGCCACCCGCCAGGCCATGGGTGAACAGGCGGTGGCCCTGGCCCGCGCCGTGGATTACCGCTCGGCCGGGACCGTGGAGTTCATCGTCGATAAGGACCGGAATTTCTATTTCCTTGAAATGAATACCCGCCTGCAGGTGGAACACCCTGTCACTGAAATGGTCTACGGCGTCGATTTGGTCGAGGAAATGATCCGCATCGCCGCGGGTGAGCCCATGAGCCTGAGCCAGGCCGATGTCCGGGCCGATGGCTGGGCCATTGAATGCCGCCTGTATGCCGAGGATCCGTTCCGCAATTTCATGCCCTCAATCGGTCGCCTGGTGCGCTGCAAGCCGCCTGCCGAGACCGAAAACGTGCGGGTCGATACCGGCGTGGTCGAAGGTTCCGAAATTACCATGTACTACGATCCCATGATCGCCAAGCTGGTTACCAAGGGCCAGGACCGAGACGGCGCCATTGCCGCCATGCAGTCCGCCCTGGATAGCTATTACGTGCGCGGTATCAATCACAACATGAGCTTTCTAACGGCGCTGATCAGCCATCCCCGCTTCGTCGAAGGCCACCTGACCACGGCCTTTATCGATGAAGAGTATCCCGATGGCTTCACCGGCGCGCCGCACAATGGCGCGGTGCTGGATGCGCTGCTGGCCGCCGGTGTGCTGATGCATCAGCGCCGGGCGGCCCGCGCGGCCTCGGTCGATGGCCAGTTGGCGCATTACCGGCCCACCCTCGGCACGGATTGGGTCGTCGGCCTGGATGACGAATATCATGCTGTTACGGTGACATCGGTGGAAGACGGCTTTGATGTGGATCTTGATGGCCGCTTGATCGCCGTGCGCAGCTATTGGCGGCCGGGCGAGCGTCTGTTCACGGGTACGGTCAATGGCCGTCATGTGGCGGTGCAGGCCGATGTGGCGGCGGCCGGTTTCCAGTTGCGCCACGGCGGCGTCGAAGCGGGCGTTACCGTTCGCCGGCCTCGGGCGGCGGAACTGGCAGCCTTGATGCCGCATAAGGCACCGCCCGATACCTCGAAATATCTGCTCTGTCCCATGCCGGGCCTGATTATTTCCCTGGCCGTGGCGGAGGGCGAGGAGGTCAAGGCCGGGCAGGCCTTGGCGGTGGTCGAGGCCATGAAAATGGAAAATATCCTGCGTGCCGAGCGTGACGGTACCGTTGCTGCCCTGAAGGCGGGTCCCGGCGACAGCCTGGCGGTGGACGACGTCATCATGGAATTTGAATAGGCGCCCCCATGCCGTCCCCGAAACAAAGTGTTCGGGTGGTGATCGAGGGCCGGGTCCAGGGCGTCTGGTACCGCGGCTGGACGGTGGAGACGGCGCAGGCCCTGGGCCTGCACGGCTGGGTGCGTAATCTGGGCGACGGCAGTGTCGAGGCGGTGTTTTCAGGGCCGCGGCGGGATGTAGATGCCATGCTGGCCCACTGTCACCAGGGCCCGCCAGCGGCCCGGGTCTCGTCCGTGACAGTAGAGGATTGGCCCGGCCCCGTTTCGCCGGATTTCCGTCAAGTGCGGTAGATCTTGACTACGGCTCCAGTGGTGGTTCCACACCGTCGGGCAGGGGCATCTCGAATACATTCAAGGTCATGGAGACCATGGCGTAATAGCCTAAAATGCCCACCAGATCGACCACGCCCTGTTCTCCCAACTGTGCCTTGGCTTCATCGTAGGTGGCATCGGAAACGCGGCATTCGGCGTACAATTCGGTGCAAAATTTATAGATCGCCGCCTCATCGGCCCGGTCGAAGGCCGGTGCTTGGCGCTGGCGCAGGGCCTCGACTATTTCCGCCGACAAACCACCTTCCAGGGCCATGGGGGCGTGCGCGAACCATTCGAACTGCGCCGTCCATTGGCGCGCCGTGACCAATATGGCCAGTTCCGACAGGCGTGGTTCCAGGGCGCTGTTGAAGCGGCAGTATTCCCCAACCTTTTGCGCCCGGTCGGCGAAGTCGGGGCTGTGTATCCAGGCCTGGAAAGGCCCGCCCATGCTGCCGCGCGGACCGGCCATGATATTGTCGTAAAATTCACGCTGGGCGGCATCCATCTCAGTGGGTGCAAGCGGCTTGATGCGGGGCATGGCGGACTCTCCGATATTGATTATTTGCTGCTCTAGGCGGCTACATGCCGATACAGGCGCCGCCATCGATATTCAGGTGCTGGCCGGTGACATAACTGGCGCCGTCGGACAGCAGGAAGCAAACCGGCTTGGCGACTTCCTCCGGGGCCGAAAAGCGGCCCATTGGGATCATCGCCATGTATTGGTCTCGGAATTTCTCGCCCCGCACGGTTTCCGTCATCTGGGTTTCCACCAGGCCAAAACAAACCGAGTTGACCCGGATTCCGTGGTGGCCCCACTCCCGCGCCGCGCTCATGGTGATGCCCAGCACGCCGGCCTTGGCGGCGCCATAGTTGATCTGCCCGATTGTGCCCCGCCGTCCGGCGATGGAGGAGACATTGACGATGGCGCCGGGGGCCTCGTCGCCATCCTTGGCGCGTTCCATGTAATGGCGGCCAACTTCCTGCAGGCACAGGAAGACGCCGGTCAGATTGACATCAATGACCTGCTGCCAGGTTTCCACGGGCATCTTGTGGATCATCGCCGCGCGGACGATGCCGGCATTGTTCATCAGGCCATGGATGGCGCCGAAATCACGCACCACTTCCGCCACCATGCCTTGGACGAAGCCGGGTTCGGCGACGCTGCCCACATAGGCCCTGGCGCTATCGCCCAAGGCGCCGGCGACCGCATCCAGGGTGTCGCCGTTGACGTCGACCAAGGCCACCTTGGCACCCAGTTCAACGGCCAGTTCAGCCGTTGCCTTGCCGATGCCCTGGCCCGCGCCGGTAACCAGAATAGTACGCCCTTCCAGGCTCATGGGATTTGTCATGCCGTTCTCCGTGGATGTAATTTTTTGGCTTTCAGACGCCCTAATCAGGTGTTGGTCGTCGCTTTCGCGCGCAGGCCGATTTGCCGTCCAATATAGGGATTTTGCGGCAAAGAGGCGTGGGCCTCCTTGATCGCGCCCAGGCGTTCCAGAATTTCCGGCTGCATGGGCGTGGCGCGCCGTGTCTCCAACGAGATATGGATGCTCATCAATTCGTTGGTCGAGGCCAGATAGCCTTCGGTCCCGTGATACATATGATGGATGTAGTGAAAGCGCTTCTCGTCAAAGGCCAGTAACTGAGTTGTGAAGCGCATGGGTTCACCCTCGCCGATCTCCCGGTTATAGGTGATATGGCCTTCCAGGGAAAATGTGGTGACCTGATGCTGCTTGCGGTGATCCCGGGTCAGATGAATGAATTTCATGAACTCATCGGTCGCCAGATCAAAGACCACCATATAGTAGCCCATGTTGAGATGCTTGTTATTGTCAATCCATTCTGGTTTGACGGTGGCGCGGAATTGGTCGAAAGGCGTTTGAATTGACATCTATTGGTACGCACGTGCGGCTGTGAAAAAAAACGCACTTTACGTCAGCCGCGCCAGGGCCACAACGATGCACGCACCATTTACGGCAAGTCTTTGTTGGATGGGGCGAATATGGCCGTTGCACGGTAATAATCTTGTTTCTTTTTTGCCATTCCAAAATGACCTAGGATCGCCAAAATACACGCAAGGCGCGCCTGTTTGGCGGCAAGTTTCGCGATTGTATTCCTGATGCGTGGGTAATGTGGAACGCAAGGGGGGGGAGTTGAGTAAGGCAGAGTTGGAGCGGCCACTGGAAGAGTTGGCGCGGATATTTGCCCACGTCCCCATTGGTTTTTGCGTGCTCGATACCGAGCTGCGCTATCGGTACATTAATCCGGCGCTGGCGGCGCGCAATGGCCTGACGGTCACGGATCATTTGAACCAAGCCCTCGCGGATATCCTGCCCGAACTGGCGTCGCGGATAGAGCCGCATTTACGGCAAGCCCTTGATACCGGCAAGACCGTGGTTGCATCCACCCGTTCGGTCCAATCTCCGCGGGCGCAGGAAACAGCCGTTTATTTCCAGAACACCTATGCCCCCATTTATGACGGCGACGACAGGGTCATCGGCATAAGTTGTATCGTTGCCGATGTCTCGGAGAGAGAGAAGTCCGGACAGAAGCTGCAATCCCATGTCAATGAGCTGGAAACGCAAGTCGCGGCCCGAACCGCCGATCTGGCGGAAATGAACCAGCGGCTGGCGGCGGAAGTCGCCGATTCCAAATCAACGGAGAATGTGCTGCGCCAAACAGAGCAGCGCTTCCAGGATTTCGCGAAGATTGCCGCTGATTGGTTCGCCGAAACGGATCCCGATCATCGTTTTACGTTTATGTCCGATTCAATTTCCATGCTTGGCCTGACGCCAGCGGACTATATCGGCAAAAACCGTTACAGCATTCTGGCCGCAGCTAGTGATCCGAACGCTCCTAATGAAGAGCTTACTGCGATACAGGAACGCCGACCTTTCCGGAATATTGAACGGCAATCAAGCCTCGCCGATGGCAAATGGCTTCGGCTCAGCGGCGACCCCCGTTTTGATGTGGATGGGATTTTTCTTGGCTATCGTATTTCCGGCACCGATATCACCGAGCTGAAACAAAAGGAGGAAGCGCTACGCCTCAGCGAAGAGCGCTTTCGGGATTTCGCATCCATGTCGGCGGATTGGTTCGCCGAGTCGGATGCCGAACATCGTTTTACCTACATGTCGGAATCCGTTTCCATGATTGGCCACGAGGCGAAGGAATTCATCGGGAAAACACGCCAGGAAATTCATGGTGATGATTATGATGCCGTCTGGCGGCAGCCCGATATGGTCGCCATCCGCAATCATCAGCCCTATCGCAATGTGGAACGACGATCGAAGGTCAATGGTGATAAATGGATACGGCTCAACGGCGAACCTTTTTTTGACGATAAGGCTGAATTCCTTGGCTACCGGATTACCAGTGCCGACATCACTGAACTGAAGCAGCACGAAGCAGCGTTGCGTGAGAGCGAGCGGCGCTTTCGCGACTTCGCCAGCGTCTCGGCGGATTGGTTCGCCGAGACGGATGCCGACCTTCGTTATACATTTATGTCTGATTCCATATCGCTCATCGGCATGGAATCGAGGGAGTTCATCGGCCGGAACCGGGCGGAAATCCTTGGTGCGGACTTCGACCCCGAGGCGCTGGGCGACGATTATGCGGCCATGCTGGCCCACCAGCCGTTCAGGAGTATCGAACGGCGCTCGAACGTCGACCGGGCGATTTGGTTTCGGATGAGCGGCGAACCAAAATTTGATCCGGCTGGAAAGTTCCTTGGCTATCGCATCACGGGGACCGACATCAGCGAATTGAAGCAGCAGGAAGAAGCGCTGCGCACCAGTGAACGGCGGTTTCGGGACTTCGCCGATAATACCTCGGACTGGTTTTGGGAGATGGATGAAAATCTCCGCTATACCTGGATTTCGGCGTCGTTCGAGAGGTTCACCGGCGTGCCGGCGGAGTGGCACTACGGCAAGAGTTTGTCCGAGATTGAATTGTCAGGCATGGATACGCCGGAATGGCGGGCGCGTCTGGAGGCGCTGGAGCGGCGCGAACCCTTTCGCGACGTGCTGCATCAGCGGGTCACGGCAAAAGGCAAATTTTGGCTGCTTTCCAGCGGTGTGCCTGTCTTCGATGACGATGGAGTTTTCAAGGGCTACTTCGGCACCGGCCAGGACATAACGGCGCTGCGAGATGCCGAGCAGGCCAATGAGAGATTCCTCGAAGCCATTGAGAGGCTTTCCGAGGGCGTGGCGGTGTTCGATGCCGAAGACCGGTTTGTCATTTGCAACGCGCAATACCGGCGTCTGACGGCGTTCCGTGATGAATATCTGGTACCGGGTAATACCTTCGAGGAGATGATGCGCGACGCCATCGCGCACGGATTTATACCGGATGCGGCGGACGATCCCGAAGGTTGGCTCGCAGGCCGTTTGGCCCGGCGCCACGAGGATAGCGAGTCCTTCGGTTTTCGTGCGGGCGAATACGACCTACGGATCACTGACAGCAGACTGCCCAACGGCGATAGCGTTCAGATGCTGCATGACGTGACGGATTTGAAGCGAAGCGAGGAACAGCTGCGTCAGGCGCAAAAAATGGAGGCGATTGGCCAACTGACTGGCGGTATCGCGCATGATTTCAATAATCTTCTCGCCGTGATGATGGGTAACCTTGCGATTCTGGATGACGAGCTGGGCCCCGACAATGAATTATTGAGCCTGACGGCGCCGGTATTGCGGGCGGTAGACCGGGCCGCTGAATTGACCAGCCGCATGCTTGCCTTTGCCCGCCAACAGCCGCTGTCCGCCGGTGTTGTGGATGTCAACGCTCTACTAGATCAAATGCAGCCCCTTTTGCACCGTAGTCTGACGGTGGAAATCGACATTGAACTGGTCATGGCGGAGGAACTCGAAACCTGTATCGCCGACGCGGGGCAGCTTGAACAGGCAATTTTGAACCTGGCGATCAACGCCCGCGATGCCATGCCGCAAGGGGGACGCCTAATTATAGAAACCCGCAACGCGAAACTCCCCGATGATTTGGTGGCTTCGGGAATGGAGATAAAGCCCGGCGCTTTCGTGATGATTGCGGTAACCGATCATGGCGACGGCATTCCCGGGGAAGACTTGCCGCGTATCTTTGATCCTTTTTTTACGACCAAGGAGGTGGGCAAGGGCACGGGTCTTGTTTTGAGCATGGTCTACGGCCTTATCAAACAGTCGGACGGCCATGTCACGGTCGATTCAGAAGCGGGCGTTGGCACGACTTTTCGTTTGTATTTGCCTGTTGGCGGGGAATAGCGCCGGCTGGTTTCAGCCCATATCCTGACCAGGGCGTGTTTTGGGCAGCGTCACGGTTACGGTGGTGCCGTCTCCAACCACGCTTTTGATACCGAGGGTGCCGCCATGCGCTTCCGCGATGGCCTTGGCCATGGGCAGGCCGAGGCCCAGTCCTGCATCGCTGGATGTCGTGGCTTTGCCGGGATCATCGGGGGTGCCGGATGTGCCGTTGATCCGTTCGTATGGGGTTAAGGCGGTTTCAATATCCTGGGCCGCGATGCCCGGTCCGTTATCGCTAATGCGCAGGATGGAGCCACCCTCGATACCCGCTTCCGCTGAAACGCTGACCCGACCGCCGGCTTCTGTGAATTTCAAGGCATTGGTTGTTAGATTAAGCATCAGACGACGCAATAAGACAGCATCCGCGTGTATCGGCAAGGTGTCCAGTGTGCCGCCATTTGTCAGGGTTATGTCTTTCTGTTTTGCCTGATGGTCGAGCATCGCCAGCGTGTCGTGCAGCAGTTCCACAAGATCGATTTCACTGGCCGTGATGCGCAACTGTCCGGCTTCGACCCGCGCCGTTTCCAGCAGCGACCGGACCAGATCATGCAAGTGCGCGCTGGCGCGGCGAATGTCGCCGGCATAATTTTTGTATTCCGCCGGTGCCACCGGGCCCAGGATCTCGTCGTCGATCATCTCCGCGTACGCATTGATGGCATTCAAAGGCGTCAGGACGTCGTGCGAAATATTAGCAAGAAACTGCGCCCTGGCGCGATTCGCGGCCTCTGCTTGCAGGCGCGCGCCATGGGCCGTTTCCTCTGATTTCACCCTCTGTTCGACCTCCAATGCCAACAGGTCCTTTTGCAGGGACACAGTATGCATGCTTTCCTTCAGCCGTTGATGCGCGGTCAGCAGGCGCTTGCGGCTGCTATCCATTTCCTGGATCACGCCGGTCAAAAGTTGCGCCTTAACATCAGCCAGATAGCTTTGCCCACGCATCAGCAGGGCTTTTTCCAACATCTGGCGGTTGGTGTTCACCACATGTGTGACTTGGTCGATGCCAGTCCGGCGCAGGGCGCACATGACTCTAATCCTCCGCGAGATCGACGCCGCAAGGCAGGGTCCGCAAATGCTCGATCGCGATGGCGACATCGTCGCCCTCCAGCACGGCACCGTGCTGGGGTAAAATGCGGTCAATCTGCATACCGGAAAGCCTTGCCATGGCGGGCCGCAGAACCTTATTCGACGGCATATAGGCCTGGTGGAAGCTATCCATGTTCTGTGGGAAATTCGTCTTGGAGAATAGGTCGTTGTCACTGCCGATGGCGCCGAAGACGTCACCGCTGAACAGTGATTTGGACTGGTGGTCATAGGTCGCGATGGCGCCAGGGGAATGCAGATAGAGCATTGGAACAAACTCAAGAACTCTGCCGCTCGACAGTGTCAGCCGATAATCGATCTCGGCGACATCCTGAAGTGATCCCGACAGCCCTAGATGGGCAATCAGACGAATGGTGTTGAGATGGGCGTAGATCTTGAGATTGGGATTTTCCACAATATCCTCAATCACCGCGAGGTTGCCACAGACATCCGGATCCTGATGCGATACGACGATGCCGGTAATGTTTTGCGGTGGAACCAGGTCAATTACTCTACGCATGATTTTTGGGAAATCCGGGATCGAGCCCGGATCGAATAGAATGACGTCGTCTCCCCTGCCATCAATCAGAAGATACGGATTGCAGCGCAGGCGACCGCCGGCCTCCATAAAGCCGACCCAATAGATTTCACGGGTGACAGCTAAAGATTCGTCGTAGTTGATTCCCGGATTTTTGCCGTTGTTTCCTTGGCTATTTTCGGTTGTCATTCAATCAACGGCCCTCACGCTCTTGAACAATGGCGAATTGTAATAATATTGATATAATTGATATTATATTTGTATTATAAATAGACCGCGTTTGTTGGTATTTGCAACCTTTGAATGGATATAATTCTTCCGGAGTACTTGAGTATCAGACGCCGGCGATTTTTTGGATCAGGCCGAAGCTCAACACAGCCAAAGTCACCAGGATGGTGAAGAAAATGAAGCTTCGGTGTTCAAACCGCGCGCCGCGCCGCATCTCGACATAATTCAGGGCACGGTCGGCCACGATGTAGAGTATGATCGCGGCGATGGTGAATAAGATGATTTCCATGCCGCCACTCTAGCACGGGATGGCACATCAGTCTTGATATCCATCAAGACCCAGCTTTGCTATAACAGCAACTCTGGATCGAACAAGCTTAGGTGAGTGGTGAGATGTTAAGCAATTCCCCGATCGTCAATCGTTATGTGGACCGGACACCTTCCAGTCAGGCCCTGGCGGCCCGCGCCCTGGAACAGTTTCCCTCTGCCATCACCCATGATTCCCGCCATACCACGCCCTACGGCATTTATATCGAGACGGCCAAGGGCCCGCGCAAATGGGATGCGGATGGCAATGATTATGTGGATTATTTCGGCGGCCATGGGGCCCTGATGCTGGGCCATCGCAATGATGAGGTCGAGGCTTGCGTGCAGGAGGCCTTGGCGGCGGGCACCCATTTTGGATCATCCCATCGTTTCGAGGTGGCCTGGGCCGAGGCGGTGAAAAACCTGGTGCCCTCGGCCGAGCGGATCCGCTTCACCTCGTCCGGCACCGAAGCGACCTTGATGGCCATGCGTCTGGCCCGCGCCTTCACGGGCAAAAATAAACTGGCGCGTTTTCGCACCCATTTTCATGGCTGGCATGATCACATGGCCTTTGGCGTGGCCGGGCATTTCGACGGCACCGCGACGCCCGGCGTGTTGCCGGAAGTGGCGGCCCAGGTGGTCCTTCTTGATCCCGATGATATCGATGCTGTCGCTCAGACCCTGGAGGCGGACAGCGACATCGCCGCCCTGATATTGGAGCCCACGGGGGGCAGCGGCGGCATGATCCCGCTGGCGCCCGGCTTCGTTGCGCAATTGCGCGAATTGACGGAACAGCATGGCGTGCTGTTGATCATGGACGAGGTGGTGACCGGTTTCCGTGTGCATCCGGGCGGGGCTCAGGGTTTGCTGGATGTGAAGCCCGATTTGACGACCCTGGCCAAGATCCTGGCCGGCGGCCTGCCTGGCGGTGCGGTGGTTGGCCGGGCCGATATTCTGGCGCACCTGGATTTCAAGGCTGCGGCGGACAAGGATTTTGAAAAAATCCACCATCCCGGCACCTTCAATGGCAACCCTCTTTCGGCGGCGGCGGGTACCAAGACCCTGGAAATCATCGCCAACAGCGATGCCTGTGCAAGGGCCGATGCCTTCGGACGGGAGTTGCGGGTGAAGCTGAATGAAAGCTTCAAACGTGCCGGCGTTGCCTGGGCCGTCTATGGCCAGCAGGCGAATTTCTTTGTCTTCATGAATGCCACCGGACTGGCTATCGATCCCAACAATTTCGACCCCCTGTCGGTGCCCTATCAGGACCTGAAGACCAAACCACCGGGCTTGATGAACAAGCTGCGCCTGGCATTGCTGATTGGCGGTGTCGATATCAACGGTGCCGGTGCGGGTGTTATCTCGGCCACCCATGGCGCCGACGACATGGATCAGACCGTGGCGGCATTCGAAGCGGCGGTCGCCATGCTGGCGGCGGAGGAAAGTCTGCCCCGGCTATAAGCGGCGTGCGCCTCGAATTAACAAAGCCATGCAGCGCCAGCGTCTAGAACGGATTGGCCATCTGGCCTTGCCCATTGTCGGCGGCATGGTCTCTCAGGTTGTTCTGAACCTTGTCGATACCGCCATGGTCGGTGTTCTGGGCAAGGATGCCTTGGCCGGCGTTGGCACTGCCAGCTTCGCCGCTTTCATGGCGACGGCCCTGGTCATGGGCCTGTCGTCCGGTGTGCAGGCCATGGCGGCCAGACGCGTTGGTGAGGGCCGTGCCAATGAAGCCGCCGTGCCCTTGACCGGCGGCTTGCTCCTGGCCCTGGTAATCGGCCTGCCCATAACCGTTGTCTTGCTGACTTATTCATCCACGCTGTTGCCGATCATCAATAGCGACCAGGGCGTTATTGATGCGGGATTGCCCTATTTTGACGCCCGTCTGTTGGGCGTTGTCGCTGTCGGCATGAATTTTGCGTTCCGTGGCTACTGGACAGGTGTCTCGCAAAGCCGACGTTATCTGCATACCCTTCTGGTCATTCAAGTGGCGAATGTCGTAATCAGCTATGTTCTGATTTTCGGCAAATTTGGTTTTCCCGAACTGGGCACCGAGGGTTCGGGCCTGGGCACCACCATTTCATTGTTCCTGGGTACGGCGGTTTATTTCGCCCTGGGCTGGAAGGAAGCGCGGCAAAACGGTTTCCTCAGCCGGATACCGCGCCGCGAAACCATGGCGACCATGCTTCGCTTGTCCGTACCTTCGGCGATCCAGGAATTTCTCTTCGCCGCCGGCTTCACCGCGATATTCTGGATCGTTGGCCTGATGGGCACGGTGGAGGTCGCCGCCATCAATATCCTGATCAATCTGGTTCTTGTCGCCATATTGCCGGCGGTCGGCCTCGGCCTGGCCGCCTTGACCCTGGTCGGTGAAGCTCTGGGCCGCGATGACCCGGACGAGGCCTCGCGCTGGGCTTGGGATGTGGTCAAGGTGACCGCTTTGATCCTGGCGCTGCTGGGTCTGCCGGCGCTGCTGATACCTGATCTGATCGTCATGGGCTTTACCCGGGACCAGCAGGTGATTGACGTGGCGCGGAGCTCCATGCGGCTGATGGGCACGGCGATCGCCATCGATGGCGTTGGTCTGGTCTTGCTGCATGCACTGCTTGGCGCCGGCGCCGTGCGGCAGGTGATGGCGGTGGCGGTGGGCACGCAATGGCTGTTGGGCCTGCCGCTGGCCTGGCTGGCCGGACCTTACCTTGGCCTTGGCCTGTTCGCGGTCTGGGCGACACAGTCGGCCTATCGCATCCTGCAGGCGGTGATATTCGTGGTCCTGTGGCAGCGCCGTGGCTGGACGCAAATCAAGCTATAACAAGATCAAATTGTAGCTTTTTGCCAGCTCTGGCGATATCAAGGGCGGCCAATATTCAGCAAGACCGGAGGACGCCGCCATGATCCCCAACGCATTGCCTGCCTTTGATTTCGGCCTGGGCGAAACCGCCGATATGATCCGCGACAGCGTGGCCGGCTTTGCCGCCGACCAGATCACCCCGCGCGCGGCCGAGATCGATGCTTCCAACGTTTTTCCCCGGGATCTCTGGCCACAACTGGGCGATCTTGGTGTTCTGGGCGTAACAGTGGAAGAAGAATTCGGCGGCGCCGGCCTGGGCTATCTGGAACATTGTGTCGCCATGGAAGAGATCTCCCGCGCCTCGGCCTCGGTCGGGCTCAGCTATGGCGCGCACTCCAACCTGTGCGTTAACCAGATCCGCCGCCAGGGCAGCGCGGCGCAAAAAAGCCGCTATCTGCCGAAACTGATCAGCGGCGAGCATGTGGGCGCCCTGGCCATGAGCGAACCGGGTGCTGGTTCCGACGTGGTCTCCATGCGCCTGCGGGCGGACAAGCGCGGCGATCAATACATCCTGAACGGTTCCAAAATGTGGATCACCAATGGGCCGGAGGCCGACACCCTGGTGGTCTATGCCAAGACCGATCCGGAGGCCGGGCCGCGGGGCATTACCGCCTTTCTGATTGAAAAAGGTTTTGCTGGGTTTTCGACGGCGCAAAAGCTGGACAAGTTGGGCATGCGTGGTTCGGATACCTGCGAGCTGGTGTTCGAGGATTGCGCCGTGCCGGAAGAGAATGTGCTGGGTGCGGTGGGCGAGGGCGTGCGGATATTGATGAGCGGCCTGGACTATGAACGGCTGGTGCTTTCCGCCGGGCCCCTTGGCATCATGCAGGCCTGCATGGATGTGGTCATGCCCTATATTCACGAGCGCGAACAGTTCGGCCAGCCGATCGGTGAATTCCAGCTGATGCAGGGCAAGGTCGCCGATATGTACACGACCATGAATGCGGCCAAGTCCTACGTTTACACCGTGGCCAAGGCGTGTGACCGGGGCGATACCACGCGGGCCGACGCCGCCGGCGCCATTCTGTACGCGGCGGAGAAGGCGACCTGGATGGCATTGGAGGCGGTACAGGCCCTGGGCGGCAACGGCTATATCAACGAATATCCCACGGGCCGTTTGCTGCGCGATGCCAAGCTGTACGAGATCGGTGCCGGCACCTCGGAAATCCGCCGCATGCTGATCGGTCGGGAGCTGTTCAAGGATACGGCCTAAATCAATTTACGCAGGACGTGGCTCCGGTTGGTGGTGTAGGGGCGCACCTGGCCGCCCCAGCGGCCTTCCTCCACCGCTTCGGCCCAGGCGGCGCTGTTCAGCACATCCGGGCTGTCGATTTCATAGATCGCGATGTAATGGGGCAGCCCCTCTCCCGTAACCGCATGTTCCTCGCCGCCCATGGCCAAGGTGGCGGGCACGGTCTTCAGGCGGGAGACCGCGACCACGCCGTCTACTTTCAACAGGGCGGGGATATGTTCGTCGTCATAGACCTCGTTAAACAAGGCTTCCTTGTCGGCAGCGACATCCATGCTGACCATGAAGGCGTATTTGGCGTTGAAAGGCATCTGCGGTCTCCTGAATTAATTCCGTGCTCAATCATAGCTGATTTGACTGGCGGGTATATGGCGCCAGGTGCTGTCCTGTGCCTGCTCCTCCAAATAATGCGCGCCCATGGAAACCGAACGCGGGGTCAGCAGAAACAGCCGGGTGCTTTGCCAGGCAAAGCCAAGATCAAGAATAACCACCGCGCCGACGCCGTCCAGGTTCATGGGCACTACTTTGCCGCCGCGCTGGGCCGCCAGCGCCGCCTCGATCGCCATGCCAAGGCGGCAGTAATTGCCAAAGGTGCCTTTTTCACGCGCTACCGCCAGGACGCCAGGCGCCCGTGGGTCTGCGCCGTGCAGGGGGATGCCATAGCCTGGTACGCGCTGTCCGCTTTCCCCAGCCTCCCTGACGATGCGGGCCGCCACCTCGTCTAGGACCGCATCATCGATTGTCCGGTTGGCCGGGTCATGGCCAGCCAAATGCGCCACCATGGTCTGGCCCAATTGTTCGCCGAGGCCGCCCATGCGGTCGCCGAACGCCAGCACGCCGCCGCCCACCGCCGCCTGGATCGAGGTGCCGTAGGAGGCAAAACAACGGCTGATCATGGATGGCGGCGCGATGCCATGCTCGACCGAGGCAACCAGCAGGGCATCCACCACATGCGCCTGTTCCGCCGTGGGCAGGTTGCCCTGCAACATCAGGAACATCATCTCGGCGAATGAAATCTTGCCGATCAGCTGGCTCAAGGGCAGGCCCCGGACCATGATTTCCTCTTCTTCCTCGGTGCTGATGACCTGGGAAATGCTGGTCCGCCAGCTCGACATATCTTGTGTGGGCACGGGTTATCCTCCTGCATGTTTCTTTGCCGCCATGCACAAGGTGTCAGATTTACCGGGCAATTCAAGGCGCAAACATGGTTGTCTTAGGGGCGGCAATTTGGGAGCATGCTTGCAATGGGGAGGAAACCATCATGCGAACTTTAACCAAACAACAGCGCCGTGCCTGGGAAATTGACGGCTATGTCCATCTCGAAGGGGTCTTCGACGCCGGGGAAGCGGCGGCGCTTTGCGATGCCGTTGATGCCATGCGGGCCGAACCGGGATGGGAGCCCACCGACCTGCCGCGCGGCCATTACGGCTGGGTGGAGCATGGCAACCCGGATCCGGAAAGCTTCATGGACCGCCGGGACATACTACCCTACGACCAGGCATTCAGAGACCTGATCGACCGGCCGGAAGTGTTCGACCTGATCGTCGATATCATGGGGCCTTATCTGTCATTCTCCATGTCCCAGGCCATCGTGCGCGCCTCGGACCCCGGCTTTCTCGGCTATACCCATACCGACGGCGGCGAAGGCCTGCGCCGGGTCCGGGTGACGGAAACTAGCCGGCCCCTGGCCATGAAGGCGTTGTATTTGCTGACCGATGTCCTTGAACCTGACAGTGCCAATTTCACGGTCTTTCCGGGCAGTCACATGCGGCCCTTCCCGGAATTGGACGAACCGATCGTGACCCCGACGACGCCGGGCGCGGTGCCGCTGATGGGAAAAGCAGGGGATTGCATCATTTTCTCCCATTCCCTGTGGCACGGACCGGGCATCAACACCTCCGGCAAGGCGCGCAAGACGTTGTTGTACAACTACTGCCAGATGTTCGTGCGCCCTTACGACTATGCCGTCGCATCCCATGTGGCGGAACAATGCACACCCCGCCAGCGGCGTTTGTTGGGCGATCTGGGCTATGACTTCCGTCCCGGCTCTTATGTCTATGTGCCCGAGGACCAATTGGAGGTAATCTTGCAGCCGAATTCCTGATTGGCGGCGTCGCGTATAGAGGACAATTTTTCATGACAAGTAATTATCAGGCCAAGATCGAGGGCCTGCAAAATGATGCCCTGCATATCCGGCGTAACGTGTGGCGTGCCCTGCACGCCGCCGGATCCGGGCATATGGGCGGTTCATCGTCGGCGGCGGATATTCTCGCCGCCTTGTATTTCCATCATCTGCGCCTGCGCCCCGACGAGCCCGATTGGCCGGACCGCGACCGCTTTGTCCTATCCAAGGGCCATGCCAATGCAGCGCTTGGCGCGGCACTGGCCCGCGCCGGCTTTATCGATGACAGCGTGCTGGATCAATTTTACGCCTATCAATCGCCGTTTGGCATGCATCCCGATATCAAGATGGCGGGCGTGGAGATGAGTACGGGAGGTCTGGGCCACGGCCTGTCCGTCGCCATGGGCATGGCCCTGGGCGCGCGGATGCAGGGCAAGGATTTCCGCACCTGCGTGATGATCGGCGATGGCGAACTGCAGGAAGGCTCCAACTGGGAAGGGGCGATGGCGGCGGCCCATATGGGCCTGCCGAACCTGACGGCGATTCTGGACTACAACAAGATCCAGCAAAGCGGTCATGTCAACGGCATGATGGGGTTGGAGCCGGTGGCCCAGAAATGGGACGCTTTTGGCTGGGCCGTGCGCGAAATCGACGGCCATGACATGGCGGCCGTGGTCGAGGCCCTGGACGCGCTGCCCTATGCCATGGACAAGCCATCCCTGATCATCGCCCACACTATCAAGGGCAAGGGCGTCAGCTTTGCCGAGGACAGTTTCCTTTGGCACAACAATCTGGTCACCGACGAGGTTTACGAAAAAGCCCTGGCCGAGTTGGGAGAGCCGTCATGAGTGATGCACAACAGCCGCCCCTTAAGAATACGGAGTGGGTCAGCAAGTCGGAAAGCCAATCGCGTCTGGCCTTTGGCCAGGCGGTCGGTGAACTGGCCGGCAGGGATGAAAAGGTGGTGGCGATTTCCGCCGACACCATCGATCTGTTTGGTCTGCGCGGCTTTCTCGAAGCTAGCCCGGAACGCCTGATCGAGGCCGGCATCGCCGAGCAAAGCGCCATGGGCATCGCCTCCGGCCTGGCGACGACGGGCATGCGGCCGATCATCTGCGGTTACGCGCCTTTCATTACCGCCCGTTCCTTGGAGCAGCTGCGCAACGACGTGGCCTATGCCAACCAGCGCGTCGTCATCGGCGCGGCCTGCGGCGGTATCGTCCTTGGCATGGCCGGTGGAACGCATCATGCGGTGGAGGACCTGGCGATCATGCGCAACATGCCGAACATGACCGTGCTGGTGCCGGCGGACGCGAGGCAGACCTGGCATGCGGCCATGGCGGCCGAGGCTCTGGACGGCCCCAGCTATATCCGCCTGGGCGGCAAGTTCGAGGAAACCAATGTGGCCGATATCGCCGGCGATGGTTTCAAAATCGGCAAGGCCGATCAACTGCGCCCTGGCGGCGATGTCACGGTGATCGCCTGCGGCGCCCTGGTCGCACCGGCCCTGGCGGCGGCGGATGCCCTGGCGGGGAATGGCGTCGGCGCGCGGGTTTTGAACATGCACACCATCAAGCCCCTGGACCGCGACGCGGTGCTGGCGGCGGCGGCGGAAACCGGTGCCATTGTCACGGCGGAGGAACACCGCACCACTGGTGGTCTGGGCGGTGCCGTGGCCGAGCTGCTGGCCCTGGAACAACCCACGCGCATGCGCATGATCGGCATGCCGGATGAATTCTGCATCGTTGGCCCGACGGCCAAGGTACGGGAGCACTACGGCATGAGCCAGGCCGCCATCACGGAGGCCTGCCGGGATCTCTTGAAGTAGAGGCGTTTGTCATGAAAGTCGGTCTGTTCGGCATCAACATGGGGCATGTGGATGCCTCCGCCACCCTGCCGTCCCTGATTGCGAAGCTGGAAACAGCCGGCTTTGAATCCGTCTGGACCGGCGAGCATGTGATCATTCCCGAGGATTATGCCTCCCGCTATCCCTACAACAGTTCGGGGAAGCTTGGCATACCGCTGGAAACGCCGTTCGTTGATCCATTGATTACATTGTCGTATATCGCCGCCCATAGCACCAAGCTGCGCCTGGGCACGGGCATCAACATCCTGCCGCAAAGCAATCCCATGCTGTTGGCCAAGCAGGTGGCCTCGCTTGATCAACTCTCGGGCGGCAGGCTGCTGCTGGGCCTGGGTGTTGGCTGGCTGGCGGAGGAGTTCAAGGCCATGGGCGCGCCGTTCGCGGGCCGGGGCAAACGCTTTGACGATTACCTTGCCGCGATGAAAAAGGTCTGGTCCGGTGAAACGGTCGAGCATCAAAGCGATCACCTGGATTGGCGCGGCTTCAAAAGCTATCCCCTGCCCAGCCAACGGCCCCATCCGCCCATTATCATCGGCGGTCACAGCCCGGCGGCGCTGCGCCGTACGGTGGCCATGGGTGATGGCTGGTTCGGTTTCACCGGCGATGCCGCCGAGCTGGCGGATACGCTAGGGCGGTTGCGGGCAACAGCGGAGACGGCGGGCCGTGATCCGAATAGCATCGAGGTTACTGCTCTTTGGCGAGGCTTTGCCGACGGCATGGAAGACCTGGAAGCGTATCGCGATCTGGGCGTTGCGCGCCTGTTGGTGCCTTTCTATGGGTTAAGTGCTGGAAGACTGGACGAGAACCTGGCCCAGTTGCGGGAAGACGTGCTGAAAAAACTGATCCCGTCGGCATAACCGGGCCATGCCTCTGCTGCTTCTCGCCGTTGTCGCCATGCTGGTCCAGCAGACCATGGCGACGGCGGCCAAGACAGCGGTGCCAGTACTTTTTCCTGCCATGGCGCCGGCCTTGGGCGTGGCCTCGGAATCCGTGCTGGTCTACACCTGGATATATTCCTGCATGGGCATGGCGGTGATGGCCGGCTGCGGCACCTTCATTATCCGCTATGGCGCCATTCGTATCAGCCAGGTCGGCGGCCTGTTGATGGCGGCCGGTTTGGGCCTGGCCGCTCTGGCCGGCCTTGGCTCCACCGTTGGTCTGGTGATGGTGATTATGGGTGCGCTCTTGATCAGCGCCGGCTCCACATCGGCGACGCCGGCCAGCTCTGAAATCTTGGCCCGTTATGCGCCGCGAAATTTGGCGCCGATCATTTTCTCGATAAAGCAGACGGGTGTTCCCGCCGGTATCGCCATCGCCGGCGCCCTGATCCTGCCGCTGTCGGTCTGGATTGGCTGGCAACAGGCATTGGGGGTGGTCGCCGGAACCTGCCTGTTGATTGCCCTGGGTTTGGCGCCCTGCCGCGCGACATTCGACCGTGACCGGCGGCCCGAACAAAAGCTGGCCTTTGGCGATCTGAAGGAAACCCTTCTCTCTGTCTGGCGGCAGCCTACGCTGCGCGCCATGGCGATGGCGGCGTTTGTCTTCGTTGGCCTGCAAAGCATCTTTACAAATTTCACCGTGGTCTATCTGTACGAACAGCTGAACTATTCGGCGGTCGAGGCTGGCGCCATTCTGGGTCTGAGCACCCTGATCGCGGTGCCGGCGCGGATATTTTGGGGCGTGGTCGCCTCCACACTTGTGCCGGCGCGCATATTGTTGGCCCTGCTGGCGGCGGTGATGGCGCTGGCGGCGGCTGCCATGGGTGCTTTTTCGCCAAGCTGGAGCCAGTGGCAGGTCACCCTGGTCTGTATCGTCCTTGCCATGACCGCCCTGTCCTGGAACGGCGTGCTATTGTCCGAGGTGGCGCGCCTTGCCCCCGATGGCGCGGTCGGGCGCCTGACCGGCGGTGTATTGTCGTTCGGCAATGCCGGGCAGCTCGCCGCCCCGATGCTGTTCGGCGCGGTCTTTTTCGCCTTCGGCTATCAGGCCGCCTATATGGCGCTCGGCCTGCCGGTGATCGCCGTTGCCGTGGTCATGCTGCGCCGGAAAGAAGGGACGCCGGTGGAGAGCATTACTTCGAGGTGAGGTCTGTAACGCCTTCCCAGGGGCCTGTGGGTGGGTCCTTGGCCAGCGTGGCGGCACGGGCCGACATGCTCTCGGCGGCCTTGTCGCCGGCTTGTGCCAGTGCCGCGAAGCGGCTGGCGGCCTGTTCGAAATCTCCGGCCCGATAGCTGGCCAGTGCCTCCGCATAAGCCGCCGTATCGATCTCCGGTCCGGAGGCAGTTTCCCCGCGCCGCGCCAGGGGTTCGAATATCGCCACGGGTTCCCGCCGCCCGACAACGCGGACCTGATCAATTTCACGCAGATCAAAGCCGGCCCCGCCCTGGGCGGCGGTTTCACCGCTAAGCAGCACAGAGGTCCCGAACAACTTGTTGCCGCTTTCCAGGCGGGCGGCCAAATTCACCGCATCGCCGATTACGGTGTAATTGAAGCGCCGCGTGGAGCCGATGTTGCCAACCAATGCCTGCCCGGTGTTGACGCCGATCCGCGCCGCTAGCCGGCGGTTTTGCGGCAGCTGGAAACGGTCCTGAATTTCGCCCAGCCGTTGCCGGCAGTCGATGGCCGCGGCGATGGCGGCGGCGGCATGATCGGGGTCGTTCAATGGCGCGCCGAAGATCGCGACGATGGCGTCGCCGATATACTTGTCGACAAAGCCGCCATGGTTTTCGATGATATCCGTCATCTCGCTAAGGTAATCGTTCAGGACGGCGACCAGGGCCTCCGGCGCCAGGGATTCCGAGATCGCCGTGAAGTCGGCGATATCCGAAAACAGTATGGAGATATCGCGGGTTTCACCGCCCAGTGCCGGTGGCTCCTCGGCCTCGACCAATTGATTGATCACCGACGGCGCCAGGTAAAGGGCAAAGGATTGGCGCAGGAAGCGCTTTTCCCGGTCGGCCACGGTGAAGCGGTAGGCCAGCATCAGGGCAAAGGTGAGTGCGGCGGCGATGGCGCCGTTGAGCAGGGGCAGACTCCATTGGCTGCGAAAGGCGGCCACCGCGACAACGGCCCAGGCGACGGCCTCGGCCAGTAGCAGGGCGCCGCCAGCCAGAGGCGCGAAATACATCGCCAACAGGGCGGCGCCCAGTGTCAGGGCGAAAATTATCCCGGCTTGGCCGATCTGGCCGGGCAGGCGCAGGCCGTCTTGGCGCAGAATATTGGCGATGGCGGCGGCATGGATAAAAACCCCGGGCAGGCTGTCGCGGTCGCTGATATGTTTCGCCGCTTGGCTCCCGCCGCAGGCCGGTGCGCCGGCGTTTAACAAATTGGCGGTGGTCAGACGCGCGGCGGTCAATTTACGGTCCTCCACATCGACGACCAGGCCGATCAGCACCGCCTTGCCTTCGAAATGCCGGCGCAGATAGTCGCTTCCGCCGGACTTGGCGCATTCGTAAATATCGGCAAGGGAATGCACCGGAAAGGCGTTCGGTCCGGTGTCGAAATTCAGGTTGAGGGCGTTATTGGCCGTTCCCGGAACGGTCTTGCCGTCAAGCTGTAGCGTACCGGTTGCCGAGAGTGACATTTCCGCCCCGGTGAGGCGGCGGGCGATTTCCGTGGCAAAGGCAGCTTCATGGCGTTGCGCGCCATCCTTGCCGCTTACCTTGAAGGTAAGCGGCATCCGCCGGATAATGCCGTCCGTATCCTCCAGCAGATTGACGACGCGGATATTGCGGCCATGGCCAACGGCGAAGCTTTGCCCCGCATGGGGTGCGATGGGGGCGTCCGAATGCTGCACCTTGCTCAACACCACCCGTCCGCCCCTGGCCAGACCGCGCAATGCCAGCAGGAAGTCCCGGTCAAAGCCGCGCAGGTACTTTTCCATCGAGGTCGGAAAAATCAGGTCAAATCCCACCACCGCGGCGTCCGCCGCGCGCAGGGCGTTGAGCACCTGGGCGATCTCCCGCGTCCAGGTCACGCGCGGCGCATCGCGAAACGGTTTGGCCCGATAGGTCGCCTCGTCGATGCTGATGACCGCTATGGGCAGGTCCTTGCGCGGCGGCGGCGGCATCACCGCGCCGCGCAGCCAGTGCAACGTGTCCACGGACAAGCCGTTCAGGCGTTCCGACCACGGCCCGGCCAACAACAGGGTCGACAATGCCGCGCAACAGACAATCGCGGCAAGATCGCGCATGTTCATGTCATGACCGCCATTTCGCCGTCCAGGGCGCCTAAAGCAAAACCAGGCGTTCCAACAGTCTGAGGCCGTCACGTGCGTCCGGTGCGACCTTCAGGCGTACCCGCCGTTTGCCCGCGCTGATGACATAGCTGCCGCCCGGCGCCAGTTTGATGCCCTCGGCCCGCAGGTCGGCGGTATTGCCCGAAACGCTTATGTTCTCGGGCGGGCCGGGCTCATCAAGCCGTTGCAGGGTGATTGCCGCGGCCGGTGTTTTCAAACGCACCAACGGAGAGGTATCGTGCAGGGTCAGCGTCTTGGTTTTCGCGGTGCGGGATTTCTTCTTTTTGGGCGCCTTGCGGAAGACCACGACGCCGGCCTTGCCCTTGCTGGATTTGTCCAACGCCACCTGACCGCCGGCGCATTCCACCTTTTCGCTATTCACCTGACCGCCGGTAACGGCGCTTTTCTTCGCGCCGACGACCACCTCGCCGCCGGTGATGGTTTCCCGCATACAAGACTGCAAATAGCCCAGGATCAACTGCTCGCCCTTTTTCAGGCTGATTTTGTGGCCGTTTTGCAGCATTTCGAACAGCCCGATATCCGTGCGGCCTGGATCCGCATCCTCGACAATGGCCGTGGGGGCATCCGCTGACTGGGCCGGGGCCGCGGCGAATGGCAACGCCAAGAGAGCCCCGATGCAGGCCGACAACAGCCGTGGCAACATACAATACGCGCTATTCCTAATCATGGGCTCAGGCTCCTGAACGGCTGGCGCCGCCGTCTCCGACCAGCGAGAAAGGCGCCCAGAAAATTGGATGGGCGTAGGAAAATACTGTCTGATCCGTGTCGGCATCGACGTAGCCGGGACCGTCGATCAGGGCCAGAATGGCCTGGCGCAAGGCCTGCGCCCGGGCCAGCGCGGGGTCCTTGTATTGCCGGCGGAACAGATCCGTGGTCAGGGCCATGGCCGAGGTCGTCTCCACCGGCCAGTTGCTGACCAGCAGGGCGCGGGTGCCGGCATAAAAGAAGGCGCGGCCAAGGCCGGAAACCGCCTCGGCCCCCGCACCTTCGCCCGAACCGGTGTTGCAGGCCGACAGCACGACCCAATCGGCGTTCAGCTTCAGGCCGAGGATTTCGCCCATGGTCAATAACCCGTCATCCTTGCCGGGCACCGCCTTGGGCGACGTCAGGGCAAGTGCGGGCTGGCTCAGGCCGTCCAGGTCGCCAGGGATCAGGCCATGTGTTGCGAATGCCAGCACCCGGTAGGCGGAAAGATCCGTATTCTTGACCGCCTCCTCGGTCGCCGCCCGGCCGATGAAAATATCCCTGCCCGGGTCCGCCTGCATGGTCGCGGCGATACCGCGGATTTCATCCGCCGTTTCGGGCAAACGCGGCAGAATATCCAGGCCGGCGCTGGCCAGACCCTCGACCTTGGGCGTCGAGCGCAGCTTGATGCCCCGATTTCTTGCAGCACGGTTCCCTGCGCCACGGGTCTTTATGCCCCTTGTCTTGACGGCGGCGACCTGCTTTTCTTTCGTGCTGCTTGCCGGGGCGCCAATTCGTTCATCGTCGTCGCCGCCAAACAAAGGATCGCCAAAGCCGGCGAACTGCCGGCGTTGGCCGCTTTGCAAGGGCAGGTTCCGCAAGGCCGCCAGGGCGTGAGCCGAGGGCAACATCGCAACCGCATGCTCGCGGATCAGCCAAGGCACATCGTTGTAGCGGATAAACAGCGGTTCGCGTTGTGCGCCGATTTTGCTGGCCTTGGTCGGCAGCAAGGCGAACGGCAGATGGCCCAGCGGGCCATGCGCCACCACGAAAAGATTCTCCGCACCCTGCCAGGCGGCGGAGACCGGCTGCATCAGGTTCGCGTAAAGCGCATGGGCCTTGGCGATATCAAAGGCCGGAATGTCGCCCAATGTCTCGATCTCGGGGGCCAGGGCTTCGCGCAGGTCATCGACGGCGGCTTGCAGGCTCCGCCGGCCCTGGGCAAAGGAGGTAAAGGCGATCGGACCTTTCGTCGGCAGCGCCCAGACGTGAGTTTGTTCCGTTCCCACGTAGGTGACGAGCATGGCTTCATCGGCCGACAGCAAGGGCTGTATCGAGGCGATTTTTGCCGGCTTGGGATTGATCAATTCGGCGTATTCGGGAAAGCGTTCTTCGATTGCCTCCATCAGGGCGGCACGGGCGGCGCGCAGATCACTGATCATGCCCTGCAGTTGGATGGTTTCGTTCTTGGCCACATTGCCGCCGATCAAGGCATTGGAGAGAATGCCGTATAGCGCGGCGATTTGCTTTTGCGTGTCCTGTTCCTTGCGCACCAGATCGCGCAGAGCGGGATCGGAAATCGAGGCCCGCGCCGCCGATTGCACCAAGGCGGTCTGCACGCCGCGGGCACTGGCGAAGGAGGCGATGCGGAAGGCCTCGTGGGCTTCCGCCGCGCCGCCGTCGGCCATCAGGGCGGCCATGTAACCTTCATTGATCAGGCGCAGGCGAACGCCGCGCCCGGCGTTCTCTCCACCCGACGATTGCCGCGACCGGGTGCTTAGAATTTTGAAAGCCTGGCGGAAAGATGCAAGTGCTTCGTCGCCTTGCCCCTGCCGTTGCCGCGCCACTGCGTCCAGGCCCATGGCCTGGGCGGTCTCGAAATGCTTACTGCCGAGTGTGTCCATCAGGCGCCGAGCCGCCGGACCCGTGACCTGCCCGGCCTTGCCGGTTTGATTGATTTGCAGCAATGCCGTCGCCCGGTCGAGATCATAGCGGTAAAAGCGGTCGAGCAAGAAATCGTCGCCCTTCACGGCGGCGGCGATTTGCGCGAAGGCGGAAAGCGCCTGTTGCCACTCACCACTGGCGATGAATACCGTGGCCAGACGGTGCCGGGCCTGGTTCAGGCGGTAGCCATTGTTATCGACACCCAGTCTTTCCAGAATATCGATGGCGATTTCCGCCAACTTGCGGGCCTCGGACAGGCGTCCGGTCTTGGTCAAGACGCGAACCATGGGATTGAGCGCCCGCGCGGCATAGATCGAATTGCGGCCAAAGGTGGCGACGGCTATCCTGATGGCGCGGCGGGCGGCGATCTCCGCCTCGGCGAAACGCTCCTGGTGCGCCAAGGTCGTGGCAAGGGCCTCGGTGATCGCCATCCTGTGTTTCTTCAGTGTCGTCTCGATGGGATAGACGGGAAAATCGCTCGGCGGTGTGATGTTCTTGCTGATCAGCGTGTCCGCCAATGCCAGCGCGGCGCGGACCTTGCGCTCGGCTTCGGTATATTTTCCCGATTCAAGCGCCATGGCGAATTCCGCCCGCAGCAGCAGCATTTCCGGAATTAATAGAAGGTCCTCTCGAACCCTCTTTTTACCACTAATTCGGTTTAGGATATCCCGGCTTTGCCGAAGCTCCCGATGCGCGCCTTCAAGGTCACCGACCTTGACCTTCCATTGTCCGAGAATGGCGCGCCCGGCGGACAGCCGAATAAATTTCTGGTCAAGCCGGTCAAGCGTCGCCAGGGCTTGTTCGAGAAAATCAATGCCGCGCGGATAATTGCCGCTGTCGGTTGCCGCCACGCCGCTCGACATCAGAATACTGGATTGGAGGATGCTGGGCGGCAGTTTCTGCCCTCGCGCGGCCGTCAAATCGTCGCGCATTTGCCTGTTCTTGCCTAACTCGCCCGCCGCGATGGCACGTTTATAGAACGATCGCGCGCGTTCCTCCGCCGTTGCGCCCGCGCCGGCGGGTCCCGCCGCGATTGCCCTCAGCTTGGCGATCGCCTCGGGGGTTTTGTCGGATGCCGCGGCCAGCATTTTACGCACATCCTCGATTTTTCGCGGCGGCGGGGTGAAGCTCTGGCCTTCGAATTTAGCCGTCGTCTTAACGGCCTGGGACAATGAAACCGCCGGCTTGCCGTCTTCTTGGCAGGCGGCAAGCAGGGAAGCGGAAAGGCAAAGGGCGAATGCGGTACGATAAGCGTGCATTTTTGCGGTCCTCGGCTTTTTTTATTTTATGCAAACATTATGCCATTGATTATGTCCACAAACTATTAATCAACAGTTGAACCAGACGCCGATACCCCTTCCAGGTTAAAACGCTTGTACAATTCCTTTGGCGCGTCATTCAGCTGCATCAGTTGCACCAGCTTCGCCAGCAGGCGCGCTTCGACGTCCGGGTCATTGATCGGCGCAAGCTGTTGCGGGTCGCTTTTCAGATCGAACAGCCGGGTGCCCGTCTGAATTTGCACACCGGCGCCATGGCGCAGGTAGGCCGGCGAAGACGGGATGGCTGGCACCTTCAGAACCGGCACACCTTGTGTGAAGTCGAACGGCGGCGCCAGGGTCGCATTGCGCAGTTCCTCCACGGTGAATAACGAGACGATGTGGGTCGGCATGAGCGTGTACTGGTTGAGATTGCCGTCATGGAGGTCCTTGGGATAGCGCATGTACGTGTACCGGCCATCCGTGATGTTTATGGCGCAGCCATGTTGCCCATAGAGCATGGCGTCATGTATAGGTTTGTCGTCATGCAACAGAGGCAGCAAGGACTGGCCTAGCACCTCCCTGGGCGGCGGCGACCCGAACATTTCGAGAAACGTCGGCATCAAGTCCGTGGTCTGGGTCAAGGCCCGACACCTGGTGCCGCCTTGATCCGCCGCATCTGGATGGAAGACAAACAGCGGGATGTGCGCGACTTCGTTGAAGACCGGCATCACAAGCTTGCCCCAAAGCTCATGCTCACCCAGCAGGAACCCATGATCCGTCGAAATGACCAGGGCGGTGTCCCGCCACAGGTTCAGTTCGTCGAACTTGTCCAGCAGGCGGCCCAATTGGAAATCGCAATGGGCCAGGGTCGCGGCGTAGTTGGCCCGCAGTTCGGCGATTTCATCACTGTCCTCGGTGCCGGGACCGTAGGGCGGGAAATCCAGGATGGGGCCGTTGTAGTTAGTTGGATAGCCCTCGCGGAAACTTTCCGGCACATCGAAAGGCTCGTGCGGATCAAAAGTCTCTATCTGCAGAAACCAATCATCCGCATCCTTGTTGCGGTCAAGGAATTCGAGCCCCAATGACACGGTCTGCACCGCCGGATAATCCTCATATTCGGTGATGTATTCCCGGTTGGTCATGGTGCGCCGGTATTTATTCCGAGGCTCAATGCTGTATTGCATGCTGTGATATTTTTCACGCCACGCCGCCGGCGGATCAACGATACCCTTCCAGGCATCCATTTCCTGCCCGCGGATCAGTTCACAGCTATCGAAACGGTTATGATAGGTGGCGCCGCCGTCTTTCCAATAATGCGCGTGGTCGGTAACGAGATGGGAATAGACCCCTTTATCCTTCGCCAATATATCGGGGAAGGCATGGTCGAATGGCTCGCAAGGCCCCCACGAGCGGTGCAGGAGATTATGCCGTCCGGTCATCATCTCCCGCCTTGCCGGCATGCAAGGCAAACTTCCTACGTAGTGATTGTCAAAAGTAACGGATCGTTCCGCCAGCCTGCTAAAATTGGGCGTTCTTACCGTTGTCCCGCCATAGGCCTCAAGTGACCGGCGGTTCAGGGTATCGAACATCGCAAATACTACGCGCATCGTACCAATGCTCCCCGTACGCCGTTTTACGGCGCGATCCCGAAATCGATCAACGAGCGGACGGCGCGGCCTTCCTTCATGGCGGTGAAGCCTTCGTTGATCTCGTTCAGCTGGATTTTGTTGGAGATCCAGTCGTCCAGGTGCAGGCGGCCCTGCAAATAAAGGTCGATCAGGCGCGGCATGTCGGTGCGGAACCGGTTGGAGCCCATGGACGAGCCTTGAATCTTGCGTTCGCGCAGGAAGGCGAAGCCGGATATCTCGATCTTCTCATCGAAGGGCACCATGCCGACGATGGTTGCCGTGCCGCCCACCGCCAGCATCTCGAACGATTGTTCGGCGGTTTTCTTCAGGCCCAGGCATTCGATGGCATGATTAACGCCGCCCTTGGTCATTTCCATGATCTGTTCGACCGGATCGCCGTCGTTGGGATTGATCAGATCCGTGGCGCCCAGTTTGGTGGCCAATTGCAGTTTGACCGGGTTGGTGTCGACGGCAAAGATCCGGCCGGCGCCAGCCACATGGGCGCCGTTGATGGCCGCCATGCCGACGCCGCCGCAGCCGATCACCGCGACGGTCTCGCCGAAACGGACGTTGGCGGTGTTTACGGCGGCACCGAAACCGGTAATGACGCCGCAACCGATCAGGGCGGCCCGGTCCAGGGGCATGTCGTCCTGAATTTTCACCAGCGCGTTTTCATGCACCAGCATCTGCTCGGCGAATGACGAGAGATTGACGAAGGTATGAAGCTGATCGGGCTTTTCCCATTCCAGACGCCGGGCTTCGCCGGGCAGCATCTTTACCTCCGTGTTGGTGCAGATCACCGGGCGGCCGGAGGTGCATTGCTCACAGGTGCCGCAGAAAACCGAGAGGCAGGTGATCACGTGGTCGCCGGGCTTCACGTAAGTTACTTCCGAGCCGACCTGTTCCACGATACCCGCGCTTTCATGGCCCAGCACCGCCGGTGCGGGATGGGGATACAGCCCTTCCATGAAATGCAGATCCGAATGGCAGAGCCCGGCAAAGGCGGTGTTGAGGAGAACTTCGTGGGGCCCGGGCTTCTTGGTGCTAATCTCTTCGATCATCAATGGCGTGTGCGGTTCGTAAAAGACGGCGGCCTTCATGGGAAAATCTCCTCTGGTCTTATTGCTTGATTGACGAGAGACTAGCGCGGTTGGCGCCTTGATAACAATAATGATTGGGAGTCGAGAAAAATGAAGCCGCAGCTGCGCATTGGCGTCGTCTATGATTTTCGCAATCCGCCGGATTCCGGTATCTCCAATCAGGACCTCTATGCCGAGATCCTGGAGCAGGCGGTCTGGCTGGAAAGTCTGGGCATTGATCTGATCTGGTTTACCGAGCACCATTTTGTTGACGATGGCTATCTGCCGTCCTGGGTTCCCGTGGCCTCGGCCATGGCGGCGCGCACCAAGACGGTCCGGTTTTCTTCCGACATATCTATTCTGCCGCTCTACCAGCCGGTACGCATGGCCGAGGATCTGGCGGTGCTGGATAACCTTAGCGGCGGCCGGGTTGATCTTGGCGTTGGCCTGGGCTATGTGCCCCAGGATTTCGAGGGCTATGGCCTAAAGGTCAAACAGCGGGTTTCGCGCACCGACGAAGGCCTGGAAATTCTGACCCGCTGTTTCAGCGGCGAGCGGTTCAGTTTCAAGGGCAAGCGCTACACGGCGGAAAACGTCATCATCAAGCCCGACTATGTCCAGCCCGGCGGCCCGCCGCTGTGGGTCGCGGCCTCGTCCGCGCAAGGCGCCCTGCGCGCGGCAAGGTTTAATGCCCATCTGCTACCCCAGGGCCCGTACGAGACAACCATTCAGGTCTGGCTCGATGCGCTGCGGGCCGATGGCCGGGATCCGGACGACTACCGTGTTGGCATTATCAAACCTTGTTTCGTGACGGATGACAAAGACCGCGACTGGCCGGCGGTGCGCGCGGCGGAACGCTTCCGCATGGAATATTATGCACAAGCCTTCAAGGCCTCGGGCCGGGGCGCCCCGCCGGATCAGGATAAGGAGCGGATCTCGCAGAATTGGGTGGTCGGCGACGTGGATCATTGCGTTGGGGAATTGAACGCCTTCATCAAGAAGAACCGCGTCACGGATTTCGTCACCTGGGGCGTGCCGCCGGGGTTGCGTCCCGGCGATATGCGGGCGCCGCTGGAAAAATTCGCCACGGAAGTCGCGCCGCGCCTGAAAGAGGCCGCCGCCGGCTAGTCTTCCGTTGTGGCGGGTATCCGGCCCGGTACCAGGCGCACCCTGCGCGGGCCGGCCAGCCACATGGCGGCGATGGAAATCAGGCAGACGACCATGGCCAGGGCGAAGGCCCGGTCATAGTTGCCCTGAATATCAAACGAAAGCCCGGTCAACCATGGGCCCAGTGCGGCGCCGGCGGAGGCGGCGGTGGCCATGGTGCCGAAGATCAGGCCGTATTGCTTGCCCGCGAACAGATCCGCGGGCGTCGCGGCGAATACGGTCGAGGTGCCATAGCCCAGGAAGCCCTGCAAGGCGACCATCACATACATCAGCCAATCCTGAGGCCATTGCCGCAGCACGTAAAGGCAGGCATAGGTGCCCAGAAAACCCAGCAGCGCCAGGGTATAGGCCCATTCCCGCCCTATGCGGTCGGAAAGGTGGCCAACCATGATCTGACCCACGACCCCGGCCAGGCCCACCAGACCAAGCGCCAGGGCGGCTTCCTCCGCCGAGATGCCGACGTCGATCAGATAGCGGGTCTGGTGCACCTGCACGGCGTACCAGACGTACAGCGCGCCGATGAAGGACGCCATCAGCCACCAAAAGCGCCCGGTGCGGATGGCCAGCGGCAGGGTCCATTCAGTTTCGCACCAGTCCCGGTCAACGATGGTACGGTCAACCACCGCGCCGTTTTCCTGCGCCGTGGCACTTGGCGCTTCGTCGCCGTCCGGCAGCAGGCCCATATCTTCCGGCTTGTGCCGTTGGAACAACGCATTCAAGGGCACGACCACGGCCAGAATGATAAAGGCCAGGACCCAGCAGCTTTGCCGCCAGCCGACGGTGCCGATGGTATGCTGCATCCAGGGCAAGATGGTGACCGAACCAATGCCGACACCGGCGAAGGCCAGGCCAAGGGCCAGGCCCCGCCGCCGGTTAAACCAGTTCGGCAGGAACAGCGTATGGCCGATATAGCTCATGAAGATGGAACCACCGACCACCAGTACGCCAAGGGTCAGATAAAAGTGCCAGGGCTCGGTGCCGTAGGTGGCGGCCATCAACCCGGCGCTGACCAGGACCGCGCCGGTGGGCAGGACCACGCGCGGACCGACCCGGTCCATCATCATGCCAATCAGCGGCGTGATCAGGGCAGAGACGACGAAGCCGATGGAAAAGGTCGCCGCAAGGCTGCCCCGGCTCCAACCGAACTCGTCCAGAATAGGCGGGAACAGCAGGGAAAAGGCGGTGCGCGAATTCACCCCGATAGCCAAGGTGATGAAGGCGATCACCATTACCACCCAGCCATAAAAGAACGGCAAGCGTGGCTTGCCGTGAGGTGCCGTCGAAGGCGCTACGTCAGGTACATTCATGGCGCTGAGAATACCACAGAGGCGGGGCCCTGGCGTTAGTTTCAATTGAGCCCGGTTCAGGTTACTGGGCGGGCGGCATCTCGTCGAATTGAGGCAGATCGCCGGTGATCTCATACCAGGGCGCCTTGAAGCCGGTGAATATGTGATCCTCCGCGCTTTGGCCCGGATCATCATCCAGGGCGCCGAGAGGTATGGCGACGGTGCCGGCTTCCGTCGGCAGCCGCGGCATGCCGGCGCCACAGACCTTGCAGAAGGTCTGGGCAAAAGAATTTGCTTCCGGCACCTTATATCTGATCAGCAGGTCTTCGCCTCTCAAGAACCGGATGCCCTCGGTGGAGACAAAGCCGTTGGTGGTGTGCGCCGCCGCCCGGGCCTTGCGGCAGCGGCTGCAATGGCAATTATGCACCACCTTGAACGGCTCGTTGATTTCAAAGGCGACGCCGCCGCACAGGCATGAGCCATGAAGTATTCCCGAAGTTGCGCTGCCTCCCGCCGGCGGCGCCACCTCCGCCAGGTCGCTATTGCTGGGATAGGTGTCATGGCGGGGCAGCGTGTCGGTGATCGTGTGCCAAGGCGCCTTGGAGGCGGTGAAGATATGCATGCTGGGGCGGATGCCGGGATCGTCGTCAAGGCAGCCGGCGGGAACCGCCACCCTGCCGTCGCCCACGGCCATGGGCACGACCGAGCCGCAGGTGGCGCAAAAGGATCGGTTGAAACCAGGCGAGGATTCGTAGTGCCGTACGGTTTCAACGCCGGCGGCCAGGCGGTAATCATCCAGCTTGACCGAAAGATAGGTGGCAAACGGCGCGCCATGGGCCTTGCGGCAGATGCCGCAATGGCAATGGCTCATATGATCAACCGGGCCATGAATTTCCCAGCGTACCGATCCGCACAGACAACTTCCCCTGATCATTCCTTTACTCCCCCCATTTGTGCCTATGGCATTTCCAGTGCCCGCGCCACGGTGCGGCGGTGCTGCGCCGAGGTGCCCAGGCGCATGCTCCAGGCCGCCGCCCGGCGGTACCAGAGCTGTTGATCGTATTCATAAACCTGGGCATAGCCGCCGTGGATCTGATTGGCCTCGCGCAGCACCATCTGACAGCGTTCGTTGGTGAATGATTTTGCCGCCGCCGCCGCCAGGGCCGCGTCCATGCCTTGGGCGATATGCCAGGCGGCTTCCCGGGTCAGCAACTCGGCGCCGTCGACCCAGGTGATCATATCGGCGCAGGTATGCTGGATGGCCTGGAACGAACCAATGGGATGGCCAAAAGCGATGCGCTCCTTGGCGTAATCAAAGGCTCGCTCGGCGGCCCGGCGGGTGGCGCCCACGATCATGGCGCAGTTCAGTACCATGGCCCGCTCCAGCATGGGCCGGGCAAGATCCCAGCCGCCGCCGACCCGCCCGACCAGGGCATCGCCGTCAACATAGACATTGTCGAATTGAACCTGGGACTGATGATCGCCGCCAAGGGTGCGCTGGGTGGTCGACGATATTCCCGCCGCGCCGGGCTCCACCAACAGCAAGGTGATGCCATCGCCGCCGGTTTGCGTGCTATCCGTGCGCGCCGCCACCAGGCAATAGTCGGCGATTTCAAAGGCCTCGACCATTTGTTTGCAGCCCTGCAGGCGCCAGCCGTTGCCGTCGGCGACTGCGTTTAGGGTGACCACTTCCGGTCCGATATTCGGCAGCCGCTCGTCCCAGGCCCAGGTCAGCAGGCGTTCGCCCAGACAGGCATCACTGATCAGGCTCTCAGCCAGCGCGCCGCAATCGCCCTGTTCCACGGCTTCGGCCAATGTCAGTGCCGCGACCATATGCGGGTGCAGGGGTACCGGGGCCAGGGCGCGGCCCGCTTCCTCGAACAACAACGTCAATTGGGTGAAAGGCGCCTCGCCGCCGCCGTAGGCCGCCGGCAGGGCAAGTCCCAGCCAGCCCAGCTCGGCCAGCTGCCGCCACAGTTCCGGGTCGGTCCACGCCCCGTCATCCTCGATTCCACGCACCCGCGCTATATCGCATTCAGATGCAAAGAACCGCCGTACGCCGTCGCGGATCATTTCTTCATCTTCGTTCAGCAATACGTCCATTGCCAATTACTCTCTGGGCAAATCAAGGCCGCGCCGGGCGATGGCGGTGCGCATGACCTGGGTGCTGCCGTGGCCGAAGGTGGAAACCATGGCGTTGACGTATTGGCGGGGGAAGTTGCCATTATCCGGCGCGCCTTCGCCATCCCAAAGCTGGTGATAGGCGCCGAGGATCTGGCTTGCCGCTTCCGTTGTGCGAACCTGAAATTCCGGGCCCCAGATTTTTTCCGACGAGATTTCGTAGGGCGGGTTCTGGCCGCGCCGCACCATTGACAGGCTGCGCATGGTGAACAGCCTGGCGACCTGGGCCTCGCAATACAGTTCGGCGATCTTGTCCTGGGTCACCGGATCCTTGGCGATGTCGCGGCCAAGATCATCGGTTTGCAGATATTTCAGCAGATCCTCGAACGGCGAGACATAGATGCAATAACGCCGGGCCCCGGCGCGGCCCAGATTGAGGGCGGAGGCACCGATATTCCAGCCGCCGTTCTTCTCCCCCAGCATGGCATCGTTGGGCACCCGCACGTCCTCGAGAAAGACCTCGTTGGTGCGCCCGCCGGGCAGGGTCCACAGGGGCCGCACGGTGATGCCGGGGGTATCCATGGGGACGAGAAAGATGGAGATGCCTTTATGTTTTGGCGCATCCGGATCGGTGCGGGCCATGAGGTAGATATGTGAGGAAGACTCGGCGCGGGTCGTAAAGACCTTTTGGCCGTTGATGAGGTAGCCGTCGTCGTCCTCCACCGCCCGTGTTTTCAGAGAGGCCAGATCGGTGCCGCCGCTGGGTTCGCTATAGCCAAGGGCGAAGGTCACCTCGCCCCTGACCAGACGGGGCAGGAAATATTTCTTTTGGGCTTCCGTACCGGCCTTCATGATCGCGGGGGCCTGTTCGATGAAGTTGCCCAGGTTAAGCGGTACGCGGGCGCGGGCGAGCTCCTCCTCGAATATATACTGATCGATGATATCGGCGTCGCGGCCGCCGTATTCCTTGGGCCAACTCATGCCGATCCAGCCGCGTTCGCCAATTTTCAGGATAAGCTCCTTCGTCAGGGGACCGATGCCGGCACCGCGCGCGCCCTCTTTCATCTCCTGTACGATTTCGGGCGATACGTTCTCGGCGATGAAGGCCCTTATTTCGGCCCGAAACCGTTCGTTCTCCTCGCTAAAGCCAAAATCCATGACAACTAATCCTCCGCGCGGCGTAATCAATTGAACCCGGATAATCAGGATAGCGCGCTTGCGGCCACAGCCATAGGGTTTGTACCCTTACGGCCAATAATTGTTTGCTGGAGGAATTCGCGATGTCTGCCCTACGGACCCCTATTTGCGATCTCTTGAATATCGAATACCCGGTGTTTCAGGCCGGCATGGGCTGGGTTGCCCGGGCCGATCTTGCCGCCGCTGTGTCCGCCGCCGGCGGCCTCGGCTGTATCGGCGCCGGTTCAACCACGGACGCGGACGAACTGCGCGCGGAAATCCGCAGCGTCCGTGCGCAGACCGATAAACCGTTCGCGGTGGATATCCTGTTTGCTACCGTTGCCTCGAAAGTCGACGAAGCGGTGCGCTACACGGACAAGGTAATGGCCATGGTCGATGTGGTATTTGAGGAGCGGGTGCCGGTTCTAATTTCTGGTCTGGGCAGTCCCCGGGATGCCGTTCCCAAAGCAAAGGAGTTGGGTATTACCGTGATGTCTGTGGTCGGCGCCGTCCGCCATGCGGAAAAGGCGGTCGCTGACGGCGTCGATGCGGTCATAGCCTCGGGCTCGGACGGTGGCGGGCATGTGGGCTCCATCGGTACGGCGGCGCTGATCCCGGCGGTGGTCGACGCGGTCGATGTGCCGGTTCTGGCCGGCGGCGGGCTGGCGGATGGGCGCGGCCTGCTTGCCGCTCTATCATTCGGCGCCCAGGGCGTTTGGATGGGCACGCGCTTCATCGCCACGCAAGAGGCGCGGGCGCACGAAAACTACAAACAAAAGATCACCGAGACGGATACTGCCGGCACCATTGTGACCCGGGCTCATAGCGGCAAGACCTGCCGCCTGATCCGCAATGGCTTTACCGACAGTTGGGAAGGCCGCGAGGCGGAGATCGAGCCATACCCGCTGCAGGGCATGCACGTGGGCCATCCGGCATCACAGAGAGGCCGCATCGAGGGCGATGTTGAAAACGGCGTTCTGCCCGCCGGGCAAAGCAGCGGCCTGATTGATGCCGTGCCCGTCGCGGGCGATGTGGTGCGGACCATCGTGGAAGAGGCGAATATGGTGCTGTCGAAGCTAACGGCGGCCTGAGAGAGGAAAAGACAATGACGGACTATTTGCTATTTGATGTCGAGGACGGCATCGCGACATTGACCATGAACCGGCCGGAAAAGCTGAATGCTTTTACCGGCGAAATGCTGCATGCCATGGTCGCGGCGCTGGATGAATGCGATGCGCGGGATGATGTTCGCGCCGTGATCCTGACGGGTGCGGGCCGCGGCTTTTGTTCGGGCGGTGATATCGGCGGCATGGGGGAGGCGCATGACAGCCGGCCCCACATTACGAAAACCCGGATCTGGGGCGAGATCCAGGCCTTCCCCAAGCGCGCGGCACGCTTTGAAAAACCGTTGCTGGCCGCCGTCAATGGCGCGGCAATCGGCGGCGGCATGGACCTTGCCCTGGCCTGTGATATCCGCATCGCCGGCGAAAGCGCGAAATTCGCCGAGACCTACGCCAAGATTGGCCTGCTGCCGGGCGGCGGCGGGGCCTATTTCCTCCCCCGCCTGGTCGGCAAGGCGCGGGCTTTGGAACTGTTATGGACGGCGGATTTTATCGATGCGGCGGCGGCCCAGGAAATCGGTCTGGTCAATCACGTCTATCCCGATGATCAGCTGTTGGCGGAAACCACCAAGCTGGCCAAACGCATCGCGGCCATGCCGCCGCTGTCGATCCGGCTGATCAAACGCACGGTCAATCAAAGCCTGGAAACCGATATGGCGACGGCCTTTGATCTGGTCAGCTCTCACATCGCCATCGCGCGGGCGGGCGAAGATCATCCCGAGGCCATCAAGGCCTTCAAGGAGAAGCGGCCCGGCAACTACAAAGGCTACTGACGCCGCTGCCAAAAAAATCGAGGCGAAAGGCCCGGCCCGGATCATATCTCCGAATAGCCGGAGCCTTTACTGTCGATGCCGCGCCCGACCGGGTTTTCGATCCAGCCGAATTCGCCCAGGATCAGCTGGCTGTAAGTCACCCGGCCGTTGACCTTTGCCGCTTCCTCGCTGGCCAATAACAAGGCGGCGCGGGCCATGTAATCGGGTGCTTCGCCCCTCGGATCATCCATGCCGTCGACAAGATGGTGATAGACGGTGCCCGGCGTTGGCACGACTTTCGATGGCGAAACGCAGGAAACGGCGATGTTGCCCTGGGCAGCGACCTCTTCCGCAAGCCCTTGGGTAAAGCGTTCCAGGGCTGCCTTGGTGGCGCCATACATGGTGTTGCCCCGAGGTGCGGGATTGTCATAGGGCCCGCGGCCCGGGCCGATCGCCGCGCCGGAGCCGATGTTGACGATGGCGCCGCCGCGGTTGCCTTCGCTCATGTCCGGCAGCACCGCCTTGGCCAATATAAAGGGCGCATGCACATTGACCGCGAACGAACGCACCCAGTGATTGGTGGCAAAGCCGCCGATCGGCATGAAATAGCTCAAGGCGGCGTTATTGACGAGAATATCGATGGGCCCGAAGGCATCGCGGGCGCCTTCGACCAGGGCCAGACAATCGCTTTCGGAAGAAACATCGGCGGCGAAGGCCTTGGCGCTGCCGCCCGCTTCCTCGATCGCCGCCACCGTACGGCCCAATGAGCCTTCCAGGTTATGATCACCTTCGTTCAAGGTGCGCGCGGCACAGGCCACCGAAGCGCCTTCCGAAGCAAAAAGTTCCGCGATGGCCTGGCCGATGCCCCGGCTGGCACCGGTCACAATCGCTGTTTTGCCGTCCAGTTTACCCATTATTTTGTCCTCGATTACAAAAGCCCATGTGTCGGGGCGTCCTCAATTTATTTTCCGGGACCCGCGCCGGGCTGTCAAACGACCTGAAAGCTTGTCGCAACGCAGATAATCCGTTGGACAGAATACCTAAATGACTTATGTTGCGGGGTGTAGTCGCGAATCATTCTCAACAAGCCGGGGCCTCAACAAACCCATGGATGCCTTGTTGGAATGAAAGGCGGGGGCGGTTAAATTAGACCTTCGAAACATAAGATTTGAGATGGGAAACTGATGATGCGGGTATTATTGGTCGTGTATGATAACGGCGCTTATATGCACCATTTTCCCATGGGACTCGGCTATATCGCGGCCATTCTGGAACGAGAAGGCTATGAGGTCGAGGTCTATAGCCAGGACATGCATCATTACCCGGATGAGCACCTGACGGAATTTCTGAATGCCAACCATTTTGACGTGGTCTGCATCTCTCTGATCGCGGGGTACTATCAATATCAACGGCTTGTCGGGCTGTCGAAAGCCATCAATGAGGCCAAGGACCGGCCTTTCTATATTTTGGGTGGCTATGGCCCGACGCCGGAGCCGGAATATTTCATGCAGGTTTCGGGCGCCGACTGCATTGTCATGGGCGAGGGCGAGGAAACCGCCGTCGAATTGTTCGATGCCATCGCCAACAAACGGCCCCTGAGCCTGATTTCCGGCATCGCCTATAACGATGGCGGCAAGTGCGTGATCAACCCCCGGCGTGGCGTGGTGGAGGATCTGGACAGCATTCCTTGGCCGGCCTATCACCTCTTCCCCATGCAATATTACCGTCTGTTGAAGCGGCCCGGCCAGCCGGATACCGAGTTCACCCTGCCCATGATGTCGGCCCGGGGCTGCACCTTCAAATGTACCTTCTGCTATCGCATGGACCCTGGCTACCGGGCCCGATCGGGCGAGGATTTGCTGGCGGAGATTGAGTTCCTTTACAAGGAATATGGCGTTACGCGCATTTCGTTCATGGACGATCTGATGATGACGTCCATTGCCCATACGGAGGAAATCTGTAATGCCTTCGAAAAGGCCAATCTGCCCGTCACCTGGGATTGCAACGGCCGTCTGAACTATTGCACGCCCGAGCTGTTGGCGCACATGAAACGGGCCGGCTGCGTCTTCATCAACTATGGCATCGAAGCCATGGATGACAATGTTCTCAAGCTGATGAAAAAGGGCCTGCGCACGGATCAGGTGGTCAAGGGCGTGGAATGGACGCTTGAGGCCGGCATCAGCCCCGGCCTGAACATGTTGTTTGGCAATCTTGGCGATACCAAGGAAACCCTGCAAAAGGCCGTGGATTTCCTGATTAAATATGACGATCAGGCGCAACGGCGCACGATCCGCCCGGTGACGCCCTATCCCGGCTCGCCGCTTTATCACATGGCGATCGATCAAGGGTTATTGGAAGGCCCGGCCGATTTTTACGAGCGAAAACATCTGAATTCGGATCTTCTGTGCTGCAACTTCACGGAACTGACCGATGACGAGGTCTATGCCTGCCTGGAAGATGCCAACAAGCAGCTGGCGGAGAATTTCTTTGATAGCAACCGCGACAAGGCGTTAGCCCAGATCGAGTATCTGTATCGGGAAAAGGACACCACCTTCCGCGGCTTCCGCCAGGGTGCCATGTCGCAAGGTAAATCCAAGCCCGCCGCCGCCCTCACATTCGGCGCCGTCTCCGATTCCATGTAGGCTTCTGTTTAGATGGTGTAATCCACGGTTTCACGATCCCGCCGCCTCGGTTATTTTGAGGCGCGATTCACCAACGGCAGAAATTGGGATCTGATGCCCCTTACCATCGTCACCTATCATTTCGTGCGGGATCTGCAAAACAGCCGGTATCCGGCCATCAAAGGCAGGGATCTTGCGGAATTCAGGCAGCAAATCGACTATTTCGGGCGTCATTATGAAGTTGTCGCCACCGACCAGGTCATCGCCGCCTTTAAGGGCGATACGGTCCTGCCGGACAATGCCATCTGGCTGACCTTCGATGACGGCTATTTGGATCACTACACCAACGTCCTGCCGCTGTTATTTGAGCGCAAGATGCATGGCGCATTTTTTCCCGCCGTCAACGCGGTCGTGAAGGGTGAATTGCTGGACGTCAACAAGGCGCATTTTATTCGTGCGGCGCAAACCGATCCCGATATCATCATCAAGGAGATCAAGTCGTTCATTGACGCGCGCAGTGGCCAGGATGGCATTGATCCCTTTGATGTCTACTGGAAACAACATGGAAAGCCGGTGCGCTATGACACGGCTGAGATTTGGTTCATCAAGAAGGTGCTGCAACAGGCGCTGCCGGATGCCAGCAGAAAAATCCTTATCGACGAGCTGTTTCAGACCTTTGTGTCGGTCGATCAAAAGGCCTTTGCCGGCGAGCTTTACGCCTCTGAAGACCAACTGCGCATGATGGTTCAATGTGGTATGTACATTGGCGGCCATGGCGCGAAACATTACCGGCTGAATCTGCTTAGCACCGAGGAACAGGAACAAGAGGTCTCGGCCACCTTGGCGTTTTTAAACAGCCTTGGTGCGCAAACCGAGGACTGGGTGATGTGTTATCCTTACGGCGCCTCGGATGCGGGCGTCCGCGCGGTCGTTGGTCGGCACGGTTGCGCGTTGGGCCTGACCATCGATGAAGGCACGGTAGATCCTACACGGGACGACCCGTTGAATTTGCCGCGCCTGGACACGATTGAACTGCCAATCGCTTAGGACCTTGCATCCGCATGGGCAAAGGCCTAAACGATCCATATCGGATCATGGGAAACGGTAACTGATGAACCTTATTTCAGGCTTTCATATTGTCCGCCGCCGCATCGTTGGGATGGCAACGAAGCCGGGCATGTTCGGCGTCATGACCTCGAAATATCTGTTGGTCCTGGCTGCCCGCAATGACTATCCCAGATTGGCCGCTTGGCTGCTGGCCTGGCAGGTGCAAACCGTCTTTGAGGCCAAGGCACCGGGAAAGCCAGTCATCGCACTTACCCTGCCCAAAAGCGGCTTCGCGGAAGATGTGCAAAACAGCATCGCCATGGACGGCCGCTTCAAGGTCCTGCGCCTGCACCGCAAGGCCTTAAAGGTTATTGCCAACTACTTCTTCGGCGATTTGGTGGATGACAACAATTACCGCCAGGATGATGCCGCGATCACGGCTCGGAAACAGGCCTACCGAAATTTCATGATCGGGGTTTGCCGCCATTTGGTGCCGCGCCTCGAACTCGACGTCGCCTTGACCGCGAATTTCAGTTTCTATGCCGAACAGGAATTCGCCGCTGCCCTGGGTCATTTCGATATTCCCGTCGTGGCCATGCATAAGGAGTGCATCAAGACGCCGGGTGTGGAGCCGTTTTACGAGGAGACCTACCGGGAGCGGAAGATGCCGTTTCAGGGTCGGCTGATCACGACCTATAACGAGATCGAGCGGCGCATCGAAATCAATGCCGGCGTCGCCCCCGCCGATCGTATCGTCGCCACCGGCGCGCCGAGGCTGGACCGATTTCACCAATACCGCCGCGAACATGCCGGCCAGGATCAGTCCCTTGATGGCCGGCCCACGGTCTTGTTCATGTCCTTCAACGACAGGACCGGTTGCCCGGTTCTTGGCCGCCGTGGTGATGACCGCTTCGAGGCTCTGGATCCGGAGTTGGAGAAGATCAATTTTTCCAACCTGTCACGCAATTGCATCCGCGCCATGATCCGTCTCGCCCGGGAGAATCCCGAAATCCATGTCATCATCAAGTCCAAGAACCATGTGCTGGCTGTGGATTCCCTAAACGAAGGTTTGGGAGAGGATTTCGGACCGCCAGAGAACCTGGAAGTTTTGGTCGGCGGCAACTCCTTTGATCTGATCGTCGGATCCGATGTGCTGTGCACCATCAACAGCGGCTCTCTGTTCGAGGCCCTGGCGGCTAATGTGGACGTGGTCTCGCCCCATTTTGATGAAGCGGTGACCCCGCTGGCGTCGCCTTTCATGGTTGATCTGGGTGAGGCTGCGGAACGGGCCAATTCGGAGGATGAGTTGGTCAGGATAATGGCGGAAAAGGCGCTTGCGCGGCCGGCGAAATCCCGTGGCGCGGAACTGTCCGAAACCAGTTGTCTGGCCTTGGATCATTGGGTCAACAATTCCGATGGCAAGGCGGGTGAGCGGGTCAGCCGCGTGATCATGGAATTGGTCGACGAAAAGCGCCAGCGCGCTGCCGGCAAGAACACGGTTCCCACCGGCGAGGCTCAAACCATCGGCGGCTAGATCAGGCAGGTTGCTCTAAGCCGTCTTCGCCACTTCCAGGTTCAACTCTTCAATCATCTGGTCGCGCATGACGAACTTCTGTACCTTGCCGGTGACGGTCATGGGGAATTCGTCCACGAACTTGATATAGCGCGGTACTTTGTAATGGGCGATCTGGCCGCGGCAGAATTCCTTGATCTCGTTTTCTTCCGCCGTCTCGCCTTCGCGCAGGACGATCCAGGCGCATAGCTCTTCGCCGAATCTCTGGTCGGGCACGCCGATCACCTGCACATCCTGGATCTTGTCGTTGCGATAGAGATATTCCTCGATTTCGCGCGGGTAGACGTTTTCGCCGCCCCGGATCACCATGTCCTTGATACGGCCAACCACGTTGCCATAGCCGTATTCGTCCATGGTGCCCAGGTCGCCCGTATGCATCCAGCCCGCCGCGTCAATGGACTCGGCGGTCCGTTCCTCGTCATCCCAATAGCCCAGCATGACGTTATAGCCGCGAGTCAGGATCTCGCCGGTCTCGCCCGGGGCCACGATGCGGCCATCGGCATCGACGATCTTGCTTTCCACATGCGGCAGCGAGCGTCCCACGGTGCCCACCTTGCGCTCCAATTCATCGTCCACCGCCGTCTGGAAACTGACGGGCGAGGTTTCCGTCATGCCGTAGGCGATGGTGACCTCGGACATGTTCATTTTGTCCACCACCTGCTTCATCACCTCGATCGGGCAGGGGGAGCCGGCCATGATGCCGCTGCGCAGGGAAGATAGGTCGTAGCTGTCGAAATCCGCATGATCCAGGGCGGCGATGAACATGGTCGGCACGCCATAGAGAATGGTGCAGCGTTCCTCCTGAACCGCGTCCAGCACTTCCGTCGGGTCAAAGCCCTCGCCGGGATAGACCATGGTGGCGCCGTGGGTGATGCAGGCCAGATTGCCCATCACCATGCCGAAACAGTGATACAAAGGCACCGGAATGCCCAGCCGGTCGCCTTCGACCATGCTGACGCCCTCGCCCACGAAATAGCCGTTGTTGAGGATGTTGTGATGGGTCAGCGTGGCGCCCTTGGGAAAACCCGTGGTGCCGGAGGTGAATTGAATGTTGATCGGGTCGTCAAACTGCAATTGCCCCGCCAGTTCGTCCAGCCGTTCCCGATGACTGCTGCCGCCCAACACGGCAATATCGGCGAAATTGTACATACCCGGCGTGACCTCATCGCCCATGCGGATCACGATGCGCAGGTCGGGCAGTTTTTCCGATTGCAGCTGGCCCAATTCGGCATTATCGATCTCCGGCGCCAGGGTACGGACCATTTCCACATAGTCGGAGGTCTTGAAGCTGGGTGAAATAATCAGCGCCTTGCACTGCACCTTGTTCAGGGCATATTCCAGCTCCGATAGGCGATAGGCGGGATTGATGTTGACCAAAATCAGCCCGGCCTTGGCGGTGGCGAACTGGCTGACCGCCCATTCGGCGGTATTCTGCGACCAGATGCCGATACGCTCGCCTGGCTCCAGACCCAAGGCCACTAAGCCGGCGGCAAAGGCATCCACAGCGTCTTTCAACTGGGCGAATGTCCAACGCACGTTCTGATGGCGCACCACCAGTGCTTCCCTGTCGGCCCAGCGGGCGGCGGCATTATCGAAATGCGCGCCGATGGTCTCGCCAATCAGCGGCACCGCATTGGCCCCGTGGGTATAACTCTGCGTCAGCTTTTCCATCACACACCTATCCGCCATCTGGCTAGTTAATCAAGCGTGTGATTTTGGCACGTTACGGCCTCTCTGTCAGCCCGCGGCCTTTGCCATGACGGTCGCCATGCGCCGCGAAAACGCGGCTGCGTCCGGTAGCGCTTCGCCCTCGATAATACGGGCCTGATCCAGCAACAGAAATGCCAGGTCGGCAAGATCGTCCGCCGCGCCGCCCTTGGTGGCGGCACCGGCCATGTTCTTGATCAGGTCGTGCTTGGGGTTGATTTCCAGAATCCGCACGGAATCCGTATTCAGCTGGTTGTGCGCCTTCAACATCCGCTCCAGGCGCATGTCCATATCGCCGTCATCGGCGACCAGACAAACGGCGCTGTCGGTCAGGCGGTCCGTGGTGCGCACATCCTTCACCGTTTCGCCTAGGGTCTGCTTGATCAGGGCGATCAATGTGGCCAGTTCACTGTCGCCGGCAGCCTCGCTCTCGTCCGCATCATCCTTGGCCGGTTCCTCGCCTAGATTGGATAGATCCGTGGCACCGCGCGTGGCCGATGTCAGGGCATGGCCTTCGTATTCAAACACCG
>CAZPWJ010000015.1:0-71986 GCA_964590195.1 uncultured Rhodospirillaceae bacterium | reverse complement strand
CTATATAGGTCTTTATTACTGCTCTTTGGTATTAGCCTCGGTTCTGAATTTTCGGGATAGGCGCCGTCGCCAAAGCTTTCTGAGGCGCGCGCCAGTATTCATGAGAAAATTATAGATAATGAATATTAACTATACTTAAATTTATACTAAACCATGTCATATGTGATGAAACTCACTGCGACTATGTAAAATTTTTGCGATCATTTATTGAAATTGGCAAGAATAGAAATTTTATTTTTGCTAACCACTAAACACAATAAGTATGAGCAATGATAAAATTAGACAAGAATCCAGGGCACGGGATTCTCGCTTATTTGTGGGCGGGCATCTGCACTATCATCACAAGCTTCTCGCGGGACCAACGCGGCGCGGCGGCGATTTATACCGCCTTTGCCGGGACATTGGCACTATCAAGCGGCGTTCTTGGCCTGGATATTGGCCGGGTCGTAGTACTGCGTTCGCAAATGCAGAATGCCGCCGATGCCGCGGCGCTCTCGGCGGCGGCGCAGCTGGACGGGCAGACGGGCGCCATTACCCGGGCCACCGCGGCGGCCATCGACGCCATAACCAACAATACCAGCTTGTCGGAGACGGTGGGCGCCCTCTCGGTGCAAAACATCGTTTTCTATAATGATATCGACCCCACGAAAATCACGACGACGTCCAGCAGCGAAGCAACCTATGCCGAAATTACCCTTGCGCCGCGCACGATATCAATATTTCTGGCCCCTGTGCTCGACACGATTTCCAACGGCGGTATCGCGGAACAATTTACCCTGGAGGCCACGGCAATGGCCGGCGTCGTGACCATTACCTGCGCCGCGCCGCCCTTTTTCGCCTGCAACCCGTCCGAATCCGGCGGCCCCGGCGATGATTTGCTGGATCCGGACAATGCCGGCCGGCAACTGTTGACCAAAATCGGCCCTGGCGGCAGCATTTTGGCGCCCGGGCAATTCGGACTGTTATGCCCCTCTTCGGGAAATTGCGGCGCAGCCAGCGTTGCCAGCGCCTTGGCCGACGACCCTGGCCTTTGCTACACCTCCTCCGTTACGACATCGCCTGGCGGACAGACCCAGCAGGCCCGCAACGGTATCAACGCGCGTATGGACGCGGGCAATCAGAATCCCAAAATGCCGGCCCAGAACGTGATGGATTATCCCCGCGATACCGACATGACGGGCAGTACCATCCTGGGCAATGGCACTTGGGATCCGGTTAGCTATTGGACCACGAACCATCCCTCCGATACCCCGCCGGTGGATCTGGCCGATTACACCCGCTATCAGGTTTATCTTTACGAGTTGGGTGAAACTTTTTACCGCAACGAAAACAAAACCATCTACCCGACCAGCGGCATCACCATGCCATCGGGCTACGACGAAGTGATCTCGCCCGCCAACATCGTTCCGGCCTCCGGTGTGCCGACCGCCAGCGCATCAACCGACATCAAACGCCGGGTTATCAAGGTTGCCGTGCTGGATTGCGCCGCATTGGGCGTGCAGGGCAGCGCCGACTATCAGACCTTTGGCCGCTATGTGGAGGTAATGTTGACCGAAGAGGTCGCCACCACCGGCGCGGACACCTACAGCGAAGTGATCGGGCCGTTATTGCAACGATATTCCGACGATGTGCACATCAATGTGCAGCTTATTGAATGATCCGCCTTGTGACGGCGCCTTGGTATTAGTCAAGCTGTGACATCATTATGAGGTCAGACACTTGCTGCCGCTTCTTGTTGTCCTCGATCAAGATTTTTCTTTGAGCGGACAAGAGATCGCGCGTGCTGACGATGCCGACCGGGACCCCGTCATGAACGACCGGAACATGGCGGATCGAACGCGCGCTCATTTGCTGCAATATCTCCCCCACCCTGCTTGTTTCCTCACAGGCGAAGACCCGCATTGTCATGATCTCGCCTGCCTTCTGACTGAGCACAAGGGCGCCGCGATGGGCGAGATGCTTTATTATGTCGCGCTCGGAAATGATGCCGGCCAAGCGATCGTCTTGTTCCGTCACAAGCACTATTCCGATGCCATTATCCGCCAGTAGCTTGATGATATCGCCGACGGTCGCCTCCCGCGAGACCGCATGAATGGATGCATCCTTTTTTTCCAGGATGTCTGAAATACGCATTTTACAACCCCAAATTTCCCATACTCGACACTGTCATCGCCCGACTAATCGTATCCGAACGAAGTCACTGCCTTCCAAAAAAGCGTCAATGAGACCATTTACTGAAAGGCGAAATCCATCATAGCTGGATAAAGCTTCGACATCCTTAATGGGAGCGCCCGCGCTCTGTCTTGAAAACCGTCGAACATGGTGACCGGTATACGTCCTTCAAGTGCCGGGTCCCGAAAGCGCCAAGCCTAACCATTCCCGACAATACGTCCGAGCGGAAGGGTGATGGTAACAGTGGTGCCCTGCTCCAGCGCCGTATCGAAATCAAGCGTGCCGCCGTGCATATCGACCATGGATTTGACAAGTGGCAGGCCCAGGCCAGTGCCTTCGTACTTGCGGACCAGCCTGGCGTCGACCTGGCCAAAGGGCTGCATCACAACGTCCAGCTTGGCCGGATCCATACCAATGCCGTTATCCCGAACTCGTATAATGCATCCTTGCTGCACATCGGCATCGATCAATAGTTCCACAAGGCCCGCCTCGGGCGTGAATTTTATGGCATTGGAAAGAAGATTGAGGATGATCTGTTTAACCATCCTGTCGTCGGCGAATATCCTTGGCAAATTATCGCCGATGCGGGCTTTCAGCTCGACCCGGCCTTTATCCGCCCGTTCCGAAAAGAAAGTGATACAGGTGTCGGCGACTTCAGTCATATCGATTTCGCTGTACGAAGGCTGGAGATGACCCGCCTCGATCTTTGACATATCAAGCACATCGTTGATGACGCGCAGCAAATGATTGCCCGAACTATTGATATGTTTGACATACTCAGCATATTGCGCGGCGCCGATGGGACCAAATGTCTCGAGCTTGATCATTTCGGAAAAGCCGATGATCGCGTTCAACGGCGTTCGCAGTTCATGGCTCATGTTGGCAAGAAAATTCGTTTTTGCCCGGTCCGCGGCGACCGCCTCGTCCTTCGTTGCTTGCAGCTGTTCTTCGCGCTCGCGTAGCTGATCGACCATGACGTTGAATGCCGCCGAAAGGCTATGCAGCTCCCGCGGGCTGCCGTGTGGCAGGGTTTCCACCTGGGTCTTCAGTTCGCCGGATGCCACGGCGACCGCGGCGTCATCAATGGTAACGATCGGTTTGGCGAGAAAGCGGGACAGCCACCAACTGAAGATGGCGGCAAGCAGCATGCCGATCAGTGTAACCAGAATGGCTGTTTTCTGACCTTCACTGGCCCGATTTTCAAGCTCCTCTATTGGCTGCGGCACCATTACGCCCCAGCCCACGCCCGGAACTGATGTATGCCCCGCTATCATGTTCGCCTGCACGGGCGGCGAATAAAATTCCGACACGCCGGTTTCGCCGCGCATCATGGCGCCGACCACTGATAACCTGGAGGCGTCTTTCGATGTCTCTTCCCATGTCGCGTTCGGATGGGCGACGACAACACCATTTGCATCGACGACCATGGAGTGGCCACGCTCGCCAAAGCCGATCTGCCGTTGGATCTCGCGAATATAATCGGTAGTCAGGCTGCCAATCGCGATCCTCGAATGGTCCAGCGCCATGACGACAAAGAACAGGGGGGCTCCTCGGTCCTGGATAATATTGGAGACAAAGATATCGCCGTTCGCCGGGCCGGCCGCATCACGCAGTCGCGCGATCACCTCTGTGCTGGGATAGGGGGGCTTGCTGTCGTGGGGCTCCATCAAGGAGCGGATGACGGCGTTGGAGCCGTCGAGAATGCTGACATCACAAAAACTCAATGATTTTAGGAAACGATGTGACGCTTGGTTCGGTTCGCTGTTGTCCGCGCCGAGGACGGCAAAGCGAAACCCTTCCTTTACGTCGCCAACATAACGCTCGAACACGCCGCTCAGGTTTTTTGCAATGATCAGGTGCTTTTCGTTGACCGAGTCATATTCATCACGCAAGGCGGCATGCTGATCCCAGATCGAAAGCAGGACGACCGGCAGGGCGGAGATCAACACGAAACTGATGAAGAGGATAAATTGAAGATGCAAACCCTTTGTCACACCATCGCCACGCTTGAAAATTCTATCGAGGCGTGAGCCGGCTAGTCTGCCCGCATGCGTGCCGGCGACCGTCGCATCGTCGGAGCCTTGTTGAAATGACATAACAACGACACCTTCCCCAATTTCTCCCAAGGATTATGGTAATTCATGTTATGAAATTGAACTACCATAAATATTGTCGGAAAAATTGTTGCGGGAAGAGAACAAGTCGATCCTGGTTGTAAGAATTTCGCGGAATTGCCACATTCTAGGCCAATTCTACGCGGACCGGGGTGCGCCCTAATTTTCGGCGGGCCTAGTCCTGCGCTTTGATCATCCGGCCCATGATGCGCCGGCCGCCAAAGATATGCATGTGGAAATGCGGCACTTCCTGGTGCGCATCCTCGCCATTGTTGGCGACAAGGCGATAGCCTGACTCTTCCACGCCGACGATCTTGGCGGTTTCCGCCACCGCCCGCATGAAGGCGCCCATTTCCTCCACCGTGGCGCCCGCGTTGAACTCGGCCAGATTGGTGTAGGGGCCCTTCGGGATCACCAGAACATGCACGGGCATCTGCGGGTTGATGTCGTGAAAGGCCAGGGCGTGCTCGTTCTCGTGCACTTTCTTGCAGGGAATCTCGCCGCGCAGGATGCGGGCGAAGATATTGTTCTGGTCATAGGCCATGGCGTGTCATTTACCCCAATTCTCTTCGAACTATTTCTTTTCGAGCTTCTTTTGCGTCTTTTTCTTGATGTCCATTTCAATGCGGCGGCGGCGCAGCACCTCATAGACCTCGTCGGGCTGCACGCCCTTGGCGGCCAATAGGACAAGCAGGTGATACAGCAGATCGGCGCTTTCCTCCAACAGCTCTTCCCGGCTTTCCGCCAGGGCGGCGACCACGACTTCGGTGGCCTCCTCGCCGACTTTTTGGCAGATCTTGGGCACGCCCTTGTGCAACAGCTTGGCGGTCCAGGAATCGGACGGATCGGCGCCGCGCCGTTGTTCGATGACTGTATAGAGCTGGTCGAGGATTTCACTGCCCCGTACCGGGTCCGCTGTTTCTTGCTCTGACATCATGGAAGCTTTCGTTGGATTGAAGTTAGATCTCGGTTAGCTCTTTGGGCGAGACAACAAACCGTAAATGTGCTGCCTGCTGGGCTGCCGCCGCCCAGGGTTGATCAAATTCTAGGCCGACAAGGCCAGCGGGGGGGAAATCCAGCAGCAACTGACCTATCACATCACCGCCGCCGGCGCCGCTATAAAACAACGCGGTTTCGTGCAGCCCCGGATTATGACCGATGATCATGACGCTTTCCGCCGTCTCGGGTAGCCCGCCCACCCGTTGCCGCAGTGCGGCGCCGGAACAAAGATAAAGCGCTTCGTCGAATTCCGCCTCGGGCGGATTGTCCAGTTCAGCCGCCACTAGGGCCCAGGTCTGCCGCGTTCGCTCGGCGGCGGAACAGAGGACCAGATCGAGCCGCGCCGGCAATCGCGCCAGATACCGCCCCACCAAGGTGGCAGCCTGTCGTCCCGCCGGATTCAATGCGCGCTCCCGATCCTGCTGCCCTGGGCCGCCAAAACCGGCGTTGCCATGGCGCAATAAGTACAGGGTCGGCACGCTAAGCCTCCAACCGTACCGGTAGCCCCGCCGCGCGCATGGCCTGTTTCGCTTCCGTAATAGAATATTCGCCAAAATGAAAGATCGAGGCGGCCAAAACCGCGTCCGCATGGCCCTCTACAATGCCGTCGACCATATGATCCAAGGTACCGACGCCGCCCGAGGCGATAACGGGCACGCTGATGGCATCGGCCACGGCGCGGGTCAATTCCACGTCGAAGCCCGACTTGGTGCCGTCCCGGTCCATTGAGGTGAGCAGAATTTCACCGGCCCCCAGTTCCACCATGCGCCGGGCCCAGCCGATTACCTCGATACCCGTGGGGTTGCGCCCGCCGTGGGTGAAGACCTCGAAGCCGCCGTGGCCGTCGCGCTTGGCGTCGATGGCGACGACAATGCACTGGTTGCCGAATTTCAAGGCCGCCTCGCCCACGAACTCCGGTCGGTTAACGGCGGCGGTGTTGATGGAAACCTTGTCGGCGCCGGCCAGGAGCAGCTTGCGCACGTCTTCGACCACCCGGACACCGCCACCCACGGTCAATGGCATGAAGCAATGTTCCGCCGTGGCGCTGACCACGTCATAGATGATGTCGCGGTTATCCGATGATGCGGTGATATCCAGGAATGTCAGTTCGTCGGCGCCGGCCTTGTCGTAAATCTTGGCCTGCTCCACCGGATCGCCCGCATCGACCAGATCGACAAAGTTGACACCCTTGACCACCCGGCCATCCTTGACGTCGAGACAGGGAATGACGCGTTTGGTCAACATGCCTAGGCCCCCTCGCCGGACAAAGCCGCCAGGCCGGCGGCGACGTCAAAGGCGCCGTCATAGAGCGCCCGGCCGACGATCACCCCTTCGATACCTGTCGCGGCGGCGGCGCGCAGGGCATGCAGATCGTCCAGGTTAGTCACCCCGCCGGAGGCAATGACCGGCGTGGAGATGCCCTCGGCTAATTGGGACGTCGCGGCAACGTTATGGCCCTGCATGGCGCCGTCGCGGTCAATGTCGGTGTAAATAATGGCGGCGGCGCCGGCGCCTTCGAAATGGCGGGCCAGATCAATCACCGGCCTGTCCGATTGTTCGACCCAGCCTTCGACCGCGACGCGGCCATCCCGGCCATCAATGCCGATGGCGACGCGGCCCGGATGGCGGCGACACAGGTCGGCCACCAGGTCAGGTTCGCGCAGCGCCAATGTGCCGATGATGACGCGGCGGATGCCGGCTTCCAGCCAGGCCAACGCCGTGGCCTCGTCCCGGATGCCGCCGCCCAGTTGCACGGGGATGGAAAGGGCATCAAGGATCGCGGCCACCGCCTCGCCGTTGACGGGCCGGCCTTCGATGGCGCCGTTCAGGTCCACCAGATGCAGCCACTGGCAGCCCGCATCCTGAAACGATTTCGCCTGGGCGGCTGGGTCATTGTTGAAGACCGTCGCGGCATCCATTTCACCACGCAGCAACCGCACGCAGTCGCCGTCCTTCAGGTCAATGGCGGGATACAAATTCATTTTACGCGTCTCATTAGGGTGACCATTCAGGGTGACCAGGAAAGGAAGTTGGCGATGAAGCGCAGACCCACGGCCTGGCTCTTCTCCGGATGGAATTGCGTGCCGGCGATATTGTCCTGGCCAATGGCGGCAACAATTGGCGGGCCGTAATCCACCTCGGCCAGAATGCAGCTCTGCTGCGTGGGCACGAAGCCATAGGAATGCACGAAATAGACATGCGCGCCCGGATCAATCCCATGGAACAGCGTTGGCGGCGTTTCCTTGATGCGCAGGGCGTTCCAGCCCATGTGCGGCACCTTCATGCGCCGGTCGCCCGGCTCGATGGCGCTAACCTCGCCGCCGATCCAACCCAGGCCCGCATGCTCGCCATGTTCCAGGCCGCGGTCGGCCAGCAATTGCATGCCGACGCAGATGCCCAGAAACGGCCGGCCGCTTTGCTGGACGAATTCCTGCAACGCCTCGACCATTCCATCAACCGCGCCAAGACCGGCCCGGCAATCGGCAAAGGCGCCCACACCTGGCAGCACCACCCGGTCGGCGGCGGCGACCACATCGGCCCTGGAAGTCACCACGACCTCGACCGCGCCGTCATGATCCTCGCCGGCGCGTTCGAACGCCTTGGCGGCGGAGCGGAGATTGCCGGAGCCATAGTCGACAATTGCGATACGCATGGATGTTCTCAAACTCAATCAGACAGGATCAAAGGGCGTGGCGAACGGGGTCAGGGCGCTTGCGGGCAGAGGAACCGGCGCCGGCGTTGACGCGGCATTGGGGTTTTGCCAACGGTGGTGAAAAAATATCTCCTCCGCCTGGCGCAAACTGCCGGCGGCAACCACAGTTACCAGTTCATAACCCTTGGCGCTTAAGCGCCAGCGGCGCCAATCGTTGGCCTGCGCGGCCACCAGCAAGGATAGCACCAGCGAGAGCAACAGCACGGCGATCTCGTTCAGGCTGGCGCCATAAGCCACGGCGGACAATCCTGCGGTCAGCCCCAGATAGGCCACGAGGCCCCAGAATTGCCCACGGTACAGCAGCCACAGAAACGGGACGAACAAGGCCGGCCAGCAAAAGCCTTCCTTGATCAGGACCACGTCCGGATCTTGTGCGCTGTCACCGGCTGGCCGGTGCTGAACCGTATAGAGGCGCATCAATAGCCCTCTTTAAAGGCTGCCGCCCAGGACGCCCTTGGTCGAGGGCACGGCATCGGCCCGGCGAGGGTCGATCTCCACCGCCTGGCGCAGGCTGCGGGCCAGGGCCTTGAAGCAGCTTTCGATCATGTGGTGATTGTTCTCGCCATACAGCACTTCCACATGCAGGGTGATGCCGGCGGCCTGGCTGATGGCCTGAAACCATTCGCGGAACAGTTCCGTGTCCATATCGCCCAGTTTCGGACGATTGAAGGCAACCTTCCAGATCAAATAGGGCCGGTCCGACAGATCGAGCGCCACCCGGGTCAGGGTCTCGTCCATGGGCACCACGGCGTTGCCATAGCGGACAATGCCCGTACGCTCGCCCAAGGCCTGGCGGATCGCCTCACCAATGGCCAGGCCGGTATCCTCGGTGGTGTGGTGGCCGTCAATGTGCAAATCGCCGTCAGCCCGGACCGTCAGGTCGATCAGGCTGTGGCGCGACAGCTGCTCCAGCATATGATCAAGAAAGCCCAATCCGGTCTGCACGTCATAGCTGCCCGTACCGTCCAGGTTCACCTCGACGGTGATCTGGGTTTCCTTGGTATTGCGTTCCACCTTGGCCTGGCGCATGGCCTCTGCTCCTTACTGCCGCCGGAAGTCATTTCCCGACTGCTCTGTATATACCGCGCGGTATAACAGCCCGGCGCGGCAATCGCCAGTGCGCCGTTCGTTAACCTTGATTGCTTCGCGCCTGGAATTCGCGAAGCTTGAATAGATCGGCGTTTCGCCATACATGAAGGGCCTGACACAAAGGATACTGAACACGTGGATCATACGAACAGCGAAACCTGGTACGGCACGACGATTTTGTGCGTCCGCAAGGGTGATACGGTGGTCATGGCCGGCGACGGCCAGGTCAGCCTGGGCCAGACCGTGATCAAGGCCAATGCCCGCAAGGTGCGGCGCCTGGGCACGGGGGGCAAGATCGTCGCCGGTTTCGCCGGCGCCACGGCGGACGCCTTTACCTTGTTCGAGCGCCTGGAGGGCAAGCTGGAACAGCATCCCGGCAACCTGACCCGGGCGGCGGTGGAAATGGCCAAGGATTGGCGCACCGACCGTTATCTGCGCCGTCTGGAGGCGATGATGGCGGTGGCGGATGTGGATACCTCGCTGGTCCTGACCGGTACCGGCGACGTGCTGGAACCCGAGGACGGCCTGATCGGTATCGGCTCGGGCGGCTCCTACGCCCTGGCGGCGGCCCGCGCCCTGATCGACCGGGACGACATGGGGTCGGAGGACATTGCCCGCCGCGCCATGCAGATTGCCGCCGGCATCTGCGTTTACACCAACGAAAATGTTACCGTGGAATCCCTAAGTCCCGAAAGCGACACATGACAGAATTCAGCCCTCGGGAAATAGTTTCCGAACTCGACCGTTTTATCGTCGGCCAGAACGATGCCAAACGCGCCGTTGCCATCGCCCTGCGCAACCGCTGGCGGCGGATGCAGCTGGAAGGCAATATGCGCGAAGAGGTAATGCCGAAGAATATTCTGATGATCGGCCCCACCGGCGTCGGCAAGACCGAGATTGCCCGCCGTCTGGCGCGGCTGGCCGGCGCGCCGTTCGTCAAGGTTGAAGCCACGAAGTTCACCGAAGTCGGCTATGTGGGCCGGGATGTGGAACAGATCGTCCGCGATCTGGTGGAAATCGCCCTGACCATGATGCGCGATAAACGCCGTGAAACCGTTCAGGCCAAGGCCGAGTTGGCAGCGGAAGAACGCGTGCTTGATGCCCTGGTGGGCGATACCGCATCCGAGTCCACGCGCGATGCCTTTCGCAAGAAACTGCGCGAAGGCGAGCTGGCGGAAAAAGAGGTCGAACTTGACCTGGCCGACACCGGCGGTGGCGGCTTGCCCACGTTCGAGGTGCCGGGCATGCCCGGGGCCCAGATGGGCATGCTGAATCTGAACGATATGCTGGGCAAGGCCCTGGGCGGCGAACGCACCAAGCGCCGGCGTCTGACGGTGGCGGAATCCTATGACGTCCTGGTGGCGGAGGAATCCGATAAGCTGTTGGATGAAGAGGCCCTGGTCCGCGATGCCTTGCAGGCAGTGGAGGAAAACGGCATCGTCTTCCTGGACGAGATTGACAAGGTTACCGCGCGCTCGGAACGCTCGGGCGGCGATGTCAGCCGCGAGGGAGTGCAGCGGGATCTGTTGCCCCTGTTGGAAGGCACCACCGTGTCCACTAAGTATGGCGCCATCAAGACCGACCATGTCCTGTTCATCGCCTCGGGCGCCTTCCATCTGGCCAAGCCGTCGGACCTGTTGCCCGAGTTACAGGGCCGCCTGCCCATTCGGGTGGAGCTGTCGGCCCTGGGCGCGGATGACTTCAAGCGCATCCTGCTGGAACCGGAAGCTTCGTTGATCAAGCAGTATGTCGCCCTGATGGATACCGAGGGCGTGACCCTGGAATTCGCCGATGACGCCATCGACGAAATCGCCGCCGTTGCGGCGGAGGTCAACCAGAACGTGGAGAATATCGGCGCCAGGCGTCTGCATACGATTTTGGAGCGCGTGCTGGACGAAATCAGCTTTACCGCCACGGATCGGCCCGGCGAAACCGTGACCATTGATGCCGCATACGTGCGCGACAACATGGGCGATTTGGCTAAAAACGCTGATCTGTCGAAGTTTATTCTGTAACCGTTTCGCCTTGTGCCGCGGGGGGCAGGGCGACCAGAAACCGGCTGCCGACGCCTTCCTCGGATTCCAGGGATATGCGTCCGTGATGGCGCTCCACGATGCGCCGGACCAGGGTCAGATCAAGGCCCTGGCCTTCCGTTTCGCCCATCAGCACCCGGCGGTAAAACAGATCCCAGACATGCTGGCAATGCTCGGCGGCGAAACCCACCCCATTGTCGGAGACCTCGTAGACCGCGCGGCCGTCCGTCATCTCGCCTGAGATCCGCACGGCGGGGGGACGATCGGGATGGCGGTATTTAATGGCATTGCCGAGAAGGTTGGTGAAAACCATCTCCAGATGCGCCGCATCGCCCATGCAATCGGGCAGATCGGCAATTTCAATCGTACCGCCCGTAGCCCTTAGCTCGGCGTCCAGCTCCGCGGCGATTTTCGACAGCATGGCGTTCATGTCCAAGGGCTGAATGTCGAGGATGGCTCGATTGGCACGCGAGATATGGTGCAAACCATTGACCAGCGGATACATCCGGTCAGTATTTTCGAGCATCGTCGTCAGTGATGCCGGGATCTGTCCGCCGAGCTGCGCGGCGATCGTTTCCAGTTCCTGGACCGATGGCTCGTCTGTCTTCAGGCGCTCCTCGACGTTGCGGACCAGCTTTTCGAACAAGGCGCTGAATTCCTGGAACTTGAGGATGGGCGCGCGAAGGTCATGGGAAACCACATAGATCAGGCTTTCCAGCTCATCGTTCTTTGTCCTCAGTTCCTCCGTCCGCGCGTCCACCATGACTTCCAGGCCCTGGTTGATCCGGCGCACCTCCGCCTCGGCCTGCTCCTGGCGGACCCAGGCGCTGGCCAGGCGCCAGCAGCCGATGAACAGGCCGGCAAGCAGAATGGCCGCCGCCGCCAATATATTGACGCCGGTCTGCCACATGCTGCCGCGATAGGCCTCCCGTGGCAGCAAGAGCACCGCCTTCCAGAAATAGTCGCGGCTTTCCAACTCCGATCTGCTGGGGGCAAAGGCTTCGTGGGTGCCGGAAGAGGTCTTTTGCCCCTCAATCAGTGGAACGGCGGTGGCGAAGGTCCAAAGGCCCTGCTCATTCTCGAACTGCCCTTGATCGGCCGCAAGTATCCGTTGCCATGCGTCCGGATAGCGATGCGCCATGGATGCATCCGGCCGCTGGTGCATGAAACCCCATTCCAGATCATCAGACGGCCCCTTCAGCCAGAATCCCTGATTATTCAGCAGCCAGGCCCTGGCCTTATTCGCGCCCATGGTGCGGCCAAATTCGCCGAGCATTCTGTCGCCATAATAGTTCAGCAGGACGATGCCGCTCTTCCGTCCCCGTCTGTCAAAAACAGGGGTGCCAATACGTATCGTTGGCTTGATCGGTGTCTCCACCCTGCCGCCTTCGATGTTTAGATCAAGCGGCGAGATAAAAAACTCGCCTCGGCCCAGCTTGATCGTATCGGTAAAATAGTAGCGCTTGCCTTTATTCTGCAGTTTCTCTTTTGCGACGCTAGCGGGATATCCGCCATTAAAATTTACCCGCTCACGTTCCTGGCCAGTCGCATCAAGCAGGCGGATTTGATCATAGATTCCTCTGGTCCGGGAAAAAGTCAGCCAGTCCGCGGCAAGATAGCCATCGGCCTCTACCCGTGAATTCGACAGCTCGTCCAGCAATCGTCCCTGGGCCGCCAGATAGGCTGTATCCCTGGTTATTGTTTGCACCGCGCGGCTAATGGAGCTGACGCCCAGTTGCACGGACATGGTTTCCGAGGCGCGGATTTTTGTCAGGTCGGTATCCAGTTCCGAGCGAAACAGGACAATCGCCCCGCCAACACAGATAACGGCAACAGGCACAAACAGCCGAAGGAATCGGCCGATTACACCTTTGGTCGCGCCATTTTCAGGAAGGGGCTGATTCATTACTGCAATTATATAGCATTGCGTCCGTAAACGAACTATTAGGCCGGGTATTCAAGACCCCGGCGGGCCGCCATGTCACGGCCGATTTTTTCCATATCCTCGGCGCTGAGCCGTCGCCGGGCCAGGGGCAGAACAATATTATTCTCCCAGATAACGTGGCGCCGCTGGGTTTCCACGAAGCGGACGACGGAGGTTTCAAACAGCTCCCGTTCGGCCACCGGCCGGCCGGCCAACAAATCCGAATGGCCGTCAATAAGCGGCGGCAGCAAGGCAAAGTCTTCCTCATGCTCCTGATGCAGGGTGGCCAGGATCTGTTTTGTCTCGTTGTCGCCTTGACTGCGCCGCTCCAGACAGGGGAACAGATCTTCTTCCTCGTCGGCGATATGCGGCGGCAGCTCGTTACGCAAATAGGCCTCGATAACCGTCATGTCGGCGATCAGACCGTCGTTTGTCGGCGGCTGGGCATAGACGCCATCGACGAGAAACCTGTCCATGGTGGCGATGATCTGGCGCATACGGTAGTGATCGGCAAAAATATACTCGATAGGCTCGCGCAACAGGTTCTCCGGAATCAGCTCCAGGACCAGAGGTTCCCGCTTGCGCGGCTTCTCGTTTTTTAAATTTCTAGCCAATCCGCCAACTCCTGCTTCGAATGTAAACCTATTCTTAAGTGCGAATTGCCGCCTTGACCCGCGTCAAAGATCTGGACGGTCCGCGGAGCTAACGCAGGTCGGGCTACAGGCTTGTTTGGGGCTCGGTTTTCAGGTGCTCGACGGCCAGGGCGGCGAGGCCTTGATCGCCGCCAATGGTGCCGCAATAACGGGCCGGACAGGCGGCCAGGGCAAAAGCCTTTTTCATATCCTCGGCGCCATGACGGCCTTCGCCCGCAAATAGGCCGACGCCAAGCACCGGGCCGCCATTCCGTGCCAGAACCTCGTCCAAATGCGGCGGTTGATCCAAAAACGCCACTTCGACGGTGGCAAATCCATGTTGGGCGGCGATGCGTTCCTGATGTGCCCGCGCGGCCTGGGCCGAGGCCGGATCCTGTAGCGAGCCATGGGCAATCAATAGCAGCCGGCAATCCGCCGCTTTCCAGGACGCCGCCCTGGCCGCCTTTTCGCCCCGCCTGGCGATCAATTCGGCCAGTCCTGGGTTCAGTCCCAGGGGGGGATACAAGAGCGGCCTTCGCGGGCCTGGAATATGGGCCATGGCCTCCATCAGGCCCTGACGGAAGGTCACACCGTCACTCATCATGAATGGCAGCAGGCAAGGCAATTGAGCGCCCGGCCCGGTGTCGAGCTGGCTCAGAACATCCCCGAGCGCGGGCGTGCCGCGCAACACGGCGGCCCTGACCCGGGCAAAGCCCTCCCGCGCCCCAAGATCAGCGGCCAGGGCGTGCAGCGTGGCATCACCGGCCGCCGTGCCCGTACCGTGGCCGACCACGATCAGCAGGCTGCCGTTCTTCCCATGCCGATGCCTAATGGGAGGTGCCGGCGGACAGGGTAATCTTGTTGAAGACATTGTATTTACCGGACGGTTTGACCATCGGGATACGCTTCACTTCCTCCAGGGTCTTGGCGTCATAGACCACCAGGGCGCCGTCCATGTCCCAGATCGAAACCAGGGCGTGGGAGCCGTCGCGGGTAAACTCCACATGGGCGGCGGTTTTGCCCGGCGCCGGCCGCAGGGTCTTGATGATCTCCAGGCTACGCGTGTCGAAGACATGCATCAGATCCCGGTTTGGGCCAAAAAAAACATCGACCCAGGCGTAGGGGCTGTTTTCATGGCCGCGCATGAAGAATCCCGGTCCCTTGGTCTTGATGCTTTTAATGACCTTCCATTCCTCCATGTCGATCACGGAGACCTGGCCGCCGCGTAGATGCGGCGTCGCCATAACCGGCCGGCCCTGCCATTCCCAGGTGATGCCCGAGCCGAGATGCGGCAGGCCCGGCAGGCCGACGCTGCGGATTTCCTTGCCCACATTCAGATTGACGACAATGCCATGCTTGCCGTCCCGTGAGGAGCCGATCAGGTTGCGGTAGGGCGGATCAAAGAAAAAGTCGTCCAGGGGTTCCTTGATCAGCATCCGGCGCAGGGCGAACAGGCCCTTGTTGTTGTTCGTCAAAGTCTCCTCGTGGCCCTGTTCGTTGCTGTGCGCCAGGCCGGTGACCACCGGCGGGGCGTTGGGGTCGGTCGAGATTTCCCAGATTTCCGGCACATCCTTGAGGGCGGCGATAAAGGAATTGCGCGGGCGGGCCTGATAGACGGCGGAAACCCGCGAGGTTTTCTTCTTGAAATAGTCCACCACCGGAATCAGTTTCAGCAATGACAGGTCGTGGGCGTCCAACAGCGCAATGGAATGGGGCAGATAATTCGCCGCCGCCAGATACTTGCCGTCGGCGGAAATGGCGATGTTGCGCATATTTATGCCGGCGCGGACCTCGGCCACCAGCCTGAAATTATACAAATCATACTTGGAGACCCAGCCATCGCGGGAGCCGAAATAGACAAAACGGCCTTTCGGCGAAAATTTCGGCCCACCATGCAGGGCAAAGCGGGTTGGGAAACGATGCAGCCTTTCGAAACTGTCGCCATCCAGGATACTCGCGTGGTGATCGCCGGTTTCCACCACCACGAACAGGTTCAGCGGATCGGCATTGAAGACCGGTTTGTTCGGCAGGTTCAGGGCATCTTTCTCGACCACCCGACTGGCCTGGATCTCGGCCTTGCCCCATACGGGCCGCGTGCTCAGGGGGGTATAGATCAGCTTCACCAGGGCGGCGATTTCGTCCGCCTGCAAAACCTCGCTGAAACCAGGCATCTGGGTGGCGATGCGGCCCTTGTTGATGACCTTGACCGCCTTGGCCTGGCGCAGCCGGCGCAGGTTCTGCGGCAGCAGGGCCGGCCCGCTTTGTCCCAGGCGGTCGGCGCCATGACAGGCCGCGCAATGTTCGGCGTACAACGCGCTCGCGTTGGCGGCGGCCTCGCCAGGTTTGGCCTGACTGGCCAGGGCCGGCGTCGAAGCGAGACCTAGCAGTACGACTAAACTAAAGACCCAGCGCACGTTGGCTCTCCCGCGTATAGGGCGTCACGGTCAGGCGTTCGCCGCCGTCCTCGATACCGATTTCCTGATCGTTCAGGTAACATGCAGGGTCCTCGGCCCAGGCATCGCCGGTCAGTTGCAGGGCGCGCACACGGGTGTTGCCGGCGCAGATATCGAAATACTGGCAGGCCCCGCAACGGCCCTTGACCTGGCGCGGGCTCTGTTTCAAGCCGGCCATGATGGGATCGGAGGTATCGACCCAGATCTCGGAAAATGGCCGTTCGCGGACATTGCCCAAATCGTAATGCCACCACATGGTATCGGGATGCACATTGCCCAGATTGTCGATATTGGCAACGTTGACGCCGGAGGAATTGCCGCCCCACAGGGCCAGCTTGGCGCGCATATGGGCCAGCAGTTCGGGCCGGTCGGGGAAGCGTTTTTGCAGCCAGAACAGCAGATAAACCCCGTCGGCATCGTTGTTGCCGGAGACGAATTCCGTATCCAGTCCGCGCTGAACATGATCCCAGGCGGTATCGAACATCAGGTCCATGGCCTGGCGGGTGTTGGCGTGCTGGGCATCGTCGGCCCGGTTGCGGTTGCCCCGCCCGGCGTAATTCAGGTGCGAAAGATAGAACTTATCGATATTTTCCGCCTCGACCAGGGACAGCATATTGGGCAACTGATGGGCATTATCCATGGTCATGGTAAAGCGCAGACCGACCTTGATCCCGGCCTCTAGACACAGCCGCACGCCGGCCAGGGACGTATCATAGGCGCCCTCCTTGCGGCGGAAGGCATCGTGGGTGGCGCCGATACCGTCTAGGGAGACGCCCACGTAGTTGTAGTCGGCATCCTTTATGGCCTCGATATTTTCGCCGTTGATCAGGGTGCCGTTCGACGACAGGCCGACGTAGAATCCCATCTCCTTGGCCTTAGCCGAAATTTCAAAAATGTCCGGGCGCAACAGCGGCTCGCCGCCCGAGAGGATCAGCACCGGCACGCCAAAGCCGCGCAGGTCCGTCATCACGGTGAAAATTTCGTCCGTGCTCAATTCGCCCGCGAAGTCCGTATCGGCGGAGATCGAATAGCAATGCTTGCAGTTCAGATTGCAGCGCCGGATCAAATTCCAGATCACCACCGGCCCGGACGGCCCGCGCCTTGGCGCGCCGGGTGCCGGCAGCGGCGTGGGCGAGTTGATTTCGCGCATATACTGGCTAATACGAATCATGAATGTGTCCCCAAATTTATTGCAGGCGGTCTATTACTGGCGGCCTATCTCACTCGAACTCAGGCCGTGAAACGCAAACCCGTCTTTTTCAGGATGCGGTGAGAGTATAAAATCTCGTGCCCGCGATCCTTGATCCCCATCAACTTTGCGATTCGTTCTACTTTGTCCGATACTTCATCCCGATCCCGGCCATGCACCATGGCAAACAGATTATAGCTCCAATACGGCAAATGCCGGGGCCGATGATAGCAGTGCGAGACGAAATCCAGATCCCCAACCATTTTGCCAATGTCCGAGATATCTTCGTCCGGCACATCCCAGACCGACATGCCGTTGGCACGGTAGCCCAGGGCATAATGGTTGGGCACGGCGCCGATGCGGCGGATCAGGCCGCCGTCCAGCATCCGCTGCATGCGCGCCATGACGTCGGCGACATCCATATCCAATTCATCGGCCACCGCCTGATAAGGTTCCGCGACCAGGGGCAAACCACCCTGGGTGGCGACGATGATGCGCCGGTCGGTTTCGTCCACGATGCCGTTCATGCTTCAAATCTCAGGCCGATAAAGTACTCTTCCTTTTTCGGCATGTTAAAGACCTTCAGACCGGTTTCCGCCTCGATCTCGGCGATTACTTCATCAATCCGCGAAAATTGTTCCGTTGCCAGAACAAACCACATATTCAGCTGATGTTCACGGGCGTAATTATGGGCGACCTCGGCGTGGGCATTGACCTGTTCGGCGACTTCGTCGTAGCGCGCCTCGGGTACGGAAATCGCGGCCAGGGTCAGGGCACCGCCCAGTTTTTCGGCGTGATACATGGGCCCGAAGCGGCTCAACAGACCGTCGTCACGCAGACGCTGCAAACGGTGCAGCAGGTCATCCTCGTCAATGCCCATGTCATTTGCCACGGCGGCATAGGGCGATGGGCAGATGGGAAAGCCACCCTGCAGGCTATTAATGATCCGGCGGTCGATCTCGTCCAATGTGTGTTTTTCCGTCATCAGCCGGCCTTCGCCATGCCGCGGCCGCCGAAGCGGGCCGCGCTTTGTTTATAGCGTTTGGTGGAGAACAAGACGTGGTGGCGCAGATGTTCCAGGCCAAGTTGTTCATTCAGCTGCGCGATCTGGCTCAGCACATGGGCCCGTTCCTTGCCGTGCACCATGGCGAATAGATTATAGGGCCAGTTCGGCGGCTGGCGGCGGCGGCGGTAGCACAGGGTAACGAAAGGGTAGGCGGCCAGATCCTTGCCCAGGGCATCGACCTGGTCATCGGGCACATCCCAGACCGACATGGCATTGGCCCGATAGCCCAATTCATGATGCCGTACGATCAGGCCGAAACGGCGGATGACGCCGCCGTCCACCAGGCGGCGCAGGCAGGCGATAACATCATCCTCGGACAGACCCAATTCCGCACCCAATTCGGCATAGGGCCGGGATACCAGGGGCAGCCCATCGGCCAGGCGCGCCAGTAGCTGGTGATCCTGGTCCGCAAGTTCGATCATAGAGTGAATCCCAGATCGATGTGATATTCCGCGTCCAGGGGCAGCTTTATGGGCATCAGACCGGTTTCGTTTTCGATCTGGGCCAGGGCCTCATCCAACCCGGCGTCATCGGCGGCGGTCAGGACAAACCAGAGATTAAAATCATGCTCGCGGGCGTAATTATGATTTACCGAAGGTAGGGCGCTGACTTGTTCGGCCACTTCATCCAGGCGCGCCGGCGGCACCGCCAATGCCGCCAGGGTGGAGGCACCGGCGCTGTTGGGCCGTACAGTGACGCCGACCCGGCCCAGGATACCGCGTTCCCGCAAATCCCGCAGCATGGCCAGCAGGGCATCCTCGTCCATCCCCATGGCCGCCGCCATGGCCGCGTAAGGGCGGGGTTCCAGGGGAAAGTCCCGCTGATAGCCGTTCAGCAGCGCCCGCTCCTGCTCCGTGATGGATTGCACGGTGGGCATGGCGCTACAAGCCGATCCGATTGGCCCGGGCGGTAAGGAAAATGCCCGATGGTTTTTGTGCCGGCAGGGTCCGCAGCTGTTTGAAACTTTCGGTGTCATAGACATCGACCCGGTTGGCATCGCGTACGGAAATCCATACCTGTTCGCCGCGCGGCGTGAACTCCAGATGCAGCACCGCCTTGCCCGGCTTGAATTCGTGCACGATCTTGCGGCTGGGCACATCGATGACCTGCACCGTGTCGTTTCGCGGATGGGCGAAATTGACCCAGACCTGGCGCCCGTCGGGCCGTGCCACGGCAAAGATCGGCTGGCCATGAACGGCGATGCGCCCGACTTCTTTCCAGCTGCCGGGTTCCACCATCAGGACTTCGTGCCGGCCCACGGCGGGCAGGAAAATCACATCGCCGGCGCGGGCCCAGCCTTCCAGATGGGGCATCTTGTAGACCGGCAACTTCTCCTCGCCCCGGCCATAGCCGTCGAGTATGCGGCGCACGCCTTTCTCGGACTGCCACAAATCCAGCATGGCCATGCCATCCTCGCCAAACAGGCCGGCGATGTAATAACGGCCATCATCGGTAATCAGGCCGTCATAGGGCAGTTCGCCAATGTCCGTGTGTTTCGTGAGCCGCATGTTGGCGCGGTCGGAAAAATCAGCGATCCAGATTTCGCCCGCGTTATACAACGAAAAGATAAAGCGCTGCCCCGGCGCGTCGGCCAGGCCGACCACCTTGGACAGGCCGCTGCCGTCACTGGCCTGGGCCGGAATATCGGCCACTTGCTCCAGCGTGGCCGCATTAAACACCTTGACCCCGCCCGGCTTGTAATTGGAGACGGCGACCAGGCTGCCGTCCTGGGAGATCGCGCCGCCAATACTATTGCCGCCCTGTACGATCCGCTTGACGATCCGCTGTTGCAAAATATCAACCTTGCTCAAGCCGCCATCGCGGCCAAAAATGTAGGCGTAGCGCCCATCCCGTGAATAGACGGCGGAGGCATGGCTGAGATCGCCCAGGCCCTTGACCCGGCCCAGGGCCGCGCGGTGTGTGGTATCGATAATCTGGATGCTGCCATGGGCGCGTTCGATCACCAGGCCCAGATCGCCGGTACCGCGCAGTATGGAAGCATCATCGGCATGGCCATTGGCCATGGCCGAGACAAGCAGAACGGCAGTTGCCAGAACGGCGGAAATTTTCGCAAGGATCCTCATTGTTCGGCTTTCATTGCTCTATTTTCAAAGTTTGGCCCGACTTCATGGCCCGCACCAGGAAGGCGGCCTCCTTTTCCTTGAGCAGGAACCGCCAGGGTGGCATGGGCGTACCGGGCAGACCCTGCATGATAACCTCAACCAGGGCATCATCGGGTTTATCCGCCAAGTTGGCGGGTAAAAGGGGACCGCCAAGGCCGCCCTTGAGGGTCAGGCCATGGCAGGAGCCGCAATCCTGTTGCAAGAGATACAGCAATTCCTTCTGCCGCGTTTCCGAGATGCTTCCTTCGCTCCAAACTGGGGTTGTCGCGGCGGCAGTCAAGGTAGCGGTAAAGGCGGCTGTCAGAAAGGCGCTAGCTGCCCACGGCGGAATTCGGCTGTTCATCGTCCTGTTCGGCACCTGGGGCCTGATCTTGATTGGCATCCGGCTGCGCGCCCAAAATGGCATGCAGAGCCACGACTTGACCGACGACGAACAATACCGGTCCATTAAACTCGGCGGCCCTCGCGTCGCTGGCCAGGCTTTCCAACGTGGAGACAATGTGCCGTTGCGCCGGCGTACTGCCATTGTTGATGGCGGCGGCGGGTAATTCCGGGTCGGCGCCGTGTTCAATCAAATTCGTGGTGATCTGTTCCACATTGGCCATGCCCATATAGATCACCAGGGTAGTCGATGGATCGGCCAGGCCCCGCCAGTCGAAATCCAGCTCGCTGTCTTCCCGGCAATGGCCGGTCAGATAACGCACGCCCGTGGCCAGGCCGCGATGGGTCAGCGGCATGCCGACGGAGGCCGAACAGGCCGAGGCCGAGGTAATGCCCGGCACCACTTCGAATGGCACGCCATTTTCGACCAGGGTCATGGCCTCTTCCGAGCCGCGGCCAAAGACATAAGGATCGCCGCCCTTCAGGCGCACGACATTGCGCCCGGATTTTGCCAAACGGACCAGCAATTGGTTGATTTCGGGCTGCGGGACGGAATGGTTGCGGGGCTGTTTGCCAACGCTGATCAATGTCGTGCCCGACGGGATCAGAGCCAGAATTTCAGCCGAAACCAAGCGGTCATAGACCACCACTTCGGCGGCCTGCAGCAATCGGTGCGCCTTCATAGTCAACAGTTCCGGATCCCCCGGACCGGCGCCAACTAGAAATACTGTACTCGCTTTGGTCATCTAAAGCGTCCCCCGCCATCACGCGTCGTTTAGGTATAGTTAATCCACATAGATAGTAGCGGATGATGCGATCGAAAAGGTTAACTTTTCGGTCCCGTCAAACATCTTAATAGACGTCCTTCCGCGTATTGTAAAAGTTGAACTTGCCGGTCGGGGTGACCAGACGCTTGTCACGGATGACATGTTTCAACTTCCGGGTCCTGTCGTCGACGATGACGATGGTCGATTCCTGGCTGGCGGAATTCCAGACAGAGAACCAGACTTCGTCACCCGCCTGTTCTAACATTTCGTCGCGCCGCACATCCAACCTTGGTTGATATTTGCGCCTAAATTCAGATTTAACTTCCTTTAAATCTTCCATAGATTGCGCATCCGCCGTGTGGCCGGAAATAGATCCGAACGCCGGCGCAACAGCGGCCAGCCCACCAGTAGACAATATCGAAAAAGATAAAGACATCTCCGCTCCCGAGAACACGCGTAATATTGCAGACCTTAGAAGCTCCGAAGTAACCGTCCTTGACCATGGTCATTTTCGTCTCAGATATTTAACGGCACGATTTGCAGTTCGGTGATCGCCGACTTGGTGATTTGGGCCGCCCGCGCGGTCGTCTGCAGCCGGGGTTTGAAGGCGGCGGCCAGCAAGCATGGCTGTGGGATGCGGTAGGCACGATGCGGCATCTGGCGATCCGATCACCAAAATGTGCCTTGCGGGCTGTTGCGGGCCGGCTACAACTCCCTTGCTTAATTCAGGGGAAACATCAATGAGCCAAGATCAGGTCATACTGCACCACTATCCGCAATCACCGGTCAGCGAAAAGGTCCGTGTCGTGCTGGGCATGAAAAATCTTGCCTGGAAATCCGTGGAAATTCCGCGCCTGCCGCCGAAACCGAACCTGATGCCGTTGACCGGGGGCTATCGCCTGACGCCGGTGATGCAGATCGGCGCCGATATCTATTGCGATACCAAATGCATTATTCGCGAGTTGGAGCGCCGCTTTCCAGAGCCGACATTATTTCCCGGCGGCGCCGCCGGCATGGCATGGGGCGTCGGGCAATGGACCGATGGGCCGCTGTTCCAGGATGTCATCAACGTGGCGTTGGTGGAGATGAGCCCCAACATGCCGCCGGAATTCCTGGCCGACCGCGGCCCGCTGTATTTCGGCCCGGATTTCAGCCTGGAAAATATCAAGGACAGATACGCCGAATGTTTGACCAATATCCGGGCACAATTCGGCTGGATGGACAAACGTGTCGCCGCCCGCGATTTCATGCTGGGGGCCGAACCCGGCCTGCCCGATGCCCTGGCCTATTATCTGGTCTGGTTCCTGCGTGATCGCATGGCGGAGGGCGCGGGCTTCCTGGCCCAATTCCAAAACCTGCTGGCCTGGGAACAACGGGTGAAGAACATCGGCCATGGCCGGCCAGAGGATCTGGGCGATCTGGAGGCGCTGGAAATTGCCGCGAAGGCTGAACCGCAAACACCGGAACAGGCGGACCCCGGAGATCCCATGGGACTGAAGATCGGTGATCGGATCGGCATCGAACCGGCCAGCGGCGGCCCGCAAGTCGTCGGGCGCCTGCACAGTCTATCGGCCAACCACGCCGCCATTCTGCGCGAAGATGATCAAGCCGGCCAAGTCTGCGTGCGCTTCCCCCGTATCGGCTATCGGATCAAGCGGTTCTAGCGGAGCGAAATACCCAGCACCGCTTCCAGATCGTCGATGGCCTGGCCGGCTGAAATAACCTTGATGGTTGTCATGCCCATGGCCTTGGCCGGTTTCAGGTTGACGCCAAGATCATCGAGGAAGACCGCCTGGGACGGCTCCACGCCCAGCATTTCACAGGCGATCTGATAGAATTTTGGCTCCGGCTTGCGGATGCCGACCTGGCTGGATTCCACCACTTGTTCAAAGATTTCCATGACCTTGCCGATCTGCGCCGCCTTTTCCGGGTCCCGGCTCATGGAGGGGCCATGGCCCGTGCGCATGTTGTTGGTCAGACAGGCCGTCTTGTAGTTCTTGGCGACAATCTCCAGGGCCGTGACCATTTCGGGCTGCAGGCTGCCCGACAACAGGGGCAGGATTTCGCTGCCGTTGACCGCATGGCCGGCGGCAGCGGATTCCGCCTCGAACAGATCGCCGAATTCCGCGTGACTGACCTCGTTCCGCTCCATCTTGGCCCAGGCATTGGCGTCCGGGTTGGTGGCATTGATGGAACGGATGAAATCCTTGGGCAGGCCATGTTCTTCTTCATAGCGGGCGAAGGCGGCGAAGGGCGATGTCGTGAAAACGCCGCCGAAATCCCACAATACGGCCTTGATACTTGTGCTCTGCGTACTCATACGAATGTGCTTTCTATTTGTCGTCCTGAACCAGGCGCAGGGAAGCCGAATTCAGGCAATAGCGCAAGCCCGTAGGCGCAGGGCCATCGGGAAAGACGTGGCCAAGATGGCCGTCGCAGCGGGCGCACAGGACTTCCGTGCGCCGCATGAACAGGGAATTGTCAGACTCCTCGGCCACGTTCTCCGCCACCAGGGGGGTGTGAAAGCTGGGCCAGCCGGTGCCAGAATCGAACTTTGCCTCGGACGAAAACAGCTCCAACCCACAGCAGACACAGGTGTAGATGCCTGCATCGTGACAGCTGTTATAGCCGGGGCCAAAGGGCCGTTCGGTGCCCTTTTTTCGGGCCACGTGATATTCCTCGTCCGTCAGCTGTGCCCGCCATTCCGCGTCGGTCTTTGTGATTTTATCCATCCCCATTCCTCAAAATTCCCCTAGAATTTTTTCAATGCCTTGTTGATTTGCTTGATCTGGTGCGGGATGTCCAGAGCGATTTTCGAGGTCAGCTCCAGATCCCGGTCCTCCAGCACATCGCCCGCATGGCTATCGGACCAGGTCTGCACGGCGGCATCCCGTTCGATCAGCAATTGCGCCATCTGCGGCTGATACAGGGCCACCATGGCCGTGATCCAGCGGTTTACGGCCCAGGAGGGAAAGGTGTGGTCGATAACGAATTTGTCCAGCAGTTCGGTCACGTCGGCGGCGCCGTACCAATGTTCACCGGTGACCCAGCGGTTGGTGGTGAACAGATGCGTCGGAAAGCCCTTCTGGTCCATGGAGATAGCGCCCAGATGACAGATGACCTCGTCGCCCTCGGGCCACTCATCGGTACCGGCAAAGGGGATGGGGCGCATCCGGTCGGGAATGGCCTCGCGCCGGACGAAGAGGTGGAAATGGCCGTGTTCGCCCTCTTCCGGGCGGTGCGAATGGTAATAATACTGCCCATAGGTTTCATGGTCATAGACGTCGCCTTCCGGGTAATGATCCCATTCATAGAAGGTACCGCCGTGTTCGATCACCTGGCCCACCACGTTGGCCGAGGTCTTCTCCAGCACCCGGTAGCACTCCAGGACTTCAGCCCCAGCGGCGGCCATTTTCTCCAACCGTTGCCGCGATAAACCGTCGAACAAACTCATGACATCGCCCTCGTTTCCGTCACTATTTTCATTCTGCCTTATTCCCTGACCAACCGAAAGCCGATCAGAATATGCTTTATGGCCGCCGGTCGGCCATGGCGCGCGGCGGGCCGGCAAACGCCGCACCCCTTGTCATCCCATGAGCCACCCTTGACCAGATAGCGGGCCGGCTGCCCACTTTGGCCGTTTGCCGGTGTGGCGGTCCATTCAAAAACCTGGCCGGCGGGATCCAACAGACCAAAGGGGCTGGCCCCGTTGCTGAATTGTCCAACCGCCATGGTGTCAAATGGGCCCGCGTCATGGCTGTTCAGACGCCCAGCGTCATATTCATTGCCCCAGGGAAAGTATCGGCCATCGGTACCCCGTGCCGCCTTTTCCCACTCCAACTCGTTTGGCAGGCGCCAGCTATGTCCGCTCTCGGCGCTTAGCCATGCGGCATAGGCCAGGGCATCGACGTGGGAAACGAGTACCACCGGATGCTCTTCCCGTCCCGGCGGCGGCAGCCGTTTGCGCCAGGCGTGGCGCCAGGTGCGCTGATAGGGATGGATCAGACGGTAGCCGAGCCAGGTCGCCCGGTCGACGTCGGGGGCGGGGTGCCCGGTGGCCGCGACAAAGGCCGCATATTGGTGGTTGGTAATCGTGCTCCGGGTGATGGCAAAGGCCGGCAAGTGATGCCGCCGCCGGGGCCGTTCATCATCGTACCAGCCCCACTGACGGGTGCGGTCATGGCCATAGGCGGCCTGGTCCAGATCATAGGCTGCGTCACGCTCGGCCTGGCCGGAACCGGCGATGAAGCCACCCGCCTGGATGTTGACGGTTGCCGGCACCGGGATTTCCCCCGCCTGCACACCGTCATCCACCGCACCGATGATGACGGTACAGACTGCCATGATGAATGCCGGTGCACGCTTCGAAAGCTTCCTCATGATGTGAAATTACAGACGGTGGCATCGGATTCCCAGGCCCGCTCACGGAAGTTTGAGTTGATGTGACTCGTTTCTACCGGGTGGCGGGTGCAGATATAGGGCACGAAAAAAATTGGGGAACAATCAAATGAATGCTGGAGGCTGGATCGTGCGATCAACGAAAAGCAAAATCATCAAATCATCCGTGTTGCAAGTGGTCATGGGGGCGGCCTTGGCGGCCGGTGCCACTATTCCTTTAGCTGATGTCGCCTTTGCCAGAGCCGCCCAGACGGCTTCAGCGTCCGGCGCCTCCAATGGGATTAATCCCACCGCCGTCGCCAGGGGGACTTTGGCCGGGGGCCAACAGCCCAACGCACCCGCCGCGCCCAGAGACCAAGGACCAATGCGGCTGGCCGCCGCGTGCAACCCGTGCGCCAGTAAGAAACGCGGCTGCGGTGCCTGCAATCCATGCGCGGCCAAGAAGAAAGGTTGCGGCGCCTGCAATCCCTGTGCGGCGAAAAAGGCCTGTGGCGCCTGCAATCCCTGCGCCGCCAAGAAGGCCTGTAATCCGTGCAATCCCTGCGCCGCGAAAAAGGGTTGCGGTGCCTGTAATCCCTGTAATCCTTGCGGTGCCGGCGGCGCCTCGGCATCACTGAAATGCGCCATTCCACGCCTGGTCAAGGCTTCATTGTGCAATCCCTGTGCGGCCAAAAAGAAGGGCTGTGGCGCCTGCAACCCGTGCGCCGCCAAGAAAGCTTGCAGCCCATGCAATCCATGTGCCGCCAAGAAAGCCTGCAATCCGTGCAACCCATGCGCCGCCAAGAAAGGCTGCGGCCCTTGCAATCCCTGCAATCCGTGTAATCCCTGTGGCGCCGGTGCCGTGGCCGAGTTGACGGCGGCCGAGGCGCGCAAGGCCTATGACTGCCTGGTCGAGGATCTTGTTGCCGGCTATTCCAAGTCCGGTCTGACCGTGGCCAGCCACTACAAGGATTGGAAGAACTATTCCTCGCAGCCCTATGTTTCGGACACCCATGGCGGGCGCTACGTCAACAATTACGGCAATACCTCCGCCGGCAACTACGGCAAATATGAAGCGGCGGGCCGCATGGCCGTTGGTGCCCTATTGGCCAAGGACAGCTTCGTCGCCAAGGCTGACGGCAAGCTGGCGGCGGGGCCGCTGTTCCTGATGGAGAAAATGCCGGCTGGTTTCAACAAGGCCTCAGGCAACTGGCGTTACACCATGGTGCTGCCCAACGGCCAGGTATTCGGCACCACCAATGGCGCCGGCTCGGCCAAGATGAACTTCTGCTACGAATGCCACATGGCTGTCGCCGAGGAACAGGACAGCCTGATGTTCCTGCCGGATGAGTACCGCGTACGTTAGTCCCACACGTTAGTACGATTGGTTCGTTTGGACCGTTCGTTCATCCTGTTGTCACACCTCCAAGACTGGCCGGATGCATGCATCTGCATCCGGCCATTTTTTGCGAGATGCTCTATCCGTACCAGATTTGATAGGAATGATAGATGACCAGCATCGCGATGACGGCGGCAAGGCCGTAACGATGGGTCTTTGACAGGCGTCTTATGAGTGACAAGCTCTTTGCCGGCCCTTTCATCATGCATTCTCCCCTGTTTCACGGCGAACTGTAAACAATTGCCGCCGCTGTTGGAAGCCGCTCATCGCCGCACCGCCATGATGAAACTGAGCAATGATGCCAAGCCGACCGCCGAGAGGACGATCAGGGGCGCGGTGTAGGATTGGCTGAGCAGCCAGACCCAACTGATCAGCACCGGCGTGACGGCCAGCGCCAATGACGAGGCCAGTCCCAACAGACCGTTCAGGGCACCATAGGCTTCCGGCCCGATCAACTCGGGCACGGCCAGGGCGCGCACAATGGTTATGATACCGAGGGAGCTGCCATAGAATATGGGGAACAGATAGTTCAGGTAATTGTCCGGCTGGGCCAGTGACAACAGGGCGAAGCCGATCAGCAGGAAGACGCCTGACATCAGACCGGCCTTGCGGAAATCCAGCCATTTTTCGAACACGGTAATCACCACGCGCCCGGCAACCTGCATGGGCCCGATCATGGCGATGGTGGCGACGATGGCCGCCATGGCGAAACCTCGTTCCAGCATCAATGGGATGATATGCACGGTGACCCCGGCCATCACCAGGGAGTTCGCGGTAAAACAGATGCCGATCCACCAGAACGCCGGATTGCGCAGACCCGCGGCCACGGGGCCGTCCTGCAAATCGATGGTGAAAATTCTGGGCCGCCCGGTCTGGCCGGTGCCGGGTATGCGCTCCAGGCGCAGCACATAGGCATGGATGGGCACGCAGATGCCCGCCAGGATCAGCCCCAACATGGTAAAGGTTTCCCGCCAGTCCATCAGTTCCAACAACAGGCTGATGAACGGAATAAACACGGTGCTGGCGAACCCCGCGATCAGGGTCATTATTGTGACGCCCTGGCGCGCCCGCGGGCCCAGGGTGGCGACCAGCACGGCAAAGCCCGCCGGATAGAGCGTTGCCGACATGGCCAGGCCCAGGCCGATCCAGACCACATAATAGGCCGACAGGTTTTCCACATGGGCCGCCGCCAACAGGATCACCGCGCCCAGGGCCGAGGCCCCGGTCATCAACCAGCGCCCGCCGAAACGATCAAGAATTGTGCCCGCCGTAACCGAGAGCAGGCCCACGACCAGCAGGGAAACCGTAAAGGCGCCGGTGATGTCCGCCTTGCTCCAACCAAACTCTGCCGTCAGGGGTTTGATGAAAACCGCGAAGCCATAGAACATGATGCCCCAGGACACGGTCTGGGCGATGGACAGCCAGATGACAAAGGACAACGCCCTGGTGTCGCGCCACAGAGAGGTTTCGCTTTCATGCATGGCCGGGATACTATGGGGCAAAGTCATGCACCCAATTTTTGTAATCGAGGAAGTCCCACATGCCTACCTTTGAATTTCATTTCGATTTCGGCAGCCCCAACGCCTACATCTCACACAAGCTGATCCCCGGCATCGTCGAGCGTACGGGTGTGGCCTGCGAGTATGTGCCTGTATTGCTTGGTGGGGTTTTTAAACTGACCAACAACAAATCGCCAATGGAACAATTTCAAGGCATCAAAAACAAAAACGAATACGGTCAGTTGGAGATGCAGCGCTTTATCGACAAGCACGGCCTGACCGCTTATTCCCGCAATCCCCACTTCCCCGTCAACACCGTGCAAATCATGCGCGGCGCCGTTTGGGCCAAGCGCCAGGGCTGTTTCGAACACTATGTCGACGCCGTGTATCGCCATATGTGGGAAGAGGGCCTGAAAATGGATGATCCGGAGGTGATCAAGGCGGCCCTGGACAAGGATGGCCTGGACAGCGCCGCCATGGCGGAGGCTATTCAGGATCAGTCCGTCAAGGATGAGTTGCTGGCCAACACCACGGCCTCGGCCGAACGGGGCACCTTCGGCAGCCCGACCTTCTATGTCGGTGACGAAATCTTCTTCGGCAAGGACCGCCTGGTGGGCGTCGAGGAAGAGATCGAAAAGCAAAAATAACGAAAGGGGACATCATGGGGGACCGTCAACTGCGCCTGGGTGCCTTCATGCGCCCGGCCAGCATTCATACCGCCGCCTGGCGCTATCCAGGCGGCACGCCGAACGCCAACTTCGACCTCAAGGCCCTGACCCGTTATGCGCAAAAGCTGGAGCAGGGCAGGTTCGATGCCTTTTTCATGGCCGATCATCTGGCGGTTTTGAACATGCCCATGGAGGCATTGAAACGCAGCGCCACCTCGACCTCGTTCGACCCCCTGACCCTGTTGCCGGCCCTGGCCATGGTGACGGAGCATCTGGGCCTGATCGCGACGGCGTCCACCACCTTCGAGCCGCCTTATACGATTGCCCGGCGTTTTGCTTCGTTGGACCATATCAGCGGCGGGCGGGCGGCCTGGAACCTGGTCACCACCTCGAACCCGGATGCCGCCTTGAATTTCGGCATGGAAGACCATATGGAGCATGGCGAGCGTTACCGCCGGGCTCGGGAATTCGTCGATGTGATCACCGGCCTGTGGGACAGCTGGGCCGATGATGCCTTCATTCGTGACGTGGATAGCGGCGTTTTTTTCGATCCCGATAAACTGCACGTTCTCAATCATAAGGGCGACTATCTCTCCGTGCGCGGGCCGCTGAACATCGCCCGGCCCCCCCAGGGCTGGCCGGTGATCGTGCAGGCCGGCGCCTCGGACGCGGGCCGGCAGCTGGCGGCGGAAACGGCGGAGGTTATTTTCGCCGCCCAGACCACCTTGGCGGACGGCCAGGCCTTTTACGCCGACGTCAAGGGCCGCATGGACGCCCTGGGCCGGGGCCGGGAGCATCTGAAAATTCTGCCCGGCGCCTTTGTCGTCGTGGGCGAGACGGAGGCCGAGGCAAGGGAAAAACGCGCGCTGCTCGACAGTCTGGTGCATTACGACAGCGCCATTGCCTCGCTCTCCATTGCCTTGGGCCATGATGCCTCCGCCTTTGACCCGGATGGACCGTTGCCGCCGATCCCGGAGAGCAATGCCTCGAAAAGCGGCCGCGAACGGGTGCTGGCCCTGGCGGAACGGGAGAACCTGAACGTCCGCCAGCTGGCCGGACGCCTGGGCGGCTATTCCGGGCTGGCCATGGTTGGCACGGCGTCGATGATCGCGGATCAAATGCAGGAATGGCTGTTGGGGGACGCCTGCGACGGCTTCAACGTCATGTTCCCCTATCTGCCCGCCGGCCTGGATGATTTCGTCGACCAGGTGGTGCCGGAACTACAAAGGCGCGGCCTGTTCCGAACGGAATACGAGGGCAGGACGTTGCGGGAAAATCTCGGGCTGCCCCGGCCGGAAAACCAGTTTTTCCCCGCCAAGGGCTAAATAGCTGCTCTTTGACCTGCAAGGGCCACTTCTGTAGCCTTAGAGTTTGAGTGCATAGGGGGAAAGCAAGATGAAAATCAGGCCAGTGGAAAACAAGACGTTTGGCGCCGTTGTCACGGATGTGAATCTGGGCCGCCTAAGCGACGGCGAATTCGGGGGAATGGAAGCGGCGTTTCTGGAATATGGTTTCCTGGTCTTTCCGGAACTTTTCCCATCGAACGAGGACTGTACCGAATTCGGTAGACGTTTCGGCGAACTGGAATTCGCGGCCATATCCTTTCTCTCGAACCAGGATGTCAACGACGATGGTTCGCGGGGGGAGATCCTGGATATCAATTCCCAGCGCATGCGGATGATTATCGGCAATGAAGCCTGGCACACGGATTCAACCTACAAACCCTACAGCAGCAAATGCGCCATGCTGGCGGCGGTGGATATCCCCGAACAGGGCGGCGGCACGGCGCTGGCCGACACCCGGGCCGGATACGCGGCCCTGGATCAGGAGACAAAGGACCGCATCGCGGACCTTAGCGCCTATCATTCCAACCAGTATTCCCAGGCCAACGATGTGGGCGATTTCCCCGTCGAGCAGGCGGACTCGATCTATCATGGCGAGGCCTACCTGCGCCCCCTGGTCAAGGTGCACCCCCAGACCGGCGTTAGGAATCTATTCATTGGCAGGCACGCATTTGCCATTCCCGGTTTGAGCCGGGACGAGAGCGGTGCCTTGCTGCGCTCCCTCCTGGATTTTGTTATTTCCGATCCGGCGCGGGTCTATGAACACAATTATCGCCCCGGTGATCTGCTGTTCTGGGATAACCGCGCCCTGCTGCACCGCGCCCTGCCATATGATTACAGCAAGCCAAGGATCGTCGTTGGCACGCGGGTAGCGGGCGAGGACACCGAATTTGCCTACAACCCGACTGACCCAGAGGCCGAAGCAGGCCGGCAGGCCCTGGCCGACGAATTGGCGTTGCTGCGCGAGGAAACAGACGACCGGCGCTACAAGGCAACAACGGCCAGCAGTGGCGCGGCTTTTTGATCCACGGGAACATCTATTTTTTTCTGAGCCCGTTGATAACAGGCTTTCTTTTATGGGGAGAACAAGGCGCATGATTGTTGAAGCGGATACCACCGTCGGGCAGTCATTCAAGGCGACACCGATCAAGGAACATATTGGTGCCGAAATTACGGGGATCGACCTGACCCAGCCAATAGATGGGACCACCCGAGATGCGCTTTATGAAGCCGTGGTCGATCATGTTGCCGTGGTCGTCCGCGATCAGAATTTTTCTCCAAAGACATTCGCGGCGGCGGCGGAATTGTTTGGCGAATTGATGCCAGACCAGATCAAGACCAATCTGGTCGAGGGTTTGCCGATGGTTAGCATTTTGGACAACTTCGAAAAGGACAGCCAAGGCAAACAGGCGATCGTGCACAAGAACGCGACCTGGCACACCGACCATACCAACAAGGAGATTCCGCCCTGTTTTACATTTCTGCATGCGGTGGAAATTCCCGAGAAAGGCGGCGGCACATCGGCCGCCAACATGCATGCGGCCTACCTTGCGCTTCCGGCAGAGACCCGCGCCAAGCTCGACAAAATGAAGACCCGTAATGTTCGGGTCAGCAGCGCCCGGTTAGCGATCGCCAATCGCGACAGCGTGGCCGAACAAGAGAAATTGGCCGAACTGCCAGTCGTTCATCCTCTCGTACGCACCCACCCTGAACGCGGCACCAAGGCGATCTGGTTCCATATGGGAAAGACCGAATCGATCGACGATATGGACCCAGCCGAGACCCAGGAATTTCTCGCGGATCTGCTGCAGGACATCATAAAGCCGGAATTCACCTATACCCATGATTGGCGGCCCGGCGACCTTCTGATCATCGACAATCGAACCGCCCTGCACAAAGCCGGATCGGATTACGATCCAGGTCAGCGCCGCAAACTGTATCGCACCATGACCCTGGGTGAGAGGCCGTATTGACGATACGCGCAATCTATTTGTTCTGACCTCGTAGCCCCGCCCTATTCGAAACCGACGTAGCTGATAATCTCCTCGTTCGGCGTGCGTCGGGATTTCACCTTGTTGGCGGAGAAATCATCGTTGGGATAACCCATGGCAACGCAGGTCATGATGGTCTGCCATTCGGGAATCTTGGCATGTTCGCGGACCACGTCCGACTGCATGATGCCCTGGCCGTTGATCACCGTGCCCAGGCCGCGGGTCCAGGCGGCCAGGGTCAGGCCGTAGACGATGGCGCCAAGGTCGAAGTGGCTGATGGTGGCGGGCTCCAGGCTTTTGTCATAGGTCACGACGATGGAGACCGGGGCGTCGAACTGGCGAAAGCCGCGCAACACCCAGTCCTGACGCCGTTCCTTGTCGTCCCGTTCGATGCCCATGGCCTCGAACAGCTGGATCGCGACCTCGATCTGGCGCTGACGATGCACGCCTTCATAGCCGTCGCGCACGGGGATCTCGCGGTTGACCTCGGCCCCGCCCAGCATGCGTTCCGTATTGCCCTCGCGGATGCGGTCCAGCGGTTCGCCGGTGATCACGTGCAGAAACCAGGGCTGGGTATTCATCGACGACGGCGCGCCCTTGGCGATCTCGACGATTTCCTCGATAACCTCTTTTGGCACCGGGTCGGGCTTGTAGCCACGGATGCTTCTACGTTCTTTAACAAGTGTCTCGAAATCCATTACGGCGTCCTCACAACAAAAATTACGCAACAATTATGGGCAATCTAGCGATAGGACCCAGCCGTGCAAGGATAAAACCGCACGGTGGCAACGCCGCTCTCGAACAGCACCCGAACTGCAGCGGGACCGCGGCAGGATCGTGGCCGTTTAACCCCGCAGTTTCCACAGCGCCGCGCCGGCAAGAAGCACCAATACCAGCAACGCCAGGGCGATGCGGCGCCCGGTGAAGATCGAGCCGCCGCGAACGGCCTTCTCGACAACGGCGACGTCCAGCAGCACCCGGTAGGCCGGCACCGGGCCGGGCATGTCCGCCAGGCTTTGCGGGCCCATGTCCTCGAACGCCACGTGGTCAAGGCGCCGGCGGACCTGTTCCAGAACATTGCCGGCGATCACGATGCCGCCCGGCTCCGCCAGCGCGCCCAGGCCGGCGGCGGCGTCGACGCCGTCGCCTTGGATATCGTCGCCCTCGACAATGATCTCGCCCAGATTGATGCCGAGGCGAAAGCGCAGGCGCCGCTCCTGGGGCCAATCGCTTTGGTGGATGGGCAGGGTGCGTTGGACATCAAGGGCAAAATTCACCGCCGCCACGGCGGAGGTGAAGGTCAGCAACAATTGATCGTCTCCGGCCCTGATCAGGCGGCCGTTAAATTGCTTCAGGTAGGGTTTGAAGATGTCCTCAACCAGGTCGCCGCATTCTTCATGGGCGCCGACCCCGTGGGCGATCACAATGGCGGCGAGTTGACGTTCGGGCGAGGACATCGCGGGATTGTAGTCGCTCCGCACCCGACCATGCAATAAAAGTGGGCCGGTTGGTGGCTGAAACCAGCGAGGCGGAAATCAAAATTTGGCAGGCTTAAAGACAAATGTGAAATCAGTTATGGTTAACTTTTGGTTAACGATCACTTGGCATAAGCGAATTGTTTGCGCATACTCCTTCCTGAATTTAGAAAACCAATAAGGGAGGACTGTAATGAAGCGTAGACTCTTTACAATTGCGTCCGCGGTTTCGATGGTTGGGCTGATGCTCAGCGCCGAGGCGGCCATGGCGCAAAAAAGCGGTGGCGTCTTGAAGGCCTACCACCGTGGTACCCCACCCAGTGGCTCTATTCATGAAGAAGCCACGAACTCAACTGTCGCGCCGTACATGGGCGTGTTCAACAATCTGATCATGTACGATCAAGCCAAGGCCGTTGAAAGCCTGGACACTATCGTCCCCGATCTGGCCACCGAATGGGCCTGGAACAGCGACAAGACCAAGCTGACCTTCAAGCTGCGCAAGGGCGTGAAGTTCCATGACGGCAAACCCTTCACGGCCAAGGATGTGGTCTGCACCTGGAACCTGGTGCAAGGCAAAGGCAAGGCCAAGCTGCGCAAGAACCCGCGCAAATCCTGGTACAAGAACCTGGATAAAGTGACCGCCGATAACGACTATCAGGCAACCTTCCACCTGAAACGCAAGCAGCCCGCGTTCGTGGCATTGCTGGCGGGCGGTTATTCGCCGGTCTATCCCTGCCACGTGCCACCGAAAAAGATGCGGACCCATCCCATCGGCACCGGTCCCTTCAAGTTCGTCAGCCTGAAACAGAACGAGCATGTGAAGTTCAAGAAGAACGAGAACTATTGGAAAAAGGGCCTGCCCCATCTTGATGGTATCGATTGGACCATTATCAAAAGCCGTTCGACTCGGGTTCTGGCTTTTGTCGCGGGCAAGTTCGACTTCACCTTTAATGTGGATGTGACCATTCCGCTGTTGAAGGACGTGAAGGCACAGGCGCCGCACGCGGTCTGTGAATTGGTGACGACGAACGTTTCCTTCAATCTCATCGTCAACCAATTCAAACCGCCGTTCGACAACGCCAAGATCCGCAAGGCGATGGTCATGACGATGGACCGTAAGGCCTTCATCGACATTCTCAGCGAAGGTCAGAACGTCCAGGGCGGAGCGATGATGCCGCCGCCGTCGGGTGTCTGGGGTATGCCGCCGAAATTCCTGAAGACGGTGGCCGGTTATAGTGCGGACGTAGCCGGCAATCGGGCCAAGGCGCGCGAGATCATGAAGAGTCTCGGATATGGTCCGGACAAGAAGCTGAAGGTCAAGGTCTCGACCCGAAACATCGCGGTCTATCGTGATCCGGCGGTGATCCTGATCGATCATCTGAAAGAGATCTACATCGATGCCACGTTGGATACGGTGGAGACCAGTAACTGGCATGCCAAGGTGGCCCGCAAGGACTACATGGTTGGCCTAAACCTGACCGGCATCGGTGTTGATGATCCGGATGCGAACTTCTACGAAAACTATTCCTGCGGTTCGCAGCGCAACTACACGGGCTACTGCAAGCCGGAAATGGAAGAGCTGTTCGCGAAGCAATCCATGATGGAAGACCAGGCAGCGCGTAAGAAGCTGGTTTGGGAAATTGACAAAAAGCTGCAGGAAGATGCGGCCCGGCCGATGATCATGCACGGCAAGGCGGCACAATGCTGGCAGCCATATGTCAAGGGCTTCGTCACCCATGTGAACAGTATCTATAACAACTGGCGCATGGAAGACGTCTGGCTGGACAAGTAGGTCCAGGCTTTATTTGGCTAAAGACCGGGGCGCCCTGCGGATTATTACCGTGACGGCGTCCCGGTCGGCCAAAGATTCGACCGATTATTTTTTTAGGTATTTTGTTAGACGCATTAAGACCAAGGACGGGCGGGACAGACGTTGGGCTCATACTTAGTGAAACGCTTTCTACTGATGGTCCTGACATTGATCGGGATATCCATCATCATCTTCGTGCTGCTGCGGCTGATGCCGGGCAATATCGCCGATATCATGTTCGATTCCGCCGGCTTCGTTGATCCGGCGGAGAAGGCCCAGATCGAAAAAGAACTTGGCCTGGATCTGCCGATCCCGGTGCAATATTACCATTGGATGAAGGGGCTGTTGGTCTGGGATCTGGGCTTTTCCTTTGTCTCGGAAATGCCGGCGATCGACGAGCTGGGCCCGCGCATTCCCATTACCGCGAAACTGGCGGCATTGGCGCTGGGCTTTTCCGTCCTGTTCGGCCTGCCCCTGGGCGTGATCTGCGCGGTGAAGCAGGATACGGCGCTCGATTATACCCTGCGGGTCATCTCCCTGAGCGGCCTGTCCCTGCCGTCATTCTGGCTGGCACTGTTGATCCTGATGTTTTTCGTCACCTACCTGGGTGATATTCCAATCTATATGGACCCGCCGGAAAATCTGTGGGACGAGTTGGTGCTCTATTCCATACCGGCGGCGGCGGTGGGCTTCAGATCCTCCGCCCTGATCATGCGGCTGACCCGATCCTCCATGCTGGAGGTGATGCGCCAGGATTATATCCGCACGGCGCGTTCCAAGGGCGCCTCGGACAATTCGGTCAACTATCATCATGCCCTGAAGAACGCGGTGCTGCCGGTGACCACGATTATCGGCATCGAGGCGGCGTTTCTGATCGGCGGCCTGATCATCACCGAGACGGTCTTCAATATTCCCGGCGTGGCGCATTTCCTGGTCGAGGCGATTTTGATGCGGGATTACCCGATCGTGCAGAACCTGGTCATGCTGATCGCACTGGTCACGGTTTTGATCAATTTCGGGGTCGACTTGCTGTACGCGGTTTTGGACCCGAGGATTAAATATGCCGACTAGAACAAATCGCTTCATAAAGGACGACGGCAATGGCTGATATCGACCATCAAGCGGAACTGGTCAAGGCCGGCGCACATGTCTCGGGCCGCTGGGACAAGACGATGTTCTATGCCCGGCGCTATCCCCTGGGGGCGATCGGCGCGGTGATCATGGTGGTATTCATATTCTCGGCCATATTCGCTGATGTGCTTGCCCCGCACGACCCGCTGCAAACCAGGGCCGAGTCCTCCCTATCGCCACCGACCGCCGAGTTCGTCATGGGCGCCGATATGATGGGCCGGGATATGTACAGCCGGATCATCCATGGCGCCCGGATTTCGTTAACGGTAGGTGTGGCATCAATCATGCTGGGCGGCTTCATCGGGGTCTTTATCGGATTGATGTCAGGTTACCTGATGGGCTGGTTCGATCTTCTCATGCAGCGCCTGATAGACATTATGCAGGCCCTGCCGCTGTTGGTGCTGGCCCTGGTGATGGCAGCCTCGTTGGGGCCATCGTTGGAAAACACCATTCTTGCCATTTCCATCCCCTTGATACCGAACGTGGCCCGGGTGGTGCGGTCATCCACCCTATCATTGCGCGAGATGCCGTTTGTCGAAGCGGCCCGCGCCGCGGGGATGAGCGAAATGCGCGTGGCGTTGCGTCATGTATTACCCAATATTCTGGCGCCCCTGATCGTCCTGTTCACAGCCCAGCTTGGCGCCGCCATTCTGGTTGAAGCCTCGCTTTCCTTCCTCGGCCTGGGCGTGCCGGAGCCACATCCGTCCTGGGGCCGCATGCTATCTGAATCAGCGGCGGAGTATGTCCGCGTCGCGCCCTGGCTGGTGATCTTCCCGGGCCTGGCAATTTCCATGGCCGTGTTTGGCGCCAATTTGTTCGGCGATGCCCTGCGCGACATTCTCGATCCAAGACAGCGTAGTTAGGCAACAGCAGCATGACAGACATGGCGAACAGTGACCTGGACCCATCCGCGCGGGTCGAGCCGCAAAGCAGCGAGCTGGCGTTGGAAGTAGAGGGGTTGCAGACGTACTTCTTTACCCGACAGGGCACGGTCAAGGCGGTGGACGGCGTTTCGTTTAATCTGCGCAAGGGCGAAACCCTGGGCATCGTTGGAGAGTCAGGCTGTGGTAAAAGCATCACGGCGCTTTCAGTCATGCGCCTGGTACCGGAACCTCCCGGCCGGATTATTGGCGGCACGGTGAAGCTGGATGGCACGGACCTTCTGGCCTTGAGCGAAGCCGAGATGCGGGGTATCCGGGGCAACGATATCTCGATGATTTTTCAGGAGCCGATGACCTCGCTCAACCCGGTTCTGACCATCGGCTATCAAATCGCCGAGGCGCTGATTTTGCATCAGGATTATTCCAAGGCCAGGGCCCTGGAGCGGGCGGTGGAGATGCTGGATCTGGTCAAGATCCCGGAACCGGCGCAACGCGCCAAGGAATACCCGCACCAACTTTCGGGCGGCATGCGGCAGCGGGCGATGATCGCCATGGCCCTGGCCTGCAACCCGAAAGTCCTGATCGCCGACGAGCCGACAACGGCGCTGGACGTGACCATCCAGGCACAGATCCTGGACCTGATCGTACAATTGCAGGAAGAGTTGGGCACGGCGGTAATTCTGATTACCCATGACCTGGGCGTTATCGCGGAAACCGCCCGCCGCGTCGTCGTCATGTACGCCGGGCGCAAGGTGGAAGAGGCGGATGTTGAACCACTGTTCGCCGAGCCCATGCACCCATATACCCACGGCCTGATGGCTTCGGTGCCGCAGCTTGAAATCATGACCGGCGTTGAGCAGGGCAGCGGTGATCATCTGGCCGAGCGGCTGGAGGAGATCCCCGGCATCGTACCGCCATTGAACGATCTGCCGCCAGGCTGCGCCTTCGCACCTCGCTGCAAATACGCCGATGATAAATGCCGGGCGGAATATCCGGTTTACGAAGAAAAACGGCCCGGACATTGGGCTGCCTGTTGGCATTCTGACAACTTGTATGGAGGTCAGAATGACTGATTCCGCGCAGATTTCGATGCAAGACGGCGAACCGCCCCTGTTGGAAGTAACGGGCCTGAAAAAACATTTCCCCCTCTCCAAGGGGCTGTTGTCGCGAAACGCGGGTTATGTTTACGCCGTCGATGGCGTCAGCTTTCACATCAACCAGGGCGAAACCCTGGGTCTGGTTGGGGAAAGCGGTTGCGGCAAGTCCACCGTGGGCCGCACGGTTCTGCGCCTGTTGGACCCGACCGACGGCAGCATCAAGCTGAACGGCCGTGACATCACGCATTTAAGCAAGACCGACATGCGTCCGGTCCGGCGCGAAATGCAGATTATCTTTCAGGATCCGTATTCCTCGCTGAACCCGCGCATGACGGCGGGTGGCATTGTCGAGGAAATGCTGCGCGTCCACGATATCGGCACCCCGGCCGAACGCAAGGAACGGGCGGCGGAATTGTTCGAGCGCGTGGGCCTGCGCAAGGCGCAATTGGAAAGTTTCCCGCACGAATTTTCCGGCGGCCAGCGTCAACGCATCGGCATCGCCCGGGCCCTGGCCTTGAACCCGCAGGTGATCATCGGAGACGAACCGGTCTCGGCCCTGGATGTCTCGATCCAGGCGCAAGTGATCAATCTGCTGATGGACCTGCAGTCGGAGCTGAATCTATCGTATCTCTTCATCGCCCATGATCTGGCCGTTGTCGAACATATCAGCGACCGCATCGCGGTGATGTATCTGGGCAAGATCGTCGAATACACCGACAAGAAAACCCTGTTCACCAATCCCCAGCATCCCTATACCGAGGCGTTGCTGTCGGCGGTGCCCATTCCAGACCCGACCATCAGGCGCAAGAAAACCATTCTGCAAGGCGATGTTCCCAGCCCGATTAAGCCGCCGCCAGGCTGCCATTTCCATACCCGCTGCCCCTATGCCGAGGAACGCTGCAAGGTCGAAGAGCCGCCGCTAAAGGAATTCGGACCGGGCCACGTGGTCTCCTGCCACCTCAGATAAGGGTAAGCGCGGCCTCGAAACGCTTCCAGGCAGCCTCTTCTCCCGGCAACCCAAAGCGTAGCCATGTGCCCTGTTCGGCAAAATTACGCACGTGGATTTGGGCCGCGGCCAAACCAGCGTGAATTGCCGCGCTATTGCCCGCTTGCAACAGAACAAACAAATCAGTGCCGCCGATGATCTGGCCGTGGCGCGCCAATGTCTGCCGCAACCGCTCCGCTTGCTGGGCCAGGGCCTTCCGGTGAGCCGTGATCCAGGCCCCATCACCATAGGCCTGAGCCGCAATCGCTAGGGCCGGTCCGTTCACGGGCCAAGGGCCGATGCGTTCCCGCGCCGTGGCGATGAATGCCGCCGGCCCCAGCAAAAATCCAAGACGCAGACCCGCCAGGCCGAAAAACTTGCCGAACGAGCGTAGGAGCAACAGACCGGACCGCCCGGCCTCCGGCCCCAGGCTGACCCCGGGCACAAGGTCGCAAAACGCCTCGTCCACGATTAGATAGCCGTCCCGCGCCGCCATTTTCTCGGCCAGCGCCAGCAGCTCCCCGCGCATTTGCATCTCGCCTGTCGGATTGTTTGGATTGACCACGACGAGGTAACGGCATTGCGCCGGCAATGCCGCGAGGCTGGCTATCTCTTCGACGCGGTGGCCGGCGCGAGCCCAGCGGTGGGCATGCTCGTTATAGGTCGGCGCCAGCACGGCGGCGGTCCCAACGGGCAACAGCTCGGGCAACAGCTGCAACAAGGCCTGGGAGCCGGGGCCAAGGCAAAGATTGTCTAGACGGTCCAGGCCAAAATGGGCGGCGGCGGCTGATAGCAACGTTTGTTCTTCCCGCCGGCGGGGCAGATGGCTCCAGGTATTCTGGGGCGGCGGCGCAAACGGATAGGCAAAAGGCGCGATGCCGGTGGAAAGGTCCAGCCAATCCGATCCGCCGTTCATGTTATCTAGGGGCGGTTCGCCGCCATGCGGCAGTCCCATGGGTATCTTGGTCACGACTGCAGTAGCGCCAACATCGCGGGCGCGCCGGCGTAGGCATAAAAACAGCCAATGGCAATGGAGACCATGCCAATACCCAGCCGCAGTCCGCGATTAAGGCCGGTCAGCAGCCGGCCCGACAATAGCAACGGCAAGGCAATAACCGATGACAGCACCAACATGCCCAAAATGGAGCCGACGCCGAACAGAAAGATAAATCCCATGCCATCGAGAAATTGTCCCGGCGCGGCCAGGGCGATGAGCGCGGCGGAGCCGGCAAGGCCATGCATCACGCCGACGGCCAGGCTGCGGCGGACACCGTTGCCATCATGTTGGTGATCATGTTTGTTTTTGTCGTGGGTTTGCCGCTCGCCGGCATGGCTATGGGCGTGAAAATGCAGTTTTCCGTCCCGGTGGCGGTGCAAATGAAAGTGCAGCCGTTCCCGTACCAGGCGCCAGATCACCAGGGCACCCAGGCTGATCAACATACATGCAACGGCGAATTCCAAAGCCGCGCTCAACCCTGTGGGAATGCTGCCCCGCGCCAACATCACGGCGCCCGCGAAGGCGCTAAGCGCCAGGGCGTGGCCCAGGCCCCAAAACAAGCCATGGCGCATGATCCAATGCAGGCGGCCCTTGCCGGCGGCCAGCGCCGCGACGGCGGCGATGTGATCGGCCTCCATGGCGTGTTGCAGTCCCAACAGAAAGCCCATGACAAGAATTGTTGACATCGAAAATCCAAAATACGCAGACCCGAACAATCTCTAGCTTTACGCTGGCGCGGCAAATTATGCCAGCGGCAATTCAATTGCCGCCAGGATGCCATGCGTGCTAGGTTGCGCCCGCCGTGGCGCGGAAGCCGGTGTTCCATCCTTGCCCCGAAAGGCCGCAAGGTCTCTAAAATCCGGCGCTGCCCCCGCAACTGTGAATGGCGAGGAAACGGGAAACTGTCACTGGCGGGGCAACCGCCGGGAAGGCCCCGCGACCGACGACCCAAAGCCAGGAGACGCGCGCGGCTTGTTGTAACCATGTAACCGATCCTCGGAGGGAGGGCGCTAAACCATGCCATCCATGAGTAATCTGCAACGTATTCCCGCCACCGTGATTACCGGCTTTCTTGGCGCCGGCAAGACCTCAATGATCCGGCATCTGCTACAGACCGCCAATGGCAAGCGTCTGGCGCTGATTATCAACGAATTCGGCGATATGGGGGTCGACGGCAATATCCTCAAGGCCTGCGGCGCCGAGAACTGCGCCGAGGAGGACATTGTCGAATTGGCCAACGGCTGCATCTGCTGCACCGTGGCCGACGATTTCGTACCCACCATGGAGGCCCTGCTGGACCGGCCCGAGGGTATTGACCACATCATTATCGAAACCTCGGGCCTGGCTTTGCCGAAACCTCTTCTGAAGGCCTTCAACTGGCCGGCCATCCGCACCCGTATCACCGTCGATGGCGTGGTCGCCGTGGTCGACGGGCCGGCCTTTGCCGCCGGTCTGTTCGCTGATGATCCCGACGCCGTGGCGGCGCAGCGGCAGGCGGACGAAGCGTTGGATCACGACAGCCCGCTGGCGGAGCTGTTCACGGACCAGCTGGCCTGCGCCGACATGGTGGTGATGAACAAATCGGACCTGCTGGCCGCTGACCAGACACCCCGCGTGGCCGGGGACCTGCAAGCCGCCCTGCGCCCATCGGTCCGCGTGGTAACGGCGCAACACGGCGCCATTGCCGCCGACACGCTGTTGGGCCTGGACGCGGCGGCGGAAGACGATCTGGACAACCGTCCCTCGCATCATGACGACGAGGACGACCACGAACACGACGATTTCGACAGCTTCGTGGTGACTTTCGATGCCGTGGCCGAGCCCGAGGCACTGGTGGCCAAACTGCGCCAGGCCGCCGCCGCCCATGATGTCTTGCGCATGAAGGGCTTCATTGCCGTTGAAGGCAAGGATATGCGCCTGTTGGTACAGGGCGTTGGCGACCGCTATCAGCACTATTACGACCGGGACTGGGGCGAGGGGGAGGCGCGGACCTCGCAGCTTGTAGTGATCGGTCTGCATGGTCTGGACGAGGGCGCCATCCGCGCCATGATCGTGGCCAAGACCGAGGACTGAACCGGCGATGCATTTGCTCGCGGCCAAACCCGGCGGAATCTCCGATGGCGCGGAGGCGGTGGACCTGGGCCAAAGCCCCGGCGACATCGTAATCCTATCGGCGGCGGACACGGATTTGCAGATGCTGGCGGCTGTCCGGCAGGATTCGAATAGGCCGAGTCTGCGTCTGGCCAACCTGATGAACCTGAGCCACAACATGTCCGTCGATCTTTACGTCGGCGACATCATCAGCGCGGCCAGGCTGGTTATCGTCCGCCTGCTGGGCGGTGTCAATTATTGGCCCTATGGCGTGGAACAGGTGGTGCAATGCTGCCGGCGCGAAAATATCGCCCTGGCGATCATTCCCGGCGACGATCAGCCCGATGCGGAGCTGCATGGCCTCTCGACCCTGCCGGCGGAGAGCTGCCATCGCCTATGGCAATATTTCGTCCATGGCGGCCCGGACAACGGCGGCAATCTGCTGGCCTACGCCGCCGATCTGCTGGGCCAGCCAAACGAATGGCGGGAACCGGCACCCTTGCTGCGCGCGGGCCTCTACTGGCCTGGCCAGGGCACCCTGTCGTTGGACGATCTGCGCCGGCATTGGCGGCCCGGCGCGCCGGTGGCGGCGGTAACCTTTTATCGGGCGCTGTATCAGGCCGGCAATCTGGACCCGGTGGACGGCGTTATCCAAAGTCTGCGCGAAAAAGGCCTTAACCCGCTGCCGGTCTTCGTCGCCTCCCTGAAGGAGGGCGTATCGGCGGAAACCGTGAATTCCATCTTTGCCGAGGAACCGCCCGGCGTGATCCTGAATGCCACCGGTTTCGCCGTTTCCAAACCCGGCGGCGCGCGGGCGGATTCACCGCTGGAGCGTCCCGGCGTGCCGGTCATTCAGATGATATTCTCAGGCGGCAACGAGGATGATTGGAGGGATAACCTGAACGGTTTGAGCGCCCGGGACATCGCCATGAACGTTGCCCTGCCCGAGGTCGATGGCCGCATCATCTCCCGCGCCGTCTCGTTCAAGGCCGAGGCGCGCTTCGATGAAGCCACGCAGCTGCCGGTGATCGCCTACCAGGGCGTGCCGGACCGTATTGATTTCGTCTGTCAGCTGGCCGCCAATTGGTTGACGTTGGCGCAAACACCCGCGGCGGAGCGCCGCCTGGCGCTGATTTTCGCCAACTACCCCAACAAGGATGGGCGCATGGGCAATGGCGTCGGGCTGGATTCGCCGGCCTCGGCCCTGAACCTGCTGCGCGCCCTGGCCGATGCCGGCTATGACGTGGGGGACCTGCCGGGCAAGGGCGATGACCTGATCCGCAAGCTGGCCGCCGGCCCCACCAACAATCTGAAGGACCGCGCCAGCCGTGCGGGTGGTATTGAGTTCGCCGTGGCCGACTATCAAAACTTTTTTGACGATCTGCCCGAGGCAGTGCGGGAAAAAGTTGACGAGCGCTGGGGTCCGGCCAAGGATGATCCCTTCGTGGTCGGCGGGAATTTTGTCCTGCCCGCCTTCACTCTGGGCAACGTGGTGATCGGCCTGCAACCGGCCAGGGGTTACAACATCGATCCCAAGTCGAGCTATCACGATCCTGACCTGGTGCCGCCGCACGGCTATCTGGCCTTCTACGGCTGGCTGCGCCGGGGCTTTACCGCCCAGGCCGTGGTCCACATGGGCAAGCACGGCAATCTGGAATGGCTGCCGGGCAAATCCCTGGCACTTTCCGATAGCTGCTTCCCAGAAGCTGTTTTTGGCCCGCTGCCGCATCTTTATCCCTTTATCGTCAATGACCCCGGCGAAGGCACCCAGGCCAAGCGGCGGGCCCAGGCGGTGATCGTGGATCATTTGACGCCGCCCCTGACCCGGGCGGAAAGCTATGGCCCCCTGGCGGAGCTGGAATTGCTGGTTGACGAGTTCTACGAAGCCGCCGGACTGGACCCGCGCCGTTTGAACCTGTTGCGCGGGCAGATCCTGGAGCTGACCCGCGACATCGGACTGGACAAGGACGCGGGCATCGCCGAGGCCGATGATGAGGCAGCGGCCCTGGCCAAGCTGGACAATTATCTCTGTGATCTGAAGGAAATGCAGATCCGCGACGGCCTGCACATTCTGGGCCAACCGCTGGAAGGCCGCCTGCGCCGGGATCTGCTGGTCGCCCTGACCCGGCTGCCCCGGCAAGGTGACAATGCCGGCGATGCATCGTTGATCAGGGCGCTGGCGAATGATTTGGAGCTTGCCTTCGACCCGCTGGATTGCGCCCTGGGCGATGCCTGGAACGGCGCAAGACCTTCCGTGCTGCAAAGCGGCGCGGCCTGGCGCAGCCATGGCGACACCGTGGAGAGGCTGGAGGAATTGGCCGCCGCGCTGGTTGAGGGCACGGCATCGGCCCAGCCTGAATGGACGGCGACCCGCGCCGTGTTGGACGCCATCAAGGAACATGTCGCACCCACCGTGGATGCCTGCGGCGCGGTGGAAATCTCCGCTCTAGTTCGTGGCCTGGATGGCGAATTCGTTGAACCGGGGGCATCGGGGGCGCCGACACGGGGACGCCTGGATGTGTTGCCCACGGGGCGCAATTTCTATTCCGTCGACAGCCGCACCGTGCCCACCCCCGCCGCCTGGCAGCTGGGCTGGAAGTCAGCCAACCTTTTGTTGGACGAATACCGCCAGACCCACGGCGAATGGCCGAAACATCTGGCGCTCAGCGCCTGGGGCACTGCCAATATGCGTACGGGCGGCGACGACATCGCCCAGGCCCTGGCCCTGATGGGCGTGCAGCCAAAGTGGGAGCCGGCCTCCCGCCGGGTGATCGGTTTCGACATCCTGCCGATCCATATGCTGGATCGGCCCCGCGTGGACGTAACCTTGCGCATATCGGGTTTTTTCCGCGATGCCTTTCCCACCCAGATTGACCTGTTCGACAGCGCCGCCCGGGAAGTCGCGGCCCTAGACGAAAGCGAGCGCGACAATCCATTGGCGGCCCGCGCCCGCGCCGACGGCGTGCGCCTGCGCCAGGCCGGCCATTCCAGCGAAGAAGCCGATCATCTGGCCGCCGCGCGTGTTTTTGGTTCCAAACCAGGCGCCTATGGCGCTGGTCTGCAGGCCCTGATGGACGAGCGAGGCTGGCAGGATGACGGCGATCTGGCCCGGGCCTATCTGGCCTGGGGCGGCTATGCATATGGCGGCAAGACATCCGGCCGGCCCGCCCATGGCCAATTCCAGTCCTTGCTGTCCTCCACCCAAGGCGTGGTGCAGAACCAGGACAACCGGGAACATGACCTGCTGGATTCCGATGACTACTACCAGTTCGAAGGCGGCTTGACCGCTGCCGTGCGGCATTATTCAGGTGCCCAGCCGGCGATCTATCACAACGACCACAGCCGGCCCTTCGCGCCGAAAATCCGCAGCCTGGAAGATGAAATCGGCCGCGTGGTCAGATCCAGGGTGGTCAATCCAAAATGGATTTCCGGCGTCATGCGCCATGGCTACAAGGGCGCCTTTGAGATGGCGGCGACGGTGGATTACCTGTTTGCCTTCGCGGCGACGGCGCGGGTGGTCTCGGACCATCATTTCGATGCGGTCTATGAGGCCTATTTGAAGGACGAAGAGGTGCTGGATTTTCTGCGCCAAAACAATCCGGCAGCGCTGCGGGAAATGGCGGAGCGGCTGGCGGAAGCGCTGGAACGCGGCCTGTGGCAGACCCGTTCCAATTCCACGCCGGATGCCCTGCGTGATCTGATCGCGGCCAACCAATCCGTGAACATGGGAGAACAACAATGACTGAAGATCAATACGCCCGCGCCAACGAAAAGGCCGCCAACAAGAAACGCGCGCGCGAGAAAATGCTGGCCTCGAAAACCATCGAAAAGGGCCTGCTGATCGTCCACACCGGCAAGGGCAAGGGCAAATCCACCGCTGCCTTTGGCCTGGTGGCGCGGGCCATGGGCAACGGCATGCGGGTCGGCGTGATCCAATTCGTCAAGGGCAAGTGGGAGACCGGAGAGCGCGATATCCTGGAACACTTCCCCGAACAGATCGAGATCCACGCCATGGGCGAAGGCTTCAGCTGGGAAACCCAGGACAAGGCCCGCGACATTGCCGCCGCGCGCAAGGCCTGGGACAAATCCAAGGAAATGATCGAGGCCTCGCGGGGACCGAACCCGGCGTTCGATATGATCCTGCTGGATGAATTGAACATCGTGCTGCGCTACGACAACCTGCCTCTGGATGAAATTATCGAGACCCTGGCAAACAAGCCCGAGGATCTGCACGTCATCGTCACGGGCCGCAATGCCAAGGACGAGCTGATCGAGATCGCCGATCTGGTGACGGAAATGACCCAGGTGAAACATCCATTCCGCTCCGGCGTGAAGGCCCAGAAAGGCATCGAGTTTTAGGTTCGGCAATGGCAAAGGCCCCAAAAGCGCTCATGTTCCAAGGCACCGGGTCCGACGTGGGCAAATCGCTCATGGTCGCCGGCCTGGCGCGCGCCTATGCCAACCGGGGTCTAAGCGTACGGCCGTTCAAGCCGCAAAACATGTCCAACAATGCGGCCATCGCGGGCGATGGCGAAGGCGGGGGCGGCGAGATCGGGCGGGCCCAGCATTTGCAGGCCGTCGCCGCCCGTGTTGAGCCCAGCGTGCACATGAACCCCGTTCTGTTGAAACCGCAAACCGATATCGGCGCTCAGATCATCGTGCGCGGCCAGGTGCGCGGTGCCGCCAAGGCGCGGGAGTATCAGCACCAGAAAGCCGGTTTGCTGGACGAGGTCCTGGAGAGTTATCAAATCAACGCAGCCGGCGCCGATCTGGTCCTGGTGGAAGGCGCGGGCAGTCCGGCGGAAATCAATCTGCCGGGCCGGGATATCGCCAACATGGGTTTCGCCGCCGCCGCCGGCGTTCCAGTAATTCTGGTCGCGGATATTGACCGGGGCGGCGTCATCGCCAGCCTGGTCGGCACCCATGCGGTCATCGGCGATGACGCGCGGCACCGCATCAAGGGCTATGTCATCAATAAATTTCGTGGCGATGTCACGCTGTTCGATACGGGTCTGGAAGAAATCTCGGCACGCACGGGCTGGCCGTCCCTTGGTATCGCGCCGTATTTTTCAAGCGCCGTACATCTGCCGGCGGAAGACGCTGTCGCCTTGGATAAACCCGCCGCGCCAAATGATGGCGCCATTCTGATCGCGGTACCAAAGCTGTCGCGCATCGCCAATTTCGATGACCTGGACCCCCTGAACGCGGAACCGGACGTGGAGGTGCGGATTATCGCGCCGGGCGAAGTCATTCCAGCGGATGCGGATCTGATCCTGCTGCCCGGCAGCAAGGCGACCATCGCCGATCTGGCCTTTCTGCGCCGGCAGGGCTGGGACATTGATATTCTATCCCATCACCGGCGCGGCGGCCGCATCCTGGGGATCTGCGGCGGCTATCAGATGCTGGGCAGGACCGTTGCCGACCCGGAGGGCATCGAAGGCGGCGTACGGGAGGCGGATGGCCTTGGCCTGTTGGATATTGAAACCGTGCTGGGCTTGGAAAAAAGCCTGGGCGAACGCAGGGGTGTTCATATTGAAAGCGGCGAGGCCCTGCGGGGCTATGAAATTCATCTGGGCCATAGCGACGGCCCGGACCGGGCCCGGCCATTCATCGAGACAGATGGCCAGGCGGACGGTGCCCGCAGCGCGGACGGGCTGGTTGAAGGCTGTTATCTGCATGGCCTGATGCGCGCGGACGGCTTTCGCCATGCCTATCTATCCAGGCTGCGGGCGCGACGGCACAGCGGCATCAATCACGACGCACTGGTGGACAGGACATTGGATGATCTAGCCGCGCATCTGGAAGCCAGCCTGGACCTGGACCGCATGCTGGAGATCGCCAATGCAGCCTGATTCACACCATGGCTGCCGTCAGCAGGGCCAGCACGATCAAACTGCAGGTCCAGCTGTACAATGCGCAACCGCGCCTGATGTCGTCCGCCGTCGCCTGCCCGCCGCCTTCGCCCAGCCAGGGACCATCGGTGACAGCACCGTCATAGACGCGCGGCCCGGCCAGGGCGACGTCCAGAGCGCCGGCCATGGCGGCCTCTGGCCAGCCGGCGTTGGGCGAGGCATGTTTGCCATGGTCGCGCCACATGATGTGCCAAGCCCCACCCGCGCGGACGCCCGGCATCAACCACGCACCAAGACACAGCAGCAAACCGGTGATCCGGGCACCGGGCCAGTTGACCAGATCATCCAGGCGGGCCGCGACACGGCCAAAACGCAAATAACGTTCGTTACGGTAACCGACCATGCTGTCCAGGGTATTGACCGCCTTGTAGGCCAACAGGCCGGGCAGGCCGGCGACGAGGAACCAGAACAGGGGCGAAACGACACCGTCGGAAAAATTTTCGGCCAGGGATTCCAGTGCCGCCCGGGCGACGCCGGCTTCATCCAGTTGCGCGGGATCGCGGCCAACGATGTGGCTGACCGCGCCGCGCCCCGCCTCCAGGTCATGAGACAAACTCTGCGCCACGGCGGCGACATGGTCATGCAGGCTGCGGGCAGCGAGGAAGATCGAGCCAACGATGCCGGTTACAATCCAGCCGTAAGCTGTCTGTGCGCTCAGCCAGGCAATAGCCGCGCCGGCCAGGGCGCAGGTCGGAACGGCAACCACGACCAACGCCGTACCAGCAAAAATCTGGCCCTGGGGTTGGTACAGGCGCGCTTCCAGCGCCGTAATCAGATTTCCAATCCAGACGATGGGATGTGTTATGCGTGCGTAAAGCCATTTCGGCTCCCCGAACAACAGATCCAGCGCCAGGGCGAGAAATACCGCCTGAATGGGAAAAACGAATTCAATCATGCTTACCGCTGTGCTAAGCCGCGAAGCCAGCAGGTTTGCCGCATTACCCGACAGAGAGCAAGCGTGGCGTACCGGAAGTGGATGAGGCAATCATGACGAACATTGGTATTATGGTTTGTGGTCACGGCAGCCGAGATGTGGACGCCGTTACTGAATTTCAAAGCGTCGCCGACGGCATCAAGGCCCGCCTGCCCCAATATGACGTGGACAGCGGCTTTCTGGAATTCGCCACGCCGATCATCCGCGAGCGCCTGGACGCCCTGCGCGAGCGGGGCAACAAACGCATTATCGCCATTCCCGGCATGCTGTTCGCCGCCGGCCATGTGAAGAACGACCTGCCGTCCGTGATCAACACCTATGGCGCCCAGCATCCGGAGCTGGACATTACCTATGGCCGGGATCTGGGCATGGATATGAAGCTGATCCGCGCCGCCGGCGACCGGGTGCGCGAAGCCATGGCGGAAGCCGGCGATCACATCAGCCCGGAGGAAACCCTGCTGGTGGTGGTGGGCCGGGGCGCCTCCGACCCGGATGCCAATTCCAATATCTCGAAAGTTTGCCGCCTGTTGTGGGAAGGCCTTGGCTTTGGCTGGGCCGAGGTGGCCTATTCCGGCGTCACCTTCCCCTTGGTGGAGCCGGGCCTGCGGCACGCGGCCAAGCTGGGCTATAAGCGGATCATCGTTTTTCCCTATTTTCTCTTTACCGGCATTCTGGTTCGGCGCATTTACCACTATGCCGACGTGGTCGCGGCCGATCATCCCGAGATCGAATTCGTCAGGGCCTCGTATCTGAATGACCACCCCCTGGTGCTGGATGCCTTCGCCGACCGGGTCAACGAGGCCCTGGAAGGCGCCAACAACATGAACTGCCTGAATTGCAAATACCGGGAACAGGTCCTGGGCTTCGAGGCGGAGATCGGCCTGCCCCAGGAAAGCCATCACCATCACGTGGAAGGCATCGGCACGGGCAAGATCTCGGACGAGGATTTCGATCCCACGGCGCATGTGCATCAGGGTCATGAGCATGAGCACGGTCAGGAACACGGGCACGATCACGCGCATGATCACGGCCACGATCACGCGCATGACGACGGCGACGGGCACGATCACGCCCATCATCCCTATCCGCACGCGGACCATCCCCTGGGTCCGCGCAGTATGTTGAAAAAATAGGGCGGATATGGGCGACGGCGCCACATACGATTATCTGCGCGACCCCCAGGCGATCTACGACAAGTCATTCGCCATCGTGCGGGATGAGGCGGATTTCTCTCCCCTGCCCGAATGCCTGCACGATGTCGCCGTACGCCTGATCCACGCCTGCGGCATGACCGACCTTCCCGCCGACCTGGCCTGGGGCGGCGATCCCGTGGGCCTGGGACGCGCGGCACTGCGCCGGGGCGCGCCGATCCTGGTGGATGTCATGATGGTGCGTCACGGCATTATCGACCGGATCTTGCCGGCGGGTAACCAGATCATCTGTACCCTGAATACCTTTGGCGTCGAGAAAACCGCCAAGGCGCGCGGCGATACCCGTTCCGCGGTCGCGGTGGAGAAATGGCGCGAGGATATGGCGGGCGCGGTGGTTTGCATCGGCAATGCCCCGACCGCGTTGTTCCGATTGTTGGAGATGCTGGCGGACGGCGCGCCAAAGCCCGCGGTCATATTGGGCTTTCCCGTTGGCTTTGTCGGCGCGGCGGAATCGAAACAGGCCCTGATTGATGGCGCCGGCGATATCCCCTATCTGACCCTGCGCGGACGCCGGGGCGGCAGCGCCATCGCCGCCGCCGCCGTCAACGCATTGGCCCGCATGCCGGCAAGGGATCCGGCATGAAGAAATGGCTCTCCATCGTGGGCATCGGTGAAGACGGTCTGGCCGGCCTTGGCGAAGCCGCCCGCGCTATTGTCGACCGGGCCGAAATCATGGTCGGCGGCGAGCGGCATCTGGCAATGCTGGGTGATGACCCCCGTCCGCGCCTGTTATGGGACAGCCCGTTGCATGACACCTTGGCGAAGATCCGTAAGCTGAAAGGCAAGCAGCTCTGCGTGCTGGCCACCGGCGATCCCATGTTCTATGGCGTCGGCGCCACCTTGGGCCGAGAATTCGGTATCGAGAACTGCCTGGTGATGCCGCATCAATCAGCCTTTTCCCTGGCCTGTGCCCGGCTTGGCTGGCCCCTAGCGGAGGTCGATTGCATGACCCTGCACGGTCGCCCTCTGGGCCGGTTGAACCAGCACCTGCGGCCCAATGCGCGGATTTTGATTTTGAGCGAGGATGGCAACACGCCAAAGCATGTCGCGGCGGCGCTGCGGGCGGCGGGCTACGGCCACAGCGCCATCAGCGTGTTCGAAAACATGGGCGGGCCACGGGAGAAGCGCCACGACGGTAACGCCAAGACCTGGCGGCGCAAGACCGCCGATCTGAATACCATCGCGGTTGATTGTGTTGCCGAGCCCGAGGCGCCACGCCTGATGCGGCCCGCCGGCTTGCCTGATGAGCTGTTTCAAAATGACGGCCAACTGACCAAGCGCGATGTGCGCGCCGTTACCCTGGCCGCCTTGGCGCCCGCGCCTGGTGAGTTGCTGTGGGATGTTGGCGCCGGCGCGGGCTCCATTGCCATTGAATTTCTGCGTGCCGAGCCCACGGCCAAGGCCATCGCTATAGAGCAAAACCCAAGGCGCGCTGGCAATATCCGCGCCAATGGCGACGGCCTGGGTGTCCAGAATTTACGCATTGTCGAGGGCGCGGCCCCCGCCGCCCTGAAGGGCCTGGCCAGGCCGGATGTCATTTTCATCGGCGGCGGGGTCGGCGACCGCAAGATATTGAGTGCCTGTTGGCGCGCCCTGTCCAAGGGCGGACGTCTGATCGCCAATGCGGTGACCATCGAAGGAGAGACCGAACTGTTCGAGTTTATGCGAGTTAGAGGCGGCGGGATGACGCGGATTGAGGTCTCCCACCTGGATGCCATGGGCGATCTGCATGCCTGGCGCGCCATGCGCCCGGTGACGCAGTATCGCGGCGTGAAATCATGAGCGGCACAGTCACGAGCGGTACATTGTACGGCATCGGCGTCGGACCCGGCGACCCGGACCTGATAACCCTGAAGGCGCACAAGATACTGCAGACCGCGCCGGTGCTGGCCTATCCGGCGCCTGAGGTCGGCGACAGCCTGGCCCGCCAGATCGCCGCGCCGCATCTGCCCGAAGGCCGCCGCGAGATCATCATCCGCATGCCGCTTGATCCAAAACGTTTTCCCGACCGTGGTGCCTATGACAGGGGCGCGGCGGAAATCGCCGCCGTGCTGCGCGGCGGCGAGGACGTCGCCGTATTGTGCGAAGGCGATCCGTTTTTCTATGGCAGCTTTATGTATCTATTCAATCGTTTGACCGATGAATTTCCGGTCCAGGTGGTGCCCGGCATTTCGTCCCTGATGGCCTGTGCCGGTGCCTCGCTGACACCATTGGCGGCGCGCAATGAAGTCCTGAGTATCTTGCCCGCGCCGATGGCGAAAGACGAACTGCGCGAGCGGCTTTTGCGCACGGACGCGGCGGCGATCATCAAGCTGGGCCGCCATGCGCCGAAGGTTTTCGATGTGCTGCGGGATTTGAATCTGCTGGACCGGGCCCATTATGTGGCGCATGCCAGCATGCCGGACCAGCAAGTGATGGCGCTTTCCGAGATCAATCCGGAAGAGGTTCCCTATTTTGCCATGATCCTGGTGCGCAAGTCTGGAGTAGGCCTATGAATTATCTGGTTTTGGCCGAAACCGGCCTGGCAACGGCGCGGCGTTTACAGGCCGAACTGGGCGGCGTTATCCACGGCTATGACAAGCGCGTGCAGGCGGCTGACGCGCGGCCATTCGATGATGTGGCGGCCGCTTTGCGGGATTGCTTTGCCAGTGGCGAGCCGCTGGTTGCCCTCTGCGCCGCCGGCATCGTGATCCGCCATCTGGCGCCAAGCCTGGGCAGCAAGCAGGGCGATGCCCCGGTGCTGGCCGTGGCCGAGGACGGCAGTGCCATCGTGCCTCTATTGGGCGGCCATCATGGCGGCAACGATCTGGCCCGGCGCCTGGGCGAAATTCTTAACACCGCACCCGCCATCACCACCGCCAGCGATACCGCCTTCGCCGTTGCCCTGGACGAGCCGCCGCAAGGCTGGCGTCTGGCCAATCCAGGGGACATGAAGGCCTTTGTCGCCGAATTGCGCGCCGGCGCGGCGGTAACGATCGAGGGCGAGGCGGCCTGGCTGCGCGCCAGTGCCCTGCCGCAAGCCGAAGACGGCGCCTTGCGCATAATTATTTCGGATGTGCCTTTGGCGGGCGACGAGAGGCACCTGGTCTATCATCGACAGAACTTGGCCCTTGGCATCGGTTGCGAACGGGACGTGGAGCGGGAGGAATTGATCGGCCTGATCAGCGAAACCTTGGCAGCGGAAAACCTTCCCGCCCAATCCCTGGCCGCTATTTTTTCACTGGATCTGAAGACCGACGAGGCGGCCATTCATGCCGCCGCCGCGCATTTCGATATCCCGGCACGGTTCTTTGACCTGAAGTCTCTTCAGGCCCAGGAAGGCAATCTTGCCAATCCCTCCGAGGTGGTGAAGCGTGAGGTTGGCGTCAGCGGCGTGGCCGAGGCGGCGGCCTTGGCAGCGGTTGAGCCTGGGGGCGGTGAACTGGTGGTGGAAAAACGTAAAAGCCAGCGCGCCACCTGTGCCATTGCGCGGGCCGATGACATCTTTGATCCGGCAATGCTGGGCGCGGCGCGGGGCCATCTAGCCATCGTCGGTATCGGGCCGGGCCGGGCTGATTGGCGTACCGGCGCGGCGGAGGCGGCCTTGCGGCAGGCGGATATCATCGTCGGCTATGGCCTGTATCTTGACCTGATCGCCGATCTGATCGTGGACAAGGATTGCCGCGCTTACCAGCTGGGCGAGGAAGAGGCACGGGTGGCCGCCGCCATCGATCTGGCGGCGTCGGGCCGCAATGTGGCGCTGGTCTCGTCGGGCGATGCGGGAGTCTTCGCCATGGGCGCCCTGGCCCATGAACTGCTGGACCGCGACGATACGCCAGGGCACTGGGACCGTATCTCGCTGGAGCTGCTGCCTGGAATCTCGGCCATGCAGGCCGCTGCCTTGCGGGCGGGCGCACCCCTGGGACATGATTTCTGCGCCATCTCGTTGTCGGATCTTTTGACCCCTCGCGAAGTTATCCTGCGCCGCATCGTGGCCGCCGCGTCGGCTGATTTCGTCATCGCCTTTTATAATCCGGTCAGCAAGCGGCGCCGCGACCTGCTGGTGCTGGCGCGGGATCTGTTGCTGCGCCATCGGCCCGAGGACACCCCGGTAATCCTGGCCCGCAATCTGGGCCGGGCAGAGGAGCAGGTTACCGCGCTGCCCCTGGTCGATCTGCAAGTGGACGACGTGGATATGCTGACCCTGGTGATGATCGGCTCGTCCGAGACTCGGGCGCGGCTGCGCGGCGATGGCAGCTGGTCGGTCTATACCCCGCGCGGCTATGCCGTCAAAAAAACCCCTATCGCGAAGGAAAACTAAAAATGACCGTGCATTTCATTGGTGCGGGGCCCGGCGCACCGGACCTGATCACCCTGCGCGGCCGCGATCTGATCGCCGCCTGCCCGGTTTGCCTCTATGCCGGATCGCTGGTGCCAGCCGAAGTCGTCGCCTTCGCGCCCAGCGATGCCAGGGTAATCGATACCGCGCCCCTGAATCTCGACGAGATCATGGCGGAGATTAAGACCGCGCATGAACAAGGCCGGGACGTCGCCCGCGTGCATTCAGGCGACCCGTCGCTGTATGGCGCCATCGGCGAGCAGATCAAGCGCCTGAAGGCTTTGGACATTGATTACACCATTACGCCGGGCGTGCCGGCCTTCGCCGCCTCGGCGGCGGCCCTGGGACTGGAGCTGACCCTGCCGGATATCAGCCAGACCATCATTCTGACCCGCACGGCGATGAAAAGCTCCGCCATGCCGGCGGGCGAGGAACTGGCCAGCCTTGGTCGCTCCGGTGCCACTCTGGCTATTCATCTCTCGGCCCGAAACCTGCGGCAAGTTTGCCGCGATCTGATTCCTCACTATGGCGAAGACTGCCCCGTGGCCCTGGTTTACCGCGCCAGCTGGCCCGATCAGGAGATCATTCGCGGCACCCTGGCCGATATTCGCGAAAAGACCCGCGCCGCCAAGCTGACCCGTACTGCATTGGTCCTAGTTGGAAGGGTTTTGGACACGGACGAAGCCACCGATAGCCGCCTATATGCTGCCGACCATCGCCATATCCTTCGGCCGGAAGGCTAAACCAGACAGATTTGCAGCCAGGCCATGGCGGCATCGATGCTGTCGACGCACACTGCCGTTCCGCCTTTGGGCCGCTGGATCATGATGACCGGTAGCTTCCGTTGCCGCGCCGCCACGATTTTTGCATGGCTCGCCGTGCCGCCGGCATTCTTCGATATCACCGCCCCAATTTCATGGATGCTCAACAAGTTCAGTTCGTCGGCCACCGCGAAGGGACCGCGGGCGAAGAGATAGCGGCCATTGGCCAGCGCCGGCAGATCATCGCCCGGCGCGATGACCCGGGCCAGCCACCAGCAGCGCCCATCGTCGGCGAATTCCGCCATGCCCTGCCGGCCCGTGGAGACGAAAACCCGTGCGGCGATATCGGCGGCGGCATCACGGGCCGCGCCGATGTCGGGCACATCTATCCACTGGTCACTGGCGGTCTTTTGCCACGGCGGATTTTCCAGGCGCAGCAATGGCAGGCCCGCGTTTTGGCAGGCCGCTTCCGCGTTGGCCGATATTTGCCCGGCATAGGCATGGGTGGCGTCGATCACGGCCAGGATATTTTCCGCTGTCAGATAGTCCGTCAAAGCCGCCGCGCCGCCGAAACCGGTGCCGCGCATCTCCATGCCCGGCAGCGGCGCCGCTACCGTGCGGCCAGCCAGGGAATAGACCGCCGGCAGCCCCAGCTCCGCGACAGCCTCGGCCAGCGCCACCGCCAACGCGGTGCCGCCAAGTATTAGCAGTTTGCCCTTAGCCATCGCTTCCACCAACCAATTCGCCCGCCCTGTCGTATATCAAAACTTCAACCGCCACGGCACCCCGGCAGATCCGCAATGCCTGATCCCGGGCCAGCGCGGCAACCTTGTCCGCCAGGGGAAAGCCTTGCGCTTGCGCCGCGTCCAGAACCTCGGCCGCCGTATTGGCCGTCCGGCACAAGGCTGCGATCTTGGCGCCCGCGACTTCGGGCGCCTCATCCGCGACCGTCGCCAACCATTGAAAGTCCACCTGGGAACGTTTGGAATGCAGATCCATATGACCCGCCGCCAGCTTCGATATTTTCGCGAAACCGCCCGCCAGGGACAAGCGTTCGACAGGATGATTGCGCAGATATTTCAACATGCCGCCGGCGAAATCGCCCATGTCGATCAATGCGCCGTCATCGAAGCCATAATGTTCCTGCAAGGCCGCCTCCGATGTACGCCCGGTCGCGGCGCCCAGATGGCGCAGACCGGCGGCGCGGGCCACATCGATGCCCTGGTGAATGGAGGCGATCCAGGCGGCGCAGGAATAGGGGATAACGATACCCGTGGTGCCCAGTATGGATATGCCGCCCAAAATGCCCAGGCGTGGGTTCATGGTCCGCGCCGCCATGTCTTCGCCACCGGGCACCGAGATTTCAACGTCCAGATCAGCTGTTTTGCCGGCAGTTTCCGCCAGGCCGGTCAAGGCGCCGGTGATCATGGCGCGAGGTACCGGGTTGATTGCCGCCTGCCCGACAGCGATGGGCAGGCCCGGCTTGCTCACCGTGCCGACGCCATCGCCCGCGAGAAAACAGATGCCGGCACCATCATCGTGGCGGCGGCGCACGCGGGCATGGATCAAGGCGCCATGGGTGACATCGGGATCATCGCCGGCGTCTTTTTCCACCGCCGCCAGGGCGTAATCCGTGCCAAGCTCCTCGCGACAAAGGCAAAAGGCGACCGTGCGGCCGCCTGGCAGGGTAATTTCCACGGGGTCGGGAAATTCGCCATGCAAAAGCGCGCCATAGGCCGCCTTGGCCGCCGCCGTGGCGCAGGCGCCCGTGGTCCAGCCGCGCCGCAATGCGCCCTTTTCCGTCTTCTTCGCCGGCATTCCGTCGAAAACCTCTTGATCACTCGCCTGCCCTGCAATAGGCATGAATTAAGCTTAGCCGCAAGCCAGGAAAAGAAACAACGACGTGAACAAGTGGGCGCATTCGGACAATACGGCACGTGGCTGGGTGCTCGCCGCGCCATGCTCGAATTCCGGCAAGACCCTTGTCTCGGCAGCCCTGCTGCGCCTGTTGAGCAGGGATGCGGGTGGCGTCACGCCCTACAAGGTGGGCCCCGACTATATTGATCCCGGTTTCCTATCTGCCGCCGCGGGCTCGACCTGCGGCAACCTTGATCCATGGGCCATGGCGCCGGAGAGGCTGAACCAGTTGTTGCAGGCACAAAGCGGCGGCCGTTTCCTTGTCGAAGGCGTGATGGGCCTGTTCGATGGCGCCGTCAGCGGCGATGGCTCCACCGCCGACTTGGCGGCGGCCTACGGGCTGCCGGTGATCCTGGTCATCAATACCAAGGGCCAGGGCGCCTCGGTCGCGGCGCTGGCGCAAGGCTTTGTCAATTACCGCACGGATGTGAACGTGGCCGGTGTGATCTTCACCCAAGTGGGCAGTCCGCGTCACCGCAAAATGCTGTTTGATGCCTGCGCCGATGTGAACATCCGGGTGTTTGGCGTGCTTGCCGCCGACCCAACCCTTGTCCTCCACGCCCGGCACCTCGGTCTGGTGCAGGCCGCCGAGCGGGCCGACCTGGATGCCTTGCTCGATCGCGCGGCGGATAATCTTGCCCGTGATGTGGATCTGGACGGGCTACATGACATCGCTGCCGCGCCGGCCTTCGCGGCTACCGAACCGGCCGCCGCCATGCCGTCCTCAATTCCACCCCCAGTTCCGCCCTTGGGCCAGCATATTGCGGTGGCCAGGGATATCGCCTTCGAGTTCTGTTATCCCCATGTACTGGTTGATTGGCGCCGGGCCGGCGCCGAGATCAGCATCTTCTCGCCCCTGGCGGACGAGGCGCCCAGATCGGACGCGGATGCGGTCTATCTACCGGGCGGTTATCCCGAACTGCACGCAGGCGCCCTGGCCGCGAACCAATCCTTTATAGCTGGACTGCGGGACGCGGCGGCGCGCGGTGCCGTCATTCTGGGGGAGTGCGGCGGCTATATGGTGCTGGGCCAAGGCGTCGTCGACCAGGACGGCGGGCACCATGCCATGGCCGGGCTGCTTGGCCTGGAAACTTCGTTTGCTACGCGGAAGCTGCATCTAGGTTACCGGCAGGCGCGGCTGCTTCATGCCGGGCCCCTGGGCGCGAAAGACGCTGCATATCGGGGCCACGAATTTCACTATGCTACTATCGCAAAGGAGCAGGGCGAGCATCTATTCAGCGCCCGTGACGCCCTGGGTCAGCAAGATGCCAAAGTTGGCCTTCGTTCCGGCAAGGTCATGGGCAGCTTCATACATTTAATCGACCGGGACAGCCGGTCCCCAACACAGGACTACCAGTAAACGCCATGCCACAAAGCCAAGAAGAGCTACGCCGCCTGTTGCGCGATCTGCCTGCCGCCGATGTCCAGGCACAGGCGGATGCCAAGGCGCGCAATGACATGTTGACCAAACCCCAAGGGGCGCTGGGAAAGCTGGAGGATCTGGTCCTCTGGCTGGCTGCCTGGCAGGGCCACGAGGTGCCGAGGCTGGATAAAGCCCAGGTTCTGGTCTTTGCCGGCAATCATGGCGTTGTCGCACAGGGCGTCTCCGCCTTTCCGGCGGAGGTTACGGCGCAGATGGTGGCAAATTTCGCCGCCGGCGGCGCCGCCATCAACCAATTGTGCGCCATGGCCGGGGCGGAATTGAAAGTTCTGGATCTTGATTTGGACAAACCAACCGCGGATTTCACCCAAGGTCCCGCCATGAGTTGGGAGGAATTTCTCGACGCCATGCGGCAGGGCATGACCCAAGTGGACGATGATGCGGATCTGGTCTGCATTGGCGAAATGGGCATTGGCAATACAACCGTATCGGCCGCCCTTGCGCATGCACTGTATGGCGGCGCGGCACAGGATTGGACCGGGCGCGGTACCGGCGTTGATGACGCGGGCCTGGCGCGCAAGGCCCAGGCCGTGGCCGCCGGCAGATCCCGCCATGGCGATATTCTGAACGATCCACTGGAAATCGCCCGCTGTCTGGGCGGGCGGGAATTAGCGGCCATGGCGGGTGCCGCCCTGGCGGCGCGGCGGGCCCGTATCCCGCTGTTGATCGACGGCTACGTGGCCTCCGCCGCTCTGGCACCTTTGCAGGCGGCGGCACCGGGCTTTCTGGAGCACTGCTGGGCCGCCCACGTCTCGGCGGAACCGGGGCATGTGCGCCTGCTGCAACGCATGGGCTTGTCGCCGCTGCTGGACCTGGGCATGCGCCTGGGCGAGGCCTCGGGCGCGGCGGCGGCGATCCCGCTGTTGCGGGCGGCACTTGCCACACACGCGGGCATGGCCAGCTTCGCCGATGCCGGCGTGGCGGAAAAATCAGATTAAGATTCTAGCGCATTTTCAAATGCGGTCCGGCAACTCGATGAAATCGAAAATAATCTAAAGCGCTTCGGACTGTTCGTTTCGGGGCATGCGGGCCATGGCTTCCGCCGTCAGCAAGCCGAGAATGGCCCAGAAAACTAAATTCGTGGCCAGACTGGCGGTGGCAAAGTCAGCCGCCAGGACCGCCGGCACGGCGCTTTCCATGCTATGGGGATGCGGTGCGCCGAAAATATGCGGCAGGGCGATCATGGCAATGCCCGCCGTGCGCCAGATCAATGCGTTTGAGAGAAAGATCAGGGCAATGCCGCCCGCCGTTAACAGCGCGGTGGACAGCCACCAGGTTTGCCGCGCCAGCAAATCCCCCGCCGGCATGCCCGGTAGTTCCGGCGGCACGCCCATGGCGGGCGCCAGATTAAGGGCGATAAAGCCGCCCACGCCCCAGATCACCCCCTGTCGCCAACTGATCACCTGGCGTAGGGCGAAAACCGCGGCCAGGATCAATCCCAAGGCAACGCCCATTAGGACATTGGACAATAACGAAAAGAACAGCCGTTCCGCGCCATCGGCGGGCATCCATGCGGCTTCGTCATGGTGATGGTCCGATACCGCTGAATTGCCCGTACTGCCTTCCTGATGATGAGCATGGGCCGCTTGCGGCTGGCCGTCGTCTTCGAAGGCTTCGGCCGCAAAGATCAGGGGATAGACCTTTAGGGTTTGCAGACCTGTCAGCCCCGCGCCGGCCACGATGCCGGCAATCAAGGCGCTGATCAGAATCGATTTGAAAAATGCCATCAAATCCCCCAGGGGTGGCCGCCTAAAATGGCATCAACGGTTTAGTGGCAGGGCGCCGCTATGCCATGGCGGGAATCATGGGCTGCATTATGGACTGCGGCGGGGTGGGACAGGGCCACGCCAATGAACAGCGCCAGCCCCAGAAGGGCCGCCAAGCCTGCCTGCATGACCTGTGCGGTACGTACCTGTGTCGCGGTTGTCTGGTTGGCAACTCTTGTCTGCGCCATGCGTTTGTCCTCTCAAAAACAAATATACCCCAAGCCACGCGGGCATACCGGCCCAATGGCTGGATTTTCTTGTTGCCCATGAGAATACTTGCCTCGCCATCAAATACAACAAGAAATCCAGCAAAATATCGCGGTAAAATATACAACTTCAATCACCCGCCACTTGTCCATTGGCATGGCGGTCCGGACGGCATAGATTATGCTTGGGACGCGGCCCGTGATCTTGGGCTGTGGGGGACACGCGAACTAGGTGGGAATTTCATATGTATCTGGACGCCCGGCTTTGGCGCTTCACGGCAGGTTTGCGCCATCGCCTCCTCGGCGCCGTGGGGATTGGCCTGTTTTCCGCCGCCATTGGCGTCTTGCGACTGGTCCTGCTGGGCTGGCTGCTGGGGCTGGTTTTCGATGGCGCGGGCCTGACGGAGTTGTGGGGGCCGATCCTGCTGGTCGGCGGCACCATGATTTTGCGCGGAGCCCTGGAATACAGCCGCAACATGGTCGCCCACCGCACCTCGGCCAAGGTACAACTGACCCTGCGCCAACGGCTATACGAACAGGTCGTCTATCTGGGCCCGGCCTATTTCGGCCTGAAGCGTACGGGCGATGTGCTGGTCTCCCTGGTCGAGGGGGTGGAACAGCTGGAAACGTATTTCGGCCAGTATCTGCCGCAGCTGTTCGTCGCCGCCCTGACGCCGGTGCTGATTTTTGTCTTTATAGTCTTTCTCGACCCCTTTGTCGCCACCACTTTATTGGCATTTGCGCTGATTACCCTGGTGGCGCCGTCGGCCTTTCATTTCTGGGACAAGGAAAGCGCCCGGGCAAGGGCGAAATCCTACGGCGCCTTCGCCGCCGAATTCCTCGATAGTTTACAGGGCTTGGGCACCTTGAAGGCCTTTGGCCAAAGCCATGTGCGGGCGAAAAGCCTGGCCGACAAGGCCCATGATCTGTTCCGCACCACAATGTGGGTACTGGCCACCAACGCCCTGGGCCGGGGCATCACCGATACCGGCATCGCGCTTGGTGCCGCGGGCGCGCTGGCGGTGGGTGCCTGGCGGGTCAGCACCGGGCAGACCGAGATGTGGGTGCTGTTGGTGGTGCTGATGCTGGGCGTGGAGGTCTATCGGCCCTTGCGCGAGCTCCGTAACCTGCTGCATCAGGGCATGGTCGGGCAATCGGCGGCGACAGGTATTTTGGCCATTCTGGCGGCGGAGCCCAGTCTGAAGGACGATGGCGGCGAAACCTTGAGTCTTGATGGCGCCGCCGCAGTCCAATTCAAGGACATGCGCTTTGCCTATCCCGGCAGCCATCAGGCGGCCCATGACGGCCTGGACTTCACCATTCAGGCCGGCCAGCGGGTCGGCATCGTCGGGCCGTCGGGGGCCGGCAAGACCACGATCCAGCGCCTGTTGCTGCGCCTGTATGATCCGGACCAGGGGCAAATCCTGATCGCCGGCCAGGATATCCGGCGCCAGTCGCTGGCCAGCCTGCGCCAACAGTTCGCCGTGGTGCAGCAGGATACCTATTTGTTCTTTGGCAGCGTCGAGGACAATATCCGCCTGGGCAAGCCCGATGCCAGCGAGGCGGAAGTACAGGCGGCGGCGAAGGCCGCGAATGCCACGGAGTTCATCGCCGGCCTGCCGCAAGGTTTCGCGACTATCGTCGGCGAGCGGGGCCTGAAACTGTCGGGCGGGCAGCGCCAGCGTATCGCCATCGCGCGGGCCTTGCTGCGTGACGCCCCGATCCTGGTGCTGGACGAGGCGCTATCCTCGGTCGATGCGGAAAACGAAGCGGTCATCCAGCAGGCCCTGGACCGCCTGATGGCCGGGCGGACCACCATGATCTTCGCGCATCGGCTGTCCTCCGTCATTGATGCGGACCGAATTTTGGTTTTGGGCAATAGCGGCGAAGGCGGGATCGCCGAAAGTGGCAGCCACGACGAACTGATGGCCCTGGGCGGCAGTTATCACCGTCTGATGGCGGCCCAGGCCCAAGACAAGTCCGGCGCGGACCAGCGTCTGGAAGCCCGGGCGGCGGCGGATACGGATATTGCGGCCGTGGCCGAGGATCCGCCGATCGAGGCGGGCGAGAGCGATGCCATATTGCGGGCCCAGGGCATGGGCTGGGCCGGTGCCTTTCGCAATCTTCTAGGTTATGTGGCGCCCTGGAAAGGCCGCCTGATCATGACCTTTATTTTCGGCGTCAGCCGGGTTGTTGCCTATACGGGTATCGGCATTGTCGGCGCCCTGGCCGTGGCCGCCGTCAAGTCCGGGCTGCCGTATGGTTATCTACTGTGGATCGTGGCGGCGATGGCGCCCATGGCCGGTATCCTGCATTGGCTGGAAAGCTGGATCGCCCACGACATGGCCTTCCGCCTGTTGGCGGAGATGCGCATCGCCCTGTTCGAGAAGCTGGACAAACTGGCGCCGGCCTATCTGTTGGGGCGGCGCACGGGTGATCTGGTCTCCGTCGCCACCCAGGATGTGGAAACCGTTGAATTCTTCTTTGCCCACACCGTGGCGCCGGCCTTCGTCGCCGTCCTGGTGCCCTTGTTGGTGCTGATTACCCTGGCCTATTTCGGGGCGCCCATGGCCCTGGCCCTGGCGCCGTTTCTGCTTGTCGTCGGTCTAAGCCCCTTTTTCCGGCGTGGCCGGGTCGACCGTCTGGGCTCCGCCGCGCGGGAGGCTCTGGGCGAATTGAACGCCCATGCGGTCGACAGCATCCAGGGCCTGACGGAAGTCGTGGCCTTTCAGGCCGAGGACCGCCGGGGCGCCGATTTCATGGCCTTGGCGCGGCGGCAAATCACGGTGCGGCTACCGTTTTTTCGCGAATTGACCTTGCAGACCGTGTCCCTGGAACTGGCCACCGGCCTGGGCGGTCTGGCCGTGGTGACCGTGGGTGCCGATCTGGTCAGCGCCGGGGCCCTGCCGGCGGCGCAATTGCCTCTGTTGACCCTGCTGGCCATGGCGGCCTTTCTGCCGATCTCCGAGATTGCCAATATTGGCCGGCAACTGGCCGACACCCTGGGCGCGACGCGGCGCCTGCATGCCATTCACGGCGAAGATATCCCCGTACAGGACGGCCCCGGCGTGGCTCCGGAGGCGCCGTCGGGATTAAGTTTCGCCAACGTGGATTTCCGCTATGCAGGGACCAAGGCGCCGGCCCTGGAAGGGGTCAGCTTCACCGTGCCCGTGGGCCGCACCCTGGCCCTGGTCGGGCCGTCGGGGGCCGGCAAGACCACCATCGCGCATTTGTTCATGCGCTTTTGGGACCCCGACCGGGGCCGGATCGAACTGGATGGCAACGATCTGCGGGATTATCAATTGGACGAGATGCGCCAGCGCATCGCCCTGGTGGCCCAGGACACTTATTTGTTCAACGATAGCTTAGGCGCCAATATCCATATTGCCCGCCCCGAGGCGAGCCAGGCGGAGCTGGCCCAGGCGATCCAGCGCGCCGCTCTGGATGATTTCATCGCCGGCCTGCCCGAGGGCCTGGAGACGCCGGTGGGCGAGCGCGGCATGCGCCTGTCGGGCGGACAGCGGCAGCGGGTCGCCATCGCGCGGGCATTCCTGAAGGACGCGCCGGTCCTGATCCTGGACGAAGCAACCTCGCACCTGGACGCCGTCAACGAACAATTGGTGCGCGCCGCCCTGGATGATCTGATGGCGGAGCGGACCACCATCGTCATCGCCCATCGCCTGTCCACCGTGCGCGATGCCGATCACATCGTCGTGCTGGAAAAGGGCAAGCTGATCGAACAGGGCCGCCATGACGAGTTGATCGCCCATCGCGGCCTGTATGCCCATCTGGTGGCGCGGCAAACCATGGGCGAGCGATCCGACGCCGCGGAATAAGGGCGGGCATTTGATAGCCGGTCCGGTCTCGTCTACCCTGGCGTCAAGGAAGCCGAAACAAGAGAAGCCTCATGCCGAAATGGAACCTGCCCGGGGATGCCCGCCTCGCCCTCTCGATCGTCGTCAATGTCGAGGAAGGCGCCGAGATGAATATCACCGAGGGCGACCGGGGCCCGGAAATCGTCGATGAACTTGGCGTTGCCCTGCACAAGCCGGTGCGCAATTATTCCAACGAAAGCAATTATCTCTATGGCCTGAAGGCGGGCGCGCCGCGGGTCATGAAGCTATTGGATGACTTTGGCTTTCCGGCCACCTTCACCGCCGCCGCCCAGGCCCTTGAAAAGGCCCCGGATCTGACCAGAGCCATTGTTAATGGCGGCCACGAGGTTTGCAGTCACGGCTGGCGCTGGGTGCATCAATACTACATGGACGAGGATACGGAGCGGGAATTCATCCGCAAGGCCGTCCGCTCCATCGAGGCCACGACCGGATCCCGGCCCACGGGCTGGTTGTCGCGCTATCTGTTGACCGACAATACCCGGCGGCTGTTGATGGAGGAGGGCTTCACCTATCACATGGATGACTTTTCCGGCGACAAACCGTTTTGGGATACCAGTTACGAAAAGCCGATTATGATCCTGCCCTACGCGGTGGACTCGAACGATATGAAGATGTGGACCGCGCCCTCCCTGACACCCAGTGATTGGCTGCAATACGCCATCGATAGCTTTGAATGGCTGTACCGCGAGGGCGCGAACGATCCCCAGATGATGTCTTTCGGCCTGCATTTGCGCATCATCGGACGGCCCGGACGGATCGGCTATCTGGAGAAATTTTTCCAGCATGTGGCCGCGAAACCGGATGTATGGATCGCTACCCGGCAGCAGATCGCCGAAAACTGGGCGGCGCAAAATCCGGCCCCTCAATGATGACGACAGCGATCGAGGTTATTCCCGGCAGCCTGACCCATGATCCCTGGGACGAGACGGCCCGTGCCGCCCAGGCCGCCGCCAATGCTCCCGACGCCGAAGCTGCCGTGCGTGAAATCGTGCATGCCGCCCTGCGCATTACCGGCGATGATACGGCCCATGAAAAACCCGGCGCCCTGAAACCGGGCGAGCGGCATTTCTGTGTCGGCGGCGCCTTCATGGTCAGCCCGGACAACCTTTCGCATTTCCTGATCGCCGAATGGGGCTTCCCGGCGGAACAGCACCGTCTGTACTATCCCCTGGATACGGGCCATCCGGGCTGGGTGTGGAAAAATGAACAGGCCTTGATCCTGGAAAACACAGACGATCACGGCGATTTCAAGCAGATCCTGAAAACCGCGCGCATGGGTTCGGCCATTTATGCACCGATGATCTGGCAGGGCGGGTTCATCGGCCATCTGATCACCGCCGCCCAGGCCCGCAACACCTTTTCTCCGCCCGATCTGGTGCGGTTGCAGGCCCTCGCGGCAGTTGCGACGGCGGCCTACATGGGCCATGGCGGCCCCGAGTTCTTGGCACAAATCTGGAACGACCTGCACTGCTAGACCATTGTCCTGGCACAAGAGTGGTATAAGCTTTTAGGCGGGAGGCGATCGATGGAACTTAGGGACGCAACGATCCGGGAACTGGCGGCGTCGATGCAATCCGGCGCGACGACCTCGAAGGATCTGGTCGAAGGGTTTCGCCAGGTCATTGCGTCTGACGATGGCGCCTTCAATGCGGTCGCATTCCTCAATCCGGACACTGATATGATTGCGGATGCCCTGGATCGAGAGCGCGCCGAGGGCCGGGTGCGGGGGCCGCTGCATGGCGTGCCTATATTGATCAAGGACAACCTGAATACCGGTGACAGAATGATGACCTCCGCCGGTTCTCTGGCCTTGGATGGCTCGGTCGCGCCCGCCGACAGCCATGTCGTGGCGCGCTTGCGCGATGCCGGCGCGCTGGTGTTGGGCAAAACCAATATAAGTGAATGGGCGAATTTTCGTTCGACCCGGCCTTGCAGCGGCTGGTCCAGCCGTGGCGGGCAGGTGCGCAATGCCCATGCCCTGGATCGCTCCCCTGGCGGCTCCAGCTCGGGCTCCGGAGTTGCCACGGCGCGTGGTTACTGCGCGGGTGCCGTCGGGACCGAGACCGATGGCTCGATCGTCGGCCCCTCGGCCATGAACGGCGTGGTTGGCATCAAGCCCACGCTTGGCCTGATCAGCCGCGCGGGCATAATCCCGATCGCCGCCAGCCAGGACACCGCCGGCCCGATGGCACGAACCGTTGCCGACGCCGCCTGTATGTTGACCGCGATGGCCGGCAGCGACCCGGCCGATCCAGCGACGGCACAAGCCGACGCCCGCGCCGCGGCGGACTACACGGCTTTTCTCGACCCGGACGCGTTGCGCGGCGCGCGGATCGGCGTTGTGCGCAGCTATACGGGCTTCCATGACAGGGTCGATGGGGTCTTCGAGGATGCCTTGAGAGCACTCACGGACGCCGGCGCCCAACTAACGGATGGCTTGTCCCTGGTGCCGCGGGCGGAACTTCGCCCGCACGAGATCATCGTCCTGCTGACAGAATTCAAGGTTGGCCTGAACGCCTATCTTGCCGGCCTTGGACCGGATGCACCGATCAACTCCCTGGCGGATCTGATCGCCTTCAACGAAGCCCACGCCGCGCGCACCATGCCGTATTTTGGCCAGGAACTGCTGCTCAAGGCGGAGGCAACGGGCGGCCTGCAAGACAAGAGCTATCTAGATGCCCTGGCCACCTGCCGCCGGCTCACCCGCGAGGAGGGGATCGACAGGGTCATGCGGGAACATGGTCTACAGGCACTGATCGCGCCCACGGCATGTGCCGCCTGGGCGATCGATTGGCTTAATGGTGATAACAACCCGGGCGGCAGCGCCTGTTTGGCGGCGGTCGCCGGCTATGCCAGCATCACCGTGCCAATGGGAAATGTCAGCGGACTGCCGGTAGGGATTTCATTCTTCGCGGGCCCTTGGTCCGAAGGTACGCTGATCGGTATGGCGCACGCTTTTGAGAACATCGTCCAGGCCCGCGTCATTCCGGGAGCGGCGCGGAATTTCCTGCCCTGAAGCGTGCGCTTCAGGATGCTGCCATGGTGGAGGGAACTCATATGAGGCAACAGATGCGATTGCGCGACAAAGTCGCCGTGGTCACCGGGGCGCAACAAGGCATTGGCATGGCGATCGCCATGGCCTTCGCCGGCGAGGGCGCCGCCGTGGTGATAAACTATCTCGATGACCGGGCCGCCGCCAACAAGGCGGTCGAGAGCATTACCGAGGCCGGCGGCCGGGCCACCGCCGTGGCCGGTAATGTTGCAGCGACCGCCGACATCGAACGGATGATGGCCGCCGCCGATGCGTATGGCGGCATCGATATCCTGGTCAACAATGCCGGTATTTTTCCACGGGTCGAATTCCTGGAGATGACCGAGGCGGATTGGGACAGCGTCCATGACGTTAATCTGAAAGCCGGGTTCTTTTGCGCCCAGTCCGCCGCCCGGCGGATGATCGCGGCCGGGCACGGCGGCGCCATAATCAACATAGCCTCCGTCGCCGCCTATAGCGGCCCACCCCTGGGCGTGCATTATGCCGCCAGCAAAGGCGGGGTCATCGCCATGACCCGTGCCTTGGCCATGGCCTTGGCGGAGCAGCAAATCCGAGTCAACGCCATCGCGCCCGGTCTGACCGATACGGCGCAGCCCCGCGACGGCAACAGCGAGGCCGAAATCGCCGCGACCGCCTCTAGACTGCCGCTGGGCCGGATCATCCGGCCAGAGGAAATCGCCGACGCGGCGGTTTTCCTTGGCTCCAACGAAGCCCTACAGATGACCGGTCAGGTAATGCACATAAACGGCGGGCAAATGTTTCGCTAGATCTTATCCGAAATTCATCGTGACACCGCAACGGCACGGCGCCGTGACCAGATGATGTTCAGGTATGTCGCGCCGAGAATAAGACCGCCGCCGCCAAGGGTGTAAGGATTGAGTCCCTCGCCGTAGAAGGCGAAACCGACCATCGCCATGCTGGGCAGCTGTAGGAAGCTGATCGGCATGATGACGCTGGCGTCGGCGATGCTTACCGATCGCGCCATGCAATAATGCGCGGTCAGCCCGCTGATGCCGACGATGACGACCCATGGGGCTTCGGCCAGGGTCGGGAGGGCAACATCGTCGCCCGTAAGCACGAACGCAAAGCCGCACTGCATGGCCATCATGTAGAATACGATCCGCAGCGGCGGTTCCGTCGCCGTCAATGCCTTCACCATAACGATGGAGATGGCGTAACACAGCGCACCCAATACGGTAATGCCTGTCGCGATCTCCAGTGGAACGAGGCCCGGCCGAACCACCATCAGGACGCCGACAAAGCCGCACAGGATCACGATAAGCCGAGGCAGCGTCAGCCGTTCGCCCAGGAAAGCGACGGCCAGCATGACCCCGAAAATCGGCATCGTCGAACTTAACGCGGTAACGTCGGCCAAGGCCAAATGCGCGATGCCATAGAACCAGCAAAACTGGCCAAGAAAATGCACCGCATTCCGCACCAGATGCCCGACCGGACGTCGGGTGGTAATGCTTTTGATACCTCCGAATGCCAGGGCGATCGGCAACATCAGGATAACGCCGACAACACCGCGATAGAGCATGATCGCGATGGCATCATGTTCGCCGGAAAGCTCGCGCCCGGCGATCTGCATGGATGCAAAGCTGGCGACCGCGCCCAGCATCCATATGGCGCCCAGAATTGGCCGGCTCTGGCTCGCCGCTCCCACGCCGCCTTGCACGGACATTAAGACAGATAGTCCGCCAGGGCGTCCCGTGTCCGCTCGCGGGAAACTTCGTCGTGGGCTGCGGCCTCGATGCGCAAATCGGTGGCGCCCGCTTCGCCGTATGCCGCCAGACCATCCAGCACCTGCTGCCAGCTGCCGATCAGGTGCAGATCGGAGGCGTCATCAAGGCCTTCGTGCTTGGTGGCATTGGCATAAGAAGGGTTCGCTTGGTAACCGGCGGCGATTTCCCGCGCCAGAGCCTTGGCGCCGGCAAAATCGTCGGTGACACAGACCCGCACCAGCGCCATGACGCGCGGGCTGTCGCCACGGCCGGCAGCCTCGGCACCGGCTTGCAGGTGCGGCATGATGTAGGAAGATATGGTCCGCGGCCCGCATTGCCCCAGGGTCACCCCCGACACCTCGCCACCGGCAAAGCGCAGCATTCTCGGGCCGAGCGCGGCCAGCAGAATGGGCGTCGATTGCGCCTCGATCCCCAGCGTGGCGTGGGCGGAAACCTGTTCGCCGTCCGTATCCGCCGGCTCGCCCGCCAGCAACGGCTGCAATCCGGCGATGAACTCCCGCGTGTAGGAAAATGGCTTGTCGAAGGAAAGGCCCAACATGCCCTCGACATTACGTTTCGAGGCGGTGCCGATGCCAAGGGTGAAGCGCCCACCCACTGCATTTTGCGCCGTTCTCGTCAACTGCGCCAGTCCGACCGGATGGCGGCCATACAGCGGCACCACCGAGGTGCCGACTTCGCCGATGCCGGGAAAGTCGCGGCCAAGGCAGGCCAGCGCCACGATAGGGTCGACGCCCATGGCGTGTGAAATCCAGAAGCTGTCAAAGCCGGCTGCCTCGGCATACTGGGCGGCGTCCCGCGCCTCGTCAATGGACGCCAGCGTCGTGCCGCCGGCCAGTCCCCAGCGCATACCAAAGCGATCGTTCGTCATATTGCAAAGCCCCTAGCTAATCGTATTTTCTCGCTAATCATGTTTTGGAGCAGGTGACGCGGCTGCCCGTCCCGAATTCCGCAAGTATATCTTTGAGGCTAAAGTTAGACAGCATTTTTGCTGTAACCGGGCGTCACACCGTGCCCGGCCCTGGCGGCGGGGGTCCTGGCGGTAGGGGGCCCGTCGGCGGGTAGGCGCCATCCGCGTCGTGGTCTTCCTTGCCGGTCAGCGGCGGGTCGAAGACGGAGATAACGTGAACATCGGTCATGGCCTTGAGGTGGTGCGGATCGTCGGGGCCGACCAGATAGAGCCCCCCGGGGCCTATGATATGAGCCTCGCCGGTGGTCTTGTCGGTGACTTCCAGATTGCCGTCGAGGACCAGATTGGCTTCCCAGTGGTTCTTGTACCAAAGGTCGAGTTCGACGCCTTCCTTGACCTGCACCGAATTAAGGGAGAACCCCAACTGATCGGCGGCGGTCACATAGCGATGGGAGACCGCCCGTCCGCCATTGACGCTCACTTCCAAGCCGGCCTTGCGGACATCTTCCAGGGTGGTGACG
>CAZPWJ010000014.1:29327-79687 GCA_964590195.1 uncultured Rhodospirillaceae bacterium | reverse complement strand
CCTAGATCAAAAGAAAAACGAAGAAAATTCGCAGTTTGTCTTGGTCGCGGTCTTACGATCCACTGTTTTGGTTTAATTTTTGTTAAGACTGTTTTTGAATTTGCGCGAAAAAAAGATTCTGTATTTGCATGGATTATTCAGCCCCAAAGCTCTGGCGTGAGGCCGGACAGGAAGCTGTCGCTGTACGATAACGGAGCCTCGCGGTCCTTGGCCAATAGCAGCGGTCCATCCAGGTCCACATAATCGGCCAGGCTGGCCAATAATACAGCCGGTGCCATGGCCAGGGAGGTCCCCAGCATGCAACCAACCATGACGCCGAAGCCGCGCCGCTTGGCTTCCCTGGTCAGGATCAGGCCCTCTGTCAGACCGCCGCTCTTGTCCAGCTTGACGTTGACCAGATCGTAACGTCCTGTCAGGGCGTCGAGATCGGCGCTGACGTGACAGGATTCGTCGGCGCAAATCGGCACGGGGTGGGCGCAGTCCGACAGCATTTGATCGTTGCCGGCGGGCAAGGGCTGCTCGATCAACTCTACCCCCAGCTCGGCCAGGGCCGTTGAAAATGGTAAAAACATGTCCGGCGTCCAGGCTTCGTTGGCATCAACGATCAGACGGCTATCGGGGGCTCCCTGCCGTACCGCGGCGACCCGCTCGGGATCGCCCATTCCCCCCAGCTTTAATTTCAACAGACGGTGCTCCCTGGCGCCATGGGCCGCCTTTGCCATCTCGTCCGGGCTGCCCAGGCTCAGGGTATAGGCGGTCAACAGGTCGGGGGGCGGGGCCAGGCCGGCCAGTTCCCAGGCCCTCTGGCCGGTCATTTTTGCTTCCAGATCGAACAGAGCGCAATCAAGGGCGTTGCGGGCCGCGCCGGGGGCCAGGGTCTGGTTCAGTTCCTCGCGCGAGCCGCCCTTGCCAATAAGGGGCGCCATGTCCTCGATTTGCCGCCGGACGGAGGCCATGCTCTCGCCATAGTGGGAATAGGGCACGCATTCGCCCCGGCCTTTATGGACACCATCGGTGATCTCGGCCACCATGACTTCAATTTCCGTACGGCTGCCGCGGGAAATCGTGAAACTGCCCGCGATTGGGAAGGTATCTTCATAAACCTGAAGGGTACGCGTCATATTGGTCACGCCTTAAAGATGATCCAGGAAACCGTCGGCACCGCCGCGCATGACGTCCAGGCAGGGCAGGGACAATTCGGCTGAAATTTCCGCCAGATAACTTGCCGCCGCCTCGTCGGACAGGGCCGAGGTATTGACCGACACGCCCAGCATTCGGACGGCTGGATTGGTCAACCGGGCATTCGCCAGATTGAGCGCGATACAGTCGGCCAGATCGGGGATTGGGTAGTGGGGCAGACCACGCATGTGGGTGCGCGTGGGTTCGTGACAGAGGACCAGCAGATCAGGCTGGGCGCCATGCATCAGGCCCAGGGAAACGCCGGCATAGGAGGCGTGGAACAGGCTGCCCTGGCCCTCGATCAGGTCCCAATGATCGGCATCGTTATCCGGTGAAAGCCATTCCGCCGCGCCCGAGATGAAATCCGCGATTACCGCATCGATGGCGACACCGCGTTCGGCGATCAGAACACCGGTCTGACCGGTGGCGCAGAAGTCCGCCTTCATGCCGCGCGCCCGCATGGCCTTTTCGATCGCCAGGGCAGTGTATTTCTTGCCGCAGGAACAATCCGAGCCGACGGTCAGCAGGCGCTTGCCCGTGCGCTGATGACCCTTGCCGGTGGTGAATTCCTGTTTGCTGTGGCGCACATCGTGCAGGCTTCTGCCATGTTTCACCGCCGCCTCGTTGATGGCGGGAAAATCCTGCAAGCGGCCATGCAGGCCCGAAGCCAGATCCAGGCCCTGGGCCAGGGCGTCACAAATTGCATTGGTCCAGGTATCGGGCATGAAACCGCCGGAATTGACCACGCCTATGACAAGTGTCTTGGCGCCGAGGCGGATCGCCTCGGCAACATCGACATCCCCAAGGCCGGTATCGGCGCCGCAACCGGGCAGACGCAGCTGCCCGACACACCATTCCGGCCGCCAGTCCGCGATGCCCGTGGCCGTCTTTGCCGCCAGTTGATCCGGCGCATCGCCCAAAAACAATAGATATGGCTTTTCGATAGTCATGTTTTTCAGTCCTGATTTAGTCCGTGTCCATTGCCGCCATCTCAGCCTCTAACCTGGCACGCTCTGCGTCCCTGGCGGTTTGATAGGCCTCGCTGGCCCAGCCCCGGTGATCGCCCCTGGCATAGGCAAGGGCGATGAAATGGTAGGAAAAGGCGTTGATGCGGTTGTCGACAAAGTTATTGCGCGATTTCACCACCGCGCCGGGCACGCCGGCGACAATGGAATTAGCAGGGATCTGGCTGCCGGCCCCGACGATGGCATGGCCGGCGATGATGCAATTATCGCCGATCACCGCGCCGTCCATTATCGTGGCGTTGATGCCAATCAGACAATTGTCGCCGATGGTGCAGCCGTGCAGGCTGGCGTGATGGGCGATGGAGCAATGGGCGCCAATATGATTGCCATGGTCGTAGCCAACGTGAACCATGACGAAATCCTGAATGTTGGAATAGGGGCCAACGACGTTCTCGTGCGCCTCGGCCCGCATTACCGCCCGGGGCCAGATGGAGACGCCTTCGGCGAAACGGGCGTTGCCAAAAATTTCCGCCGTTTCATGAACGAAGGCGGGATTGTCGAATTGAACCGAGGGGCCATAGTCTCGCAAAACCGTTGTACTCCAAAAAAATAATGCCTAATCCGCTTGCATCGCCGCCAGCTCAGCCTCAAGCCTCGCCTGTTCCGCCTTTCTGGCCGCTTGAAATTCGGCGCTGTCCCAAAGCCTGTACTCGCCTCTGGCATAGGCCAGACCGTTATGATGATAGGAATAGGCATTGATCCGGTTGGCGACGAAGTTATTGCGTGATTTCACCACGACGCCGGGTACGCCTGCAACGATGGAGTTGTCGGGGATTTTAGTTCCGGCGGTGACAATGCAATGGGGCGCCACGATGCAGTTGTCGCCGATTACCGCGCCGTCCATCACCGTGGCGTTGATGCCGACCAGGCAATTGTCGCCGACCGTCGCGCCGTGCACCGTGGCCCGGTGCGCAATGGAGGTATGGCAGCCGATGATGGCACCTTGCCCGCCGCCGATATGAAGCAGGGCGAAATCCTGCAGATTGCTGTAGGGGCCGATAACATGTTCCCGCGCCTCGGCCCGCATCACCACGCGGGGCCATATGGAGACACCTTCCCCGATCCGTGCCTTGCCGAAAATTTCCACCGTCTCATGGATAAAGGCCGGCTTGTCGAGTTCAACCAGGGGGCCGAATTTTTGCAAAACGCTATACTCCATTTAATCCACCTGCCCTAGGGCGCGTTCGAAGAGAATGCGCTCGGACACTTTAAAATAGAGCAATTGAACCAATTACTTAAGTCACGCCACATATGACTCGGGGCGACCACAGTTAATTGAAAATTGCTCTAGTTGGCGGCATCAAACAGCTTATCGGCCCTGCTGTCACCGCCAAAACCCGAACCAGCTTGCGTACCCTTTCTCAACTCCACCTGGCGGGCCTGCCAGAAGGCGGCTTTCAGGCCGGTGTAGTAATCGATGGAGTTTTCCCGCAGTTCATCCAATGGCTCCAGCAATTCTTCCCGCTTGGTCACCCCTCTGGTGGCGGCGACGGCCAGGCTTTCGCCGCCGCTCAGCAGATAGGTCAGCGGTTGGAACAGGGTGTCGGCGATTTTGCCCACCGCGCCTCGGCTGCTGGCCGGTCCAAGCAGTGGCAGAACTACATAAGGCCCAGCGCCGACCTTATAGCTGTGCAGGGTCTGACCAAAGTCCGCGTGATGGCGCTCCATACCGAAGTTTTCCGCCAGGTCGAACAGGCCCAGCAGGCCGATGGTGGAATTGATACCGAAGCGGCCAAGGGTGACGCCGGCATCGGCGAAGTCACCCTGTAGCAGATCATTGATCAAGATGACCGGCGCATCAAGGTTCAGAAAGAACCGGCGGACCGCTTGGATGACCGGCTCGGGCATGATCCAGTCGTAGGCAATGGCAAGGGGCCGAAAGACCACCAGGTCGACGGTATCGTTGAACGCGAAGATAATCCGGTTCATCGGCTCCACCGGATCGTTGAGTTCCAGATCGTTTTCATCCACGCCGTCCATTGGCTGCAGCCCGCCTGGCGTGGCCGGCGGCCGCGGACCGGCAGCCTGTGCAACGATCTGCTGTACGGCGGCGGGCTGTCTTATGGGGCTGACCGTGCCGGGTGCTGACGCGGCAGGCGTCCTGGTGGCGGGTGCTGATTGCGCGACAGGCAGGGGGGCGGCAGGCAAGGGGGCCATGGGTGCCCGTGCGATTGCCGTCGGCGCGGCCGGTATCGCGGGGATCCCGACCAGAGGCAACTGCCCTCTGGGCGCGCGGGCGGCGGCGGAGGCGATGCGGAGTGCGAAGCCGGGGTAGGCGGCTTGCACCGCCTCGACCACGGCGCTCTCGCCGCCGGGGGCGGCGGGTATGGCGCGGCTCATGGTTTGATCAATGGCGCCTGGGTTGCTGGCAATGGCCGAGATCGCCCAGGCCGCGGCCCGTGCCGCCGGGGCATTGGCGCGGTTGGCGATGGAATCAAAACGCAAGGTGCGGTTTACCAGCGCCGCCCCTGCCGGCGGCCTTGTAACCGGCCAGACCGTGTCCCCTGCCCCTGGCCGGCCCGCCGCCGTGCCGCCCGCTGGCCCGGCGGCATGGGCGATCTGATCAGCGAAACCGGGAAAAGCGTTCATGGCCTGCTGGGTAATGCCTGGGGCAACATGCGGTGCCGCGGCCCCAAGGCCTGCGATGATGGCGGGAATTTGCCTTGGCTGCTGTACGATTGATTGAATGACCAGGGGTGACAGCGCGGCGGCAATGCGGCGCTGGCGGATCTCTTCAGTCCGCGCCCCGCTACCCGCACTGCGCGCGGCGGCGGCGAAATAGCTGCCAAACGCGGCTTCCGCGCCGCCGGGGTTTCCAGTGCTGGGGTTTCCAGTGCTGGGATTACCTGTTCCGGAGGCGGCCATGGCACCGCCGATGCCCAACAGGACGGTCATCAACACGGCTGCCGCCGTCCAAACCCGTATCGTCATTACCAACGCCCCTCCAAGCTGAGGCTACAGTAATGCGGAATGGCCGGTCGGGCCAATAGCGATCTGGAACGACTTGCCGAAAAATTCACCCTAACGAGCGCTAACCACCTTCCTTTATGGGGAAGAAACTGTTAATGCGCCGCCCTGCCTCCGCCCGCTGTCGGGGCGTCAGGCGCGGGGCCAGGACTTTCAGGTTCTCCTGCGCCTGCATATGGCCCTGACGTGCCGCTAGGCTCATCCATTTGAAGGCCTCAATGGGATCCGCCTCGACGCCCTGGCCCTTGGCATAGCGCGTCGCCAGATGGCTTTGCGCCTTGGCGTAGCCCTGTTCGGCGGCACGGTGGAACCACCTGACCGAGAGCGCATGATCCTGGGGCACGCCGTCGCCGTCGCGATAGGCCTTGGCCAGATTATACTGCGCCTTGTCCAAACCGGTTTCCGCCGCCGCTTTGTACATGGCGGCGGCCTTCGTGGCGTCGACGGCGACACCCAGGCCATAATGGTACATCTTGCCAAGGGTATAACGAGAGCGGTTCAAGCCCGCCTCCGCCGCGCGTTCCAGCCAGTGCACCGCATCCTTATAGCTTTGCGCCACGCCGTCGCCGGCGATATAGGCATTGGCCAGATTATGCTGGGCTAGGCGAAAGCCGTTCTCCGCCGATTGCCGCCACCACTTGACCGCCGCCTCCCGATCCTGGACCACGCCCTTGCCTTCATCGTACAGGATGCCGAGGTTGTATTGCGCCTTGCTGTGGCCCGCCTTCGCCAGGGAAAGCCATTCCTTGGCGGCCGTGGCGAAATCGCCCCGTTGATAGGCGGTATAGCCCGTCTTGAAATCCGCCGCTTGGCCCGCTGGGGCCGTACAGATGGCCGCGAATACAAGAAATAGGCAGGACAGCAGGAATTTAACCGGCGATCGTGCTAATGGAGCCCGTGCGGGCGCCGGATGACAGCTTTTGTAAATGCTCATAATCAATATCTCCCCCGGTTCCGCTAGGATGCCACGCCGAATTTCTCGGTGCGCGCGCGCAGGGTCTGCAACAACCCCTGCATGCCCCGCCGCCGGACCACGGCATTGAATTCCGAACGCTGGGTAACGGCCATGGAGACCCCCTCGACCATGATGTCGATAATTTTGTACTCGCCGTTCAGCGGCCGAACCCGCCAGTTCGCCTTGATCGGCGGTCCGCTGGGCTGCACGATGCTGGTCTTTACCATGACATCCTTCTTGCCCGCCGCGCTGGCGCCGGCCACGCTAAAGGTCTCGCCGGAATAGCCGCCCAGGCGGCGGCTGTAAGACTTCAAAATAAACTCGGTAAATAGCTTGATATAGTCGGCCCGCTCCTGCGGTGTTGCCTTGCGCCAATGCTTGCCCAGGACAAAACGGGCAATAAAGGGCATGTCGAAGCCGTTGGATAACAGGACGCGGAATTGCGCTTCCCGGGTTTCCATTTTGCCGCCGCTGGATTGCAATATGGCAATGGCGCGCTGTGCGAGATTGCTGATGAAGGCCGATGCGCCCTTGACCGCCTCCGGCGAGGCGGCCGCGAAAAGCAGACCTGGCACCACCAACGTGGCGCCGATCGCGGTGCCTCCCAATAGAAATCCCCGGCGTGATGGCAAAGTACGTCTCCTTGTGTTTTGCGGCTCGTGCCCCGCTGGCGCTAAGTTGTATAAATTGCGCTCGGACGCATAAGAATAGAGCAATTGAACCAATTACTTAAGTCGCGAATGCGACACCGATTGGTTGAAAAATACTCTAGAATTGCGGCTGGAATTTCAGCCGTGCATAACGGTCTTCAGATTTCAGGGTCAATTCAAAGGCGTAGCTGTCGCGCAGGACCGTCATTTTGATGTCAACGCCGGCGCTGCCGCTGGACCAGGCCTTGCGGTACAGTTCCGCCATGGAGGCGATGGCCGTTCCGTTGACCTTGACGATGGCATCGCCGAGTTGCAGGCCGGAGCGCTCCGCCGGACCATCCTGTGCCAGGCCAATGACCTCGACCCCGCCCTCGACCTCGGCCGTGAATAGTCCCATCCACGGGCGGTGCGACGCCGCCGTGCGTCCTTCGCGCAGCATTTCGTCCAGAATTGGTGTCAAAAGATCAATGGGGACAAACATATTGCCGTTGCGGCCGCCTTCGTCATCGGGGGCGTCAGTGGCGGCATCTTCCACATAAAGCGAGCCGATGCCCAGCAACTTGCCGTCCTGACCGATAAGGGCCGTACCGCCCCAGTTGGGGTGTGCGGGCGAGGTAAAGATGGCTTCCTCCAGCATATATTCCCAATAGCCGGCGAACTCGCGCTTGGAGACGACCCGGGCGCCAACGGCGCCGCCACGGCCCCCATGGCCGGCAACCAGAACCCCGCTTCCCACCGTCAGGTCCGCCGAACTGCCCATGGCCAGCGACGGCAGTGCCAGCGGTTGCAGCGCCCGTACCAGGCCAAAGCCGCTGTCGTAATCATAGGCGACGACCGTCGCGGGCACCATGTTCCCGGCGGCGTCCTTAATGCTGATCGCCATGGCCTCGACGATCAAATAGCCAATTGTCAGGATCAAGCCGTCATCATCAATGACAACCCCGTTGCCTTCCCGCTCCGTACCCAGGAACGGCGCGGTATAGCCGTCGGCGGGAATTTCGGCGTGCAGTTCCACCACCGCGCTGAGGGCGGCGTCAACGTCAAACGGCAACTTAGCCGCTTCCTCCGTAGCCGACAGCGCGGCTGCGAATGCCATGGGCAGTCCCTTGGGGTGATGTCCGTTGACTTTCTCCAAGTCGCTCATGCAGCTTCCGCCTCGTCTAATCCAGGATTGTCTTAAACATGACAATAGGCCAGGGATGCTGCCGGGCCAAAGGTGAAAATGCGCGTTGCCGGTTATTTTGTCGTGGCGACGAAGACACCGTCCCAATCAGGGTCGGGCGGATTTTCAATATAGAAGCCGATGCGCTCGTCATACATGTCATATAATTCAGTGAAACTGCCGTCGGCCGAACGGCAGCCATCAACCAGTTTGCGGGCTTCCGGCCAGTCCTGGCGCCGGTAGGCCTCCAGCATGGCGCCGTGCTGTTTCTTCAGGGCTTGAAAATCCTGCCGCTCCAACATGTCCTTGCGGCCCATTATAGTATGAATGCGGACCGCTTCCTCCTTGCCCTTCACGGCGATCAAGTCCAGTTCCAGGGTGGCGTAATCGTCCTGGACAATGGCCTCGGTGTCCTCGCCGATGACGATGCCGACGCCATAGTTTTTCGACTGTCCTTCCAGGCGCGAGGCCAGGTTCACCGCATCGCCCAGGACGGAATAGTCAAAGCGCTGTTCCGATCCCATATTGCCGACCACGCATTCACCCGTGTTGATGCCGACGCCCACGTTCAACGGTTTGTGTTCCTCGCCCTTTTCATCTGCCTCGGCTTTTAGATCCTTGTTCAGCTTCTCCAATTCCTCGAACATCACCAGCGCCGACTCGCAGGCGTTTTGTGGATGCTGGGGATCATCCAGCGGCGCATTCCAGAATGCCATGATGCAGTCGCCCATATATTTATCAATGGTGCCCTCGCGGGCCAGAATGGCGTTGGTCAATGGCGTGAGGAAGCGGTTGATCAGGCGGGTCAGGCCCTGGGGGTTGGATTTGAAGGTCTCGGAAATCGAAGTGAAGCCTCTGACATCGCAGAACAGAAAACTCATGGTCCGGCTCTCGCCGCCTAGGCGCAGGCGGTCCGGCTCCTCGGCCAGTTGTTCGACCAAGGCGGGAGAGAGGTATTGGCTGAAGGCGCCGCGTACCCGTTCCCGCTCCGCCTCGGTCTGCAGATACATAATGGCGGCGGAGGCAAGGTAGATCGCCAGGACAGCGATGCCGGGATAGATCGGATCCAGCAGGAATAATTTATCGGTGTACAAGGACCAGCTTAACAAGACGATGGCGAACACCGTGCCGATGGAGAGGGAGGCACCGGGCAGGGCACCGAAACGCGGTGTCAGCAGGATCAGGCCAAGACCCATCACCAGAATGAACAGTTTTTCCATGCCGTCGGCCCAGTCGGGCCGCTCCATGAAATGCCCGACCAGCATCTGTTCGGCCGCCTGGGCATGGACATCGACGCCGGCCGCGGCCGGGTTCAATGGCGTTGCGCGCAGATCCTTCAGGCCGGCGGCAGAGGTGCCCAGAAAAAGGATTTTTCCGGCCACCCGCGAGGCATCGAAGTCATCCTCGAACACCTCCCACAACGGAATGACACGATCCGGAACATCCGGTGCGAAATGAATCCAAAAACGCCCGTTGCCATCGACCGGCACCTCCAGATGACCCACCTTGATGTGATTCAGGCCCGTTGACTGGCCAAAATTCTCTTCCATGTTGGCGCCGGAGGATTTCAGAATATAGGTCGAGGCGCCTTGGTAAACGCGCAAGGCCTCCATCGCCAAGCTGGGGTAGATTTGTTCGCCGATGCGGAAGAAGGTCGGTACCCGGCGGATGATACCGTCGGGTTCAGGTGCCAAATTAAAACTGCCGACACCCGATGCAGCTGCCTCGATGGCAGGTAGGTTTACCACCGCGCTGTCGTATTTGCTAAGGAACCGCAAGGGATCATCGCCGTTGATGGCATGGCCGAATTTGACCGCCGGGCGGCCGTCGCCGGGATCGGGGGTCAAAACCATTCCGGCGATAACCCCGTAATCCTTGGCCGCGTCCCGTATTTGGCCGATGATGGAGGCGAAGGCCGCGTCATGATCGGGGATAGATTCCAGGATCGGCTTGGAAAATGCCTGTGCCTCGGGCGTCAATTGATTGAAATCCAGATTCGGCTGGTTCAGCCAGATCGATAATGCCTGCCGGGGCGAGGTCCGGTCCGGTTCGGCGAAAACCATATTGAAGGCGACCACCTTGGCGCCGCCGTTGAACAATCGGGCCAGCATTTCGGCCAGACGGCTGCGCGGCCACGGCCACTGGCCGCCGCGGGCCAGGGTTTCGTCGTCAATATCAAGAATGGCAACCGGCACGGGCTGGTATTCCCGCGGCTGCATCTGATTGTACAAATCAAACAGCTTCAGACGAAAAACCTGCAGGAACTGGGGATCTTCCAGGCGCAGGCCCATGGCCGCCACCAGCATCAGAGCTGGAAGGACGTAAACCATCTGACGCTTTATGAGACGTATCACCCGCTTTTACCCCGCCAAAACCAGCTAGTCTTTCAGACGGCGGTAAATTGCATTCATGCCTTGATGCCGTTTCGCGAGCAGGCGCATCAATTCCGGATCAAAGTGGCTGACCGGGTCGATCCGGTCATCGCCATGCAGCATGATATCGATGGTCTTTTTGTGGCTGAAAGCAGGCTTGTACGGGCGTTCCGAACGCAAGGCGTCATAGATATCGGCGATCGCCACGATCCGTGCCGACAGGGGAATATCCTCTCCCGCCGCGCCCATGGGATAGCCGCCGCCATCCCACTTTTCATGATGATGAAGGGCGATCTCCGCCGCCATTTTCAGACGCGGCGCGGCCTCCAGAATTTGATGGCCATAGAACGAATGCTTGTCCATCTCGGCCCGTTCGTTGGCGTCCAGGCCGCCCTTCTTTTTCAGAACGGCGACATCAACGCTCATTTTGCCCACGTCATGGAGCTGCGCCGAATAGCGGATTTCGTCGCAAAAGGCCTTTGGCATGCCATATTCCTTGGCCAGGAAATAGCTGTATTCATTGACCCGGACAATATGATTGCCCGTGCCTTCATCATGGATTTCCGAAGCCCGCGCCAGCAATTGGATGGATAGCAGAAAGGCTTCTTCGGTATCCGCCTGTAGGGCCAGGACCTGGGCCCGCTGTTCGCCCAGTTCGCGGTTACGCTGGCGCAGCCGGCTGTTCTTTTGCCGGATATGTTCCAGCATATCCGCCCGCTCGATATGGCTGGCGAGGACGCGGGCGATGGGCGTTACCAATTGTACCTGTTCGTCGCCGAACGGCACGGGTTCGCTCTCGCCGGGGATGCGGCGGTTGATCAACTGTACAACGCCGATCACTTGTTCCTGATAGTTCTTCAACGGGAAACAAAGCATCGATGCAGTGTGATAATTCGACAATTCATTGTCCGGATTGAAGCTGTAGGGACGTTTGGCGGGAATCTTGTAGACATCCCTGAGCCGCACGAACTCGCCTGATGAGGCCACGAAGCCGGCGATGCTCTTCGTGGTGATGGGGACGATAAAATCCCGGCCGCCGATACGGACCACATCGTTCTGCAGGCTGACCGGTTCCAGCCAGCGTTGCTGGCCTTTTTTGCGGACGATAAAAATGGTGCCGGCTTCGGCGCCGGTCATGAGACGGCTTTTCAACAGCACCTTGTCCATCAACTGACGCACGGATTGGCGTGGTTGCCGCTCCACGAATTCAAGGAATTCGAGCGCCTGATTACTAGCCGTCATTTCCCTAACCTAATTATCGTTTTTGGTCGAAAGTACAGACAGTGCAAATAAAAGAGCGACATTGAAATCCGTGTGCCGGAGACATTGTCCGATTCTACAGTGTTCAGTTGTCTCAATTCAAGCGCATGGCGATTTCATCACATCAGGCCGGGGCCTCGTCTAGACCATCCGTTGTAGCCGTTCGACGATAAAATTGCTCTTTTCCAGAATCTCGGACGGCGTCAAGCGCAGGACATTATAACCCCGGCCAGATACGATTTCGTCGTGATTGTTTTCGGCCTCCAGTTCGTGGGCGCCGCGGATGGCCTCCAACGGTGTGGCGATTTCGATGTTGTAACGGCCACCCAAGGGTGACATCAGGCGAACGGCGAGGGTTTGTTCGCCCTCCGCCACGTTGCATTGAAAAGGATAACCCGCGCTCAACAGCATCTGGCGCAGGGCCGGCCATGGGTTAAGCGGTGCCTGGGCCTGCTTGTCGCCGAAGGCGTTGTCGAATTTCGTTTCGAAATCGTCGGTGATAATTTCACCGTTTTCATCAAAGGCGGGCGGATCTTCCGCGAAGTTCGACAGGGCGGCACAAAACGCCCCCATGTCCTTGCAAACATCCCGGTCGCCGACGATATGCAGGCCCAGACGGGCCGCGCCGATCACGTCATGGTACAGATCCTCGGCCTCGGCCAGGGCTTTGTTGAGGGCATGAGGGGCATCGGGGGCCAGGCCCGGCAACAGCACGATGAAGTCCACCTGACGGCCAAGGAATAGATCCGGCGTCCCAACCGTGATGCGATCACGCACGTTGTCACCAAAAACGCCGCGTTTTAGAACTTCGCGAATCTGCTCCGCTTGGCCGCTGATCGGTGTCGCAATACCCACCGAGCGCCGGGGCAGGCCGCGGAACAGGCCGCAATTGACCCACTCGCGGATCAGCTTTTCGGTTTCCTTGACCTCTGATTCGTTGACGCTGCCGTTGTTAACAACGGTCATGCGGCCGCGGACGTGATGCCATTGCACGCCCAATTGATTATCCGGTGCATCGGAACGTAATTTACGGAAATTGGTCTGCACCGACATCGCGTTGTCATAGAAGGTAGAGGACAGATACTCGGCGATGCGCGGGTGTGAGCGGTAATGTTCGACCAGGGTGTGGAGGCGGTTCTGGCTGCCAAGCAGAGTGGCGAGGTTGCCCATGGCCGTCCGCGAGGCGGGCGGCATCTCCACATTCGCGGCCGGCTGCGTAAATGTGCGTTTTGCCTCCCATTCCGGGGGCAGGGGAGAGAGGCGGCGTTCGTGCCGCGCCAGGCCGAATACAGCGGCCCGTTTGCCGCGATACAAGACCGGCATGACCACGCCCAAATCGCCTAGATCCGCTTCATCGACGATTACCAGATCGAAATAGGCCGGCTCCAGCGGCAGGGCCTGGCCAATCTCGTCCATGGTCGAGCTCCAAACCGGCAGTTGGCCGGCCAGAATGCCGACGGCCTGTGCCAAGCGTTGTGATCTGTGGGCGCGGGTCTCGTTTACGTCACCCTCGTTGCGCTTGTCGATCAGGTCGAAGAACGTCGATACCTGATGTTCCAATACGCCCGGATCGTCTTCCAGCTTGTCGATCCAATAGTCGCGGTAAAGCTCGCGCACCCCGGAGATTTTTCGGGCCGATTGGTTCATGGCCTGCAATTCCAAGGTCCGACAATCCTTGAAACGAACCACGTCCTGCGCGGCCTTGTCCCGTTTGGCGACTTTTTGCCGCCAGTCGTAATAGATCCCCAATACCTCCAGGCCTTCGGTGATGCCGTCCAGTTCGTCCTCGCCGTCGAGGGCTTCCGCCGCCTGTTCGGCGATGACGGGGGGGAGCTTGGCAACCGCGCTGCGGATGGCGGCAAACAATTCGTCACGGCCGTCGTTTCGGGACAGCATGCCTTTCATCATCTTGCCCAGGCCGCCGCTTTTTTCACCGCGCAGAATGGCGGCCTCGTCCCGCCATTCCTGTAGGGTCTGGCGGTTGGGGCAGGAAGTCATGCGCTGTGCGGGCGGCAATTGGCCCAGGCCCAGCTCGAACGCTTCCTGCCGCACCAGGGCATTTAAATCAGCCAGCCGCTGGTGGGCGGCACGCAGAGGCTCTATGCCTTCGGTATCGGCGGCTGGCAGGCGGTCCAGTTCCTGCATGTCCTTGAGGGTTGGTTTTTCCCGTGACGGCGCCTTTTTCTCTTCCTGGCTGGCCTCGGCATCAGGGTTTTCCGGATCGAACGCCTCGGCCTCGGGCTGCAGAATTTTGCGCAAGGTGGCGGTGATCTCCGCACGGCAGGCTTCATTGGCCGCGCTGTCACCAACCCGCACCACGGCGGACATGCCCCGGCCGACCCAGGCGTTCAGGTGTTTGGTCATGGCATCCACGGTTTCCCGCCGCCGCGCCGTATACAGTACGCTTTGCCCATTCATTACCGCTGTCGCGATAAGGTTGACCACCGTTGCCATCTGCCCGGTACCGGGTGGCGCAGTCACGGCCAGCAACGGATGCTTCATGCCGGCCCGGACCGTCTGGGTCTGACTATAGCCAAGGCGATGCATATCGAACACCATGGGACCATCCAAGTGCTCCGGTTGCGCCAGTTGCGGCGCCGCGCCGTTCACGGTCTCGGGGTTTTCGGGATTCTGGGGGGCGTCGTCGATGGCCGTGTTCTGGATGCCGCCAAGGGCGGTACTGGCGATCCGTTGTTGAATATCGGGCTGGCTCAAATCGTTCAAGTCCCGCAGCAAGGCGGAGATCGAAGGCGGCATGGTCGCCGATGCCAGAATTGGCCGGTTACGCCATTGCATGCGGCCCAAGGCACCGGGCGCGATAATCTCATCCAGCGCCTGGGTATCGAAGCGCCCTTCCTTCAAATCAAGGCGCTTGGCGACGACCGCCAGCTTGTCCGCGAACGGCATGGCGGGGTCGGCCATTTGATGGGCCAGTCCCTGAATTTGCAGGGGCTCGACGCCAAGGTCCTGCAGCAATGCGCAATTGACTTTCATATAGCCGTCGGGATCGGGACACAGCGTGCCGTCCTCGACCCTGGCCCGCATCAGGAATAGCGGCCGGACCGAACCATCAGCGAATTGTAAATAGGGATAGCCGTAGCAAAGCAGTGAATTGCCATAGGCCGACATGAAGCGGGTGATCGCCGCATCATCGTCAGGCATGGCCGCGGCCTGATTGCCATTGGTAAAGACGGTTTCCACTGGGCCCGGAAATTCGGCGTAGGCAGGCACGCCGCTAGCCAACGGAATTCGCAGCTCATGCAGCCGTTCTTCCTCGATCGCCCATCGGCACGACCGCATCAATGCGGAGAGATCCGCTGCCGCGGCTCCCTTCTCCGATCCGCTGTCCGCCTCGGCAAGCCCAGCTTGCCCGGCGTCATCGGTTGCTGCTGCCTGGCGTGCAGGCTGTGCCATTTTGCGATCCCGGATAGAATTTAATGTCCGATGGAACTCAGATTTATGCGGCGCGGTTCCACAGCAAAAATAAGGCGGATTCGGATAACTTTTGGTTAACCGGGCAGCAAAAAGCCGGCGCCTTTTGGGGCGCCGGCTTGAATGTCATGGAACTAGGCGGAAATCCGCCAAAAATGTCTATTTCGTCGCTTCTTTCAAATACGCGATCAAGTTGTCCCGATGCGATTTTTTCTTAAGGCCAGGAAATGCCATTTTTGTTTTCTTGAGCATCTTCTTTGGCTTGGTCAGAAATTTATCCAATGCGGCATCATCCCAGACGATTCCCGAAGCCAGCATGGCCTTGGAATATTTAAAACCTTTTACTTTGCCTGCCTCACGTCCCATTACGCCGTGCAGATTCGGACCAACCTTGTTTTTGCCGCCTGCTTTCAGGGTGTGGCAAGCCTTACATTTCTTGAATACTTTTTTGCCTTTCTTGACATCGGCGGCATCGGCCGCGCTAAAGGTCAAGGACATGGCGATGGCGGCTATAACCACCGGCAAACGAAACTTTCGCATTTGGATCTCCTTACGGCGAAACAGGCAATAAATAAATGGTGGCATGGGCCACGCGGGCCCTACCTAGCACACCTTTCCTGAACATGGTAGCGGCGGATGGTCGCGATTTGACGAGAACAGTTGGCCTGCTATTCGCAGTCCGGACAGGGGCTCACGGGTAGCTTCCGGCCTATCCAGCCGGCGCCATTTCCATTGCCCAGCATGCCCTCGCTGATGTCCAGAACCTGCGTATAGCCGCGGCCGCGCAGTAACCGGCTGGCATGTTTGGAACGTACGCCGCCAGCGCAGATCAGGGCGATCGGCGCGGTCTTATCGCCCTTGGTCAGCCTTGCGATACGATCGAGAAAGCCGGCGGTCCCCTGTCTGTGGCGGATCGTAGCCCGCTTGGCTCCGCTTGCAATGCCGGTTTCGTGCCATTCCTCCGGCCGGCGGATATCGATGATCGTAACTTTGCCGTCGCGCTCCAGATGCAATGCCTGTTCCGGTGCCACGACGCCCCGTGGCGCGGCCCCGCCGCCGGTGCCGAGGAATAGAAGTAGCAATATCATTGCCGTCGCCCCCGCCATTGCCGGGACGGGCCGTAAACCAAACCATGAATGCCTGGGCATCGCTCTTCATCCTCGTCCAATCCGCATGAGCAATGTATAGCGTCCTTGCCTGCTTTTGGCAGTTCATCATCGGATCAACATCACGTGAACCGATTACTCATGGATCCGCACCTGAATCAATATTGTCACTTATTGACGCAGGTCATGTTTTTCCTGCGGCCACGGCACCATATTATCACTAGGGGTTGCGTTCAGCCGTGAACATGACGCCGAAGCAATGGAGAGGATAGAAACCATGCGCGCGAGAGATATCATGACAGCGAATGTTGTCACCATTAATCCGGATGCCGATATTGCCAGCATCGCCCAGTTGTTGATCGACAAGAATATCAGCGGCGTGCCCGTGGTTGATGCCGATGGCAGGCCCGTGGGCATGGTCAGCGAAGGTGATTTGTTGCAGCAGGCCGGCCTGGCGGGTGAAGCGCGGCGTTCGTGGTGGTTGCGCCTGGTCTCGACACCGGAACAGGATGCCAAGGATTTCGTCAAGGCCCATGGCCGTACCGCCGCCGATATCATGACCAGGAATATTGTCTCCATCGATGAAAACACCGTGACGACCACAATCGCCCGGCTGTTGGAAGAGAACCGGATCAAACGTGTCCCGGTGCTGCGTGATGGCGCCCTGGTCGGTATCGTATCCCGCGGTAATCTGCTACAAGCCTTGGCCGGCCACCGCGATGATGGTCCCGCCGCGCCCACCGCCGACGACCGTACGGTTCGCCAGGCGGTATACGAGGCGCTGCAGGGTAAGGGCTGGACCAGCCACGCCGCGACCAACGTCATTGTTACCGATGGCGTGGTGGAGCTGTGGGGCTGGGTCGAGACGGAGGCGGAACGCCGGGCGATGATCGTCGCGGCGGAAGAAGTCGCCGGTGTGCAGAAGGTTATCGATCATCTGGGCGCGATGCCGCCCGGAACATAGTGACGGTTTAACGATTTTGAATTATGGGGCGTGAATGAAGCGGCAACGAAGCGAGACGAGACAGGGTCCGGATGGGCGGCGAAAACGGTCCAAGCCCAGTACGGAACCGATTATTGCCTATAATTCGAAAATCAAGTTGGGGATATTGGCGACGCCCTGCCTGTTGGCGGCCATCGCGGCGCTTTATGCCGCGTTAACGGGCGTCGATATCTTCGGCGGCGGCACGGGTTTGCATCTTGCCGCCGCCTTTATCGGCGGTTTGACGGCCTTCACCCTGTTGCAAATGGCGTTCGACAAGAAGCCTGTTCTGGTCATTGATGACGAGGGTATCCGTTGCCGCCGCCCGGACGTGGGCCTGATACCCTGGCAGGCGGTGGTCGGCATCGGCACTTCCAAGGCGACGCTGCTGCGCAAGGTCCTGATGGTTGCCGTGGACGAGAACGAACTGGGCGAGCAGGCAGCCCGTCATATGCGCCGGCGGGTCGGCCTGTTCGGTGCTTTTTCGCCCCAGGTGGCCAAGTTCGAAGGCCAGATGACGGGCTGGCCCTCGATCCATGTGCCAATTTCCTATTTCGCCATGTCGGCGCCGGAGCTGGAAAGATTACTGGCGGAAAAAATACAGTTCCATGGCAAGAAATAGTGGCAAGAAATAGGGACAGGACATAGGCGGGGCACTTAAGTGGTTTCGACGGCCGTGGCGCGGCGCCGGCATCGTTCCCCACGCGGCATTGCCGATCGAACATAAAAAAAGCCCCCGGACAATCCGCCGGGGGCTTTTCTTGTTTTTGTTTCGCTAGACCGGCAGGTTAGCCCTTGCCACTCTCGCCGATCTTTTTCATGTCGGTCTCCGCGTCTTCGAGGACCATGCGCTTATAGCCTTCGACGCCGTCGCCCATATCCTCGGGCCACTCCAGGGTCATCAGCTCGAACCGCATATCCTTTGATCCAAACAGCACCAGTATGGTTTGCAACCACACGGCAATGCCCGAGAGCAAGGCAACGATCAGGCCCACGCCCAGGACTGTCTTGATGACCCAGCGATGGCTCATACCCACCAGGGAGGCCGAGACCTCGTTGGTGATATAGGCATCATAGGTGAAGATATAGCAGAAATAGATCACCACGATGGTGTAGGGGATCATGAAGAAGGTGGTGCCGATAAACTCGATAAGGGCCTGCGCCTTCGTCTGCAGATGCATGCGCACCAGATCAACGCGGACATGGCGGTTTCGTGTAAAGCCATAGCCCAGAACCAGCGAGAACAACGCTGTATGCACATGCCATTCCAGTTCCTGCAACATGGTGGATTGGAAATACTTACTAACGTTTTCCACCAGCCAAAGCTGAAAATCGAGCGGTGTATTGGTCAGCTTCCGGCCGAACACATCCACCATGGTGAATATCACCAGGGGCAGAATGAAGTAGGCGCCACGCTGGCCAAAAAACTCCACCACGTTTCTTAGCTTGTAGGACAGCTGCACCAGGGGATGAGAGCTCATCTCGCGGGTAGCCATTGTTTGTTCCGTCATCACTTCGCCTCCAATCTAAGCGTACACTATGCCAGGCAGCCACAGCGCGATCTTAGGCCAGATCAACACCAGGATAACGCCAAGCACTTGGATGAGCACGAACGGTATAATGCCCAGGTAGATGTTCTTGATATCCACTTCCTTTGGCGCGATGCCCTTCATATAGAACAGGGCGAAGCCAAATGGTGGGGTCAGGAACGATGTCTGGAGGTTGATGGCGACCAGAACCGTGAACCAGTAAACCACCGCCTCATCGGCCACGTGACCGGAGAAGTCCAACCCGGCGACCAGCGGTGCGAACACCGGCAGCACGATCAAGGTGATCTCGACCCAATCCAGGAAGAAGCCCAGGAAGAAGACGATCGCCATGATCAGGAACAACAGGCCCCAGGAACCAAGGCCGGCTTCCAGGATCAATTCCTCGACCACGTCATCGCCGCCCAGGGAGCGGAAGACGTAAGCGAAGCAGGTGGCCGACATGACGATGAAGAAGATCATCGCGATGGTCAGGCCGGAAGATTGGCAAACGCCCTTCACCACGTCCCATTTCAAGGTGCCCTTGAAGACGGCGATAACCATGGCGCCAAAGGCGCCAACGGCACCCGCTTCCGAAGGTGTTGCCCAGCCCAACAGGATCGAACCTTTAATGAAGGCGATCAAAAAGACCGGCGGGAAAAAGCCCCGAACCAAAAGCGGGCCCAATTCATTCGACGGCACGTGCAGCAGCTCGGGCGGCAGGGGCGGTGCGATATTTGGCTTAACAGTGGCCCAGGTTGTCACGAAGACCAGATACATGGCTGCCAGTACCAAGCCGGGAATAATCGCCGACATGAACAGGGTGCCGACGGAAATTGACAGCAGATCGGCCATGATGATCAACATGATCGAGGGCGGGATCAAAATACCCAAGGTGCCCGAGGCCGCTATAACGCCGGTGGCAAGGGTCTGATGGTAACCTTGACGCAGCATCACCGGCAGGGCCAAGGCGGTCATCATGGTCACCGAGGCGCCAATAATGCCGGTCATTGCCGCAAGGATCGTGCCCATCACGGTCACGGCCAGGGCGAGGGCGCCCGGCACCCGGCGCAACAGCACCTGACAGCAGTACAGCATCTCGTTGGCTATGCCGCTTCGTTCCATCATGGTGCCCATGAAAACGAACGTTGGCACGGCTACCAGAACCAAGTTTTCCGCCGCCATGCCCCAGATGCGCGGCATGAAATTGAAATACTCGATAAGTTTAAACATATCGAGGCCATGGCCGATCAAGCCGAAGGCAATCGCAAGGCCGCCGAGGATGAAGGCCACCGGATAACCAGTGAACAGCAGCCCCGCCAGGCTCAAAAACATAAAGATCGGAAGATACTCAGAGATAAATTCCATGGTTTGATTTCCGTCCCGGCGCATCGTGCCGGTTACATTTGTGTCTATCGGGATTGTTGCCGTCAAACGTCAGATTGATGCAATTCTCTAAACGAATATACGCGGCGTGATTCTTATTTGTGGTCGTCCGTCTTGGTCGTCAAATTCGGGTCGTCAATATCACTGGGCCCCGGAAAAACCGGGGCCCAGCTTTATTGCAGTCTTGACCCTATATGGTCAAGTCCGTGTCTTAGTTCAGATAGCCGTGATCTTTCCAGATCTTGTATTTGGCACGGAAAGCGGAATAGCTGGCGTGCACTTTCTTGAACAGGGGATCCTTGGCGGATTCTTCGACCACCACTTCGTCCCAAGCCTTCTTCAAGATGGCCAGATCGGCATCGGACCAACGTACGGAGGTCACGCCCTTGGCTTTCAACTTGGCCATGGCTTCAAACTGCTTGGCTTCCGAACGGGTGTTCGACCAGGTGATGGAATCGCCGCAACCGGTTTTGATAATCGCCTGCTGCTGCTTGTCCAGACCGTCCCAGCCCTTTTTGTTCATCAACAGTTCGCCAACCGACGATTGCTGATGCCAGCCGGGGAAGTAGTTGAACTTGGCGATTTGATAGAAGCCAAGGTCATAATCGATCGAAGGCATGGAGAATTCCGTCGCGTCGATCACGCCACGTTCCAGAGCGGGATAAATGTCCGCGCCGGCCAGCAGCTGGGTGGAGATGCCAAGCTTGGTCATCACGACCGCGCCCAGACCGAAGAAGCGCATTTTCAGGCCCTTCAGTTCGGCAATGGAGTTGTACCGCTTGCGGAACCAGCCCGACGTCTCTGGCGCGATAAGGGCGCAATGCAAACCATGCACGCCATTCTCGTGATAGAGTTCGTCATAGATCTGATCGCCGCCGCCATATTCCAGCCAGGCGAGGAATTCGCCGCCACGAGGCCCGAAAGGCACCGCGGTGTAGAACGAAAGTGCGGGGTATTTGCCAACATGGTAGCCGGCCGTGCCCCACATGGCGTCAATCGAACCGGCCTTGACCGCGTCCCAACCCTGCAGGGTCGGCACCAAGGAACCAGGCTCGAAGAATTTAATCTTCATCGCGCCGCCAGACATATCCTTGATGATGTCCTGATAACGCCGCGCCACTTCGCCGATAATCGACAATTTGGAGCCGAACGCGCTTTGCATTTTCCATTTTACCTTCCCAACCGCATTGGCGGATGAAGAAGCGCCAGCCACCAGTGTCAATGACACCACGGCAGCCGTAGATAGTTTCAGTAGTCCTTTAAGTCCCACGATAGCCTCCCTGAACATTTCCGTAGGTTGAAGTCGCCGCCATTACAATGTTGTTAAGGACGTTACGTCAACGTCTAAATTCAGGAAATTGTATGATTTTTTTCAGATAGGCCTGGAATCGGGCCTTGAGGTATGGAAATTAGCCGTTCATGACCGCGAGAAACATTAGAGATTGGCCGCCATAGTATGTTGCCCAGGTCAGTTCGCCGCTGAATGGGAAGTCGAATTTGAACCGGCGGATGGCGATACAGCTGTCGGAAAACATAAACAACAGTGCGCCCGGCACCAGCAAACCGGCGGAATAATCCGTCAGCATGGCCATGACAGCCATGCCAACGATGACAAATGTATAAACAAGTACCGGACGCCGCATTTTGCCCAGGCTGGGATAAAGCCAGGCCGCCAAGGCGATTCCCGCCAGCATTACCGCCCCCGCGCCACAAAAGCCGGCCGCAGATGGGCCCCAGGCCTGGGCGAAGATCGCCGTATAGACAAGGTGCGCCAACAAAAAAGCGATCAGGCCATGCAGAAAATGCCGCTCATGGCGCAAGGCCAGGAACCAATCACCCAATGCCGAGAGAGCCAACGCCAGGGCCAGCAGGGGCGCGGCGGGAATAGCCAGCACCGCCAACAGCGCGCAAGCCGATGCCTTGATCAATGGGCTGCCGGGATAGGGCGCCCGGTGCCGGCTCAACAGAAACAATAGCGCCGCGCCAAGGGAAGGCAGCAATAGCAGTATCTGGTTTGGGGACTGGCTCAGAACACTAGCCCGTTGTCAGGCCATGGTCCGCGCCCCATCCGAGGCCGGCGGCGGTGCCGGCGCGGGGATTATATTCGCAGCCGATCCAGCCGTCGTAGCCGGCCGCATCAATGGCGTTGAACAGATAGGGAAAATTGATCTCGCCCTCGTCCGGCTCCCGCCGGTCAGGCGGATTGGCGATTTGCACATGGCCGATATCGGGCAGGCAGTCCTCGAATCGGTGCACCAGATCGCCCTCCATGATCTGCACATGATAGACGTCGAACTGCAGGCGCAGGTTTGGCCGTCCCAGCTCGGCCATGATGCCTCTGGCCTGGCTGGTGGTTTGCAGGAACATGCCCGGCACATCGCGTTTGCCGTTAATGGGCTCCATCATCAGGTCCAGGCCGTGCGGTGCCAGTTGATCCGCCGCCCAGGCCAGGTTCTCTCTATAGGTATCTTCATAAGCAGTGCGGGCCGGGCCGCCCTCGGGCGCCAGGCCGGCAACGGCATGGATCCTTGGGCAGCCAAGGGCCAGGGCATACTCGATGGCCTGGCCGATGCCGTCGCGGAATTCCGTTTTGCGGTCAGGCAGGCAGGTCAGGCCCCTCTCGCCGTTGCTCCAATCGCCGGCGGGCGCATTGATCAAGACCATTTCCAGACCGTTCGCGCCCAGCCAGTCCTTCAAGTCAGCCGCGCCGTGGACGTAGGGAAACAGGCTTTCCACGCCCTTGAAGCCGGCCTTGGCGGCGGCGGCATAGCGTTCCTTGTCCGGCATTTCGGTAAAAAGAACGGTCAGATTGGCGGCGAATTTAGGCATCTCGGCTCCGGGTGTTGTGGACATTTTTTTCCTGCCGCCCATCTTGCCTGATAACCCCGTGCCATGCCACGTTGGCGTGCAGAGAAATAGGAATTTGAGGCGCATGGCCGAAGGATGGCTGAAAACAGCGGCAGGCGAGGGCGGCACGATGCTGTTGCAGGCCGGAGGCCATTGGGATGCCCGCAATGTGACGCGGCTGGACCTTCAACTGCAGGGGCTCGCGCCAGCGGACAATATGCCGGTGGTGCTCGACCTGGGCGAGGTTGAACGCCTGGATACCGCCGGGGCCTGGTTGTTGTACCGCACCCTGAAGAGCTTCCGGATGGGCGGCGGCCGGGCTGATTTCAGCGGCCTGACGCCGGCCTATCAGACCATGCTGGAACAGGTGGCCGCCAACGATCAGCCGGCCGAGATTGAACCGCCGCGGCCAGCCGCCCTGTTGGCCGTGCTGGAGCGGGTGGGCCGAGGCGCCATCGATGTCGGTGTCGAGGCAAAGGAGCAGGTGGCGTTTCTGGGTCTGTTGCTGGTCAGCCTGGCACGCAGCCTGCGCCACCCCAGTCGCCTGCGTCTGGTGTCCCTGGTCTATCATATGGAAAAGGTCGGCTTTAACGCCCTGCCCATCGTCGGCCTGATTTCCTTTTTGATCGGCGTGGTGCTGGCCTACCAAGGCGCGACGCAATTGCAACGCTTCGGCGCCGAGATTTTCGTGGTCAACCTGATCGCCGTCTCGGTACTGCGCGAGATCGCCATTCTGTTGACCGCCATCGTTGTCGCCGGCCGTTCGGGTAGCGCCTTCACGGCTGAGATCGGCTCCATGGTGGTGAACGAGGAAGTGGACGCCATGCGCACCCTGGGCCTCGACCCCATGGAGGTGCTGGTCCTGCCCAGGGTTCTGGCCCTGGTCATCACGCTGCCCTTGCTGGCTTTCTTCGCCGACATGCTGGGCCTGTTCGGCGGTATGCTGATGTGCTGGGCGGCTCTGGATATATCGCCTGGCCTGTATCTCGAGCGGCTGCAGGACGCGGTTTCGCTCTGGTCGTTCTGGGTCGGCATCATCAAGGCGCCGTTTTTTGCCTTTCTGATCGCCATGGTCGGCTGTCTGGAGGGTTTGCGGGTCACCCGAAGCGCCGAAAGCGTCGGCCAGCAGACCACCCGTTCGGTTGTCACCGGTATCTTCCTGGTGATCGTGGTTGATGCCATGTTCTCGATCTTCTTCGCCGCCGTGGGGGTCTAGAACATGGATGATGCCATTATCCGCGTGGAGGGCCTTAGAACCCAATTCGGCGATCAGGTTATTCACGACGGCCTGGATCTGGAGGTGCGCCGGGGCGAGATTCTGGGCATCGTCGGCGGCTCGGGCACGGGTAAATCGGTGCTGTTGCGGACCATCATCGGCCTTAACCGCCCCGCCGCCGGCCGCATCGAGGTGTTCGGCCGGGATTTGGCCGGGATCACGCCGGAAGAACGCCTGGCGGTGGAACAGCGTTGGGGCGTGCTGTTCCAGGACGGGGCCTTGTTCTCATCCTTGACCGTGGCGCAGAATATCGAGGTGCCCATGAAAGAGCATCTTGGCATGCCGGCGCGGCTGCGTGACGAAATCGCCGCCCTGAAGATCGCCATGGTCGGCCTGCCGCCCGAGGCGGGATCGAAATACCCTTCGGAATTGTCCGGCGGCATGCGCAAGCGGGCCGGCCTGGCCCGCAGTCTGGCCCTGGATCCGGATTTGATTTTCCTTGACGAGCCGACCGCCGGACTCGATCCCATCGGGGCGGCGAACTTTGATCAATTGATCCGGCGCCTGCAGGTCAATCTGGGCCTGACGGTGTTCATGGTAACCCATGATCTGGACAGCCTGCATGCCATCTGTGACCGCATCGCGGTATTGGCCGAGAAGCGTGTTTTGGTGGTCGGGCCCATGGCTGATATGTTGCGCCACGAACACCCTTGGTTGCAGGAATATTTTCATGGCCCCAGGGCCCGCGCGGCACAGCCCCAAAAAGACGAGCTGTTGGAAGAGGTGAGCACCTAAAAATGGAAACACGGGCCAATCATGTGGTGATCGGATCATTCGTACTGATCGTGGTTCTTGGCTTGTTCGGCTTTGTCTTGTGGCTGGCGAAGATCGAAATAGATCAGGAATTCGCCTACTACCAGGTCGCTTTCGAGGAAGCGGTTTCGGGCCTGTCGCTGGGTGGCGACGTGCGTTACAACGGTATTCCCGTTGGCGTCGTGACGGCCATTGAAATCGCCAGGGAGGACCCTTCAAAGGTTCTCGTCACTTTGGAAGTGGCGCGCGATACGCCGGTCCGTGCCGATACCGTGGCGAAACTTGAATTGCAGGGCATCACCGGCGTTGCCTTCATCCAGCTGCGCGGCGGTACGGCGGCGGCGGGACCGCCAAGGTTCGGGCCGACCGGCGCCTTGCCGCGATTGCAATCGGAGCGTTCGGCGATCCAGGCCTTTTTTGCCGGCGCGCCGGAATTGATCAACCGGGCCATTGTCCTGATTGACGGAGTGACCAAGCTGGTCAACGAGGATAACCGCGAGACCTTTGCAAACATTCTGTCCAATGTGGATGATCTGAGCGGCCGTCTGGCCAAGCGCGGACCGGAGGTGGAGCGGTTGCTCGTTGATCTGGAACAAATCGCCGGCAAGACCAACAAGTTGATGGGCCGGTTGAGCAGCCTGATCGATGGCGCCGACGCCACCCTGTCGGTAGCCCGGGGCACCCTGAGCACGGCGGATGGTTTGATGGAGCAGGAGTTGCGCCAGACATTCCTGGATATCAGCGCCGCCTCGAAAGAGTTCGAGGCCGTGGGCAAGGAATTCAATACCCTGGTGGCGGAAAACCGCGAGGGGTTGTCGGCTTTCTCCAACGATGGCTTGCTGGAACTGACCCGGTTCCTGGAAGAGGCGCGGGTGTTGATCGCCTCCGCGACCCTGTTGATCGAGGACCTGCAAAGCGACCCGGCGCAATTTCTTTTTGGTGACCAAGGTGGCGGATTCGAGGCGGAACAATGACGATGACAGATCTTAGAAAAAAATGCCTGGCGTGGATTTGCCTGACGTCGGCTGCATTTGGCCTGCTGGGTTGCGATGGCCTGTTGCCATCGCTGGGTGGCCCACCGCCGAACCTTTATACCCTGACACCTAAGAGCACCTTCGCTGGAGGCCTGCCCCAGGTTAAATGGCAGTTGGTGGTGGAGGAACCGGTCGCCTCCGGCGGCCTCAACGTTGACCGCATCGCCTTGCGCGCCTCGGCCACGGAATTGAAATATTTCGCCCGCGCCCGCTGGACGGAACGGGCCCCGCGCATGTTACAGACCCTGCTGGTGGAAAGCTTCGAAAACAGCGGCGCCATTGTCGCCGTGGGCCGCAAGGCCATTGGCCTGCGTTCCGACTACAATCTAAAGACCGAGATGCGTGAATTTCAGGCGGAATATTTCAAAGCCGGTGATGCCCCCACCGCGCGGGTGCGCCTGAATGCCAAGTTGGTGAAACTGCCCCAGCGCGCAATCATCGCCTCGAAAACCTTTGAAGCGGCCATCAAGTCGGAAGGCACCGAGATGCGGCAGGTCATCAAGGCGTTCGACCGGGCCTTGGGCAAGGTCCTGCGTCATACCGTGGAATGGACCCTGAAGACGCCCGACAACTAGAGCAAGCCGCGGCTAATCGCAATATTGGCGTTCTATGCTTCCTGCCGGGCGCTTGGCCCATAACGCAGCCGCGCTAGGGTGGGCAGGGGCGAGGGGATGCAGTACAGAAGTTTCTCGGTCCGGCGCCTGATCTTGCCGATGCGCAGAGTATTGGCGATACGGCGGTCCAGGAATTCCCATGTCTCGGTGCAATCATCCGATGTGTCGTCCAGCCAGTGCAGCAACGTGCTGCCATAGACTGCCGCCAGCAAAGCCCGCTTGCTGTAAAAATTAAAATCGACACTGCTGTCGCCGGCGGCCCGCCAGATGGCGTCAACCGTGTGGTACAGACCGCGCATGGCACTCGGCCGGCGGCCCGGCAGCAGCTGCAGGGTCAAGGCACGGCGAATGCTCTCTTTATGCGGCGCCAGGCTTTCCAGGCGCAGGCGCACAATGCCGCTGATCCGCTCCCGCACGGGGCCGTCGGCCAGGCCAAGGGCTTCGGCCCGGGCCACCATTTCGCGGTCCGCTTCGGCCATGAAGAATCGCAGCAGTTGTGCCGCGCCGCCGGGAAAGGCCGCTCGCGCCTGTACCGGGTCAATGCCGGCGCGGACCGCAGCCTCTATGCCGGCGGTCACGGCGGCCATGGACCAGCCATCAAAGGGCACGGCGCGCAAGGCGCCATCCAAAATGGCCCGTCGGGCTTCGTCCCTGGTTTCGCTGCTTTTATCGTTCATCAGTCTTCCGCCTTTGTTTCGGCCTGTTCCCTGGCGCGGGCTTCGGCGATGACGTGGCGCATCTCGCTCTCAAAAATCAGGCCGGTCAAATCGCGCATGCGCTGTGGATAGAGGATACCATCGAGGTGGTCGCATTCATGCTGCACCACGCGGGCATGAAAGCCATCCACGGTGCGGTCGATGATTTCCCCATCCAGCCCCACGCCATGATAGCGCAATTGACTGTGGCGGGGCACCAGACCGCGCAGGCCCGGCAGGGACAGGCAGCCCTCCCAATTCTCTTCCATTTCCTCGCCCAGAGGTTCGAGAACCGGATTGATCAATACGGTCAAGGGTGCCTCGCCCCCGGCCATGTTCTCGACTTCCGTCAGGGGCACGCGGAAAATCACCAGGCGCAGGGGCACGTGCACCTGCGGGGCCGCCAGCCCGACGCCCGGCGCATCGATCATGGTCTCCAGCATATCATTGGCCAGGGCGCGGATTTCCGCTGACGTCGGGTCGCTGACCTCTTCGGCGGGCTGGCGCAGGACGGGATGGCCCATGCGGGCGATTTTCAATATAGCCATGGCCCTATATGGCCCTAGTCGACGATCTTTTTCCAGTAGGTATCCTTGGACGCCAACTTGTCGCCGCGGAAGGTGTAGATATCAACCGCACGTACATCAAATGGCCCCGTGGCGTGGAATTCACCCATGGCACGATAGGTGGTGAAAATCCGTTCGCCGCAGGGAAATTGCTCCGATTCGGTAAAGCGGATCGGCGACTTCAGTTGCCCGGCGCGTTCCACCACCGCTGCGCAGGCCGCCGCCGGGCCATGCAGGACGCGGCCATCGGGGCTGTCGGGGCCTTCGTAGAAAATCCAGACAAAGTCCTCCGTTACCAGATCCGCCGTCGCCGCTACGTCATTGCCGTTGAAGGCCTTGGAAAAGGCCGCCAGATGCGCGGCTTTGTCGTGCTCCTGATTTGCCATGAAGGCTTCCTCGTTTTGGCCTGGCCGAATACTCAACTGCGATGCCACCGTATGGCAACCGGAACGGCGCCGCAACGCGCTCTTGACCTGAACCGGGTGGTGTGATTCTAAGGTTCGGCTTAGGAACTCTATTCAGCCAATGAGGATGCTCATGCAACGTTTTGCCATGGTTCTGTTGTCTTTCGCCATTCTGCTCGTGATACTGCCGGTGCAGGCGGGGCAGAGCACCAACGACAAGATCCGCCAGTTGATCGAGATGGATGGCGCCCAAGCCGTGGCCGATGGGGTGATCGACCGCCAGCGCCCCCTGGTCCGCAAAAGCTTTCTGGCCGGACATCCCGGCGCCTCGAACAAAATGGCCGATGCCTACGTGGATGCCTTTGCCGCTGAACTAACCGCGCGCCGGGACGAGTTTCTGGACCTGATCGTGGCGGTCTATGCCAAGACCTTCACGGCGGAGGAAATCGATGGACTGTTGGCCTTTCATGCCTCGCCCCTGGGGCAAAAGGCCCGCGAAGCGGCGCCGGCGATCTTGCTGGGCGGACGTCAGGCCGGCGTGATCTGGGGCAAGAAACACGGTGCCGCCGTGGCCGCCGCCGCCATGGCCAAGCTGAAGGCAATGGGCTACGCCGTCAAATAGCTTTCAGAGACACCAATTCTACCAATTCATGTCCTGTTCGTAACCCATGGCGACGATGTGATCACCGGCGACGCGCTTCACTTCGGCCACGATGCCGGGTGAGAAATGGTTTTTCCAGTCCCCTTTGATTCCCTTGCGCAAACTCAAATTGATCGCCGGGCCGCCATCGTTAAAGATCGAAACCGCATCTTCCTTGCCTTCAACATATTTGCCACCCGATTGATGGGCGAAGGTCCCCAGTTCGATGACACTATCGAGAACCGGATCGGAGATGGGCGCCAGATCAATCTTGTCCAGACCTAGCCAAGCCAAAAGGTCGCGATAGGCTTCCCGCGGGTGATAGCGAATATCCTCGAACCTGAGGCCGTAAATATTGTCATAGTCCTGGATGGCGCGGAAACTCTCGGCGATTTCCGCAAACGACATCGTTTGCCCGAAATAGTCCTGCTGGGGATGCATATACTCGCCACCGGCGAGAAAACCTCGAAAGGCCTTCTCTTTGACAACCTCGGTCACCGTAGTGTCACGACCAACACTATCATAAATGCCGCGCAAACTGCTGGATGTCATTATGTCCCGGGGATCACGGCAGAGATGGACAATCTTGGTATCGGCGAGTGACGCTAGAAAATGGCTGGAAACCGGCGCATGGAGTTCGACCCAGGAATAGTCATCCAAATTGTCGATAAGATTGCGAAAATAGCCGTCGTAAAAGGTTCCATCAACCGGCTTGCTGGCTTTGTGACGGCGAATATACCTACGGTTTGAATTGGGCAGGACGAATGGAACTTGATCGATCGAGAGCAGGCGCATCAGGGCGGAGAAGACCGGAATGAACCGGTTGGCGCCGGCATTGGGATAACTTACCGCAACAATCGGGGTGGGATCAGCGAAGTGCAATGGTATTACGGCCGGATCCGGGGTGCCTGTCGAGACAAAGGGCAGAACGGCCATGGGCTCGCCAACGAAATGGTTATCCACGAAGCGGGTGATGTAATCATAGAGATGCGGCGGCGAGACAATAATGACAAATTTGTAATCTTGGTCGGTATAGTTCACTTCTGCCGCATTCCACCGCCGGCGGTAAAGCGCGGCATCGCCATCAACGTAGGTGACGTCCCGTTCCTCGCCTTGGCGCTTTGACATGGCCTCGAAACGGGCGCCATGTTGATCAAAGTCCAAGACGCAGATGGCATCGTCCGCCGCGCTATTCGCCATGACCACTGACCAGATTCGGTTCGCGGTATCCACCGAGATAGGATTATTTTTATCGTAGTCGCAACCGACGGCAATGGCCTGCATCAAGCGTTATCCCTGTGTCTTAGCGCCAACGGATTGTGCTGTCCGTCTGAAGCTTTCCTGGTCGACGGCCTTAACTGGGCCATCCAGCGCCACGATGACTTCCCTCGCGATCTGGCCACGATCATCCGTCGCCGGATTATTATCAGTTGTTAGATGGGGGTGGCGCGGAAACTCAACCGCCAAATCAACCCCGCCGACATTACGCGGCCCCGCCGACTTCCCGTTGCCATAGACGCCTTTTTGATCCCGTTCGCGCAGGATTTCCAGATCGACCTCAATCAAAACCTCGAAATAGCCGGGAAGGTTTTCCCGGTTCCATTGATGGATTTCATGAAACAGGGACATGGTTGCCACCACCACGACAAGATCCTGTTTCGCCATGAAATGGGCTAGCCGGCAAATCCGGTAGGCATTGGCCAGGCGGCTGGCGCGGTCATGGCCAACGTTGGGATCGCGCACAATCTCGCGCACGGCATCGCCGTCGAGCATCACTGCAGTCTCACCCCGGGCGCGAAGCTGTTTGACCACGACTTCGGCGGTGGACGTCTTTCCCGCGGCGCTGAGGCCGGTTATCCAAATGACTTGAGCCATGCACTAGATTGGCATTGGCATGGTTAAATTATGATGAAGGCTGGTTGTGGATCCTGCCTCCTAGTTGCCCGTGGCGGAGACAATGATGTCGATGCGGGGCGTCGATGCCTTCGCAAAGCGTCTATATGGGTCTCCACGACCGCGCCTTGGTATGAGAGCAGGAGCTTTGTGAGACCCAATGGTCCTTGGGTTTCCCCTCCACATCCCTAATAACCTTCTTATCCTTCTTTATCGTCTTCTTGGTTATTTGACGCCTCTTGTGATGCAAGAAAGAGTTTCGATAAAGCAGTCGAGTTCCTCCTCGGTATTGTAATAGTGCACGCCCATGCGGTTCATTATCGCGATGCCGCGATGATGCATGTCTTGTTGGGTTGAGCGTGCCGACGAGGTCGAGATATTGATATTGGCCGTGGCGCAGGCGGCCGCGACCTGTTCAGGAGGCGTGCCGTCAACCGAGAAGCTGATAATGCCGGATTTCTCGGCGCCCAGATCCCGTACCGTGATGCCGGGCAGGGCCGCCATGCGTTGGCGCAAACCGTCGGCCAGGCCTTGCACCCGTTCGGCAATGGCATCCAGGCCGATTTCCAGGGCGTAATTCACGGCAACGCCAAGGCCGACCTTGCCGGCCACATAATTCTCCCAATTCTCGAACCGCTTGGCATTGGGCAGTACCTGGTATTGTTCCGGCGCGACCCAGGTCGCGGCATGCAGGTCAAGGAACGGCGGGTCCAGCCGCTCCAGCATGCTGCCACGGACATACAAGAAACCGGTACCCCGCGGACCGCGCAGGAATTTCCGCCCCGTCGCCGACAGCATGTCGCAACCGATGGCCTCCACATCCAGGGGGAGTTGGCCGGCGGACTGGCAGGCGTCCAGCAGATAGGGGATGCCCGCGTCGCGCGCCACCTTGCCGATCGCGGCGGCGGGGTTGATCAGGCCGCCATTGGTCGGCACGTGGGTGATGGAGATCAGCTTGACCCGGTCATCGATCATGTTGGCCAGGGCGGCGGCGTCGGTTTGCCCGGTGTTGTCGTTGGGCACCACGCGGATTTCGATGCCATCGCGCTCGGCCCGCTGCAAATAGGCAATATAGTTCGAGGCATATTCGGACATGGCCGTCAGCACCACATCCCCCCGTGCCATGGGCAGGCCGTAAAAGGCCATGTCCCAGGCCACGGTGGCGTTCTCGACCACGGCCAGTTCGTCCAGGCCGCAGTTCAATAGCCTACCGAGCGCGCCATAGGTGTTGTCCAGCGCGCCCGCCGCCGCGTCCTCGGCCTCGTAACCGCCGATCTCCGCCTCCAAACGCAGATGGGCGATCACCGCGTCCAGCACCGGCTGCGGCATCAGGCCGGCACCGCAGTTGTTCAGATGAATGACCTTGTCGGCGCCCGGCGTTTCGGCGCGAATTCTGTCCATGTCCATGTTGGTCTCGTTCCTGGCAGCTTTAAAACGGTGTCTTGTTCTCGCCCATGTATCCAAATGCCGCAACAGGATTTCTTCTTGTCAGGAATTTACGTCCGCACTCTGCCTCTGCTGCGGTGAATGGGTTAAGGTGGTCTGGTCCGTATATATGGTGGAGAGACGGAAATGGCTGATAAAATCACCGGCGGCTGCCTTTGCGGGCAGGTGAGATATGAAATCAAGGCCAAGCCGAAACTGCAATTGGCATGCCATTGCAAGAATTGTCGTAAGCAATCCGGCGCCGCCTTTTCCATGTCCGCCCTGGTGCCGCGCGAGGATATCGTGTTCGAGGGCGAGACCAAGACCTATCTGGATACCGGCGACAGCGGCAACCCGATCCCCAGGGTGTTTTGCCCCAATTGCGGCTCGCCCCTGTATTCCGAAGTTGCGGCCCGCCCTGATGCCCTTGCCCTCAAGGCCGGCTCTCTGGATGATCCTGGCTGGTTCAAACCACGGGTCAATCTGTGGACCGACAGCGCCCTGCCATGGGTGCTGATCGATCCGGCCTGCAAGAATTTTCCGAAAAATACCGGATAAAACCAAAAGAATATTGCTGTTATTGACGTAGGGAGGTGTTCGATGACGACGACGCATTTCAAGAATGTCGATTGGATTGTTGCCTGGGATGAAAGCCTGGGCGGGCATGGTTATCTGAAAGGCGGCGACCTGGTCTTTGCCGGCAACGAGATCACATTCGTTGGCCGCGACTACGGCGGCGACAGCGATGAAGTCATCGACGGCGCGGGTAAATGTCTGATGCCGGGCCTAGTCGATATTCATGGCCATCCCTGCACCGAGGTGATGTACCGCGGTATCCGCGAGGACCATGGCGTGCCAGCGCATTATATGACTGGTTTGTACGAACGCTCCTGTGCCTACCGCGCCGACCCGGAGGATCTGAAATACGGCGCCGAGGTGTCCTATTCCGATCTGATGCTCAGCGGCGTCACCACCCTGGCCGATGTCACCTTCCCCTATCCCGGCTGGCTGGATGTGATGGAGCGCAGCGGCCTGCGCATGTATGCCGCGCCCGGTTTCAATACCGGGAGTTGGAAGTTGCCCAATGGTCACGAACTCCACGTCGTGGACGATATCGCCAAGGGCGAACGGGATTTTAAGAACGCCCTCGATATCATTGACGAGGTCCGGGCGCATCCCTCGGGGCGCCTCTCTGGCATCGTTTCGCCCAGCCAGATTGAAAACAATACGCCGGAAATCCTGGTTGAAAGCCACGCCGCCGCCAAGGAACGGGGCATCCCCTGGACCCTGCATGCCGCCCAGGCGGTGATGGAGTTCAACATCATGGTGCAGCGCCATGGCATCACGCCGATCCAGTTCCTGGCGGAACGCGGCCTGCTGGGCCGGGGCACCATACTCGCTCACGCCATCTTCCTTGATGATAATTCCTGGATCCGCTGGCATACCAAGACCGACCTGAAGCTGCTTGGCGACAGTCACACCGCGATCGCCCATTGCCCGACACCGTTCATGCGATATGGCCCGGTGCTGGAGCATTTTGGCCGCTATAAGGAGGCCGGCGTGGTGCTTGGCATTGGCACCGATACCCTGCCCCACAATATGCTCGAGGACATGCGCTACGCCGCCATTCTGGCCCGGGTCGCCAGCCGGGATGCGCACGCCGCCTCGACGGCGGACGTCTTTCATGCCGGCACAGCCGGGGGTGCCGAGGCGTTGATGCGCGATGATATCGGCAGGCTGGCCGTGGGCGCCAAGGCCGATCTGGTCGTCCTGGATCTAACCAACCCGGTGATGATGCCGGTGCGCGATCCATTGGTCAGCCTGATCCACTCGGCCGCCGAACGGGCGGTCAAGGATGTCTATATCGACGGCCGTCAGGTGGTCCGCGACCACGAGGTCATTACCCTGGACCGTGAAGGTGCCGCGGCCCGTCTTGCCGGTGCCCAGACGCGCATGGAGGCGGGGGTTCCCGAGAGGGATTATGCCGGACGCACAAGCTTGAATATTTCGCCGTTGAGCTTGCCTGAGCTGCAGTAATGGCAAGCCTGGGTGATGCGATTTCTTGAGCTTGGTCAAGGCGCGCGAATTAGCCGTTGGTCATATTAAGGCTAGGAATTCTCAAAGGGGTTTTGTCATGTTGATGAAATGTATTGACGCGCGCCGCTTCGTGGCCACGTTTTCCGTGCCGGCCATTACCGCGTTGTCATTGGCCTGTGTTTCCACCGCCGCGCGGGCGGACGACCTGAAAACATTGATCGAGGGCGGTAAGCCGATCCTGGATGTGCGCTATCGCATGGAACAGGTGGATCAAAGCGGCCGGGCCAAGGATGCCGCCGCGCAGACGGTCCGCGTTCGCGCCGGTTACGAGACCGGCCGCGTGATGGGCATTGGCGGCGTTTTTGATGTTGAATGGATCGAACATCTCGGCGGGCAGCGCTTCAACGATACCATCAATGGCAAGACCGCCTATCCGGTGGTCGCGGATCCTGACGATCTGGCGGTGAACCAACTTTTCCTGGTCGCGGACGGGGTTGTTCCCAAAAGCAGTTTCAAGCTCGGCCGCCAGCGGGTGATCTGGGACAACGCCCGCTTTATCGGCAACGTGGGCTTCCGCCAGAACGAACAGACCTATGATTCCGCGCGTCTGAGTACCAAGGCACTGCCGGACAGCGAGTTGGAATATCTGTTTATCAACAAGGTGCACCGTGTCTTTGGTCGGGATTCCGCCACGGGCCGCCTTGGTCTGAAGGGCCATGGCCTGCGGGCGCGGTATACCGGCTTCAAGCCGGTGACGGTGACGCCGTTCGCGCTGTTTCTCGACTATGACCGGGCCGCCCAGGCGGCTAACTCCTCGGCCAGCTATGGCGTGCTGGTCAACGCCAAGCAAAAGCTGAACGATGATGTCACCGCCTTTTTCGCGGGCGGCTATGCCTATCAGGAAGATCACGGCAACAACGCCGCCAATTACAATGTCTCCTACTACAATGTGGAACCGGGCCTGGGTTATGGCGCCTGGCGCCTTAGCGCCGGGGTGGAGCAGTTGGACGGCAACGGCGCTCAATCATTTCGGACGCCGCTGGCGACCCTGCACAAATTCAATGGCGTGACCGATCAATTCCTGACCACGCCGGTGGGCGGCATCCGCGATCTGTACGGCAAGGCCAAGACCACCCTGCCGGCGATTGGCGGGGTTGGCGGCATCAAGCTATTTGGTGCCTATCACGAATTCAGCGATGACGATGGCAGCGCGGATTATGGCCGTGAATGGAACCTGGGCGTGGCCAAATCCTTTACCTCCGATATGGGTGTTGTCACCGATCTGGGTAAAGTTACCTTCAGCCTGCAGTATGCCGATTACGACGCCGATACCTTCGGTTCGGATATCTCCAAACTGTGGCTGACCATTAATTTCAAGCTGAAGCCAAAATAGCAGGCGCGCAATTCGACGCGGCAACCGCAATCATCTATGGTCGGGCCCTTAACGTCTCTATTGGGGTTCGATCACAAGATGAATAAACAAGTTGGCAGCATTGACCGAATTGCCGAATGGCAATCGGAATTGACGGAAATCCGGCGTGATATTCATGCCCATCCGGAATTGGGTTTTGAAGAAACCCGGACCTCGGATCTGGTGGCGGAAAAGCTGGCCAGTTATGGCTGTGAAGTACATCGCGGCCTGGGCAAGACCGGCGTTGTAGGTACCTTGCGCGTGGGCAATTCGACTCGTTCGGTCGGTCTGCGGGCGGATATGGACGCCTTGCCCATGCAGGAAGTCAACACCTTCGCGCATCGCTCTACCTATGACGGCAAGATGCATGCCTGCGGCCACGACGGCCACACTACCATGCTGCTGGGCGCGGCGCGCTATCTGGCCGAGACCATGGATTTCGATGGCCAGGTGCATTTCATCTTTCAACCGGCCGAAGAGGGTATCGGCGGGGCCAGGGCGATGATCGAGGATGGCCTGTTCGAACAATTTCCCTGCGACGTGATCTTTGGCATGCACAACCGCAAGAACCTCGAAGTAGGCAAATTCGCAGTGCGCCCGGGCCCGATGATGGCGGGCGGCGGCTTTTTCGATATCGAGATCGAAGGTGTCGGTGCCCATGGCGCCCGGCCCGAAAGCGGCGTTGACCCGGTGGTCGTCGCGGCGCAGATCATCACCGCCTTGCAAACCATCGTGTCGCGGAATCTTTCATCGAACGAGACGGCGGTGATTTCCATTACCCAGATGCATGCGGGCGATGCCTATAACGTCATTCCGCAAACAGCCCATCTGGCGGGTACCGTGCGCAGCTTCTCGGAAAAAGCCATGGCAACGGTGGAGACCAACATGCGCCGGATTATCGAGGGCGTGGCGGCCAGCATGGGTGCCAAGGCGGATTTCGATTTCCGCTACCTGTTCGCGCCCACGGTGAATACGCCCAGCGAGGCCAACTTTGTCTCCGACGTGCTTGCCGGCATGGTCGGAGAAGAGAACATGGACCGCAATGGCCCGTTGATCATGGCGTCGGAGGACTTTTCCTGGATGCTGCAAAAGGTACCGGGGGCCTATTTCAATATCGGCAATGGCTACGAGGGCGCCGTCCAGGTGCATAACCCGAGCTACGATTTCGATGATGATGCCCTGACCCTTGGCGCATCGGCCTTCGTCAAAATTATCGAGACCCGTTTGGCCAGGGACGATTGACCTGTTTGTCTAATATGAGGACAGGTAATACGGGGACACAATACTTAATTCGAGAGAATTAAGTATTGTGTCCCCGTATTAACGGAAACGGCCCCGGCGTTAGCTCGCCGGGGCCGTTTTTTTATGTCCGCGTGGCGGAACGAAAATACCGTTACAGATCCTTGTGCGCACCGTTGCAGAAGGGCTTGCCGTCGTTGCGGCGACAGCCGCACAGAGCGTAATTCTTGGCCTCGTCGACTTGGAATTTGATCGGCGCGAATTCGCCATCGGCTTTGTGGGCGCCATCGCAAAACGGCTGTTTCGCGCTCTTGCCGCAGGAGCACCAAAAGTAATCCTTGCCCGCCTCCAACTTTTCCAAATAGGGGAATGGCTGGGCGATAACTGCTTCCGTCATAGATGAGACTCCTGTTTAAATTTGCATCGTTGCAGCGAACCTAAGGCGTCGACCCGCTGGTGACAATCCGGCGGCCTCGCACAACATTGTTTCTTCAAAGGAACAATTCCCCCAAAAGAACCTGCAATCCGCCGATCCTACAACGCAGACCTTAAAACTTTAATTAGACGGTCGATATCCGCCTCGTTGTTATAAAGATGCGGCGTTACGCGCATGGACTGGCCGCGGACCGAAACATAGACACCGTCCTGGCCCAGGCGTTCGGGCAGGCCGGCGGGAACCTCTCCGGCAAAGCCCAGGCCCAGAAAATGCCCGGCCCGCAGGCTCGGGTCCGAGGCATTGAGGCCCAGAGGCGCGGCGCGCTCGGCAATCGCGGCGGTCATCGCGGACAGGCTTTCCTGGATTGCCTCGACGCCCCATTCCAGCAATTGCTCCATCGCCGTGACGGCCATGGGCAAGTGAATGAAATTAGCTCCTTCGCCCATGTCAAAGCGCCGCGCGCCGGGCTGAAACTCGGACTTGTAGTCGACCAGGCCGGCGAAATTCTCGCTATCCCTGCGGGCGATCCAGTTGTGTTCGAGCGGCCGGCCGTCCTGGTGTTGCGGCGCCACGTACATAAAGCCCAGCGTATATGGCCCCATCATCCATTTATAACCGGCGGCGACGGCAAAATCGGGCCGGATAGCCGTTACATCAAATGGCAGGGCGGCAATGGATTGGGTCAGATCGACAACCAGGGCGGCGCCCATTTCGCGGCAGCGCCGGCTCACGGCCTGCAGGTCGATCAGGCTGCCGTCGGTCCAATGACAATGGGGCAGGGCGACGATGGCGGTATTGGCGGTGATGGCGTCAAGGATGCGCGGCGTCCAGCCATCGTTGCCGCCACGGGGGATGGTGACGATGTCCGCCTCCCGCTCCGCCGCCAATTCGCGCCAGGGATAGACGTGAGAAGGGAACTGGTCCTGCAGCACCAGCATCTCTTGCCCCTTGGCGACGGGCAGGTTTTGCGCCGCCGTCGCGGTGCCGTAGCTGCAGGCTGGAATAATGGCGATGTCGTCCGCCTGGGCGTTGATCAATTGGGCGAATAAATCTCGGGCCCGTTCGGGGGTGGAGAAGAAATCCGGCGGGCTGATCTGCCAGGGTTGTCCTTTCAGCGCCACGGAGGTGTGTCCCGCCGCGACCACCTTTTTCATCAGCGGAGACATATAAGCGCAGTTGAAATAGGCGATATCTTCGGGGATATCGAACAAGTGACGCTGACAGGGAATCATTATGAATTTCCAGCTTTGTTTACGGAGGGCGCATCTGAAACAGACCACCCCGTTAGAGTCAAACCTGAACTCAAATGCGACCTTATGTTGCAGTGCGGTAAAACACGGTTGACAGGGCCGGGCGCGCACGTAAACTCCGCGTCCGCCCCAACAAGCGACCCAGCTCCGCGTGCATATTTCGCGGCTAATTTTGTAAGGATCTGGCGCCATGCAGCCGAACCGTAAGCCTGCCATGCCCAACTTCTCTTCCGGACCCTGTGCCAAGCGGCCCGGATGGAGCCCCGAAGCCCTGGCCAATGCCTCCCTGGGCCGTTCGCACCGCTCGGCCGAGGGCAAGGCGCGGCTGCTGAAGGCGATCGAAGAGACCCGCGAAGTGCTCGGCGTGCCCGATGATTACCGTATCGCCATTGTCCCCGCATCGGATACGGGGGCGGTGGAAATGGCCCTGTGGTCCCTGCTTGGTGCGCGCGGCGTCGATGTCATGGCGTGGGAAAGCTTTGGTGCCGGCTGGGCCACGGATATCAACAAGCAGTTGAAACTGGATGATGCCCGTTTGCTGGATGCCGATTACGGCCTGTTGCCGGATCTGGCCCAGGTGGATTTTGAACGCGACGTGGTTTTTTGTTGGAACGGCACGACCTCCGGAGTACGCCTGCCCCACGGAGATTGGATCCCCGATGACCGCGCCGGTCTGACGATTTGTGATGCCACCTCCGCCGCCTTCGCCATGGAGTTGCCGTGGCAAAAGCTGGATGTGGTGACTTTCAGCTGGCAAAAGGTGCTGGGCGGCGAGGCGGCCCATGGCATGCTGATCCTGGGCCCCCGCGCCGTGGAACGTCTGGAAAGCCACACGCCACCATGGCCCCTGCCAAAGATTTTCCGTCTGACCAAGGGCGGCAAGCTGACCGAGGGCCCGTTCAAGGGCGAAACCATCAACACACCCTCCATGCTGTGCGTCGAGGATTACCTCGATACGCTAAACTGGGCCAAATCAGTCGGCGGCCTGCAAGGTTTGATCGAACGGGTCAATGGCAATGCCGCCGTGTTGTCTGATTGGGTGGCCAAGACCGATTGGGTCGATTACGTGGCCTTGGCCGAGGCCAACCGTTCCACCACCTCTGTTTGCCTGTCCATCGTCGATGACTGGTTCACCGCCCTTTCCGAGGCGGATGGCAATGCGGTCGCCAAGCAATTGGTGGCACTGTTGGAAGCCGAGGGCGCGGCCCTTGATATCGGCGGTCACCGCGATGCCCCGACGGGCCTGCGCATCTGGTGCGGCGCGACGGTGGAGAGGGCGGATCTGGAAGATCTGACGCCATGGCTGGATTGGGCCTATGGCGAAGTGAAAGCAAATTTTTCTCCGGCTGCCTAAGGGCCGGTACTGAACAGCGCTAAGGATATGATCGAACCATGGTCAAGGTACTGATTTCCGACAAGATGAGCCCGCGTGCGGCGGAAGTGTTTCGCGACCGCGGCGTCGAGGTGGACGAAAAACCCGGACTGACGCCGGAAGGCCTGGCCGAGATTATCGGCCAGTACGACGGCTTGGCGATCCGATCCTCAACCACCGTGACGCCGGAGATATTGGCCGCCGCCAAGGGCCAGCTAAAAGTCATCGGCCGGGCGGGTATCGGTGTCGACAATATCGATCAGGAGGCCGCGACCGCCCAGGGCGTCTGCGTCATGAATACGCCGTTCGGTAATTCGATCACCACCGCTGAACACGCCATCGCCATGATGATGGCCCTGGCCCGGGAGATCCCCGCCGCCGACCGCTCGACCCATGCCGGCAAGTGGGAAAAGAACCGCTTCATGGGCGTGGAGCTTTTCGGCAAGGTTTTGGGCGTGATCGGTTGCGGCAATATCGGCGCCATCGTCTGCGACCGGGCCATCGGCCTGAAAATGCGCGTTGTTGCTTTTGATCCCTATCTGACCGAGGAACGGGCCATTGATCTGGGTGTTGAGCGCGTCGATCTGGATGAACTTTTGGCCCGGGCCGACTTCATTACCCTGCATACCCCTTTGAATGACGCCACGCGCGGCATCATCAATGCCGAAAATATCGCCAAGATGAAGCAAGGCGTGCGCATCGTAAATTGCGCCCGCGGCGGCTTGCTGGTGGAAGAGGACCTGCGCGCGGCCATTGATGCGGGCCATGTGGCGGGTGCGGCGGTGGATGTGTTTTCCGCTGAACCGGCCAAGGAAAACGCCCTGTTCGGCTGCGAGGCGGTGGTTGCGACGCCGCACCTGGGTGCCTCGACCGACGAGGCGCAGGTCAACGTGGCTGTGCAGGTGGCCGAACAGATGTCCGACTATCTGTTGACCGGGGCCATTTCCAATGCCCTGAACATGGCCTCTGTCTCGGCCGAGGAAGCACCGCGTTTGCGGCCCTATTTCAACCTGGCGCGGGAATTGGGCAGCTTTGCCGGCCAATTGACGCAGCACGCCCTGAAATCCGTACATATTGAATACCAGGGCCACGTCGCCGGCCTGAACACCCGGCCCCTGACGGCCATCGTTCTGGAAGGCCTGCTGCGGCCGTTGATTGATAACGTCAACATGATCAACGCCCCTGTGGTGGCCAAGGACCGTGGCATTGAAGTGCGCGAGACCCGCGATGAAGGCACCGGTGATTATCAGACCCTGATCCGCGTCTCGGTCACCACGGAAGCGCAGGACCGTGATGTAGCCGGCACCTTGTTTGCCGACAACCGTCCCCGCATTGTCCAGGTCAAGGGCATCAAGCTGGAGGCGGAGCTGGTCAAGCACATGCTGTACATCACCAACGAGGATAAACCGGGCCTGATTGGCGCCCTGGGATCGGTATTGGGCGACGGCGGCGTCAATGTCGCGACCTTCCATCTGGGCCGGGCCAGCGAGGGCGGCGATGCCATTGCCCTGATCGGCACGGATCAACCTATTGACGAAGCGGTCTTGACGGCGGTCCGTGCCTTGCCCCATGTAGGGCAGGCGCAAGCACTTAACTTCTAAATTTCAACCTCTCGATTTGCGATCATGACCGATTACGCTGAACTGGCATTGCTGCCTGAAGGTTTGCACGACGACCTGCCCCCCTTTGCCGGGCACGAGGCGCTGTCCATCGAGCGTCTGGTGGCCCAGTTCGAGGCGCATGGCTATGAACGCGTGAAACCGCCCCTGATCGAGTTCGAGGAAAGCCTGTTGGCCGGTCCCGGTGCCGGCGTGGCGCGCCATATGTTCCGCCTGATGGATCCGATTTCGCAACGCATGATGGGCCTGCGCGCGGATATGACCACGCAAGTGGCGCGCATCGCCGCCACCCGCCTGCGGGAGGCGCCCCGGCCCCTTCGTCTGTGCTATGCGGGCCAGGTCCTGCGCGTGCGCGGCAGCCAGCTGCGCCCGGAACGGCAATATGCCCAGGCCGGTGTGGAATTGATCGGCGCCGAGGGCGTGGCCGGCGATGCCGAGGTGGTTTTGCTGGCGGCGGAAGCATTGCAGGCCCTGGGTGTGGAGGGCCTGTCCGTGGATTTGACGGCGCCGTCATTGGTGCCGCTGTTGACCCAGTCTCTTGGCCTGGAAGGCCCAGAGGCCGAGGCGGCCCGGCAGGCCCTGGACGCCAGGGACGGCGCCGCCATAGAGAGCCTGGCGCCGCAGGTGCGGCAGCTGCTGGGTGATCTCATGCGCGCCGCCGGCCCGGCGGATAAAGCGCTTGAAGCTCTGGCCGAACTGGCGCTGCCAGCCTCGGCGCGGGCGCTCTGTGACCATCTGGCCGATTTGGTGGCCTGTTTGAACAAGGATAACGGCGGCCTGACCCTGACCATTGATCCGGGCGAAAGCCGCGGCTTCGAATATCAGACCGGCATGAGCTTTAGCCTCTTTGCCGAAGGCGTTCGCGGCGAACTGGGCCGGGGCGGACGGTATCCCCTGGCCAGCGGTGAAAGCGCCATCGGCTTCACCCTGTATCTTGATAGTTTGATGCGGGCCATTCCCGGACGCGAGGCGGCGCGGCGCATCTATCTGCCCTTTGGCAGCGATGGCGGGCAGGCCCGGCAGTTGCGGGCGGAAGGCTGGACCACGGTGCAGGGCCTTGATAATACGGCCAAGCCCGAAGACGAGGCCCGGCGGCTGGCCTGCGAGCATATTCTGCGTGACGGTGAACCCGTCGCGCTGTCCTGATTTTTCCAGCTTCTAGTTTGGATCGGTAAAGAAATGGCGAATGTAGCGGTAGTGGGCGCCCAGTGGGGCGATGAAGGCAAGGGCAAGATTGTCGATTGGCTGTCCGAGCGCGCCTCGGTCGTGGTGCGCTTTCAGGGCGGCCACAACGCTGGTCATACCCTGGTCATCGACGGCGAAGTCTACAAATTGAGCCTGCTGCCCTCGGGCATCGTGCGCAAGGGCAAGCTGTCGATCATCGGCAATGGCGTGGTGGTTGATCCATGGGCGCTGTTGACCGAGATGGAACGCTTGCAGGACCAGGGTGTCGAAATTACGCCGAGTTCACTGCGCCTGGCCATGAATGCTTCGCTGATATTGCCTCTGCATAGCGAGCTGGATGCGATCCGCGAGGATGCCAACACCGGCCGCCGTATCGGCACCACGCGCCGGGGCATTGGCCCGGCCTACGAAGACAAGATCGGCCGCAGGGCCATCCGGGTCTGTGACCTGACCGAGCTGGATACCCTGCCTGACAAGATCGACAATCTGCTGTCGCATCATAACGCGCTGCGCCGGGGCCTTGGCCAGGCAGAGGTCGATGCCGCCGATCTGCTTGAAAAACTGCGCGAGGTCGCGCCGAAAATTCTGCCCTTCGCCTCCAACGTCTGGCGCGACCTGGACGAGGCGCGGCGCGCCGGCAGCCGCATTCTGTTCGAGGGTGCGCAAGCCGCCATGCTGGACATCGACCACGGCACCTACCCTTACGTCACCTCGTCCAACACCCTGGCGGCCCAGGTTGGCGCGGGCGCGGGCATCGGCGTCGATGCCATCGACTATGTGCTGGGCATCACCAAGGCCTATACCACCCGCGTGGGCGAGGGGCCGTTCCCGACCGAGTTGGAGGACGAGGTCGGCCGCGGCCTGGGCGAGCGTGGCAAGGAATTCGGCACCGTCACCGGGCGTTCGCGCCGTTGCGGCTGGTTCGACGCGGTAATGGTACGTCAGGCCCTCAGGGTTGGCGGCGTCACCGGCATTGCCCTGACCAAGCTGGATGTGCTGGACGGCATGGCGGAGATCAAGGTCTGCACCCGCTACCGCATCGACGGCATGGAAGTCGACTATCTGCCGGCGGAGATGAGCCGCCAGGCCCGCATCGAACCGGTCTATGAAACCTTCGAGGGCTGGTCGGAAAGCACCCAAGGCGCCCGCAGCATGGCCGAACTGCCCGCCACGGCGATCAAATACATCGTCCGCATCGAGGAACTGATCGGCGCCCCGGTGGCGTTGCTGTCCACCAGCCCGGAGCGCGAAGACACCATCTTGGTCAAGGATCCATTTGCGGATTAGAGAGTGCTGATTAGGAGGCATCAATGTCCGATAACGAAAAGCCGGCTTACCGCCTGCTAACCGGTACCGACGACCACGCGTTTTGTGTGCGGGTGTCGGAGGCTCTGGCCGAAGGATACATCCTCTACGGCTCTCCCTCCTGCACCTACGATCCCAACCAGGACCGCATGCTGGTCGCACAAGCCGTTATTTTGCCGACCGTTAAGGCATAGCGACCCGATTATGGCCCGCTGCGGTCATAAGAAAGGGCGCGGGATTGTTGCCAATTCCCGCGCCCTTCACTTTTGTTGCGGTCCAGCCATGGTGGACCGTGGTTAAGACCTAGCGAAGCGCCAATGGCGAACCGATTGAACCGGTGGCGCCACGGATCGGAGCCGGCGAATAGACATAGGCAAAGACATAGGCCTTGTCGTCGGCGAGCTGTTTGAGGCGCAGGTTCTCTTGGTTGACGATACCGTGCCGGGTCTGCAGAAAGTTGTGTACGCAGAAGGCACAGGCCGGTTCGTTCGGATAGGGTACCGGGTCGGTGGCGGCCCAACTGTCGCCGCCCGTGACGCCGGCCTTGACCTCCTCGGCCACCCAGCGCGCGACATCCATGCAGACGCCGGGCTGGCCGGCATTATAGGCTGCGGGTTTTTCCCAATACATCTCCCAACCGGTGCGGAACATGATGGCGTCGCCATTCTCGAACTTGAAATCTGCCATCCCCTGCATCTGAAGGGCCTTCTTGACGTCGGTCATGCTGGCGCATTCGCCCGACTTCATGGACGCGACGCCACGCGCGGCGGCCAAGTCGATCAGCACCCCGCGCCCGAAGATCGGGTGCAGCGTTTCCGTGCCGAGTTTCGTCAGACCATAGGCAGTGGAGAACTCCGACACGGAGAAGCCGTTATAAAACCGCATATTGACTTTATCGCCGTCGGCGCCGACTTGCACGCCGACATGGCCCAAACCGTCAAACTGGGTGCCGACCTGGCCGATCTCGGTGGCCAGGAATTCGTCATGCCAAACGATCTTGTTCGAGCCAAACGCGCCGCCCGTCGGCGCGCCCGGAATGCGCAGGACGAATTTGCGGTCGCCGAACAACGGCATTTTCGAGTGATACTGCTGACCCAGTTGATAGACCTTGCCGGTCTTGATCAGGTCCGAGCCGCGCTTGACGACTTCGGGTTTGGTGTACCAGTTGGTCGAGCCGGCCTCGTCGCCCTTGCCCCAGATCGGGTGTGGCCACCATTTCGAGCCAAGCGGCGTCTCCATCTTGTTGCCATCGACCCATGGCTTGCCGGCGCAATTCTTCCAACTCTTTTCGCACGGCGACTTCTCTTTTTTAGCTTGTGCCTGTACCTCTATCTGGCCGCTTAGGATAAGCAAGCAGAACAGAGCCATCAGGGCGGTTACGAAACGTTTCATCGGTAGTCCTCCCAAAATTCAATGATCTTTACTAATCGTTACAGCGCCCGAACAAATAGGCAGTCTTTCACGCTAGGCCCGGTTGCCGAGTATTGCAAGTCAGAGTGCGACTAACTCGCGGCGGCGGCAGCCCTCATCCCTACAAAAAGCTATATGGATCCACGTCTATCGCCACGCGCACTTGCTGGGGCACGTTGACTTGGTCGACCCAGGCCCGCGCCAGGGCGGAGGCGTTGACGCCGCGCTGGCACTTCATTAACAGACGTTGGCGGAAACGGCCGCGCAGCAGGCTGAGCGGCGCGGGGGCGGGGCCCAGAATTTCAACATTCTCCCGCCGGGGCGCGGCGCGGCCCAACTCGCGGGCGGTGTCGATCACCTGGGCCTCGTTCTGGCCGGAGACAACCAGGGCGACCAGACGGCCAAACGGCGGCAGGCCCTGGAACTCGCGGGCCCGGCGTTCCTGGGCCATGAAGCTGTCGCGCTGGCCCGAGATCAAGGCCTGCATCACGGGATGCTCCGGCATATAGGTTTGCAACAGGGCGCGGCCCGGCCGTTGCGCCCGGCCGGCCCGGCCCGCGACCTGGTGCAGCATCTGATAAGTACGCTCGGCGGCGCGCAGATCGCCCCCCTGCAGGCCCAGGTCCGCATCGATCACGCCAACCAGGGTCAACAGGGGGAAATGATGCCCCTTGGCCACGATCTGCGTGCCGATGATCAGCGAGACCTCGCCCTCGGCAATCATGCGAATGGCTTCCGCCGCCGCCTCGGGCCCGCGCACAGTGTCAGACGCGATCAACATGCGGGGCACATCGGGAAACAGTTGGTCCACTTCCTCGCCCAGGCGTTCCACGCCGGGGCCGCAGGCCACCAGTGTGCCCTCGGACTCGCATTCGGGGCAGGCCTCGGGCTGGCGCAGGTTGAAGCCGCAATGATGGCATTGCAGGCGGCCATGAAAGCGGTGTTCCACCAGCCAGGCGGTGCAGTGGGGACATTGCAGGCGATGACCGCAGGTCCGGCACAGGGTCAGGGGTGCATAGCCGCGCCGGTTCAGGAACAACAGCACCTGCTCGCCCGCCTCCAACGTTTCCTTCATGGCCGTGATCAGGGTTTCCGACAGCCATTGCGATCCGGGCGGCGCCTCGCCGCGCATATCCACCGCCTCGATTTGGGGTAGTTCCGCCGTGCCGATGCGGTTGGGTAGGTGCAGGCTTTCATAGCGCCCGGTCTCGACATTGACCCGGCTTTCCAGACTGGGGGTGGCGGACACCAGGACGATGGGAATCTCGCCCAACGAGGCACGCAGCACCGCCATGTCGCGGGCATGATAGATCACGCCGTCTTCCTGTTTGAAGGCGGCATCATGTTCCTCGTCCACCACGATCAGGCCCAGATCCGTATAGGGCAGGAACAAGGCCGACCGCGCGCCGACGACGACGCGGGCCCGGCCCTGCGCCACCGCCCGCCAGGTCAGGCGCCGGCGCGCCGTGCCCAGATCGGAATGCCAAGCGAGCGGCGCCGCGCCGAAGCGCTTTTCGAATCGTTCCAACCATTGCGCCGTCAGGCCGATTTCTGGCACCAGAACCAGTACCTGCCGGCCCCGGGCCAGGGCGGCGGCGACGGCTTCCAGGTAGACCTCCGTCTTGCCGGCGCCGGTGACCCCATCCAGCAAGGTGGTGGAATAGCCGCCCGCCTCGACCTTTGTCTTCAGGGCTGTTGCCGCCACCGATTGATCGTCGCTGAGGGTCTCGCCGGCCTGTTGCCAATCGGGCTCGGGCACCGGCAGTTCGGCGGGCAGCTGCACTTCCTGCAAGGTGCCATGCTTGACCAGACCCCGGACCACGGCGGTGGAGACGGCGGCAAGTTCGGCTATGGTCGCCGCCGGCAGGGCCTGACCATCGGCCAGAACCGCCATCACACGCTGCCGCGCCCCGGTCATGCGACCGGGCGCCGGGCCGGCCAGGGCGTAGGCCAGGCGCGGGCGCGGCGGTTCCAACGCCGCCGGTACCGACATGGTCATGCGCAGCACCGCACCCGGCGCGGCGCAGGTATAATCCGCCAGCCATTCGACAAAGCGGCGGCTGACCTCCGTCATGGCCGGGACGGGCAGCCGTTGCGTGATGGGGCGGAGACGGCTGTCGGCCACCGCATTGTCCGGATCGGCTGATCCCATCCCCCAGACCACGCCGGTCACCGTGCGCCGGCCCAGGGGCACGGCCACGAAGTCACCCTCCTCAATGATCTCGTTTTGTGGCACCGCATAGTCATAAGCGCTGGCCAGGGGCAGAGGCAGCAGCACATGCACCCGGCGGATTGGGGCCGTCTGCTCGAATTGGGGTTCGGCTTCGCTGGTATGGGAGGCTGCCATCGGGTAGACTTAACCCGTCCCCGCCGTCCGCGACAAGCGGCGATAATGGGGGCGAAAGATATTGCTGACTCGATGGGATCGAAGATAGGAATTGCCTGGCCATGAAATTTTTTGTTGATACCGCCGACGTGGCCGAGATTCGCGATCTGGCAGCGACCGGGTTGTTGGATGGCGTGACCACCAACCCATCCCTGGTGGCCAAGACGGGACGTGATTTTTTCGAAGTGGTGGCGGAAATCTGCGAATTGGTCGACGGCCCGGTCAGTGCGGAGGTAACCGCGACCGAGGCCGAGGCCATGGTGGCCGAGGGCCGGACCCTGGCCAAGATCGCCGATAACGTCGCGGTCAAGGTGCCCCTGACGTGGGATGGCCTGAAGGCCTGCAAGGCGCTTAGCGGCGACGGTACCCAGGTCAACGTAACCTTATGTTTTTCTGCCAATCAGGCATTGCTGGCGGCCAAGGCGGGGGCGACGTTTATCTCGCCGTTCGTGGGCCGGCTGGACGATATCGGCCATGACGGCATGCAACTGATTGCCGAGATTCTGGAAATCTATGGCAATTACGATTCGATCCAGACCGAGGTCCTGGTCGCTTCCATCCGCTCGCCCATGCATGTGCTGCACGCCGCCCGCCTGGGTGCCGATGTCTGCACCATTCCGCCCAACGTGATCCAGCAACTGGCGAAACATAGCCTGACCGACAAGGGGCTGGAGGCCTTCCTGGCCGATTGGCAGAAGACCGGCCAAAGCATTTTGGATCGCAAGGGCTAGCCCATGCCGACCAAGCGCACATCGCCCAATCTACGCGGACAGGCGCCGGCCAGTGCCCTGGATGCGGATGCTGTGCGCGACTATTTGTTGGAAAACCCCAATTTCCTGACCGAGAATCCCGATCTGCTGTCCCTGTTGCAGCCGGCGGCGAAGCACAACGGCAGGAATGTCCTGGATATGGGGCAGATCGTGGCCCGGCGGCTGGGCGATGAAGTCAGCCGCCTGCAGGAGATGCAGGATGAACTGCTGGCCAATGGCCGGGCCAATCTGGCGGCGCAGAGCCAAGTGCACGCCGCCGCCCTGGCCCTGCTGGGTGCGCGCAATTTTGAACATCTGATCCATATCGTAACCCGTGATCTGATCGAACTGTTGGGCGTCGATACGGTGACGTTGTGTGTCGAGGCCGCCGGCGACGGCCCCACGAAGGCGCCCATGAGCGGCGTTTATGTCATCCCCGAGGGGCGGGTCGATGGTTTGCTGGGCCCGAACGTCCCGACGCGTCTGGAAGCGGTCGAGAGCGGCGATTATCTGGTCTTTGGCCCCAGCGCGGGTCTGGTGCGCTCTCAGGCGCTGATCCGTCTGTGTCCGTCCCCCGGCGCACCGCCCGGATTATTGGCGCTGGGCAGCCGGGACGGCGAAAGATTCGATGCCGGCCAGGGTACCGAATTACTGCAATTCCTGTGCCGTCTGCTGGAACGGCTGTTTAGGACATGGCTGGATCTGCCGAGGTAGCCCCGCGATGGGGCGCCGATGTAGCCGATGCCCATCGGCGCTGGTACGAATGGCTGCGCTCGGAGCGGCGATATTCAGAACATACGCTGGCAGGCTATGACCGTGATCTGAGCGGCTTCCTGGATTTCATTGCCCGGCATGGGGTCCAGGCGCCCGGCTTTGAGGATTTAGCCGCATTGCGAAGCCTCGATTTCCGCGCCTATCTGGCGCAGCGCCGGAATGACGGCCTGGGCCCGGCTTCCCTGGCCCGGGCCTTGTCGTCCGTGCGCGGCTTTTTCCGCTTTTGCGAACGCCAGGGTTTTTTCGCCAACGCGGCCATTCATGGCCTGGGCACACCGAAACAACCCCATGGCGTGCCCAAGCCGTTGGCGGTGAACGAGGCGGTCACCGCGGTGGAAGACGTGACCATTCTATCCGAGGAGCCTTGGGTGCAGGCCCGAGACGTCGCCGTGCTGACCCTGCTGTATGGCTGTGGTCTACGTGTGGCCGAGGCGCTGGATCTGAACCGCGGGCAGGCGCCCCTGGATGAAGCATTGATGGTCAAGGGCAAGGGCGGCAAGGAACGCCTGGTGCCGGTGTTGCCCGTGGTTGTCAGGGCGGTGCGGGAATACCTCGATCTTTGCCCCTATGATTTGCCCGACGGCGGCCCATTATTCCTTGGCGTCAGGGGTAAGCGCCTGAACCAGCGCATCGTCCGGGCCCAGATGCAGAAGCTGCGCCTTGCCCTTAATCTTCCCGCCACGGCGACGCCGCATGCGCTGCGTCATTCCTTCGCGACGCATTTGCTATCGGGTGGCGGCGATTTGCGCACCATCCAGGAATTGCTGGGCCATGCCAACCTATCGACCACGCAACGCTATACGGAGGTGGATGCGGACCATCTGCTGGATGTCTACCGCAAGGCGCATCCGCAAGCTCGTTCCAAGGCCTAGGCAAAAAGAAAGGCGGTCCGAAGACCGCCTTTCCGTGAACTGGGCCGTAAGATTGGTCCCGATCACTTTCGTGAGGTGTCAGCTTACGACTGAGAGAGGTTTTCCCTTTGTCCAGCTTGCATCCCCAGGCCGATCGTTACGGCTCGCAATTCTTTAGACATTGGAT
>CAZPWJ010000014.1:0-29317 GCA_964590195.1 uncultured Rhodospirillaceae bacterium | reverse complement strand
TTGTTGCCAAGTGCTCAGTATGGCCGAAGTTATGGCTAACGCAAGCCGCACATGGCCGAAAACAGGCAAAATCAAGGATTAGAAGGTCTGGCGGGCGTGCCAATGCGGCGTCACGACCATTGTCCATGGGCTAAACTGGCCGAATCGCAGATTTAGATGCTTATCCGATGCCATATACCATGGGTGCCATTTCATCGGCGCTGCGGCCCGCATAGTCGATGGATGGTACCCGCTCCATGGAGCGTTTCTGGGCCGCTTCCAGGGCCTCCAACTCCGCATCCAGATCAATGGTCAGGCATTTGCCGTTTTGGACCACTAATTGGCCATCAACATAGACATCCCTGACAGCCCGTTCGGCGGCCACATACATCAGGCTGCGCAACGGCTCGCGCATGGGCCGCATGGCCTGGTTCTTCAAATCGACCAGAACCATGTCGGCCTTGGCGCCTGGTTTCAATCTGCCAATATCGTCCCGGCGCAAGGCCTTGGCGCCGCCGATGGTGACGGCCTCGAAAATATCGGCGGTGGTCAGATCCTCGACCGTGCCGGCGACGGCGCGGGCCACGGTGGCCGCGTTGCGCATTTCGTCCAGCAGATTGTGCGGATAAGTATCCGTGCCGATGCCCATGTTGACGCCGGCCCTGAGGTAGCCGCCAAGAGTATTCAGCGCGATGCCGCGGCGCATGAAAACCGTCGGGCAATGGGCGACGGTGGCGCCCCGTTCCGCCAACAGGCCCATATCCTTGCGTGTCGGCCAATGCAGCCAGGGATGATGATCCAGGAAGATGCCATGGCCAATGATGGTCCGGTCGGTCAGGACGCCGATTTGGTCCATCCACTGGATCGGTGTACAGCCGTTGCGGCGGACCATCTCGATATGTTCGTTGACCGACTGGGCCGCGTGAATTTGCATGGGCAGGTTTCGTTCCTCGGCATAGTCGTGCGCCTGGCGCAGCAATTCCGGGCTGACCGTATCGATCTGGGCCGGCGCCAGCATGCCCGTCAAGCGGCCCGAGGGATGCTGGTTGGCAAGATCGATCAGACGCTTCGCCGCCTCGAAGCCTTCAGGCCCCCGTTTGGTGTCGCTCCAGTCGTATTCGAGGAGGTGGCCGTCCTTGGTGTACCAGGGCGCGTCCCGGAACGAGGGCGCGATGCAGGCCCGGATACCGGCCTGTTCCAGCAGGTCCAGCCAGCCGTCGAAGGCGATGGAATAATCCACGATCGTGGTGCAGCCGCTTTGCAGCAGTTCCGCCATGGCGACCTTGTGACAGGGCGGCGTGCCCTCCGCGTCGTTGTTGAAGATGGTGAGGAATTCATACAGGGATGAATGATAGAAATTCGGGCTGAGGGTTTCGTCCGTGATGCCCTTGCGCAGGGGTTCGGAGGTGGGATGGCTGTGAATATTGATCAGGCCCGGCATCACCATCAGATCACGGCCCGAGATCTCGGTGTCCGCCGGCCCGTCATAGCCGGCCCCCACATGGCTGATCTCGTTGCCGCTGAAGGCGACATCAACGTCCCGTAGATAATGATGTCCATCGCCAGCCTCGTTCCAGGCGACGACCCAAGATGCGTTCCGAATGACCGTGGTCTTGTTCATGATACTCCCGCTTCCCTGTACCTATGCCGGCGCCCGAACCACCCAATCGGAAGTGAAAAGCATTGCGATTGGGAATTGCGGGCTGCCGGAATTAAGATGATGGCCGGGTAATTATACTTCGGTCGCGCAATTGCGCCATGCATGTCTTGCCGGGAGTGGCGCCGGTTATCTGTTCGGGTAGGTTGGATAGTGAACGCCGCCCAATATGGTGTTGACGGTGCCGTCTTCGCCTAGCGGCATATAAATTCCTTCGTATTGATTCCAGTCCTTGCCGACGAAGCTGGATGAACCAAACAACCTGACCGGCTTGCCGTTGTCGATGACCCAGTTGAAGGGCATGGCCAGGGTCTCGAAATCATCGGGACCGTACAGTTCGTCGAAATAGGCGCCGGTGGCATCACGCTCCACCGCCTCTGTTACATGGGTGCCGATAAGCCGCCAACGAAGCCGCATGGTTTCGCCGCGCAGAACATCGACCAGCTCCATATAGGGCCACAGGCGCGGCGGGAATTGCAGCGGGTCGACGTCATCCTTTGACGGCATTTTCCGGCCCGCGCAAAGATTTTGCCAATGCACCAGAAGTTCGGCCAGAATTGGGCTGTCCAGCCGCAAATCCGGATCGATTTCCACATTCAGGCTCATATGAGCCTCCTAGCCGTCGCTCAACGGTGCGGTGCCGCCATCTCCTACTCCGCGTATTTGCCGCTTAGTTGCGGCGTATGGGCGCCCTCCAGGCCTTTTTCCGCATGTTGCAGGCGGGTGTCCCTGGCCCAGGTACGTTTCAGATCGTCGCGGATATTGATTGCCAGACAGCCCATGCCTTCGATCTCCAGTTCCACCTTGTCGCCATCCATGAAGGCGTTCAGGCCCCGATGGTTGGTGCCCGTGGCCAGAATGTCGCCGGGTTCCAGCGCGTGGATGGACGAAGTCCATTCGATGCAGCGGGCGATCTGGTGCGCCATGTCGGAAGTATTGAAATCCTGCATGACGGTGCCGTTGACGCTCAGGCGGACTTGTAGATTTTGCGGGTCGTCGATTTCGTCCGCCGTTACGATGTAGGGTCCGATGGGCGCGAAGGTATCCCGCGATTTGACCTGAAAGAAGACATTGTTGGCCGGTCCGACACCGCGGGCCGAACCGTCGATGAAATTGGTGTAGCCGAAAATATAGTCCATGGCCTCCGCCGCCGGCACGTGGCTGGCCGGCTTGCCGATGATCACCGCCAATTCCGCTTCGCCCTCGAACACGGTGGCTGGGATATCGTCCAAAACCATGGTGTCGCCGGGCCCGATAATGGCGGAGGGTGATTTGTGAAAGCCGTTGATGGCGGCTGGTTCATCCCGGGTGCCGTCTTCCATGTAATTCACGGCCATGCAGTCAATATTGCGCGGCAGGGGTATTGGCGCGCGCAGATCCACCGTTGATAGCGGCTGGCCGTCCTCCCGCGCCACGGCGGCTTCCAGGCGCGCGCGATAATCATCAAAGCGCGCGATCAGGCCGTTCATCAATGCCCTGTGGTCGATGGTCGGGATATCCCGCAGCTCATCCGTCACATCGACAACCGCATCGCCCTTCAGAATGCCCAGGCGGTAATCATTGAAATATAGAAGTTTCATCTTCGTCCCCGTTGCAAAGCGTAATGGCCTTATGGCCGCATATCGTTGCCGGGTAGTCTAACCTTAGTCTTGGCCGCTTTCCAATTCCTCGCGCAGCATTTCCAATGTCAGCCATTGCTCCTCGGCCACTGCTTTCTCTTCATTGGCTTCGGTCAGGCGTGCGCTGGCGGCATCGAAGCCCTCGGGGTCGCGGCCATAAAAGGCGGGATCTGCCAAACCTTGTTCGATTTCGCCGATTTCGGCCTCCAACGCTTCCATGCGGGCGGGCAGGGTCTCCAAGGCGTGTTTGTCCTTGAATGACAATTTACGGCTGTTGTTGGTCTTGGATTTCGTGGCTGGCCCGGTCTCTGCCTTTGGCTTCGTGGCGGCGGTTGTGGTTTCCGCCCCACGGCCTGCGCGCCGTTGGGCCAGCATGTCGCTGTAGCCGCCGGCATATTCCAGCCATTGCCCATCCGCCTCATGGGCGATGACGGAGGTGACAACCCGGTCAAGAAAGTCGCGGTCATGGCTGACCAGCAGCACGGTGCCGGGATAATCCGCCAACATTTCCTGCAACAGATCCAGTGTTTCCAAATCCAGATCGTTGGTCGGCTCGTCCAGGATCAACAGGTTGGAGGGTTTGGCCAAGGCCCTGGCCAACATCAGCCGGCCGCGTTCGCCCCCTGACAGGGCCGAAACCACGGTGCCGATCTGTTCGGGCTGAAACAGGAAATCCTTCATATAGCTGATGACGTGCTTGTTCTGCCCGGCCACGCTGACCCTATCGCCGCTGCCCCCTGTCAGGGCCTCGGACAGGGTCGAATTGGGGTCCAGGCTTTCGCGCCGTTGATCCAGCGAGGCGATGGCCAGATTAGCGCCCAGGCGGATGTTGCCGCCATCGGGTTCCAGGGCGCCGGTCAGCATGTTCAACAAGGTTGTCTTGCCCGCGCCATTGGGCCCGACAATGCCGACCCGGTCGCCGCGTTGGATGCGGGTAGAGAAATCCGTGACGATCGCCGTGCCGTCATAAGATTTCGAAATGCTCTTGGCCTCCGCCACCAGCTTGCCCGAGAGGCCGCTTTCGGTAACGCTCATCTTGACGTCACCGGCTTGGCGCGGCCGCTCCCGCCGGGCCTGGCGCAGGGCGTGCAGATCGCGCAGGCGTCGCTGGTTGCGCTTGCGCCGGGCGGTGACGCCATAGGTCAGCCAGTGTTCCTCGCGGACGATCTTGCGATCCAGTTTATGCTGTTCGTCCTCCTGCTGCTGCAGGACGTCATCGCGCCAGGCCTCGAAATCCGCGAAGCCGCTGTTCATTTGCCGGGTCTCGCCCAGGTTCAACCAGACCGTGGTCCTGGATAGATTGGAGAGGAAGCGGCGGTCATGGCTGACCATGATGATGGCCGAGCGCAGGCTGTTAAGTTCCGCCTCCAGCCATTCGATGGCGGGTAGATCCAGATGGTTGGTGGGCTCATCCAGCATCAGGATATCGGGCTCCGGCGCCAGGACGCGCGCCAGGGCGGCGCGCCGGGTTTCGCCGCCCGAAAGATGGCTCGGGTCCTCATCGCCTTGCAGGCCCAGTTGATGCAACAAATAGACGGCGCGGTGCGGGTCGTCGCCCGGCGCCAGGCCGGATTGAACATACGAGAGGACGTCGGCATGGTCCGACAGATCCGGTTCCTGAGGCAGATAGCGCACGGTGGTGCCGGGCTGGACAAAGCGTTCGCCGCTGTCCGCCTCCATCAACCCGGCGGCGATTTTCAGCAGCGTTGATTTGCCCGAGCCGTTGCGCCCTACCAGACAGGGACGCTCGCCCGGCGAGACCGACAGGAACGCACCCTCCAACAGGGGCGTGCCGCCAAAGCTAAGGTCAATGTCGCGAAGGATAAGAATAGGTGGGGCCATGTCTGGGCTTTATAAAGGGATAGGCAGGCGAGACAAGCCGGCAATCTTGGCTTATCCTGACTAGGTCAGCGATTTGTGCAAATTGGGTAGATGTTTACGCTGAGGCGATGGAAGACCTAATTCGAGATACAAAAATTCTGCTGCAGAATTTTGAGCAGGATCACGATCCGGCTCCCCTGGAACGGATGTCTGATAGGTTCGATCAGATGCCCTGGGATGTGGCGGAGCATGAAGACATCCTCGTGCTGCGTATGATTATCGATCATAATCTGCAGCGCTGGACCCGTTCGCGGGATCATCTGACGAATTTGGTCAAAAAGGACCCGGACAATCCGGGCCTGTATAATGATCTGGCCAATCTAAATTTCAGGATCGGCGATTTTCCGGCGGTGGTCGAGGCCTTGCAGGGCTATTTCCGGCTGGCGCCCAACCAATCCAATACAATTCCCTATCATGCCATGAGCTCGGCCCTGCACGCCCTTGGCCGCATGGACGAGGCCGACGCGTTCCTGGATGAAGCAGTTCGCAACAACCCAGGCCTGGCGATCTACCGGAAACCGGATTTTCTTGAACAGCAACAGGCCGCGATGGACCGGGGTCTGCCGGCGGTGTTGCTCAACACCTTGTTCAAATCGGCCAGCATGTACATCGCCACCCGCCTGTCGGAAGGCCTGAATTTACCGCGCTGCTATGTTACCCAGGCGGTTCTGCGCGGCGATCGGATCATTCCCAGTTGGCTGGATTTGTTTGCCAAGGGCGGCGCGATTTGCCAGGAACATCTGCCGGCCAGGGCGGACATTTTGCATGACCTGGCCGCCGCCGGTGTTGACCGCATCGTGGTGCATACCCGCGATCCCAGGCAATCCATGATCTCGGGCATCCATCATTACGGCAACATGTTTTCCGATACCTCGTACGAGGCGACGGCGGCTGTTACGAGGCTGCCGCCGGATTATTGCCAGTGGAGCTTCTCGGATCAGGCCGACTATTATCTTGAGCATTTTTTCGAGCAGGAAGCGCGTTGGGTCGCTGATTGGCGGAGGATTGTCCGGGATGGTGAATTTTCCGGCCGCATTCTGTTGACCAGCTATGAAGCCTTCCGTCAGGACAACCGGGCCTACTTCGAGGCTCTTTTGGCCTTCTATGATATTCCGTTCGAGATGTTCGATTGGAGGCATATCGAGGTCACGCCCAAAAAGGGCACGTTGCACTACCGCAGTGGCGAGATTAACGAATGGGAAAAAGTTCTAAGCAAGGAGCAGATTTCCCGGGCCAATGGGATAATGATTGCCGCCGGCCTTGATCCCGAGAGTAGTGGCGAGGATGCGGCCGGCTGAATGGCCAGTTCAACAGCCCTGGGCGTCACCATGGACGGCTGCTAACCTGGCGCCAACACTGATTGCAAATTAATCGAACCCAAAACAACGTACATGCTGATTTAGGAAGGACAACATCATGGGTAGACTTGCGGGCAAACGAGCCATTGTAACGGGCGCGGCCAGCGGCATCGGGCGGGCCAGCGCACGGATATTTGCCCGCGAAGGCGCCTCCGTGGTGGCCGTGGACCGGGCCGAGGAAGGCCTGGCGGAGACCATCGCCATGATCACCGATGCCGGCGGCACCGCCATGGCGGTGAACGCGGATGTGGGCGATGAAGACGCGGTCAAGGGCTTTATCAACACCTGTGTGGAAAGCTATGGCGGTCTGGACGTGATCTATGCCAACGCCGGTGTCTCGGGCGGGCGGGTGCCGGTGGCCGATCAGACGGTGGATATGTGGCAGGACATCCTGCGGATCAACCTGATCGGACCGTTTCTGTGCATCAAGCACGGCGCCCCGATCATGGCGGCGGCGGGCAAGGGCTCGATCGTCTGCACGGCCTCGGTGGCCGCACTACGCGCCAATGCGGGCGGGCCGCCCTATGCGGCCTCGAAGGCGGGCGTGGTCAGCCTGGTGCAGACCATGTGCAATGAATTCTTCGCCTCCGGCGTGCGCATCAATGCCATCTGTCCCGGTCTGATCGAAACCGGCATGACCAAGCCAACGTTCGATCGGGCCCGCTCCCGCGGCACGGATGGCAAGATTGGCCAGCTCAACCCCACCCGCCGCAACGGCGAGCCCGAGGAAATCGCCAACATGGCGCTGTTCCTGGCTTCGGACGAGGCCAGCTATGTCAACGGCCAGTCAATAGCGGTGGACGGCGGCCTGACAAGCACCCATCCGTTCGTTCCCAAGGGATAGAAACACCGGAGAAGACATCATGTCGGGTTATCATTTGAACCATATCAACATCCGTACCGCCTCTCTCGAGATTACCCGTGACTTCTACGCCGAAGTGCTGGGCCTGGAGGAAGGTTACCGCCCGCCGTTTCCTACCCCGGGGCATTGGATGTACGCGGGCGAGATGCCGATCATTCATATCTCGCCGCTGGAGCCCGGCAGCCCGGACCGGACCAACCCCGACGGCATGGGCAAGGGATTAGATCATTTCGCCATGTGGGGCGCGGGCCTGGCCGAGCAGCTTGCGGTTTTGGAAAAACACGGCGTCGAATACCATAAGCGCCTGGCGGGCGGCGGCGCTGTCATCCAGGTCTTCTTTCTTGACCCGAATGGCGTGCAGATCGAACTCGGCTTCAACCCCGAGACCGAAGGCATCACGAGAGAGACATTCGACGGTGAAATTTTGGAGTAGCCAACGGCTATCCTTTCGTAACCAGTTTTTTGCACCAATGGAGGCCGCCCATGGCGATCTATCTGATTTTGGACAACAAGGTCCACGACGCCGACAAATACGAAGAATACAAAAAGGCGGTCCCCGCCATCATCGCCAGGCATGGCGGTGAATACCTAGCCCGGGACGGCAAGATCGAGGTGCCCGTGGGCAATTGGCACCCGGACCGCATCGTGCTGTTCAAATGGCCGTCACGTGAAGCCCTGGATGCCTTTCAGGCCGATCCTGAATATCAGCCCTGGAAGGAATTGCGGGAATCCTGCACCACGACAAATCAGGTTCTCATTGTCGAGGGCATTTAGTGCTCAGTCGCCCTTTAGCTGCGCCATGAAGCCGCCGCCGTCGGCGAACAGCGTGCCTTCCGCCACCTTGCCATTGCGCACGGTAAAGAACGCCGCAGCCGGGCGGCTGACCTCCTTGCCGGTTCCGGGCATGCCGTTGAATTCACCGCTGTGCACGCCGGTAAAGACGTAATGCACCGCGACAGTGTCTCCGTCGCCGACAATTTTTTCGATGGTGAATTTGGCATTGTCAAAGGCCGCGTGGCGCGCCTTCAGATCTTCCACATGTTCCGCCAATGAGCCCATTGAGGCGACGCCGTGGCCGTGGCGGACATAGTCATCATGGAAGGTGGCATAAACCACCGCCATATCCTTCTTGTTAAAACCGTCCTCCATGATGTGACGAACCAGTTCCTTGTTTTCCGCCGCTGACATTTTCTCGCTCCGCTTTTTTTGCCTATCGCCCTTCGGGCTACTTGAGGCTGTTTCTGCCTACCGCGCTTCGCGCTACTTGAGGCGGGTTAGGCCGGGATTAGGCCCCGTTCCTTTAGTTTTGTCTTCATGAAGGCATCCAGCCCGCCGGCCATCAAAATCTCGTAGGGCGGTGTGCCTTCCTCCCAGGCCTCCGCCTGCAGGGTGGCGCCGGTGTCGAGGTTTTTCACCTCGCCGGAGACGATGTTCACTTCCAGGCGCTGGCCTTCCTCGACGAAATCGCTGATGCCGGGCGCGACCAATGTGGGCAGCCCGGTATTGACCGCGTTGCGCAAATGGATGCGGGAAACGGATTCCGCCAGGACCACCGCGATCTTGAGCGCGTTTAACGACTGCGAGGCGTTGCGGGAGGAGCCGCAGCCGAAATTGATCCCGGCGACAAGAATATCGCCTGGCCGCACCTCGTCCTCCGCCCAGCCGGGGCGGTTGGCTTCCATGCAGAATTTCGCCGCTTCCGCCACCGTCAGATCCGGGTTCGCCAATACCCGATGGCCGGGCATCATGAAATCGGTGCTGATATGGTCGCCGAATTTCCAGACGCGGCCGGTTCGTACAGTTTCCATTATTTCGCTCCCATTCCAGGCATCAGAGATATTCCCGTGGATCGACGATCTCGCCCGCGATGGCCGAGGCCGCCACGGTGGCCGGGCTGGCCAGCCAGACATTGGCCAGGGGGCTGCCCATGCGGCCCTGGAAATTCCGGTTGCTGCTGGAGATGCAGGTCTCGCCATCGCCCAGCACGCCCAAATGGCCGCCATAGCAGGGCCCGCAGGTGGAATGCTCGACCAGGGCGCCGGCCTCGAGAAGGGTCTCCAGATAACCCGCCTTCAACGCCTCGCCGAATACCGCCTGGGACGACGGGCTGACCAGCATGCGCACGTCGGGGTGTACTTGTTTGCCGTCCAGAATGCGCGCCGCAACCTCCAAATCCTCCAGCCGGGCATTGGTGCAGGAGCCTAGGAACGCCTGATCGACCTTGACCCGTTCGCCCTGAACGCCTTCGACCGGTACGCCGTTGCCCGGATCGCCGGGGCGGGCCACCATGGGCGTCAGATCGCTCAGGTCGAATTCGTACTCGGCCTCGTAGCTGGCATCGGGGTCGGCGGTGACGTGTTCGTATGGCCGGTCGATACGGTCGGCCAGGAAGGCGTCGGTCTTCTCGTCCGCCTCGAACATGGCGAACTTGGCACCGACCTCGACCCCCATGTTGCAGACTGTCCAACGCTGCGCCAGGCTCATCTGGCTGGCCACCGGGCCGACGTATTCCACGGATTTGTACAAACCGTAATCGGTGCCAAGCTCGCTCGCCACCTTGAGGATAACATCCTTGCCGACGCACCAGGCGGGCAGAGTACCGTTCAACACCACGCGAACGGATTCGGGCACCCGGAACCACAGCTCGCCAAAGGCCAGAACGTGCACCGCATCCAGATTGGCGTTGGTGACACAGGCGTTGAAGACGCCGCCGGAAGTCGAGTGGGAATCGCACATGGCGACCAGATCGCCTGGCGCGTACATGCCGTTCTCGGCAAAGACCTGATGCAGGATGCCGCCGCGGCCATATTCGAAATAATTCTTGATGCCGTATTTCTTGATCAGGCGGCGCTGTTCCTTGACCTTGTTGGCGGCGGCGATGGTCGGGGGCGGGGCCTGATGGTCATCCACATGAAAGACTTTTTCAGGGTCCCAGACCCGATCGACGCCCAGGGCCTCCAGATCGGCCAGCCTGTGGCCGGAGGTGGCATCGACCTTGCACCACAAATACTGCCCCGGCCTGGCCGTCTCGGCGCCCGCATGGGCGGCAAGAATCTTCTCGGCGATTGTCATACCCATGGTGATCTCCTTTTCGTAGTCAGTTCCCATACGACACGAAATGCTGTCATCCTTGGGCGTAGCGTAGCGGAGACCCGAGGATCCAGGGCTGCCAGCACTTGAGTCTGTCGCCCTGGATTGCCGGGTCAAGCCCGGCAATGACGTAAAAGGGGTCGTGTGTCGTGTCGTCTGGCGTAGGCAATGCCGTTCAGTCCGTGGCGTAACGTTGCTCCAGTTCATAGATTTCCGGCAGGCCCAGCAAGCTGGTTATTGTGTTGAACTGGTCCAGGTCCCGGCCTTCGCCGCCGCCGCCATCCTTGAGGTTGACCAGCGCCTGGCAGACGGCGGCATAGGACAGCGCATGACCGCCGCCGGTGATCATGATTTTGAAGCCGCGATCGGCGACTTCAGGGCCGGGCCACAAATTGCCGTTGTAAAGGCAGGGAATGCCCTGCTCCACTAGGCGGCGGGTATAGATGTCCATATCCTCCTGGGTCTTGACCCCATCGACAAAGATCACGTCGGCGCCGGCCTCGCGATAGGCCTCGGCCCGCCGGATCGCATCCTCCCAGCCGTTTGGCGCGACGGCATCCGTGCGGGCGATGATGACCAGGCCCGGATCCGTGCGGGCGTCGATGGCGGCGCGGATTTTCTGCACATGCTCGGCCATGGGCACGCATTGCTTGCCCTCGAAAAAACCGCAGCGTTTCGGGAAAACCTGATCCTCGATATGCATCGCTGCCGCACCCGCCGTCTCGTATTCCCGCACCGCGCGCTGGGCGTTGATGGCGTTGCCATAGCCCGTGTCCGCATCCGCGATCACGGGTACATCAACCGCATCGGCGATATAGCCTAGATTGGCGACCATTTCGGCCATGCTGGTCAGGCCCACGTCGGGCAAACCGATCTGGGCCGAGGTGCCATGGCCCGTCATATAGACTGCCTGCGCGCCCTGGCCTTGGGCAATCAGGGCAGTGAAGCCATCATAGACGAAGGGGGCCAGCACCATGCCGCCGGCCATGGCCTGCCGCAGTTTCGTGCCGGGCGTGATTTCGGAACTGGTCATTGTACTTGCTCCTCTTCGCCCACTAGGTCGTAACGCTGTTCCAGTTCGTATATCTCGGGCACCCCGAGAATATCATTGACGCTCTTGATCTCGCCGGGCGGACTGAATTGCGCCATGGTCTGCCGGGCGCTGCCGCTGGCGTTCAGCTCCTGCATGGCCGCCGTGGCGCTTTTGAATACGGCGCCCAGGGCCAGGCCCGCCAGGATCTGAATCTTGAAGCCCATCTGCTGGGCGACTTCCGCCGTTACCAGGCCGCCGTTGTATAGACACGGTATGCCTTGTTGTGCCAATTCCCGGCTGTAAATTTCCAGCTCTTCCAAAGTGCGGATGCCATCGACGAAGACCACGTCGGCGCCCGCCTCGCGATAGGCTCGCGCGCGGGCCAGGGCGTCCTCCCAGCCATTCGGCGCCAGGGCATCGGTGCGGGCGATGATGACGGTTTCGGAATCCCTGCGCGCATCCAGGGCGGCGCGGATTTTCTGGGCGTGTTCTTCCAGGGGAATAACCGCTTTGCCTTCCATGAAGCCGCACTTCTTTGGGAACACCTGATCTTCGAGATGGAAGCCCGCGACGCCGGCGCGTTCGTACTCGCGCACCGTTCGCCGGACATTGATGATGTTGCCGTAGCCGGTATCGGCGTCCGCTATGACAGGTATAGCCGTGGCGCGGCAGATGTGTTTCAGGTTCTGCACCATCTCGCTCTGGGTGATCAGGCCGACGTCCGGGTAGCCATAGCGCGCCGCCGTGCCAAAGCCGGTGATATAAACCGCATCGAAGCCGGTATGCTCCACCGCTTTCGCGAACAATGCGTTGTAGACGCCGGGCGCCAGAACGACGCCCTGTTCCATCAGTTGCCGCAATCGTGAAGAAGGCCGCATATCGATCACTCCCCGGGCGCTGTCCGCCCATCTGTTTCATCTCACCAGTTGCAGTGAGTGTAACAGCTACTTAATCCGCATTGGAAGGCGGCATGGCCTGGCGGATCAGAGGGACGATGGCAATCATTTTGCCGATGGGACCGTCGGTAAATTGCGCCAAGGCGGCGGTCATATCGCGCCGCGCCGCGTCATTGGGCATGCTTGCCGGTATTGCCAGGCCATCGGATATTTGTGCCCCTCGGCGATGGCCGTCTTCGATCACATTCAGGATCACCGGTTCCAACCGGCCCTCGGCGGCGAAGGGCGCGATCAAGGCATGAACCAGCGAAAGATAGACCGGCCAATTGGCCAGGTGGCGGTACATGCTGGCCAATATCTCGTCGCGCCCGCCGATACGGTTCAGATCCTCCACCAGCCCGCGAACCGGCGGTGCCATGGCGTCCAAAGTTAACAGCGGCGGCATCCTGCCGCTTATCGCAGCCTCCGCCCATAACGGTGGCGCGGCCTCGCCCGGCGTTGGCGGCTGGCCGTTTAGCTGGGCCGACAGGGCGCAAAGGGCGACCATGTTCATGGCGTTGCTGCGTTCATAGCTGTGCAGGATCATGTTGATGCGGCTCAGGTCATGGGAAGACAGGCCGGCGGCGGCCAAAGCCGGCGCACTTAGTCCTGCCAGGACCGGCACATCCAATTCCGCGCGCAATGCCGCCGCCTGGGCCGCGATGCTATCATCGGCATACAGCGGTTTCAGCGACTCCCAGGCCCAGGGTAGGGCGCCCGGAAACATCGCCAGGTGCCGCCAGATCAAATTGACCACGGGCACCCCAAGGGTGGCGCGGATATCGGCATACAGCGCGGCGACCTCGCCCGTGGCGTCGGCCTCGGCTATGGCTGGAACTGGGTCGCCGGAAGGGTTCGCCATTTTACGGTATCAGGACAATCTTGCCGTAGGCGCCGGGGCGCAGCACCGCCTGGTGCGCCTCCGCCGCCTCGGACAGGGGCAATTCCTTGCCGATCACAGGCTGCAGGCTGCCATCCGCCAGGCCCTTGCCCAGGGCGACATGGATTTCCGCGACCTCCTCCGCCGTGGTGTTCGGCAGGGCGATGCCGATGATATCCAGCTCTTTCATCATGGCTTCCCGGGCGTTGATTTCAATCGGGCCGCGGTTGCCGATGATGACGATGCGGCCGAACTTGGCGACCACCTCCATGTCCTTGGCCAGATTAACGTTGGCCAGCATTTCCAGAATGATCTCCGGCCCGTCGCCGCCTGTCAGCTCCGCCACCGCATCCAGATAGCCGTCCTTGGTATGATCTAAAACATGGGCGGCGCCATGTGCGCGGACCAGATCCAGGCCTCGTTCGCTGCCGGCGGTGCCGATGGTGGTAAGGCCGTGCGCGGCGGCGATTTGCAGCGCGGCGGTGCCGACGGCGCCGCTGGCGCCATGGATCAGAACGGTTTCGCCCGCCTTGGCCCGGCCTCGGTGCATCAGGGCCCAATGGGCCGTGCCGTAGGGCACGCCGATGGCGGCGCCCTGGGCGAAGCTGACGTTGTCGGGCAGGGGCAGCAGATGCTCGGCCCGGCGCAGCAGCTGTTCGGCATAGCAGCCGCCCCAGGCATCCTCGCCCACGGCGCCGGCGGCATAGACCCGGTCGCCGGCTTTGAATGCGTCAACGCCATCGCCCACGGCCAGCACCGTGCCGGCGGCGTCACTGCCAAGGATAAACGGCAGCTCCGGCCGGATCAGGTGGATGCCGGAACGGATATAGGTTTCCACTGGGTTGATGCCGATGGCCTCGACCTTGACCACGACCTCGCCGGGGCCGGCGGATGGGTCGGGGACGTCTTCGTATTTCAAGACGTCCGCTTCGCCGAATTCATGGATACGGATGGCTTTCATAGCGAAGTCCTTCGTTTAGTCCGCACCCTCGACAACAAAAGCGCTGCCCGTGGAAGCTTTCTGCCGGATGCCGACAATGGCCTGATATTCGTCCGAATTGTAGAACTCCAGGGCGCGGGCGTAGCTGGGAAATTCTATCACCACCACCCGTGGTCCCGCCGCCGCACCCTCCAGGGTTTCCAACTGTCCGGCACGGACAATGAATTTGCCGCCATAACTGGCCGCGATGCCTGGGGTTTGCGCCGTGTACCTGGCATATGAATCGGGGTCGTGCACATCGATCTGGGCAATCAAATAGCCAAGGGCCATGGGATCTCTCCTAAAATTCTAGATCATCTCTTCGGGTGTGACGGGGCGGATATTGTTGCCGCCGCACACCACTGCCTCGGCGGCCAATTCCATCAAGGTCAAATTGGGCATTTCGATATTGCTGTATTCCGACAGCGGCAGGTCGTTGACGTAGCAGATCAAGGTGCGCAGCACGCCGCCGTGCACGGCCAGAAATACCCGCTCGTCTGCCTTAATACCGGCGACAATGTCGGTAACGCCGGCGACCACCCGTTTTTGCAAAACTTCCAGACTTTCCCCGCCCCATGGCGAGCCTTCCCAAGGCGCTTCCTGCCAGGTGCGGACGGCATTGGCGTCGATTTCCGCCGCTTCCGTGGCCAGCAGACCTTCGCACCAGCCCAGGCCGATCTCGATACAGCGGGGTTCGATTTCATCGGGCTGCCGTCCGAACAGGCAATCCACCGTCTGCCGGCAGCGCAGGGCAGGGGACGAGATGATGCGGTCGGGCTGATAGGGCATGCGCTTGCCCAGGGCGATGGCGTCACTGCGGCCGGTTTCCGAAAGAGAACTGTCCATCTGGCCCTGAAAACGTAGGGGCGGGCCGTTCCATACCGTGTGGCCATGGCGGATCAGATAAAGTCGTTTGTTTGTCATCTAAGAAGTCGCACAGAATCATTGCTCACAAGAGCCAATCATTCCATGCTTCACCACGCCTGGACAGAAAAACCTTGAGGAGAAAGCAAATGGTTCAAATCGGCAAGCAGGACGGCGTCACCACCCTGATCCTGAACCGCCCGAAACAGCGCAACGCATTGGATGCGGGCGTGATCCAAGGCTTGATCCAGGCCATCGAGGAGGTGGAGGCGGATGATGCCATCCGCTGTCTGGTCATCCGCGGGGCGGGCGGCAATTTTTGCGCCGGGCGGGATCTATCCATGGCTCCGGAACGCGATTTGGCCGCCGCCCTGGCGGCGGACGAGAGCTGGACCAAGGTCAACCGGCTGCTGCACCGTTTGAGCAAGCCCAGCGTTGCCGTCGTCGAGGGTTATGCGGTGGCGGGCGGTTTCACCCTGGCGATGATCTGTGATTTCGTCCTGGCCGAGGAGGGCGCCCATTTCGGCGCTTTGGAAATGCGCCGTAATTTCCCCGCCGCTATCAACACGCCGGTGGTAAGCAGCCTGATTGGCCCGCGCCTGGCCCTGGAGTTCCTCTTGTTCGGCGATCTGATCCCGGCCCGGCGCCTCTACGAAGTCGGCTTGATCAACCGTCTGGTCGAGGGGTCGGAAGCCCTGAACCAGGTGGCCAGCCAGTTTGTCGGCGGTCTGGTCGCCCTGGACCCCGACGCCGTGCGCATGACCAAGGAAGCCCAGCGCGCCGCCCGCAACATGCCCCTGATCGATGCCTTGGAGATGGGCAAGCTCGGCAACGCCCTGATCGCCGCCTCGGGCCGCATGGAAGAGGCCATGCAGGGTTATGCGGACGGCAAGAAGGACTAGGCTTCTATCGACCTGCGTCGAATTTCTGGACCACCCGCTCCCCCTCCCGGCCGCCCACGGGATCATACTCATTGGGCGGCCGGGAGGGGGAGCGGGTGGCTTGGCTCTTCCGTTAATGGTTGCCAAGCACCTGGGCGGCGAAATCCATGCCCAGTTCCAGGCCGTCCTGGGCGATGGTGTGGCCGGCGCCGGGGCTGACGTGTCCGGCCACATCAAAGCCCGCCGCGCCCAGGGCGCCGACTGCCTCGTGTAGGTGAGCCACGGGCAGCATTTCGTCCAGGTCGCCGTGGATCAGCTGGATCGGCGGTTTCGATATGGCTTCATCCGCCAATAGCTCCGGTCCGGCAAGAATGCCGGAATAGCCCAGAATGCCGGCGACTTGGCGGGACCGTCGCAAGGCCACGTGCAGGCTCATCATGGTGCCCTGGCTGAAACCGATCAGCAGCAATTCGTCCTCGGTCAGGCCGTGGCGCCGTAGTTCCTGATCGATGAAATTATCCAGAATGGGCGCGGCGCCTTGCACGCCGTTCAGGCGGCTGCCCGGATCGAACTGGTTGATGGGAAACCATTGATAGCCGAAGGCCGACATCTCGCACTGTTCCGGCCCATTCGGAGCGACAAAGGCGGCGTTGGGCAGGACGCGGGCGAAATACGACGCCAGGACGATCAGGTCGTTGCCATCGGCGCCATAACCGTGCACCAGGATCACCAGTTGCCGCGCCCTATCGCCCTCCGCCGGCGCCTGGCGCGGGCCATCGATTTGTACCGCTGTCATATCTGTTTCAACCCCCCTGGGTTTCTATTGTAACTGAGCCATTTCCGCGCTAACCCAGTCGCGGAAGGCCGCCACCTTGGCCTTCTGCAAGGCCTTGGGCGGGCAAACCATGTAAAAGGCATAGTGCGATTGCAGCGCCATGGGGAAGGGCCGGGTCAAGCGGCCCTCCCGCAGATCCGAAGCCACCAGGCTGCCCTGCGCCAAGGTCACGCCCTGACCATCTATGGCGGCCTGGATCAGGGCGCAGGAATCCTTGAAGCGCGGACCTTCGGGCGGGGCCGACAGCGCTACGCCGGCCAGCTCGAACCAGTCATCCCAGCCCTCGGTAACCTCGCCATGCAACAGCGGCGCCCTCAACAGATCCACAGGCTGTCGCAGATCCTCGCGCTCCAGAAATTGCGGCCCGCAGACTGGAAATACTTCTTCCTCCGCCAAGCGCTGCACATGCATGTCCTGCCAATCGCCGGCGCCGTAACGGACCGCCACGTCAATGCCATCACGCTCGAAATCCGTATGCTCGTACGATGTCAGGATACGCAAATCCAGGCCCTCGTTGGCCTGTTGAAAGCGTTGCAGGCGCGGGGCCAGCCATTTTACCGCGAATGAAGGCACGGTGCTGACGACCAGGGTATCTCGCCGCGGTTTTCGCGAGAGGCGCCGGGTTTCCTTGGCGATCAATTCCAGGGCCCGGCGCACCACCTGGGCATAGCTTTGCCCTTCCTGGGTCAACTGGATACGCCGCCCCTTGCGCCGGAACAGTTGCAGGTTGAGGCGGCTTTCGAGCAGTTGGATTTGCCGGCTGACCGCGCTTTGCGTCAGGCCAAGTTCCTCCGCCGCGCGGGTGAAGTTGCCGATGCGTGCGCAGGCCTCGAAAACCCGCAGGGAGTTCAGCGGTGGCAAATCTTGCATCAATTCATTATGAGTTTTTTGCATAAGCGTGCAAGCATGTTTTCATTTCCCGCCGGCGCGATGCCCGCCTAACCTGCGAGGCCTGAAATCAAACAACGCGAATGATTTGGGAGCGATAGCGATGAGTTTGGCAAAATCCGGTTCGGCGAAGGCCGTGTTGCCGCGCGTGGATCTGCCGCTGCCGATTATCCTGATCCTGCTGACCGTGATCATGGGGCTTGGCGGCGGGCTGGGTGCGGAAAAGGTATTGCTGACCTTTCGGACTGGATTTGGCCGCGCCTTGGGCGATTTCGCCCTGATTCTGCTGCCGTCATTCATCATCGCGGCTAATATGACCTTGCGTCCCCTGCCCACCATCGGTGGTTGGGTCAGGTTGATCTCTCCATTTTCCTCCGCCGGCATGATCTGCCATGTCACCGCCTATGCGGCCCTGGCGCCGATCGCGGGCAAGCATCGCCTGTCCATGGCCATGGCGGCCTACGCCGGTTTCATGCTGCTGGTGCCCGCCGGGCCATTGATCGTTGGCGCCGCGTTGGGCGTTGATGACCCCGGGCTGGTGCTGGTGGGGCTGCTGTTGTTGCCCCCCGTCTGGTTGGCCGGCGAGATCTGGCTGCGCCTGTTCCCGGCAACCGGCGTGGCCGCGCCCAGCGAACATGAAGGGCCCGCCGCTGCGGGAGAATGGCGTGCCTTCGCGCCGTTTGGTGTGCTTGCCGTAATGTTGATACTGGGCTGGACCTTGGATCTTGCCGCTTGGCCGGTGCTCGATTTCGTGACCCAGCCCAAGGGGGCATTGTTGTCCGCGGCCATCTGGTCCTATTTCGATACTCCGGTTGAACATCGCCGCGAGGGTGTCGAAGCCGCCATGCGGCGAACATCCGGCCTATTGATCGTTGTGGGGGCAGCCAGCGCCATGGGTGCCATGGCGACCACGGTGTTTCCCATCGATGGTCTGCTGAGCGATGCATCCGGGCATGTGGCCGCATTGGTCGGTTTGTTCGTCATCGCGGCGATGATGAAGCTGCTGCAAGGCTCCTCCATGGCCACATTCGTTGCCGTCGCGCCCTTGGTTCTGCCCATCGTGGAGCATATGGAGATTTCACCCATCGCCGCCGTCTATGCCATCTGCCTGGGCACCTTCGTGGCTATTCTGCCCAACGACAGTTTTTACTGGATCGTGCGCGGCGATGCCCTGGAACAGCAAGGCGATGGTGCCGCGATCCGGCGACTGGCCGGCGCCTCGGTCTGCCAGGCGCTAACCGGGTTGGCGTTGCTTCTGTTCTTGCTGCAATTTGGCTTTGTCTGACGGCTTGGCCTGATAGCGTTGACAGTTATGTCCGTATCATCAAACATTGCGCCTCTGAATTATGGGGTATGCAGTGGATGCTTTCGATCGAGGACAATGCGCTTTTAACCGGAACCGGCGCGGACACGCCCATGGGGCAGTATTTTCGCCGCTTCTGGCAGCCCGTGGCCTTGGCCGAGGAACTGCCCGAGCCCAACGGCGCGCCGCTGCGGGTCAATATCATGGGCGAAAGCCTGGTCGCCTTCCGCGATACCGATGGCCGGATCGGCCTGCTTGATGGCCGCTGCCCGCATCGGGGTGCCGAGCTGTTTTTTGGCCGTAACGAGGAATGCGGCCTGCGCTGCGTCTATCACGGTTGGAAATTCGACGTTGCCGGCAAGGCGGTCGATCTGCCCAACATTCCCCCCGGTGCCCGCCATCACGATACGGTCGCGGTCAAATCCTATCCGACGCGGGAGCAGGGCGGCATTGTCTGGGCCTATCTGGGCCCCAGCGCGGAATTTTTGCCGGACGGCAGATTGCCGGAATTGCCGCAACTGGAATTCACCCAAGTTGGGGCGGCGCACCGCTATGTCACGAAGCAGTATGTGGATTGCAACTGGGCCCAGATCATGGAGGGTGATCTGGATACCTCGCATTTTTCCTTTCTGCATATGCCCGCACCCAGCGTTGCCTCGAACGAGAACCCGGATGCGCCCGCCGACGCCCGCCGCCTGCGCTGGATTCGCAATGACCCCATGCCGCAGTTTTCCATTCTGGAGCATGACCTGGGCTTTGTCGTGGGCGGGATGCGGGCGGGGGACGAAGGGGAGAACTATTGGCGCATAACGCAGTTCACCTTGCCCGCTCACGGCACCGGGCCTTCAACGTTTCCCGGCGAGACCTATTTCGGCTTTACCTTGGTGCCGATCTCGGATCAAAGCTGCTGGATGTATTGCTATGGCTGGAACCCGGAGCGAGCCATTGGCGATGAAGAGCGCGCCAAGCTGGAACAGGGCCACGGCATTATCGCCACCACGGGGGCCGATTATGTGCCCCTGCGCAACCGCGGCAACGACTACATGATCGACCGGGAAGAGCAGCGCAACGTCAGCTATACCGGCGTCAAGGGCCTGGCGGAGCAGGATTTGATGATCCAGGAAAGCCAGGGCCGCATCGTCGACCGCAGCCGGGAGATTTTGACGGCGACCGATGCCGCCGTTGTCCGTTTTCGCCGCACCTTGCTGGACGGCGCCAAGGCGCTGGCCGCTTCAGGCAAGGAGCCCGCCGCGCCCTGGCAGGCGGCGGCCTATCGGGTGCGTCCCGGCAGCTGGATCGCGGCGTCGGGCAGCTCTTTCGAAGACGTCATGCTGGAACGTTTCGATGATCCGCTCGGGCGTGTGAAATAGTATTGCGAAAATAGTGGAGGAAGCCATGAACGCCGACAATAAGAAGGGCAGAGGAGGCGGCGCGCCTGGACGTATCGTCAGCCGCAGAGAGGGCGACGTTTTCATCATGGGCATCGACCGGCCCGAGAAATTCAACGGCTTCAGCCCCAATATGTTCGATGAACTGGCAGCGGCCTATCAGGCCTACGAGGACGACGACGGCGCCCGTTGCGCGCTGCTTTATGGCGAAGGCAAACACTTCGCCGCTGGCGCCGACCTCAATCTGGTTGATCTGAATTTCAATATTTTTCCCGATGGCGTGGTCAACCCCTGCAACATGGGCGCCATCCGGCGAACCAAACCCCTGGTCGTCGCCGTGCAGGGCGTTTGCTTCACCATCGGGGTGGAATTGATGCTGGCCGCCGATATCGTCGTGGCGGCATCGGACACCCGCTTTGGCCAGATCGAGGTCGCCAGGGGCGTGCTGCCCTTTGCCGGCGGCACCTTTCAGATGGTCGAGCGGGCCGGTTGGGGCAACGCCATGCGTTACCTTTTGACCGGCGAGGAGTTCGATGCCGAGACCGCCTACCGCATGGGCTTTGTGCAAGAAGTTGTGGCACCGGGTGAACAGTTCGACAAGGGCATGCAAATCGCCGAACGCATCGCCGCGCAAGCGCCCCTGGCTGTGCAGGCGACCATGGCCTCGGCCCGCACCGCGATGCTGGAAGGTATCCCGGCGGCGGCGGCGGATTTGCCGGCTACGGTAACCCGGCTGCGCGCCACCGAGGACTTCGCCGAGGGTATGCTGTCATTCAAGGAAAAACGCGACGGGCGTTTCGTGGGTCGCTAATTCTTTCCACGGTTCAAAAGCAAGGTGGCCGCATAACCGAAAACCAGGCCCCAGAACGGCGCGCCGACATTCAGGATGGCGACGCCCGACAGGGTAACCAGAAAACTGACCAGGGCGCCCAGCGCATGCGGTCCGCCAAAGGCAGTGGTAAAGGCGCTCTGTAGAACGCCCAGCATGGCTAGGCCGCCCAGCATGTTGATGAAGACCGCCGGCAGCACCAGGCCCAGGCCGGTGGTGAAGGGTGAAAACAGCCCGAAGCCAATGGCGAACAGACCGAACAGCACGCCCGCCATATAGCGCCGTTCCTTGGCGCCGGAGGTGTTCAGGATGGCATTCGCCGGGCCGGTGACACAGGTTGGTACCGAACCAAAAATGCCGAACAGCAGGCTGCCCAGGCCGCAGGTCACGGTCAGGCTGTTTTCCGGCGGCTCGAAGCCGGCCTGGCGCAGGATCACGAAGCCCTGGGCGTTCTGCGCCGCGATCACCGTCACCGCCAGGGGCACGACCAATTCACCCAAGGCCCGCAGCGAGAATACGGGGGTGTAGACAATCGGCTCGGCGATGGCCAGGGGCGGGATCTCGACGCCGGTCATTTGGCCCGAGAAAATTATCACCGCGGTGCCGGCGGCCAGGGCGCAGAGCACCGGCGGCAGCACCCTGCCCAGGCTGGGGAGCGCCGTGGGAATGGCAAAGGCGGCGACCATGACAATGGCCATCAGCGTGGCCTCGTCAAAGGCATTGATGATGTTCAGGCCAAAGGGCAGGAAGACGCCCGCCACCATGGCCATGACGATGGGCATGGGGATCGCCGCCATGATCTTGCGCACAAGGCCGGTGACGCCCAGGAATGCCAACAGCACGCCGCAGACCAGATAGGCGCCGATCACCTCGGCAAAGGTCAGATGCGGCAGCGCGCCGCCGACCAGCACGGCGCCGGGGATGGTCCACATAATGGCGATGGGTTGGCGGAACAGATAGGAATACGCCATGGTCAGCGTGCCGCCGAAGCCGAAGGCGGCGAAGACCCAGGAACTAAGATCCCCAGGGCTCAGACCACCCTGGCGGCCCACCGCCAGAATGATCACCACCGGGCCCGAGATGGCGAACAGCCAGGCCACCAGGGCGTTGACCAGATTGTGCCGGTCAACGCCCGCTAGGCATTCCTTCAGCCCCGGCAAGGGGCGCGGCGGCGGCTCCAGAATAGCCATGGCTGCCGGTATGGTTTTGCTTATTCAGCGACGATGGGGTTCGACAGAATGCCAATGCCTTCGATCTCGATCTCGCAGACGTCGCCGTCCTTCATCCAGACGTTCGGCGTCCGCGCGGAACCGACGCCCGGCGGAGTGCCCATGATGATGACGTCGCCCACTTCCAGGGTCATCACTTCCGAAAGCACTTCAATGACCCTGGGGACATCAAAGATGTGTTGTTTGGTCGTCGAATCTTGCAGAGTCTCGCCGTTCAGGCGGCACTGGATTCGCAGATCGCCGACGCCGTTGGGCAGTTCGTCAGGGGTTACCAGTTCCGGACCGAAGCCGCCAGAGGCATCGAAATTCTTGCCCAGGGTCCATTGCGGCGCCTTGAATTGATAGCTGCGGATGGAACCATCGTTGAAGCAGGAATAACCGGCCACGTGCGAAAGGGCATTGGCCTCGGATATATGGCGCCCGGCCTTGCCGATTACCACCGCCAGCTCCGCCTCGTAGTCGTAGTCCGAGGCCGCCTTGGGCAGGATCATGGGCGCGCCATGGGCCGCCAGCGAAGTGGCCGAGCGCATGAAGATAATGGGGTAATCGGGGATCGGCATGTTGGTTTCGATGGCGTGGTCGCGGTAGTTCAGGCCGCAGCAGGGGATCTTCGGCGGGTTCGGCACGGGCGGCAGGTAGCTCACACCGGCGGCGGGGATCAGGGCTTCGTCGCCGGCCGCCTGGGCCGCCTTGTCTGCCTGGTCAAGGGCGCCCGCCGTTAGCAGGCCGATCATGTCCCGCGGCAAATCCGGCGCCGCCTTGGACAGATCAACATAATTGTCGCCCCGGCGGACTGCCAGGGTGGGAGTGCCGTTGTGATTAATGGTTGCGATGCGCATGGTCTCGATCCGTCCTCTTGATACGGTTGCCTGTTCTGAAAATATTGGCCGGCAACTTACGCTGTTACCAGCTTTTCCGCAAACGCATGATGGCGCTAGACAGAGCCCGGCCCGTTGGTTCTAATGGCGCCTCAATTCAGCACAAAGAGGAGGGGATGCCATGCATGTAGGCGCCTTGATATTCGCGACGGACTACACCATCCGCATGGACGAACTGGCCGTGGCCATGGAAGAGCGGGGCTTTGAATCCCTGTTCCTGCCCGAACATACCCATATCCCGGCTTCGCGTATTTCGCCCTGGCCCGGCGGCGCCGATCTGCCCAGTGATTATTGGCATACCCACGATCCCTTCGTCGCCTTGGCCTATGCCGGCGCGGTGACCAAGAACCTGAAACTGGGCACGGGCATCTGCCTGTTGGCCCAGCGCGAGGCCATCGTTACCGCCAAGAACGTGGCCAGCCTGGATATGATGTCCAACGGGCGCTTTATATTTGGCATTGGCGGCGGCTGGAATGTGGAGGAAATGAACGACCACGGCGTCGAATACAAAACTCGTTTTGCCCAGATCAAGGATCAGGTCCTGGCCATGAAGGCGCTGTGGACCGAGGAAGATGCCGCCTATCATGGCGAATTCGTCAATTTCGATGCTTCCTGGGCGCATCCAAAACCGGTGCAGACGCCGCACCCGCCGGTGATCATGGGCGGTGAGACGGATTATACCCTGCGCCGGGTGGTGGATTATTGTGACGGCTGGCTACCGCGTGCGCGGCATGGCTTTGACGCCGCTGAGAACATGGCGCGGTTGAAAAAAATCGCCGATGAGGCCGGGCGCGATGCCTCACAAATCTCGGTCAGCGTCTTTGGCGCCCCCGCTGATGCCGGCGAACTGGCCAGCTATGCCGAGGCCGGCGTGACCCGGGCTATCCTGGGCCTGCCGTCAGCGCCGCGCGATGAAGTTCTGCGACTGCTGGACGATTACGCACCCTTAGTAACCAAGTAGAGGAGAATGACGATGGCTTTATATGAAATGCGCACCTATCAGGTCTATGTGGGCCAAATGGGTGAAGCAGTGAAGGTCTACAAGGAATTCGGCTGGCCGGCGATCGAGGCAGGCGGCTTCGATGCCAAGCTGGTGGGCTATTTCACCTCCGATACCGGTGGCCTGCATCAACTTATCCATTTGTGGCGGTTCGATGATGATGCGGACCGGCGTGATTTTTGGGCCCGGCTTTTCGCGGATGATGACTTCATGCATTTTGCCGGCAAGATTCGCCCGCTAGTTAGCACGCAAAATGTGCAGTTGCTTAACGAGGCGCCCTGGGGACCGCACCCCTGATTCCGAGTTTGCGTTTGTATGAGGAGCCTAAGCGATGCCGCGCGAGATTTTTGACTTAACGGGCCGGGTGGCTCTGGTGACCGGCTCGTCCATGGGCCTGGGCCGGGCCACGGCGCAGGTACTGGCCGAACACGGCGCCCATGTGGTGATTTCCAGCCGCAAGCAGGATGCCTGCGATGCGGTGGCTGCCGAGTTCCGCGAACTTGGCCTGTCCGCCGAGGGCAAGGCCTGCAACATTGGCCATGACGATGATATCGACGCCATGTTCGCGCATCTGCGAGAAAGCCATGGCCGCCTGGATATTCTGGTCAACAATGCCGTGCTCAGCCCCTGGCGCACCATTCTGGATACAGACCCTGGCCTTTTGCGCAAAGCGCTGGATGTGAACATCGGCGGCTATTGGCAGATGTCCGTGGCGGCGGTGAAGCTGATGGCGGAAAACGACGGTGGCAGCATTATCAATATCTCGTCGACGGCGGCGCGGCATTCGACAGTGAATCTGGCGCTGTATTCCACCTTCAAGGCATCGCTGGACGGCATGACGCGCTCGTTCGCCCTGGAATTCGGCGAACGCGGCGTGCGCGTCAACACCATACTGCCCGGCCTGTTCGATACCACCTTGGCGGATGCCTTTACGCCGGAGCAGAAACAAGCGGCGATCAGCCAGACGCCCGTGGGCCGTCTGGGCGATCCCAGAGAAATCGGTTACGCGGTGCTGTATCTGGGTTCCGATGCCAGCGGCTATGTCACCGGTACCTCGCTGGTAATCGATGGCGGGCGGACGGTTTCCGTCGGCTAGGATCGGAAGCAACATGGAAATACTGGAATGCGCCGGCTTTATTCTGGTTGATGGCGATCGCTTCCTGGTCGAAAGACGCCGGCTGGACAAACCGCTGGACCCAGGCGCCGTTGCCATTCCCGGCGGGCATCTGGAGCCTGGGGAGAGCCCGCTTGCGGCCCTGCATCGCGAATTGGCCGAGGAACTGGCCGTGACGGCGGTCCAGGCCGATTATGTCTGCACTCTGCTGCACCGCTCGGAGGAGTTTCGCAAATTGCATTACTTTGCGGTACAGGAATGGTCTGGCGAGATCGAGAATCATGAAGCCGAGGCTCTTCTATGGCTGCGCTTCGACGAAGTCGATCAGTTGGATCTACCCGTCGACCATGTTGCCATCGCCGAATATCGACGGATCTATCATCCGACCTAGCTGTTGTATTAACTCGATATCATCACTTGAAAAGGGCAGGAAACAAGACCTGACCCACAGTCTCGTGGAACAGTCCCAAGTAACAGGTGCGATATTCGATTTTATCGGCACCAGGCGGCGCAGATCGATTTCTCCACCGAGAGTATCGTTGCGATGTTTTGCGAAGCCTGGCGCTGCGCTGGCTCTGATACGTCGGTTTAGGCGCACATTGTTTGGTTTTTGGCTTATTATTGAAACGTTGGAGGATGGCGGCGGGACCGCTCTGGGAGATGGGGAATGAAAACGTATCAAGGTTCACGCACCATAGACGGCATTAGTGTAACCGTTGATGGGCAGCCGTTGGACGCGCGTTATGATTTGCAGCGCTTTACCGACAGCGGTTTCGAATGGACATATGAAGGCAAGGAACCCGCGCAGCTGGCTTTGGCGCTATTGGCCGATCATTTGGGCGATGACGATCGGGCGTTGGCGCTGGGCCAGGCTTTCATGAGCCTGATCGTGGCCAATCTCGACAATGACTGGCAGCTGAATTCCGCTGATATCGATACCGCATTGGGGGCCTTGGAGGCATTGGGGGAACAATGACAGACGAGGAAATTCTAGCTATTGCGCCAAAGGTTTTGTCGCAACGGCAACGCGAATTCTATTTCGAAAATGGTTATCTGCTGCTGGACAGCATCGTTCCCGAGGATTGGCTGCAACGGCTGCGCGCGGCAACGGATGGCAAGATCGAGGAAAGCCGCGGCATTGTGCAATCGGATGCGAAATGGGACCTGGAGGCCGGGCATAGCGCCGAGGCGCCGAGACTGCGCCGCCTTTCATCGCCCAATGATCATCATCCGGACTATTGGGCCTTTGCCTCGCAGTCGGTGATTGTCGATGCGGTGGCCGATCTGATCGGGCCGGACATCAAGTTTCACCATTCGAAACTCAACTTCAAATGGGCCAAGGGCGGCGAAGAGGTGAAATGGCATCAGGACATCCAGTTCTGGCCCCATACCAACTATTCCCCCTGCACGGTCGGCACCTACCTTTATGACTGCGATGATACGCAAGGACCGCTTGGCGTTGTGCCAGGCAGCCACGCTGGTCCCCTGTATGATCAATACGGTGACGATGGCACCTGGTTGGGCTGCCTGAGCCCCGCCGACGAGGCCAAGGCGAAGGTTGAAAATGCGGTCTATCTGCCCGGCCCGGCGGGCTCGGTCACCATTCACAATTGCCGCACCATTCATGGTTCCAGGCCGAACACGGCGGATGCCGGGCGGCCTTTGCTATTGAACGTTTATGCGGCGGCGGATGCCTTCAGCTACACCTTCAATCCGATCCGCTCAAAATACGACCAGCATATGGTGCGGGGCGAAAAGGCGAAATGGGCCCGCCACGATCCCAGGCCCTGCCTGGTGCCCCCCGATTGGTCGGGCGGCTATGGCTCGATTTTCACCGCGCAGCAGGAAGAGGATGGCGCTTGAGAGTGGATGGCGTTTGAGATTGCGTCAAATTAATGATGTACGATTGATATATCAGTACTATAATGTCGACGACGGCTAGGGGTAGTCGTTTATTGGATGGGGGAAATTCGAGATGCTGACGGAAAGACAAGCAAACTTTCGCCGTGAATATCGATCGCGCATCGCCGGCTGGTACAACGGCTATGCTCATGTGGCGGTGATCTATGCCATTGGCCTGGCGGCCATGTATGTCTACGTTGCCAATATCCAGAACGTGCTGTGGTGGGAATGGCTGGTCATTCCGGTCGTAGGCCTTGGCTGCAACATGTTCGAATGGTTCCTGCATATGCACATCATGCACCGGCCCAAGAACGTGCGTGGGCTGCGGGCGATATATCAACGGCACACCTTGAACCACCATCAATTCTTCACCGACCAGGAAATGCGCTTCCGGGACAACCAGGATTGGCGTGTGACGTTTTTTCCACCCTATGCCCTGGTCGTCTTCATTCTGATGTCCGCTGTTGGTGCCGCCATCGTCGCTGTCGTACTGACCAGCAACGCTGCCTGGCTGTTGATGGTATCGACCACGGGGATGTATCTGATCTACGAATTCATGCACTTTTGTTGCCATGTGGATGAAAATGCCTTTGTCAGATTATGCCCGTTCGTGAACACCATCCGCCGCCATCACACGGCGCATCACAATGACCGCCTGATGATGGAGGTCAATATGAACCTGACATTTCCAATTGCCGATTGGCTGTTGGGAACCTCGGACCTCAACCGCGGACCGATAGGCCATATTTTCAACGGCTATAGCACCAAACATTTGAAATCGGATCTAAAAGGAAAACCCTTAAGCCCCATTGAAGCGGCCGCGGGACCAATCCCAATCGAGACCTGAAGTTCAGGGGAAGAATTGTAGGTTGCGATAATCGGTGTTAATGGCGCCGGACAGTTCCCACACTATAGAAATATTATCGAGGCGAGATACCAATGCCGACGATTTTCACCTTTGGTGGCAAGATGACGGACCGGAATGTTACCGTTGCCGACATGATCAATGGCAAGGGCAAGCGGCAGTTCACTGAAACGACCGCCTACAACGCCGAAGAAGCGGTCGCGGGCGCTGAAGCCGGCATCGATGTATTGAGAGCCTGGGATCCAATAGTCGAGGAGGTGGTGTCCGCCGCGCCGACGACGTTCATCACCGCCGGCATCGCGTTCGATGCCTATGAAACCCCCGATCAGATTCTGGCGGCGGCCATTCGCGCCGTCAGCGCCGGCGCCGACGCCGTCTATACGCCGCGTGGGTTGGGCGTGGTGGAAATGCTGGCGCGCGAAGGCATTCCGGTGCAGGGACACGTCGGATTGGTGCCGCGAAAATCGACGTGGGTCGGCGGGCTGCGCGCCATCGGCAAGACTTGCGAGGAAGCGCTGCGTTTGCTCCGGGATTTCAAGGATCTGGAGAACGCTGGCGCCTATGCCGCCGAGGTGGAGCTCGTGCCGCCGGAAACGCTTGAACTGATTAATCCCAAAACCTCGATCGTGACCTATTCCATCGGCTGCGGCGGCGCCGGCGACGTGATCTTCCTGTTCATGGAGGATATTTGCGGCGACATGGAGAACCCGCCACGTCATGCCAAAGCCTATGGCGACCTCAAAGGACTGCGGCAAAAGATACGGGAAGAGCGCTTGCTGGCCCTGAAGGCCTTCAAGAGCGACGTGGATGCCGGCACGTTTCCCGGGCCCGGCAAATCCGCCGCCATGCCGGAGGACGAAAAACAGGCATTCCAAGAGGCGTTGGAACGTTTTTGACCCAAAGCGGAAGTCAGCAGCCAAATTCTAGCAAGTCATCGTCCAATTGATGTGTCCCGGATGCTATTCCTATTGAGCATCGTCAGCTTTGCCCAGCGCTGACCTGTGGTAGGCTAGATCGTGCCTATCCGGTTGACGCAGACACCCGCTACATCTAGTATCTGTCCATTAT
>CAZPWJ010000013.1:0-79821 GCA_964590195.1 uncultured Rhodospirillaceae bacterium | reverse complement strand
AAGATCGGTTAACCCAAACGTCACATTTGGGCTGTAAGCTGGACCGAGTATTGGCTAATATTGTCATTAGGCGTGTATGAGGGAGCCTAAACGGCGATCAGGGGACTGAGGGGACCAGGATGAATCTTACCCAGGTTTATGAAGAACCGGCACGCCGCATTGGCTGCCGGCGGGGGAAGTCTACGTCTTCAGAGGGCTTTTGCCGGGACTGCGCCGTGCAGTCGCGCGCCTTTTGCGCGGTGCTGAATGACGAAGCGCTGACCAAGCTGGAAGGCCTTCATACCCTGTGCGATCTGGCGCCCGAGGAAAGCCTGTTCATGGAGGGTGACAGGGCGGCCTCGTTCTTTACTGTCCTGAAAGGCTGTTTGCGCCTGTCGAAACTGTTGCCCGATGGCCGGCGGCAAATTACCGGCTTCGTTCTACCCGGCGAATTCATCGGGCTATCCTCGGGAACTAGCCATGCCTACAACGCCGAGGCCTTGGTCGAGGCGAGCCTTTGCCGTTTCGCTATTGGTGATTTGGAGCGCATTGGCGAGGAAAACCCGGCCATGAAAGATCGGCTTCTCGACATGACCAACGCGAACCTCGCCCGGGCACAGGAACATATGCTGTTGCTGGGCCGCATGACGGCGCTGGAAAAAATTGCCTCGTTCCTCTGCAATTTGATCGAACGGGCCTCCGCCGCCGATCTGCCTAATGATCCGCTGTCGTTGCCCATGAGCCGGGCCGATATCGCCGATTATCTTGGCCTGACCATCGAAACCGTGAGCCGCACCTTCACCAAACTTAAGACCGACAATATAATTTCGCTGCCGGAACATAATCAGGTCGAGGTGAACGACATGGAGGAATTGCACCGGCTGGCCGAGGGCTGAATTCAGGCGCTTTTCGATTATCCTAAACTTCGATCGCCGGTATTACGTGATACAATAAGCATGCGCGCGGCATGGCGCGCGTGAAATGCCGGGTGCGTGGTGCAACAGCGATTTCAGGATAAGGTTTTGCCCATCTGGGCCTGGTTGTGGTTGCCTATCGCCGCCATTGTGATCGAACTCGGCTTTCGCATGGCCGATGAACCTCTTTACCGCGCTTTGTGGCAAAGCGAACTGGGGCCGGTGGAAACCGGCACCGTCGTGGTCCTGCTGCCGGGGCTGGCCGCCGGCTTGTTGGCCCTGCGCCAAATCGTGCGCCATGGGACAGCCAAGCTGCCGACCGCCCCGCGGATCCGAAGATTCCTGACCAGTTGGCTGGTACTGATCATCCTGGGCAGCGCCTATTTTGGCGGCGAAGAAGCGTCCTGGGGTCAGCATTGGCTGGGCTGGGAAACGCCCGAGGTGCTCGGACAATTGAACGACCAGGGCGAGACCAACCTGCACAACACATCATCGTGGCTGGATCAAAAGCCGCGCCTGCTGTTGGAACTGGGGGTCCTGGTAGGCGGCCTGCTGTATCCGCTGTTTCTTACCCTGGGGCGCCGTCGGCGGCCCGCCGACCCCACCGATCCGCATTACTGGCTGTGGCCCGGTCAACAACTGCTGCCTACGGCGCTGTTGGCGATTGCCATCGGGCTGCCGCAACGTTTGGAGAAATGGTTCGGCTGGCCCATCCCCTACCCCCTGGACATCCGCGCCAGCGAGACCCAGGAGTTCTACTTCGCCCTGTTCCTGTCGCTGTATCTGCTTTCGTTCTATTTGCGCCTGGCACGTCGGGACGATGCGGAGCGAGGCTGATGTCCTGGCGCTGATCGCCGCCGACCCCTGGATGATGGCCGTGTTGGCGGCCGCGCGGTCGACGGGCCTGCCCGATTGCTGGCTTGGCGCGGGCTTTGTCCGCCGCAAGGTTTGGGATCATCTGCACGGCTTCTCCCAGGCCACGCCCCTGGACGATGTCGACCTGTTGTATTTCCAGCCCGGCGACATCGGCCAGGACAGCGAGCGCGCCATCGAGGCTGAATTGCGCAACGCCATGCCGGATGTACCTTGGTCGGCAAAAAACCAAGCCCGCATGCACCTGCGTAACGGTGACCAACCCTATATCGGTACCGTTGACGCCATGCGCTATTGGCTGGAAACCCCGACCTGCGTCGCGGTCCGGCTGGCCATGGCCGGCGGGTTGGAGCTGGCGGCCCCCTATGGCATTGATGATTTATTGCATATGATCGTGCGGCCGACACCGGCGGGCCAGCGCCGCGCGGAGGCTTATCGCGAACGCCTGGAAAGCAAGAACTGGCTGCGGCAATGGCCCAGAACACAGGCGATTTGGCCAACGTAGCGGGGTGGATCGAATATGACGCACACGATTTCTGTATACGATCCGGGCCACTTTCATGCCGCATTGTTGTTGAGCGGGGGCAATGCCAGAGTGAGCCGATCCATCCACCTCTACGCGCCACCGGGACAGGATGCGGAGAAATTCATCGCCCTGATCGAGAATTTCAATTGCCGTGCCGAGGCGCCCACGAATTGGCGGCTGGAATGCCATATTGGCGAGGACGCGCTGGAAGCCATGATCGCCGAGCGTCCCGGCGACATTGTCATATTGGCGGGCCGCAACGGCGAACGCCTTGCCCTGATGCACCGCCTGCACGATGAAGGTTTCCACATTATCGCGGACAAGCCGTGGATGACGGACAGCACCAACCTGCCACATCTTGATGCCATCACCGCCGGGCCGCCCTTGGCCGTCGATATCATGACCGGGCGGCATGCCGCCTTCAATCAGCTGCGCAACGCGGTGATCCATACGGCCTCGGTTTTTGGCGAGTTGGATAGCTCTTCCGAACTGCCGGCGCTTGAATTTACCTCCCGCCACCATCTGATGAAGCTGGTCGGCGGCCAGCCCCTGCAACGGCCGGCCTGGTTTTACGATAGCCGTGTCCAGGGTGACGGCCTGGTCGATATTCAGTCTCACTATGTGGATCAGGCGCAGTGGATTGTCGGCGATGGACATCGTTTCGATTTTGACCGCGACGTGGAGATTATCGACGCCGAACGCTGGACGACGCCGGTGACGCTCGATCTGTTCCGCGAGAGCACCGGCGCTGACGCCTTTCCCGATTACCTGAGCCATGCCGTTGAAGACGGTGTTCTGCACCTGGCCTGCAATGGCCGGATTGATTACAGCATGCGCGGTACCTGGGTCCGGCAATACTGCGACTGGGGTCCGCGCGAGGCGGAGGGCGGCGGCGATCTGCAAGATTTCACCGCCCGGGGTACGAAGGCCGAGGTGACGGTTTCGAGTGGGCCGGAAACCGGTTTTCAGCCGGAAATGCGCCTACATCCGTACGAAAATCCGGACCTTGGCGCAGCGGCGGCGCAATGGCGCGCGGCGTTTCCGAGCCTGAAGATCACGGCGGCCGAAGACGGCGGCTATATTCTGCGTCTGCCGGCCAAGGATCAGGTCGGACATGATGCGCAGTTCCCCCTGATGCTGGATCAATTTCTCGATCTGGTGGAGGCGGATGCCTGGCCCACCGATCTGATGGCCCGTATCCGTACCCGCTATACCCTGCTGGCACGCGCCCTGGATCACTGTGCGGAGCACCAATCCGGCATTAAGTAAGAATTATTCGCAATAACGTATTTTCGCTAAAATGCACAAAAACGGGCCTAAATTCGCCTTAACGAACCCTTAACTCCTGCTTTCTATGGTTAACCCGCTTGACGCGAACCGATACGAAAGATAGTTTCGCTGACCATGACGCGGATGTATCACATAGTGGGCCTTGCCCTGCGACTTAGCGACCCGGGCCTTGAGGGGCACCGGGATGCCGCACTTTTTGCGCGCACGCTAAGGGACCACGCGTCAAATGTTCTATCGCACGACTGAAATCACCGAATCCAGATATTGTCATCTAGCCGCCTGCTGGCCCGTGCCGCGGCGCCGTTTCGTTTATTTGCGAAATGGGCGCGCGATGGGGTCCCACGGGCTACCCGGCGGCCCGAAAGCTGAGGAGCGAACATCATGAACACCATGGCCATCCATAAATACCGAGCCTTCCCGCCCATTGATCTGCCCAACCGGCAATGGCCCGGCCAGGTCATCGACAAGGCGCCGATCTGGTGCTCGGTCGATCTACGGGACGGCAATCAGGCCTTGATCGATCCAATGGGCCGACAGAAAAAGCTGCATTTCTTCAATCATCTGCTGAAATTGGGCTTTAAGGAGATCGAGGTTGGTTTCCCCGCCGCCTCGGACACGGATTTCGATTTCACCCGGCATATCATCGAAAATGACCTGATCCCCGATGATGTCTACATCCAGGTTCTGACCCAGTCCCGGCCGGAGCTGATTGAGCGTACTTTCGAGGCCCTGGAGGGCAGCAAGAACGCCATTATCCATCTGTATAATTCCACCTCGGAATTGCAGCGCCGGGTGGTTTTCGCCCAGGACCGGGATGGCGTAAAAAAGATCGCCACCGACGGCGCTGCCTGGATCAAGGAGAAAATTCCGGCCTTGCAGGCCAGCGGCACCAATGTGCGTCTGGAATATTCCCCGGAAAGCTTCACCGGGACGGAATTGGATTACGCCCTGGATGTCTGCCATTCGGTGATGGATATCTGGCAGCCGACGGCGGAAAACCCGGTGATTTTCAATCTGCCGGCGACGGTGGAAATGGCCTCGCCCAACTATTGCGCCGATCAGATCGAATGGATGCACCGCAATTTCAAGGAGCGGGAAAAGGTCATCCTGTCCCTGCACCCCCATAACGACCGGGGCACCGCCGTGGCCGCCACGGAACTGGGCCTGATGGCCGGCGCCGACCGGGTCGAAGGCACCCTGTTTGGCAATGGCGAGCGCACGGGCAACGTGGATGTCATTACCCTGGCCCTGAATATCTTCAGCCAGGGCGTGGATCCGAAACTGGACTTCTCCAATATTCAGGAATCCATCGAGGTTTCGGAATATTGCACCCAGCTGGACGTGCCCGAACGCCATCCCTACGCGGGCGAACTGGTCTACACCGCCTTTTCCGGCTCGCACCAGGACGCCATCAAAAAAGGCATGGCGGCCAACAAATCATCCAACGATCCGGTCTGGGAAGTGCCCTATCTGCCCATCGATCCCAAGGATGTGGGCCGTTCCTACGAGGCGATCATCCGGGTCAACAGCCAGTCCGGCAAGGGCGGCGTGGCCTATATCATGGACACCGAATACGGCATTGACATGCCGCGGGACATGCAGGTCGAATTTTCCAAGGTGATCCAGAACATCGGCGATAAGACCGGCAAGGAGATCACGGCGACGGAGATCTGGCAGGCTTTCAAGGAAACCTATCTGGATGCCGATGAACCGTTCGAGCTGATCGATTACCGGATGAATTCGACCGCTGAATCCGCCGAGGTCATCATGTGCACGGCGACGGTCCGGGCTTATGGCGAGGTGCGCGATATTGTCGGTCGGGGCGATGGCCCGATCGATGCCTTTTTTGGCGCCCTGAAAGAGGCCTGCGGCGTGCAGGCCACGTTCGAGGACTATGTACAAAAAGCCATGGGCGCCGGATCGGACGTGGAAGCCGTCTGCTTCATCAAGCTACAGGGCGAGGATGGCCAGTCAGCCCATGGCGTCGGTGTTCATCCCAACACCAACAGCGCCTCGTTGAAGGCCATAATCTCCGCCGTCAATCGCCTGCTAACGCAATAGAGCAACCTGCGTTCATTCGAACGCAAATAAGTTGCTCTAAACTACTGGATTAGATCAAATTATCAGCATCAAATTGATTCCAATTTTATGCTGTTTGATCTAGGCGCCCGTTAACGCTGTTTCGCCAATTTTCTCGCCAAGCGGTCAGGACCGTAAAATTTGGCGAGATAATTGGTGATCAGCTTGCGCTCCTCGGGCTCGAGGGCTTCCATTTCCTGCTCCTCGATCATCCAGTCGAGGGCCTCTTCCCAGCGCGCGTAATCGAGGCCCTGTTGGGCCACCAGCCGAAAAGAATGGCAGGCGGAGCAAAGATAATATGTCTCCTCCGCGCCAGGCGCCCGCGGTATACCGCCTAATTCATCTTCACCGGCCCGTGCCGGCCCGCCCGGCGCGAAACTTATCGCGCCGAGCAGAACCAGGACAGACAGACACGGCAAGCACCGTCGCATCATGAAACGTAGACCGATATGCGGTGCATGGAATTGTTGAGGTAACCCTTTGGGTTCCAGGCAATAGCGAACGGCTGGCTACGACCCTCGGCATCGGTTGCCCGGGCCCAGACTTCATAATAACCCGCCATGGGGAATTTCACCTCGGCGCCAAAACGTTGCCAGGCATAGGGATTTGCCGGATCGGCCAGATCAGCGGCTTGCCAGGTCGCCCCGAAGTCAATCGACACATCGACGTTCGTTACCTTGCTATCACCGGCCCAGGCATGACCACCAACATCAAGGCTGCGGCCCGATAGCTTGATACCGGTTTGCGGTGTCGTAATCAGAGATTTCACCGGCATGGCATGGATGATCTCAAAATCGCTCTTGGGTACTTTCTGGCCCGCTTCCACTGGATATTTCGGTACACGGTAGGCCTTGCCCGTCATTTTTGGGCCGTCATGCACCACATCGCGCAGCCAGATCCGCTCCAGCCATTTCTGCGAGCACGAGCCCGGCCAACCCGGCACGACCAGGCGTAGAGGCGCACCGTTCATGGGATGCAGCTCCTTGCCATTCATGGCGAAGGCGATCAGATTATGCGGGTTCATGGCCTTTTCAATCGGCACCCCGCGCGAAATCGCCAACTTGCCTTCCTTGCCGGAAAGATGGCTGTCGGCGCCCACATGGGCGGTATAGATCACGCTATCCTTTACGCCGGCGGCCTTCAAAACATCAGCGTACCGAACGCCAGTCCATTCGGAACAGGCCACCGCGCCGAGGCTCCACTGATTGCCCTTTGCCGGGGGATCGAAAAATGCCCGGCCATTGCCGCCGCATTCGACCACAAGGCGCTCGGTCACCACCTCGAATTTTGACTTAAGGTCAGCGATAGACAGGGTCATCGGGTTGTTGACCAGGCCATCAACGGTCAGGCTCCAGCCGTCAGCCGAAGTGTTCTCGGGCGGAATACCGTTGTTGCGGATGAAATGCCGCGAGGTCGGCGTTACATCGTCATTCAGCAAATGCGGCGGCGTTTCGGCATTCACCGGACGGTCATTCAGTACCGTCAAGCCGTCCTTGCCGTCCACTGTCATCGCTTTTTGCGCCAAAGCCTCGGGGACGAAACCAGCCGGCATATTGCGGCTGAACGGAATTGCCGCGCCCAGCATCGCGCCCATGGTCGCCAGCCCCGCGCCGCGCAGGAAACCGCGCCGGTCGCCTTCGCTTTCCCGGCCAAAAACCTGGCGGTCGGCCCCGTCCGGATCCTCGGCAAACCGTTGCATCAGGTCAGATGGCACCTGCTTCTGCTCATCAATACTCATGGAAATCCTCCCAATTTTGCCGCACGTGTGCGGCACCTCCCCAGGCGCGACCATTTGTCGCGCCATTTGAAGTAAGAGGAAACGTTTCGTTGTTCGGAATTATTCCAATTAATTTTTGGCTGCGCTCAAGCAATAGCGCAGGGCTTGCTCTCTGACCTTGAGCGGGCCAAGGCGACCCGGATTTTCCTGCTCATCGGTGCTGCCTTGATACTGGCGTCGAAGACGCTTGTCGCCATGAGACGAAAACGCGGTTCCGCCATCCCCTTGGCCAGCATGGCATAGCTTGTGGAGCCGATCCGCCATCGGGCACTGATAACGCCGCCGGTTTGTTGAAAATCCAGCTCACCGCCGTCCACGCCAGGACCGTCTTCCTGGGCCACGAGCGTAACCCGGCAGCCGCGTGAGCCCAGGTAGCCCGCAACAAGTACTGGCCGGCCTTGGGCATTCCGGGTCGCAAGATGCACAAGTTGCAGCTTGGCGGCCCTCAAATCCGGCACATATATATGATGAAAATTCGCCCGCGCCGCGGCAAGGACAACGCCACGGTCAATGGTTTCTCCTTGCCCGGTCGGGGACCATGACTGGTGCGCGGCAGAGGCTACATCGACGTCTTCGTTCCCGCCTGGATTATTGCTGATGGCAAACCAATAGGCCGAGGCGCCGATCATGACCGTCAACAGGGCAGCGGCGATACCGTACATCCAGCGCCCACGGGCCGGTTCATCCGGCAGTGTGATGGTCTCCTCATCCGGCACCACGGATACCGCCGACTTAAGCCGGCTTAGGACCATGACCTGCCGGGCCACTTCCGGGTCGCGCGCGACGGCCTCGGCGATCTGGGCCCGCTCGTCCACGTCCAGTTCGCCGTCCACATAGGCACCCAACAGGGCTATATCAATTGGGCCTTTTGACACGCCGCTTCCTTCGCTCCGCCAACTCCAACACTTGCCCGCCATCACTTTCCAGCAGGCTTAACATGACCGCCCGTGCACGGCTCAGGCGGCTCATAATCGTCCCCACGGGAACATCCAGGACGTCCGCCGCCTCCCGATAACTCAAACCGGCGATATCAATCAACGCCAATATTTCCGCCTGGCCCGGTTTGATCGTCTCCATGGCCGCACGGACGGACAATCTATTGATAAGACGTTCGTCACCTTGCCAATATTCCACGGCAATATGTTCAGCCGCCGAGATTTCCGTCAAGCGCCGTTCGTCCCGGCCCAAACGGCGCATGTCATCAATATAGTGGTTGCGCAAAATACGGAACAGCCATGCCCGGTATGCGGCCTCGTCCCGTGGGGTATTCCGTGCCGCCAGCGCTTTGCAGGCAGCCTCCTGTACCAGGTCCCGGGCCGCCTCCTTGTCGCGTATCAGGCTTTGCGCATAGCCGAACAGCCGTGGCAAGTACGGCAGAATTCGATCACGCTGGCGTTTGCTTCTTCGCAATTGGGTGTTTTATCCGGATTGAGGGATCGGCCAATGGTCACCACCCTAGCGAATGCGCCGGCTTCGGTCAAAACACATTAGAACGCTTAAAAACGTGGCGGCATGTTATCCGCGCTGTTTGGCTGTTGCCGCCTCGTCGATCTGTCCATCCTCGCTGACCACGACGCCGTAATCCCGGGCGGCAGCCTCGACACTGACCAGGCCCAGACGGACGTCATCGGCTACCGCCTTGGCATCGCGGGCCTTTGGATCGCCATAGCCGCCGCCGCCGGGCATCTCGATAATCAGCCTTCCCTGGGCCGGGATCGTTTGAAAGCCTTTGTTGCGCAGTTCCTCGCCGGAGCCCAGGCGCAGTTCGCCCGTTGCCCCGGAACCGCCGCCATCACGGCCGCGCGGCGGGAACAGCACCCGTTCGAAACTGGCGAAAATGCCAAACGGCGCATCCTCACGGCTGGTGATTTCCATGCTCTGGCCCAGGCCGCCCCGTTGCGCGCCGGTGCCGCCCGAATCCTTGCGCAGCTCCTTGCGCCAAACCACGATCGGCGTAATCGCCTCGGAAATTTCCACCGGCACATTGCGCACGCCGCTGGGATAGGGCGTGGCGGAGAGGCCATCCAGTTTCGGCCGCGCGCCGGCACCGCCGCTATGGAATGCCATCAACATGAACGACGTGGTCTCCTGCTCGGTCCGTTCGGTAATGCCATGACCGGCGCCCAGCTTGATATTCCATAGGTTCGAAGTGCCCTCCGCCGGCACACTGTCGGGCAGCGCCTGATGCAGGCAGCCAAAAATCACATCGGGCAGCATATGGCCGATCGTCGAGCGCGCCACCACGGCGCAGGGATGCGGTGCGTTGACAATTGTATTGTCAGGCGCCGAAACGGTGATCGCATCCAGGGTGCCCGCGTTGTTGGGGATATCGGGCGCGACGAGGCATTTCACACCGAATGCCGTGTAGGCCTCGGTGTAGCAGATGGGGCAATTGATGCCGAAATCCGAGGTGCCCGACGAACCGGTATAGTCCACGTGAATGATGCCGTTGGATATGGTCAGCGTGGCGACCAGATCGATCGGTTCCTCGAAGCCATCAATGCGCATGGCATGTTCCCAACTGCCCTGCGGCAGCTTGTTGATGGCGGCGGTAATCGCGGTTTGGCTTTGTTCGATAATATGATCGCCCAGGGCATCGAGATTATCGAGATCGTATTCATCCATCATCGCGAACAGCCGCCGCGCGCCGGTCTCGTTGCAAGCGGCCAGGGCATAAATATCACCCTCCACCTGAACCGGCTCGCGCACATTGGCGCGCACCAGGTTGAGCAGCCATTGGTTCATCTCGCCGGCGGTGGCCAGGGGCATGATCGGCACGAACAGGCCTTCGTGATAGACCTGCCGGCCATCGGGCGACATGCCGACGCCGCCGATATCGACCACGTGCGAAGTACAGGCGAACAACGCCACCATTCTGCCCTTGCGAAAGACCGGCGTGACAACGGTGAAATCATGCAGATGGCCGGTGCCTTTCCAAGGATCGTTGGTGATGTAGACATCGCCATCCTGCATGCCGTCGGCTGGGAAAACGTCAAGGAAATGCACGACTGCACGAGCCATGGAATTGATATGTCCCGGCGTGCCGGTAACCGCCTGGGCCAGCATCTGGCCCTTCAGATCGAAAACGCCGGCGGAAATGTCGCCGGCTTCGCGGCTGGAGGTGCTGAACGCCGTGCGCACCAAGGTCTGGGCCTGTTCCTCGACCACGGCGAGCAGTCTTTCCCACATCACCTGATAGCGGATCTGATCCATATTCGTGCTCATATCAGCTATCCTTCTCTGGTCATGACGATCTGGCCCAGGGCGTTGACCGTCGCGCCGAAACCGTTTGTCACCAACGTTGTGGTTTCATCCTCGACGATCATCGCCGGGCCCGGCACGGACGCGCCGGCGCCCATGTCGGCGCGGGCATAAACATCCGCATCGACCCAGACGCCGCCGTCCGGGTCGAACAGTCTTCGTTGTGCCACCGGTTCAAGGCTGCCGTCGGCGGGCGGTTGCGGCGCGGTTTCCGCGCCGGTCCGTTCGGTCGCCAGAGACAGGGTCCAGGTCAAGACCTCGACGCCAAGGTTGGGAATGGTGCGGCTGAACAATGTCTCATAGGCCTCGGCGAACCAGCCAGACAACTCTTCTGCATCATCCGGCCCGAATGTCCTAACCGGCACCGGGACCATGATCTCGTGACCCTGCCCGCGGTAGCGCATGAAGGCCCCGCGGGTTTCGACCAGTGGCTCATCCGGCGCGCCAAGACGCACCACCGCCTCGGCCTCGGCCCGCATGGCGGCATAGATATCGTTGGCCATGGCGGGATCGAATTCACGCAGATCCGTATAGCGCGTCCGCACCACTTCGTAGGAAATCTGCGCCCGCAAGAACCCGATGGCGGAGCCGACACCGGCGCCTTGCGGTACGATCACCGTGTTGATGCCAAGCTTGTCCGCCAGCCGCGCCGCATGCAAGGGCGCGGCGCCGCCAAAGGCCACCAAGGAACGGTTGATCATATTCTTACCGTTCTCGATGGCATGAACACGCGCCGCATTGGCCATATGCTCATCAACAATCTCGGAAACGCCGGCGGCGGCAATGTTGGTTTCCACATTCAGAGCCTCGCCGATATCGCGCCCGACCACCGCCGCCGCGCGGTCCGGTTCTAGCGTTACCTGGCCGCCGGCGAAGCGCGTGGGATCGATCCGCCCCAGCACCGTGTCGGCATCCGTTACCGTGGCCGCCGTGCCGCCATTGCCATAGCAGGCGGGACCGGGCACCGAGCCGGCGCTTTCCGGTCCCACGTGGATACGCCGCATGCTATCCACAGCGGCGATAGAGCCGCCACCGGCGCCAATTTCGACCATCTCGATCGCCGGGATGCGCAACGGCAGACCGCTGCCTTTCAAAAAGCGCGACATACGCGCGACTTCGAAAGAGCGCCCGATCTGCGGCTGAAATTCATCGATCAGGGTGATTTTCGCGGTGGTGCCGCCCATATCGAACGACAACGCCTTGCGCAGATCATTCTCCTTGGCAATCTCGCGCGCCAGGATGGCGCCGCCGGCGGGGCCGGATTCTACCAGGCGGATCGGCAGGCGGACAGCCGTGTCCACCGTGGTAACGCCGCCGCTGGACATCATCAACAGCAACGGACAGGTCATGCCGCTTGATTGCAAGCCGCCCTGCAGCCGTTTCAGATAGCCCGCCATCATGGGCTGTACATAGGCGTTGGCGCAGGCCGTGGACATGCGGTCGTATTCGCGGATTTCGGGGCAGACTTCGGCAGAGAGGGTAATCGAGACATTCGGCAGCGCCTCGGCCAGAATTTCGCCGGCGCGCTGTTCGTGCTCCGGGTTTACGTAACTGTGCAGAAAGCAGACGGCGACCGCCTCGATATCGGTCTTGCCCAGCTTATCCGCCAAGTCACGCAGTGCCGCTACATCCAGCTCCAACAACACGGAGCCGTTCGCCGCGATCCGCTCTGGCACGGAAAAGCGCCAATCCCGGGCGATCAGCGGCTGTGGCCTCTCCATATACAGGTCGTACTGTTCAAAGCGGTGTTCGTAGGCGATTTCAATGGAGTCGCGAAAACCGTCCGTGGTTATCAGCGCGGTGCGCGCGCCCTTGCGCTCGATCAGCGCATTGGTCGCCAGGGTGGTGCCGTGAATGACCAGGGTAACGTCCGCTGCCTTAACGCCGGCACGCTGCAAAATCGTATCAATGCCTTCGAGAACCGCTCTTTCAGGCGCCTCCGGTGTGGTCAACAGCTTCAAACACTCCTGACCGCCGTCGTGTTCCAAAACGACATCGGTGAACGTGCCGCCAATATCGACAGCCAGCCTCGCCCCGGCATTCATATGTACGCTCCCATTTACTCAAAATCGTGAAATCGTCTTCGTTCAAGCGGCGAAACGAGACCGGCGATATTATGCGGCCTCTACATAGGAGCGTCAACGAAGGCCAATTTCAGGTAATATCCAGGTCTCGATCATTGGAGAGCATTATGAGAACCCGAACCGCTTCCTGTGCCTGCGGACAGCTTAGCGTTACCTGCCACGGTGAACCTCAAATGGTGTCTCTCTGCCATTGCCTGGAGTGCCAGAAGCGGACAGGGAGCACCTACGGTATCGCCGCCTTTTTCCTTCGCAAAGACGTTACGGCTGAAGGCAGCACAAGCAAATATAAGCGTCCATCCGATAGCGGCCTCACAGTCACCTTCTATTTCTGTCCGGACTGTGGCTCAACCGTGTATTGGGAGCCCGAACGGAAACCAGAAGCGATTGCCGTTGCGGTCGGGTCATTCGCCGATCCATCATTTCCCGCGCCGACCCAGTCCGTATGGGACGAGCGACGGCATTCTTGGGTGAAGTATTCGATTTGAAGCCAAGTTTGCGGGGTTCTCCGAAACAAACGGTTGACCCACACGCGCGGCGGCGGTGATCATTAAATTAAGAGACTATTCGGGCAGGGGAATGTTCGGGACGCCAATAAAAGAAACGCGAGGCGAGAAACAATGGACCTAACGGATCGCGCGGAGCATAAGAATTTTCGCGAGGAAGTGCGCCAATTCCTGGATGAGGACAAGCATCAGGCACCTGATGTGTCGGCTTTTACGCTACGTATGCGGCCCCGCAAATTGAGCCAGGAAGTGCGCGACTGGCAGGGCCTGCTGATCGACCGCGGCCTGACCTCCCGCACCATTCCCAAGGCGTATGGCGGTTTCGGTGCCGAGCCGGATATTTTGAAATCGCGGATCATCGCCGATGAATTTTACGCCGCCGATACGGTCCAGGGCCTGCGCAACATGAGTATTTCCATGCTTGTGCCGACCATGCTGGAACACGGCACGGAAGAGCAGAAACAGCGTTATATCGAGCCCTCCATCCGCGCCCAGTTGGTTTGGTGCCAGGGGTATTCCGAGCCCAATGCCGGCTCCGACCTGGCCAGCCTGCAAACCTCGGCGACCGAGGATGGTGATGATTTCATTATCAACGGGCAGAAAATCTGGACCTCGGGCGCCCATGTGGCGGACATGATGTTCTGTCTCGTCCGCACCGAACCCGACGCCCCGAAACACGAAGGCATCAGCTATATCGTCTTTCCCATGGACACGCCGGGCATCGAAGTCCGACCCTTGATGAACATGACCGGCGCGCCGGCCTTCAACGAAGTCTTCTTCACCGACGTGCGGGTGCCCCAGGCCAATGTCATTGGCAAACGCGGCCAGGGCTGGATGGTGGCCAACAGCACCCTGAAGCATGAGCGCGGCCTGCTGGGCGATGCCAACCGCTCCCTCGACAGCCTACTGCGGGTTGGCAAGCTGCTGCAAAGTGAAAGCCTGGATGGCCGGCCCCTCATGGAAAACCCGCTGTTCCGCGACCGTTTCATCAAGCTGCAGGCCCGCGTGCAGGCCATGCGCCTGCATGAAATGCGCATGATCTCCAGTGCCGTCAAGGGCGAACCGCGCTCCATGGGCGATATGGTGATAAAGCTGCTGGGCTGCGAGTTGAACCATCAACTGGACGGCCTGGGCGTCGACATCATGGGCGAGATCGGCGTGCTGTACGACGAAAGCCCCATGCTGCGCGACAGCGGCGCCTGGCAGGCCAATTTCATGTTCGACCTGGGCCTGATCATCGGCGGCGGCACGGCGCAAATTCAGAAGAATATTATTTTGGAACGGGGCCTTGGCATGCCCCGAGAGCCGAAAGTAGCGAAGGCGTAAGAGAGGACAGAGCAGATGGATTTCGGACTCTCGGAAGAACAGGAACTGATCCGCGACAGCTTTCAGGGCAGCCTCTCGCGCATCTCGGAACTGGACACGGTGCGGCAAACGGCGGAGGCCGGCGCGCCCATGGATGAAAACATCTGGGCCGAGCTGTGTGCTCTGGGCATGGCCGGCTTGCTGATCGCGGAGGAATTCGGCGGCGCCGGCCTGGGTTTGCTGGAGGCGGCGGTAGTTGCCGAGGAACTTGGCCGCCGGGTAACGCCGGTGCCGTTCGTGGCCAGCGCGGTAATGGCGCCCCTGGCCATCCGCCTGGGCGGGGACGAGGAACAATGCCGGGAATGGCTGCCGGGCATGGCGGACGGCTCGGTACGTGTTGGCGTCGCGGTTTCCGAGGCCGCCGCCGGGGCCCGGGAGAATGCCGGCGTGACGGCCGAGAATGGCGTCTTGAGCGGCCGGGCACTGTTCGTCCTCGATGGCGCCGGCGCCGAGGGCTATGTGGTCGCCGATAAATCCGGCGGGCTGCATCTGGTCCGGGCCGATGCCGCCGGGTTGGAGAATGTGGCGCTGAAAACCATCGACCGCACCCGCGCCATTTGCGAGCTGAATTTCGAGAACACGCCGGCGGATCAACTGCGACAGGGTGAGGGTGTGTTGCAAACCGTGATCGACGCGGGCCGGGTCATCCTGGCCGCCGACAGCCTGGGCGCGGGCGAGGAAATGCTGCGCCGCGCCGTCGAATATGCCGGCGAGCGCAAACAATTCAACCGGGTCATCGCCTCGTTCCAGGCGGTCAAGCACATGTGCGCCGAAATGGCCGCCGAATTGCAGCCCTGCCGCGCCCTGGTCTGGCATGCCGCTTATGTCATGGGACAGGAACCGGGCGAATTGTCCCTGGCGGCAGCCTTCGCCAAATCCCATACGGACGAGGTTGGGCGTTTCGTTGCCCGCACCGCCACGGAAGTGCATGGCGGCATGGGTTTCACGGACCTGATGGGCCTGCATTACTGGTTCAAACGCCTGGGCGTAAACCGCGCCTACCTTGGCAGCCCCGAGCGCGTCCGAGAGGAGGCAGCGCGGCTACAGGGGTTCGCCGCTTGAATTTTGTTGGATGGGATAAGGACGAGTCGGCGGCTAGGTTTTATGGCCATTCATCGACTTGACACCCACCCCCGTTGCACCTAAAAACCGCCGCGACCCAGGTGCGCGCGGAAAGGTCCCGCGCGGCCCTGTTTTGCGTGAAAATTTGACAAGCCTTTTGACGAGTCTTTCGAGACCCTTGGTGGAGCGGTAACAGCGCCATGTTTGACAGCCTTACAGACCGGTTAGGATCGGTTTTCGACAAGCTTACCAGGCGCGGCGCGCTGAGTGAGAGCGATGTCGATGCGGCCCTGCGCGAAGTGCGCCAGGCGCTGTTGGAGGCCGACGTCGCCCTGCCCGTGGCCCGCGACTTCATCAAACAGGTGCGCGAGCGCGCGGTTGGCGAGGAAGTAGTCAAATCGGTCACCCCGGGCCAGATGGTGGTCAAGATCGTCAACGATGCCCTGGTCGAAACCCTGGGCAGCGAGGCGGCGGAGATCAACCTGAACGCCGTGCCCCCCGCGCCGATCATGATGGTCGGCCTGCAGGGTTCGGGTAAAACGACTTCCACGGCCAAGCTGGCCAAACGCCTGGTGGAGCGGGACAAGAAAAAGGTCCTGATGGCCTCCCTCGATACCCGCCGGCCGGCCGCCATGGAACAGCTGAAGGTCCTGGGCGAACAGATCGACGTGCCGACCTTGCCTATCGTGGAGGGGCAGAACCCGGTCGATATCGCCAAGCGCGCGATGCAATCGGCGCGCCTGCAAGGCTTTGACATTATCCTGCTGGATACCGCCGGGCGCATGCACGTGGACGAGTCCCTGATGGCCGAGGTGCAAGCGGTGCACGGCGTGGCGCAACCGGTGGAAACCCTGCTGGTGGCCGACAGCCTGACCGGCCAGGATGCGGTGAACGTCGCCGAACAATTCAACAAACGCCTGAGCCTGACCGGCATCGTGCTGACGCGGGTCGATGGCGATGGCCGCGGCGGCGCCGCGCTGTCCATGCGCGCGGTCACCGGTTGCCCGATCAAGCTGCTGGGCGTCGGCGAAAAGCTGGACGAGCTGGAAACCTTCCATCCCGATCGCATCGCATCCCGCATTCTCGGCATGGGCGACGTTGTCTCCCTGGTCGAAAAAGCCACCGAAAATGTCGATCAGGCGGAAGCGGAAAAGCTGGCCAAGAAAGTCCAAAAGGGTCAGTTCGACATGAACGACCTGCTGGACCAGTTGCGGCAGATCTCCAAGATGGGCGGCCTGGACGGCCTGATGGCCATGCTGCCCGGCGTCGGCAAGATGAAAAAGCAGATGGCCGAGGCCAATATCGATCCCAAGCTGATCAAGCGTCAGGAAGCCATCATCCTGTCCATGACCATACAGGAACGGGCGACGCCGAAATTGATCCATGCCTCCCGCAAGAAACGTATCGCGGCGGGCTCCGGCACCTCGGTGCAGGAAGTGAACAAGCTGTTGAAGCAGTTCAAACAGATGTCGGGGATGATGAAAAAAGTCTCCAAGATGGGCAAGAAGGGCATGATGCGCGGCGGCATGGCGAACCTCATGGGCGGGGGACAAATGCCGCAGATGCCGGGGATGCCCGGTCAGTTGCCGCCAAGGTAAAATTATTCGAATAGCGTACGAAGAAATCAAAGTTAGTTGGAAATAGGAACACACGAATGTCATTGAAAATCAGACTGGCCCGCGGCGGGGCAAAAAAGCGGCCGCATTATCGCATCGTGGTGGCGGACAGCCGCATGCCCCGCGATGGCCGCTATATCGAGCGCCTGGGCACCTATGATCCCCTGTTGGCCAAGGACGATGAGAGGCGCGTCGATCTGAAGGAAGAACGCATCCGCTATTGGCTGAGCCAGGGCGCCAAGCCGACCGACCGGGTCGCGACCTTCCTGGGCAAGGCCGAAATCACGGCGATGCCCGCGCAACGCAACAACCCGCAGAAAGCCAAGCCCAAGGCCAAGGCCCAGGAACGTCTGGCCGCGGCAGCGGAAGCAGCCGAAGCTGCCAACGCGCCGGCCGAGGAAGCTCCGGCGGAAGCTCCGGCCGAAGAGGCTCCGGCGGAAGCTTAAGCGCCAGCTTGAGCATTTGGCCGGATCAACTGCCGTTCGATGCCCGATGAACGCCTGCTGTTGGGCGAGATTGTCGCGGCGCACGGTATCAAGGGTCTGGTCAAGATCCGCAGCTTCACGGAAGTGCCGGAAGATATCCTGGCCTACGGCGCGCTGCGGAACGAAGCTGGTAAGGTGGTCGAACTGGCCCTGAAGGGGCCGACCAAGGGCGGACTTCTGGCGGCGGTTTCGGGGACAACCGACCGCAACGGGGCGGAAGCACTAAAGGGCACCAGGCTTTATGTGGAGCGTGGCGTCCTGCCGGAACTGCCCGAACGGGAAGAAGAGTTCTATTATGCCGATCTGATTGGTTTGGCGGTGGAATTAGCGGACGGCACGGCCTTTGGCGAGGTGAAGGCGGTACATGATTTTGGCGCCGGCGATTTGTTGGAGCTGCAACCGCTGAATTCCGGTGGTGGTGTACAGGAAACCATCATGGTGCCGTTCGACCGGCAGACGGTGCCGAAGATTGATCTGGTCAACAGACGCCTGGTGTTCGTGGCGCCTGTTGAAGATGCCGGTGACGAAAATGCCGGTGACGAAAATGACTGAGGGCGTTGAAGGCAAATGCTGGTCGGCGACCGTCCTGACCCTGTTTCCGGAGATGTTTCCCGGTCCCTTGGGTCAAAGTCTGGCTGGAAAAGCCCTGAAAAATGGGATTTGGCAGCTGGAAACGGTGGACATTCGCGACTTTGCGCGCGATAAACACCGCTCCGTGGACGATGCCCCTTTCGGCGGCGGCCCGGGAATGGTTATGCGGCCCGATATTTTGGCCGATGCGGTCGATCATGTACGTTCCGGGCTCGGCTCGGAAAGCTCTGATCGCGTGATATATCTAAGCCCGCGCGGGCGCCGGTTGGATCAGGCGATGGCGCGGGAGTTGGCGGAGCAGAGCGGTGTTATTCTGCTCTGCGGGCGTTTCGAAGGGGTTGATCAACGGGCCCTGGACGGACGCGGAATTGAAGAGGTTAGCGTCGGCGATTTTGTGCTGTCGGGGGGAGAGACGGCGGCACTTGTTTTGTTGGACGCGGTCGTTAGGTTGCTGCCGGGCGTTATCGGCGAACCGGCGGCGTTGGAAGAAGAGAGTTTTGCCCACGGGTTATTGGAATATTCCCAATATACCCGGCCCCAGATTTGGGAAGGGCAGGAGGTGCCGGAAGTCTTGACGTCCGGCCACCACGAGAAGATTAGGGCCTGGCGTAAGGCGCAGGCAGAGGAATTGACCAAGGAGCGGCGGCCGGACCTATGGGAACGGTATCTTCGCTCCGCTAAATCGCGAGGCTAGTGCGATGAATTTGTTGCAGAAGTTTGAAGAGCGCCAATTGCAGGCACGGAAATCCGACTATGATGTGCCGGAATTTGCCCCGGGCGACAGCGTCCGCGTCAACGTCAAGGTGATCGAGGGCACGCGGGAGCGGGTGCAGGCCTTTGAAGGCGTCTGCATCGCGATCAAGCAGGCCGGGATCAATTCCTCCTTCACGATACGGAAAATTTCCTACGGCGAGGGTGTGGAGCGGGTCTTTCCCATGCATTCCCCACGTATCGATTCCATCGAAGTGGTGCGCAAGGGCCGGGTCCGACGGGCCAAGCTGTATTACCTGCGCGGCCTGACGGGCAAACGGGCCCGCATCGCCGAAAAGCAGGACCATCGCCGCGTTACCCGCGCCAAGGGCGAAAGCAAGAACGAGACGGCGGCGCCTGAAGCAGCTTCTGGCGCCGAATAAGTTTTCCAACCGGGGCAAGGCGGCATTTCGGCCGCGCCCTGTTTTACGGGCGGACTTGAATTCGGTGGCGCCCATGTCTGAAAGGATTGGGCGGTATGGCTGCTGATAATTCGGGTGCGAAAACCCTCTACGACAAGATCTGGGATGCTCATCTGGTTGATGAACAGGATGACGGCACCTGCGTCATCTATGTGGACCGCCACCTGGTGCATGAAGTCACCTCTCCCCAGGCGTTCGAGGGCCTGCGCGAGGCGGGACGCAAGATCCACCGCCGGGACGCCACCCTGGCCGTGGCTGATCACAACGTCCCCACCAAGGACCGTGACAAAGGCATCGACAATCCGGAAAGCAAGCTGCAGGTCGATACCCTGGTCAAGAACGTCGAAGACTTCGACGTACCCTATTTCCCCGTCGATGATCCGCGCCAGGGGGTAGTCCATATCATCGGACCGGAGCAGGGCTTTACCCAACCAGGCATGACCATCGTTTGCGGCGACAGCCACACCGCCACCCATGGTGCATTCGGCGCGCTGGCGTTTGGTATCGGCACCTCCGAAGTGGAGCATGTGCTGGCCACCCAGACGCTGATTCAACAGCCGTCGAAGAACATGCGCATCGACGTCAATGGCGATCTGCCCGTTGGCTGCAGCGGCAAGGATCTGATCCTGGCCATCATCCGCAAGATCGGCACCGCCGGCGGTACGGGCTGTGTCGTGGAATATACCGGTGACGCCATCAGGGCGCTGTCCATGGAAGGCCGCATGACGGTTTGCAACATGTCGATTGAGGGCGGCGCCCGCGCCGGCCTGATCGCCGCCGACGATGTTACTTTCGAATATATGAAGGGCCGGGCCCTGGGGCCCAAGGCCGGGCAATATGAAGCGGCGGTGGCGTACTGGAAAACCTTCCACACTGATCCGGGCGCCAAGTTCGACATTGATGTCTCCCTGGATGTTTCGCAATTGGTACCGCAGGTAACCTGGGGCACCTCGCCGGAGAACGTCGCCGACATTACCGCCGCCGTGCCTCTGTTGGAGCAGGCCCGCGACGACGACCAGCGCGCCGCCTGGGAACGTTCGCTGGAATATATGGATCTGACACCCGGCACGCCGATGGCCGAGGTGAGCATCGACAAGGCCTTTATCGGTTCCTGCACCAATGGCCGGATCGAGGACATTCGCGCCGCCGCCGCCGTCGCCAAGGGGCGCAAGGTCGCCGCCGGCGTACAGGCCCTGGTGGTGCCGGGCTCCGGCCTGGTCAAGCATCAGGCGGAAGAAGAAGGCCTGGACAAGATTCTGATGGAGGCCGGCTTTGAATGGCGCGATGCGGGCTGTTCCATGTGCCTGGCCATGAATGCGGACCGCTTGGAGCCGGGAGAGCGTTGCGCATCAACCTCGAACCGGAATTTCGAAGGCCGCCAGGGTTTTGGCGGGCGCACCCATCTGGTCAGCCCGGCCATGGCCGCCGCCGCCGCCATCGCCGGTCATCTGACCGACGTGCGTGAAATGCTGTAGAGACGGGAGGGATAGAAAAAATGGAAAAGTTCACCAAGGTCAGCGGTGTCGCCGCGCCCATGCGCGGTATCAACATCGACACCGACAAGATCATTCCCAAGCAGTACCTGAAAACCATTGAGCGGGCCGGCCTGGGCAAACATCTGTTCGCCGAGATGCGCTATAACGAAGACGGCAGCGAGAAAGAGGATTTCGTCCTCAACAAGCCGGCCTACCGGAATGCGCAGGTCTTGGTCGCGGGCGATAATTTCGGCTGCGGCTCCTCTCGTGAGCATGCCCCATGGGCGATAAAGGATTTTGGTATCCGCTGCGTGATCTCGACCTCGTTCGCCGATATTTTCTACAACAACTGCTTCAAGAACGGTGTCCTGCCCATCAAGGTGACGCCGGAGCAGCTGGAGTTGCTGCTTGACGATGCGGACCGGGGCGCCAACGCCACCCTGACCGTGGATCTGGAAAAGCAGGAAATCACCGGCCCCGATGGCGGCACCGTGAATTTCGAGATGGACCCCTTCAGAAAGCAATGCCTGCTGGAAGGCCTGGACGACATTGGCCTGACCCTGCAGCGCAAGGGCCGGATCGATGACTACGAAGAAAAACAAAAAGCCGGGCAACCCTGGCTGTACGGCGCGGCGGCGGAATAGAGACGGCCGCCAAACCAACGACCTTTCTGTTCATGAGATTAAACCAGCGAGCGTAAACAATGGCCTCAAATAAAAATCTGCTCATCCTGCCCGGCGACGGCATTGGCCCGGAAGTCATGCGGGAAGTGCGCCGCGTTATTGATTGGATGGACAAGCGCCGGGCGGTGACCTTTGATATTTCCGAAGGCCGGGTCGGCGGCAGCGCCATTGACGCCGACGGCACGCCCCTGACGGACGAGACCATGGCCGATGCCATGGCGGCGGACGCGGTGCTGCTGGGCGCGGTGGGCGGCCCGAAATGGGACGATTTGCCGTTCGAGATGAAGCCGGAGCGCGGCCTGCTGCGCCTGCGCAAGGAAATGGATCTGTTCGCCAACCTGCGCCCGGCGATCTGCTTCGATGCTTTGGTGGAGGCCTCCACCCTGAAACCCGATGTCGTCTCGGGCCTGGATATCCTGATCATCCGGGAATTGACCGGCGGGCTGTATTTCGGCGAACCGCGCGGTATCGAAACTCTGCCCGATGGCCAGCGCCGGGGTTTCAATACGCAAACCTACACCACCTCGGAAATTCGCCGGGTTGGCGTTATCGCGTTCGAGCTGGCCCGCAAGAGGGGCAACAAGGTCTGCTCGGTCGAGAAAGCCAACGTCATGGAAGCCGGCGTGTTGTGGCGCGATGAAATTACAAAGTTGGGCGCGGAGTCCTTCGCGGATGTTGAATTGTCCCACATGTATGCCGACAACTGTTCCATGCAGCTGGTGCGCGAACCGAAGCAGTTCGATGTCATCGTCACGGACAACATGTTTGGCGACATGCTGTCGGACACGGCGGCGATGCTGACCGGTTCCCTGGGCATGCTGCCCTCGGCCTCGTTGGGCGCGGTTGATGCCACGGGCAGCCGCAAGGCGTTGTACGAGCCGGTGCACGGCAGCGCGCCTGATATTGCCGGTCAGGAAATGGCCAACCCGATCGCGACTTTGTTGAGCTTTGCGATGAACCTGCGTTATTCCTTTGATCTGGCCGAGGACGCAGATCTGATCGAGCAGGCGGTGGAAAATGTTCTGGCCGGCGGTCTGCGCACGGCGGATATCATGCAGCCGGGCAAGGCCAAGGTTTCGACCACGGTGATGGGCGAAAGCCTGATCCGCGAGCTGGATAAATTGTCGGCTTAGTACCGTTTTTCAGGCCGCGACCACGACCCAGCGCCTACGCGCCGCTCCCGTGAAGCGGTGCGCCGGGAGGCGAACCAGCGTGAACGAAAAGACAAGGTCTGGATCGATCAAATTCAAGACAGATCTTGTTGACCCAACCGGCGCTGGCGCTATTATGCCGGCCGGGCCCCTGTGGCGGAATTGGCAGACGCGACAGATTCAAAATCTGTTGTCCTTAGGACGTCCCCGTTCGAGTCGGGGCAGGGGCACCAACAAATTCAAGGCGTTAGCAGAAATCACTGCTAACGCCTTATTTGTTGCCACCACCTTGCCTAATACCAACGTGCAGTGATACCGCCGTCGAAACGCTAGAGCACGTTTACTAAACGCAGGGCCCGTGAATGCAATCGAATATTCGTGATGGACGCGGGCCAAATAATTATGGGAAGGTGGTTGATTAGAATAATTCTTGTCAGCAACATGTGACCCATACGCGCGAGGCTGAAGCACATGAGCAAGAACCTAAATAGTCGTGCCCATCAAGCGACCGAGGAAATATTTGCCATTCTTGGCGTCCGCCCAAATGGCGCGCAGGGTGAGAAAGTTGCCCAGGCGATTGAGCAGGTAATTGCCAAGGCCTTGAAAAAGGGCGTGGAACGCTCGACGGAAGCAGCAATCGATGTCTGTGCATCCGATCGCAGCATGGCCGACAGGGTGGCCGAGGAGATCCGCACCGCCAACAAGGCTCTTGTCGCCAATCTATCCGCCATGAGCTAGCGACCTCAACCAAAAATACACTAGGTTTAGGACCGCGTTTCCGGTCCTTTGGATAGGAGGCGCCCGGCCGAAATTCAGCCGCATATGTGATGGCGGTTGAATTTTTCCCGGTAGATTTGACTAGTGAGACTCCCACTCTAGATCTTCCATTAGGCGTTCTTGCGCGCGAAAGAAGATCAATGGGAGGGCCGCGAATTGCGTCAAAATTCCAAATCCATGGGCCCGGCCGCCAGCGTACTTGTTGCCGGCGCCGATGGCGAAAGACGCCGTGAACTCCCGGCCCATGAAAGATGCGAGACCATCCGCGGCAGCATCCACCAGAACATCTTGTGGCGTCCGCGCTTCGTGGAAACAAGAAATCTTTCGCCATGGCAATAGGGAAAAATTTTTCAGCCGCGGCAGTTTATGCAGCCGGCTTCACGGTATCCGTGGCCCATGCGGACACCAGGGACAACAGGTCCGCCGACGAGATCGCCAAGGATCTGGCCAATCCCAACACGCCGCTGGCCAGCCTGAATATGAAGCTGCAGCATCGAATTTATGACGGCAATTTGCCCGGCGCCGACGACCAGGACAGCACCGGGGTCTTGTTCCAGCCGACGTTGCCTTTTCCCGCCGATGACGGCGGAGTGATTTTTTTTCGGCCTGCCATACCGCTGAATTTCAACAACCCCGTATTCAATACGAGCCGGGACCGCTTCGAATCCGAATCCGGCATCGGCGACACGACGTTCGATCTGGCCTACGGCCGCACGTCCAAGACCGGGTTTTTGTGGGCCGCCGGCATTGTCTCGACCCTGCCCACGGCGACCAACGACAAGCTCGGCGCCAGCAGTTACACGTTATGACCCGAAAGGAGAGTTGAAATGGTAAATTTTCCACTGCGGCGAACCCCACTATGGCTGGCCGTATTGTGTCTTGCCATGTCGATAACTTTATCGGCGCGGGCCGACTCGGCGGCGCAGATCGACCGTGATGTCAGAGCGGCCCTGCAAGGCCTATACGCCAAGGATGCCGGCGCGAAAGCACTGGGCGCGAAAGCCGTGGCCGTGCTGGTCTTTCCCAATATCGTCAAGGCGGGGCTGGTCGTCGGCGGTCAATATGGCGAAGGAGCGCTGTTGGCGAAGGGCAAAACCCTTGGCTACTACAGCACCAGGGCGGTTTCCTACGGAATGCAGGCCGGGGCGCAGACATTCGGCTATGCCATGTTCCTGATGACGGAAAAAGCTTACCAGCATGTCAACGATACCAACGGCTGGGAGATCGGCACCGGCCCTTCCATCGTGGTGATGGACAAGGGCACCTCGCGCGCAATGACCACGACGACATACAAGGACGACATCTACGTGTTTTTCTTTGACCAGTCAGGCCTGATGCTCGGCCTTGGCTTGCAAGGCACCAAAATCAGCAGGTTGAAACCCTAGCGTCGATGCCAGTTGGCTTGGCAAAAGCAAACAAACAGGAATGGAGGTGTAGATGTCTAGCGTAAACAGCCTTTTTCGATTTGCCGTCACGGCGGCAATTTTTTGCGGCTGCATCATTTATGCCATGGCACCGGCGCGGGCCGCTTCGGAAGCCAAGGTGCGGGCGGCATTCAACGAAGCGGATAGCAACGCCGACGGCAAACTGGAGATCGACGAATACGTCGCCTACATGGTGCAGCGATTTGCCTTGGCCGACAAAGACCGGGATGGATATTTGCTTCCTGGCGACATTCCAAAAGCCGGTGCGAAAAAATTCCAGGAAACCGATAGCGATGGCGATGGCAGGGTTTCTCTGGGCGAGGCCGTCGGCGCGAAAGTCATCTCGTATTTCGATGCCGACACAGACCATGACGGCATGATGTCGCTGGCCGAACTGCTGGCTTTCCAAGCGCGGAAACCCGGCATGAAGAAGGGAGATGCAGCGTGACCTATGGAAAATCGATGGCGCTATTTACGATCCTTGCGATTGCGGCAGGCTTGTTTGGCCTTTCCGGCTGCTCAAATTCAGCCAGTGACCGAAAGATGCGCGGCCAGGTGGTTGGCGGCGCAACGGGGGCGGCCGTGGGGTCGCTGTTCGGAAAAGGCAGCGGCAGGGTAATGGCAACCGGCGCCGGCGCGGTGCTGGGAACCATCATCGGCGGCAAGGCGGCCGACTAGGTCTTCGGCGATGAACTGTCGGTCCGCATTGCCAAACCTACTGCTAACCTTTTGCATTTTTTTAGCTGGGGCAGCCGGGGCTCGGGATGCGGAAGCAAGGCAGCAAGGCCGGTCGGCGGGCGCGGAAAACCTTAATTTCGGTGGTCCGGCTTCGGTGGAAGGCGAATTGGAAGAGGATGCCGTAATCAAGAAACCTGCCTTTCGCTTTCCCGCAGTGGACGCGGCCCTGAAACCCTGGTTCGACTTCAAGCAAGGCCTGCATGACCGCCATGGTCTAGAAATCGCCTTTCACTACAGCGCTCTCTATCAGGGCGCGAGCGAACACTTGGCGGGGCGTGAGGACGAGGCAGCTTCCGGTATTCTGCGCACCCTGGGCCGCTGGACGGTGCTGAACCGGGATGGCAAGAACAAGGGCGCGTTGGTTTTCAGTTTTGACCATCGGAACCGCATCGGCACCGAAGTTGCACCGGCGGACCTCGGTTTCGAGGCGGGTTATCTGGGCATTCCTGGCACGTTGTTTTCAAATCCTGGTTGGGTGTTAGTTGATTTGAACTGGCAGCAGTATGTGAACGACGGCCAGACAGCCTTCATCGCCGGACGCTACGATCCGAACGACTATCTGGATGTTCTCGGTTATGCCAATCCCTGGACGGCGTTTCAAAACCTGGCAATTTTTCTGAACTCCTCCATTGCCTTGCCGGACCTCAGCATCGGCCTGGGCGCGGGCCATTGGTTCACTGATCAATGGTATGGCCTAGCGACCATCAACGATGCCAACGGCGTGGTAACCGAACTCGACGCCTTCGATGACGGCGGGGAGTTTTACAAGTCGGCCGAGATTGGCTGGTCACCCTCCCGCGACGAACGCTACACCCACAATGTTCACATGACCGCCTGGCATGCCGACCAAAGGGACGACGCAGGGATAGAAGAAAGCTGGGGCGTTACGGCGGGACTGAACTGGACCTTCACGGATACCTGGATGCCATTCCTGCGGGCCGGCTGGTCGGATGGCGCGGCGCCGCTGGTCAACGCCACGCTCACCGCCGGGCTGCTTCACTATCGCGCCAACCGCTCCGACCTGATCGGCCTGGCGTTCAATTGGGGGGATCCGGCGGACGATGCGCTGCGCGAGCAATATACGGCGGAGATGTTCTACCGCTTCCAGCTGGCCCAGAATCTGGCCATCACCCCCAGCATCCAATTGTTGCTCGATCCGGCCCTGAATCCCAAGGATGACCAGGTGCTGATCGCCGGCTTGCGGCTCCGCCTGACTCTCTAGGGCTGATTTCATGTGGAGAGAAAACGGGACAAAGCAAATGCGAAACCTAGTTTGAGGAGCAAGAGCAGATAATGAAAACCCGAGGGGCATTTTTTCCATGGCGGCATTGAATTTACGATGGCGGTCTGGCGGGGCGGTGGCTTGTGGTTTGGTGGCCTTGCTGACAGTCGGCCACGGCGGCGCCCTGCATGCCCAGTCCACCGCCTTCACCATCGACAATATGCCCAACATCGCGGCCATCGGTATCGGCGTGGCGCCGGATTATGTCGGCTCGGCCGACTATATGGTGGCTGGCGCACCCAGCGGGCGGCTGACCTTCGCCAATAATCGATACGTCAAACTTGTTGGCCCCCGCGTAACGTCCAATCTGATCAATCATGAGACGTTCAGGCTGGGCCCGGCGCTGAACTACCGCTTTGGCCGCTCCGACGTGGAAGACCCGGTGGTCGACCGCATGCAGGATATTGAAGGTACGGTGGAGTTGGGGCTGGCCACGGGGCTGCAGTTCATCAACGGGGTCAATCCGCGATATCAATTCAACATCAACCTCGATGTACTTTTTGACGTTGGCGGCGAGCACGACGACATCGTCTCCAATTTCTCCGTGGGCTATTGGCGGCCGTTGGCCAAGGCATTTTCGCTTGGCCTTGTCGGCGCCACACAGTTCGGCGGCGCCGATTTCACGGATCGGTATTTTGGCGTATCGGCACAGGATTCGGCCCGTTCCGGACTGCCGCGCTACTCGGCTGACGGCGGGCTCAATGATTTTAGTTTTTCGGCCATCGGTGTCCTGCATCTCGGGCCGACATGGCATGTGGGGGCGGGTGTCCGATACCAATATCTGCTGGATGAAGTCGCCGACAGCCCGGTCGTGGCAACGCGCGGCGACAGGGATCAGGTCATTGCCGGCATTGGCGTCGCCTATGCCTGGTAAGAAACCGGATCGGAAATCAGAACTGGATAGGAAAATGTGTTCGTTCAGATCGATTAGCCTGAGTTCTCTGACCGCAGCCCTGCTTGCCATGCCGCTGGGGCACGCCGCGGCATCGGATCTCGAATATGCGGGCACTATCAATAAACTGGCCGCGCCCGTCACCCTAAGATACGGCGCGGTGCAGGACGCCTACACCGCCCTGTCCGTGGAAACCCGTGTCTGGGTCAATGACAAAAGCAAGACCACCGTTGCAAAGGCGGAATACGAATATGACGTCACATTGCGCGGGACCAATCTGCATTGGGATATTGATCTAACGAAACTGACGGCGGATACGAAAACCTTCGGCGGCCATGCTCCCGTCATTAACCTGCGAAAGGTTACGGACACGAAAGGGCAGCCGAAGGCCCATGCCTATGCGTTTTCGTTCCCGCTTCTGAAGGCGCAGGGGCGGCCTGAACCTAAACCTGGTTCGGCCCTGTACGATCTAATGAGCAAGGCGGCAAAAAGTCAGGGCACCACATTGCCGGTGTTGTCCGACAAGCCGCTAAGGGAAGGCGACCTGCTCTATACCATAAAGGCCGCCGATGCGTTCGACCTGCCCCTTAAGGCGATGGCGACCACCGGCGTCACACAAGGCCGGATCCTAGGCACAACCAAATTCCAAGATCGTGACGCCGTCGTTGTCAAAGTTGTTGGCGCCATGGCCATCAAAGGGCCGCAGATCATCCTGGCCAGCGACATCAACGGCTACCGAATTATCGACCGTGAAACAGGTTTGTTGTTGGCCTCTGTCGTACGGATTGAGCTTGACGGAAAAACCCATGGCAAGAAATCCGGCATCACCCTGACGAAGTCGGTGCTGACGCGGCTGAAATAGAAGGTGGCTGACATGCGGCGGGCCGGCCAGAAACGATTTGGCAAACGAAGGGATGCAACGATGAAAATGGCTTTGATTTTAATGGCGGGTGTAATGCTCGCCGGTTGCGCGGAAGGCCGCTTCACCGGTGGAAAAACCTGTATGCCGGACGGTTCGGTGGTCTGGTACCAGTACAAGAATACTTCCGGCACATATGAAGGCGCGAAGTCGCACGCCAAATACTGCAAATGACGCTCTTGGGCCTCATGGGAAAAATGGGAGACTTCAACATGATACGGCAAGCTGGTCTGACTATTTTTTTGCTGGCGGCGGCGGGAATTGCCGCGCAATCCGCCCTTGCGGCATCGGCGGTGGCTGTTAATCCCGAAAATCACCAGTATGTCTGGCGCACCGACCAGAATATTGATCAGGCGAAGGCGACGTCACTGGAACAATGCGCGAAAATTTCCGGCTCCGAATGCGCTGTCTTCTCGGTCTGCGGCCTGCCCGGCAGGGGCGCCATTGCCTTCAACAAAGCTTCCGGCCATTGGGGTGCGGCATGTGCCGCCAAGGAGGCAGAACGGGCGCGGGAGTTTGCCCTGGATAACTGTAATATTCGTTCGCTCGGCAAGGGCGCTTGCGAGATCATCGAGACGTACAACGACCTCCATTCGGGTGAGGCCTTGGCGGTGGGTTATTTCGCCGGCAAATGGGCGGAGAATTGCAAGGCAAAGACGTGGAACAAATTCCGCGCCGTGAACGACAAGGAGTTCCGCCTGCTGGCTTGCACCTCCGCGAAATGCAGCGACAGGCCCGAAGTCTTCAGATCGCTGTTTGGCGAGACCGTCTTCCATTGGCCGACAAACAACACGCGTATTCGAAAACAGGGGCCAAACACCATAGAGGTCACGGCCACGAATTCGAAGTATCTGAAACGGTGCGGTAACTGAGCAAGGAGAGCGCAATGCCCCATGGCCCCCTGCGAATTCTGTTGATCGTCACTGGTATCTGCCTGCTTGGCGCCCCGGCTTTGGCAAAGGAAAAACTGGACGACGCCGTATCGGAGTTGAGGGCTTATCTCGATCAATGTAGCGCTAAAACAGGATACGACCCGGACAAGGCCGATAAACTGGGCGATTACGAGTTGCATCCGGACGAGAACGCATATGCGGGCTGCGCCTATGACGGCATCAACAAGCTTCTCAAGGCGCGGTCACGGCTGCCTGACAATTACGACAGATTTATCGCCAAGCACAAGGAACTGACCGCCAAGGTCAAATCCGGCGCCATGACCCGCGATGAAAGAAAGGCGGCGTTAAAGCGCATCGTCGTATCGATCCGCAATCAGGAAGAGGCGCTGGAGATGGGGGGCGCGAAAAAGGCGCCGGACAATTCCGGCAAAACCGATGCCCAGAAGCAGATGGAAGACATGAAACGGGTTCAAAGCACCCAACGGCAAATTCAGCGTTCGCTGCGTTCGCTTCCCAGGTTTTAGGCACGGGCCCTGGACCGCGCCCCGCCGTCATGCGCATCTCGATTTTCCCCGTACTGGTCTCGGCAATGATGTTCATAGCCATATGCTCCGGCGGCCTGGTTTTTGTTTTCACGTTTCAGATGATGGGGAAGAGCATCGCCGATTTGTTCATGAGCCGGGCCAATATGATCTTTGAACTGGCCGCGCTGCAGGTTGATGCCTCACTTGATGGCGTGACGCTGTCCCATCGGCTCACCCGTATAGGGGCGGCAACCGGCGGTACGGTTTTCGTTATGGACGACGCGGGCACGATCGTCGGTCATCCGCATATTGTTACGGGCCGCGCCGAACCGGGGACGCCAGAGGCCGTCGACCCAAATATTGTTCATCTCATGCGGGGCAAGATCGTGCCGCTTCCAGATACCAGGATTGTTTTTCGCAAAGCCGATCTTGATGGCGTCGATTATGGTATTGCGCTGATGCCGTTGGACGAGCCGCCTGGCTGGAAACTTGGCGGCTATCTCCCAAATCCCAAGCATTCCGAGTTGGTACGCCTGAAGTGGATACTGTACGCAACCGCCATATGTCTCATCGTTGGCGCCGTGGTGATCGCCTACTTTCTCGCCCGCATGATTTCCAGGCCCCTAAGAGATATTGCCCTGGTCGCCGATAAAATTGGACGGTTCGAGCTGGAATTCGAACGCTTGCCGCCCTCACGCGTAAGAGAGGTGGACACCACGGACGCCATGATGAATTCGATGGCTGACAGCCTTCGCTGGTTTGGCAAATATGTGCCCCGTGATCTCGTTCGCCGCATCATGGGGGACGATCATTCCACGGAGCCGCGGGAACGCGAATTAACAGTACTATTTACCGATATTGTCGACTTTACCTCCATGTCCGAGCGGATGACGCCGATCGAGGTGGCGAATTTCGTCAATGGTCATCTTTCAATGGTATCGCAGTGCATCGAAAATGAAGGCGGCACGGTGGACAAGTTCATTGGCGATGCGGTCATGGCATTTTTTGGCGCGCCGGAAGACCTGCCCGATCACGCGGCGCGGGCCTGCCGAGCAACGCTGGCCATTCGCGGCGCGGTCGAGCGTGACAATGCCGCACGGCGGGCGGCGGGCCAACCGGCGGTCCACCTTCGCATCGGCATTCATACCGGCCCCGTCGTGGTTGGCAATATCGGCTCCGACAACCGGATCAACTACACCATTATTGGCGATACCGTGAACGCCGCATCTCGTCTGGAAGGGGCGGGCAAGGAATATGGCGATGCCTCCGACGAAGTAACAATTTTGTCCAGCGAGGCTGTCGTCTCGGCGGCCGGGCTCGAAGACACAGCCTCGAAAGTCGGCGCCATCCAATTGCGGGGGCGCCAACAGGAAACCATGGTCTATGCGTTCTGAGCCTGCCGCCTAAAAGCGATATCTAACGCCAACGAATGGGCCGCTATAGTCGGCATCCAGGGCAAAGCGGGTGCTGCCGCTGCCTTCCTCGTAGTCAACATTCAGGTGACGATAGCCGCCGACCATGTGCCAGCTGTTCTGGAAGTCGTAGTCGACCCAGCCGGCAAGCTGCCAGGTGGAATCGGCGCCGACGCCAAACCCGCCCACGTCCGCCCAGCCGGCCAGGCTAAACTGGTCCGTCAGACCCAGTCGAACGCGTGCGCCGATAACCGGATCCAGCCAATCAACCGATTTCCTGCGCTGGAATCCCGTACCGAGGCCCAACAGAACCACTTCCGCGCCAAGTTTGCCCTCGACATGATTCCAACGGCCGCCGGCCATCAGGTCGATGGACAATGGTTGCGCACCGCCTTCGCCGCTCACCTGGTCATCAATTACGCGGTAGCCGACAAAACCCTCGATCATGGTCTGTTCAAATTCGACCGAGGCCCGCCCCCGTCCGCGCAACAGGGTCTGCTTGTCTTCCAGTTTCATGTACAGGCCATCGACCAGGATTGACCATTTTCCCTTGCGCGCCTCGCCTTGGCCCATGGCGCCCATCTGCAGGTCTTCCAGAATATCCGAGAAGCTGACGTCAACGTCGCTGTTGGTATTGCGCAGGCCAAAATTGCCTTCGATCCCCGGCCCCCAGCCATAAGCCATGATGCTGTAGGTCCAGTCTCCGGGCGATGGCGCCGTCTCCGCGCCGAGGGGAGAAGAATATCCGGTACAGACTAGCAGCGCCGCGGCCAACCGATACAGGCCGAACCGGGCCGTGAATTTAGGCCTCCACGTTGTCAATCGGTACATACTTCCCTCCACGGACTGAACCCAACCAGCAATGCTGGCCCCGGCGCGCCAAGGCTCCCGGTGACGACGTAGGGGAATATGTGTTTGAACCCGCAAAAGGCAAATCGGAGGAGTCCACTTGCCATCCATGAATGCCGGCACAGTTTATCTTATATGCGCGCTGTCGGAGCGGCAGCGCGCCGGGAAATCAACGCCAATTCGCTGGAGGCGGGAACTGTGAAAAATTACATTCAACCCATTCGCATTGCTTTGGCGACAACGGTCCTGGCCTGTCTGATTTCGGGATCGGCAGCCGCACAGCAGCACGTTTTTCCAAAGAAAGGTCAGACGCCGGAGCAGCAAAAACGCGATGAATTCGAATGCCATCAATGGGCGGCACAGCAATCGGGCTATGACCCGACCAAGGCATCGCCCGCCGCGGGCGCGGCAACCGCACCGGCGCCCGCACCCGCGCCAGAGCAAGCCGCGCCGCGCCACGGCAGGAATGCCCTGCGCGGCGCCGCCAGGGGCTATGTCTTCGGCAAGGTGGTGGATGGCGATTCGAACAAGGCCGCATGGGCCGGCGCCATCAGCGGTGTGGCCAGGGGCGCGCGGCAAAACAGAGCGGCCGCGCAACAGCAAGCCCAACAGCAACAGCAACAAGCCCAGCAGCAGCAGGCACAGCAACAGCAGGCACAGGCTAATTTGCAGCAATCCTATGCCCGTGCGCGCGCCACCTGCCTTGATGCCAAGGGATATTCCGTAGGCTGATCGGCCAATGCCAACAATGCGCCGAATAGTCCGTGAGCCGGTGCTGCATTTCACCGTAATTGGACTATTGGTTTTTGCCGCGTTCAGGTTACTGGACGATAAGCCCGCGATGACGCCGGCGACGGCGATCATCGTGAAATCACAGACCGCCGATCGCCTGGCGGCCGGCTTCAAGGCAACCTGGCGGCGGCAGCCGAATAAGGTGGAATTGGCCGGCCTGCTGGAGAACCATGTCCGCGAGGAAGTCCTTGTGCGCGAGGCGCTGGCCCTGGGTCTGGACCGGAATGATCCGGTGATCAGGCGCCGGCTGCGGCAAAAGATGGAATTTCTGACGGCGGCGGCCGCCGCAGCCATGGTGCCGTCCGAAGCAGCCTTGCGGGAGCACTATGCACGGCATCGAGACCGCTTTCGCGTCATCGGGCGGGTTGCGCTAACACAGGTGTTTTTGGGCTCGGAACCTGATGACGGCAAAGTCCAGGGTATCCACGCAGCATTGAGGGACGGCGCCAACCCGGCCAGCCTTGGCGCCCGTACCATGTTGCCGCCTTCGTTGGCGCCCTCGCCGCCCGAAACGGTGGACGGCGTCTTCGGCGCCGGCTTTTATCGCTCCCTGGCGGATCTCAAGGCCGGCGACTGGGCCGGCCCGGTCCGCTCCGGCTACGGCCAGCACCTGATCCGGATCGATCAGCGCATCGGCGACCGGGTGCCCGCTTTCGAAGCCGTTCGCGAGGCGGTCCGGCATCACTGGATCGAGAGCAATTCGGCGGCCATGGAAGAAGACCGCTATCAGCGGCTGCGCCAGCGCTACGCTGTGACACTGCCCGATACAACGGTGGCGGCCCGGCAATGAAGCTGTTCGCGGCGGTCCTGTGGTTCATCACCGCCATGGCCGGCGCCCATGAGGCCAAGGCGCACGCCTTGCAGCCAGGCTATTTGGAGCTGCAGGCGTTGGGCGGCGACGCCTGGCGCGCGGTCTGGCGGGTGCCCGATGTGAAGGGCAGGGCCATGGCCATTCAGGCGCAACTGCCCAACAGCTGCGCGCAACCGCTGCCGCCCGCCACCCGTTTCGACGGCGCCGCATGGCTTGCGGCCTGGGTGGTGAATTGCCCCAGTGGCCTGGCGGGCCATGAAATCATTATCAAGGGCCTGGCGCGCACCAACACCGATGTCCTGGTGCGCTACGAACTAACACCGGGAGAAGGCCGGACCAAGCGCCTGACCCCGGATAACCCCAGCATGCTTGTCCCCGCAAAATCAAGCCAATGGTCCGTATTCCTCGGCTACTTGGGGTTGGGCACAAACCATATCCTCGAAGGCTTCGACCATCTGCTGTTTGTCTTCGCGCTGCTGTTGCTGATCACGAACAAATGGCGCCTGCTTGGCGCGGTTACCGCGTTCACGGTGGCGCACAGCTTGACGCTGGCCGCCTCCACCCTGGGCTGGCTGGTGATATCCGGGCCACCGGTGGAGGCGATCATCGCCCTGACCATCATGTTCCTGGCGGTGGAACTGCTGCAACGTCGGGGGCGGGGGCGGCGGCACGGGCTTCGCTTGTCGGAACGCCACCCCTGGCTGGTCGCCTTCGCCTTTGGTCTGCTACATGGTTTCGGCTTTGCCGGCGCCCTGGCCGAGATCGGCCTGCCGCCCGGCGACGTGCCGCTGGCGCTACTGGCCTTCAACCTTGGCGTGGAGGCGGGGCAGCTTGCCTTCGTAGGGGCAGTGCTGGCGGCCGGGTTTCTGCTGTCCCGCGCCATGCCGCTTGTTCTGGCCGCGTTCACAAAACCGGCCAATCCGGGCTATATCTCCCTCGCCTATGCCACCGGCGGCTTGTCCGCTTATTGGTTTATCGAGCGCCTGGCCAGCTTCTAGACAAACCTGTCCCCGCGCCTCGATTGGAAGTGCGGGGACAAACACCCAATCAACAACTAGCCCGCTGGTGAGTACCAGATCGGTGAGGTGTAGCCGCGTTCCTGGCCGATCAATTCGGCTTCCTTTGGTATCTTGGTGCCAAAGCGAAGCTTGTCGTAAAGCACCCAGCGCGGGGTGGGAATTTCCAGCACGCGGGCATAGTAGAAGGCCCGCTGCTTGGCATCGAAATCAGGGTCAGTCCAAACAGTGGCCAATTCCGATGCGCCGATGGTGTTGGTCCAGGAGGCCGCTTCCAAATCAACGGTATTACCGACGGCGGGCAGCTTTCCCTTGCCGTCCGGCTTACGGTCGCCAGACCAGACGACATCGTACACTTTCTCGTGCGTCTTGCCGTCGGCATCCAGCCAGCCCTTGATGATCTGGATGCGGTCCAGATTGGCACCGATGGGATCGCGCAGGGCATAGACCATGAATTTCGGCGCGCCGTTACCGTCGGCTTCAGGCAGATCGCCACCCATGGGAACGCCCTTCTCGTAGCCGCGGAAGGCCGGCGTCCGGCTACGCAGGTCATCGTTGGTGAAATCCCAACCGCCAAAGAACCGCACGATCAAGCGGGTGCCGGTGGTGCCATAGGTCTCGCGGCGGACCATGGCGTCATAAATTGAACTACGCGTATTATCCCGCGCCCAGACGCCTGTATAGCCCGAGGCGACCAGTTTATAACCTTCGATCTTGCCCATTTTGTTGGCGATGAAGGGATGGTTGATGCGGCCGACGCTTGGTTCCACGCTGGTGGACTTGCCAAAGAAGTTTTCTTCCGCCGCCGTGGCCAGACCAGTGTGACTGTCGGTCGCCCCGCCAAAACCAAATTTGTAGGGATTGACGCCAAATTTCGCTTCCAGCGCCAGGCCCAATTTCAACGATTCCCGGGCATACTCGCCTTTCAGCATTTCGGGCTTCTTAAGCTCGGTGATATCCAAATTGCCCACGTCCCAGTTTTCATAGTCGGCAAACTCGTCTTCGGGCGAAAGGGTCGGATGCGCCTCGCCGTCACCTTTGATCTGGGTAATCTCGTATTGCTGCTCCCACCTGGCGCGCTGTTTCACATAGTTGGCGTCGACCTTGCCCTTGTGATAGGTCGTCTCGGTCGGGAACATCCAACCGTTGGACAGGTTGCCGTTATGGGCCAGGGCAAAGGCTTTACCGCCCGTCTTGGCTTCATACATTTCCAGCCACTTATAAAGCTCCAGCGGATCGGTGGAGCCTACCGGCGGTTGCGTCGTTAACGGGACGACCTGCCGGGCACGGTCGGCGTTGTCGCGCAGAATGACGTTGCGGTGCAGGTTGAAACCCTTCGGCACGGAGGTCCATTCAAAGCCGATAAAGGCCGTGAAACGGCCCGGATCGTTATAGCGCTCCGCCGCATCGACAATGTCGTTCCAGACGCCATCAAACACTTCCGCGCCCGGGCTGTAGGCTTTGATAAGGTCTTTTGGCAAAGTCATTTGTGAAAAATTCGTGATCAGATCAAATGCCGCCTTGCCTGCCTCCATGCCGCCTTTCTGGAAGCCGGTGTACCACTCCTTGCCCTTCTTATTCTTCAGGATATGCGGTGCCCCTGCTTTCAGGTCCGTGGCGAAACCCATCAAGTCCGTATGGTCGGTCACGACCAGCCAATCCAGCGGGCGGCTGAGTTTCGCCGGCAAGCCCGTGGAAGCCTTGATCTGCTCTCCGCGCGCAAATCGATAGGCATCGTCCAACGTCAGTGTGTTGCCGAACAGGCCGGCATCCAACGACAAACCGGTGTGCAAATGGGTATCACCCCAGAACACCCGGCTGGGAAACGTGCGGTTCACATAAGGCGAGAATGCCTTGCCGGCGAAAAGCTTGTTCGCCTGCGCCTCGGTGATGTGGACTTTTTCCTGCGCAGCCGCCGGCAAGGCCAGCAGAGCCAATGCAGAGCAAACGATCGCAATGTGCTTCATCTGTTTGATCCCTATTGAACGCCCAAATGCTTTTTAGTTTGAATTACGAATACGCGTTCGCCGCCGCTTCCACAGGCTGCGCAAACCGGCTCAAGTTCCTTAAGTTACGGGATATAGTTTGCTATTCGTCATCGTCAAATTTGCATTACGGGCCGATAAAGGCTGCTCCCGGCCCTGCGGGAAGCACAAATTATCCAGGCAAATTGGCGAGGGCCATGATCTTTCCGGCATCGTCAGCATCGTCGAGGAACCAGACAGCCTGGGCGATGGCGGCGAGGTCGCGGTTGAAGCCACGATAGGCGGCAAGTTCGGCGAGTTTTTCTTCCAATTCCCCATCCGTCATGGGGTTCAGCGGCCCGCCCTTGGCGGCGGTAATTTCAATATCGTGGGACTGCCCATGCCGGGTACGCACAAGCATGCGCACGGTTTCAAGGGCGCGGTTGGCGTCATCAATGAATGTCACTTGCGGCCGGATGCCGTCGCCCAGGGTTTCGGCGACCGCCGCATCATTGAACTCCACGAGGCCGGCCTTGCCACGGCGTAATGTGATGGCAATGGCGTGTTGCGCGCTGACTTGCGACAATGTTCCCGTCACCACCTCGGCCCGGTCCGTCCGCTGACGCAACAGCGGGTGTCCGGTCAGTTCAACCTCGGCGATATCTTCCGCGCGCAGGCCGGCCTCCCGGTGCAGCCGGATGCAGGCCTCGATCACCGGATGCAAAACAATCGCCGCCGGATACGGTTTGTAGGTATTCTTGGCGATCTCCCATTCCTCGCCCAGCCCATCGGTCAATCTGTCTACCGCCGGCTGGTCGGAGTAAACCGGGAGAAAACCACGTTCCCCCGCCAACGGATCCGCCGGCCCGGAAAAATTTTCTTGCGCCAGCAGGGCCGAGAGGATGCCGTTGCGCGCCGCATTGCCGACGGAGACGCTTTTCGACATGGTGCCCAGGGTTTCGACCAGGCCCGAGGCTTGCGCGGCGGCGTTGCCCATGGCCCAGGCATGTTGTTCCGGGCTTAGCCCAAGTAGTACACCGATACCTGCCGCGGCACCGAAAACACCGCAGGTCGAGGTAATGTGCCAACCGCGCGCGTAGTGCGACGGCGATACGGCGTTGCCGATGCGGCACTCAATCTCGCCGCCAAGCACGAAGGCCCGCAACAGCTCGGCACCCGAACAGCGCCGCGTTTCGGCCTGGGCAAACAGCGCCGGCGCGATCGGTGCCGTCGGATGGATCACCGTTTCCTGATGGGTGTCGTCATAGTCAAATACGTTGGCGCTGATCGCATTCAGATAGGCGGCGAGCGGCATATCCACCTGCTCCGCCCGCCCGATGACCCGGCAGGCAGCCGGCCCCGCGAACGGCGCCAGCACGGCCAGGCTGGTAGCCACCGCTGCCTCGCCGCTGCCGGCGATGGCGGTGGCGAAATAGTTCAACAGCGAACGCTTGGCCTCGTGGCGCACATGGGCGGGAATATCCTCCCATCCGGTTTGCGCCGCGAAGGCCGCGATTTTCGCCGTCGCGGTGGCGCTCAACTTACGCCTCAGCGGACAGTGGATTTGCTGGTTGGTATCATACGCGTAATCACCATTTTGGAGCGGTCGAGATAGTCCGGCACCCTGGGCGACATCTCGTTCTTCCAATAGTCCGACCCGTAGACCGCCGCGTAGAGCTCTTCGCGCTGAGCCTCGCTCTCGAAACGGCGCAGCCAGACATATACGCTGTCATCTTCTTCGCCCTGGAAGCTGCCGCAGATCACCATGCCCTTGGAAACCTGGAAGGGAATGATCTCTTCCTCCATCACCTTGACCCAGGCATCCATCTTGCCCGGAAGGACGTGATATTGGCGTAGTTCATAGAATGCGGACATGGCGTTACCTTTGTATGTATGATTAGAAAAATTTCGCTGCTTCGCACCGGAGTGTAAGGCAGTTAGGGATTGCCAACAATGCATCGCAAGGGACGCTAGATCGTGGAGACGGCGAGACGGGGATTTCAGGTCATGGTCAAGCCGGTTGGCGCGATCTGCAATCTCGACTGCGGTTACTGCTACTACCTCGAAAAAGAACAGCTTTACCCGAAATCGCAATCCCACCGCATGGCTGACGAGCTGTTGGAAAACTATATTATCCAGCATATCGAGGCCTCGCCGGACGAGACGATTTTCTTTTCCTGGCACGGCGGCGAGCCGACGCTGCTAGGCATCGACTATTTCCGCCGAATCCTGGAACTGCAGGAACGCCACCGCCCCGACGGCCGCAAGATCGTCAATGGCATTCAGACCAACGGCACCCTGATCGACGAGGAATGGTGCCGCTTTCTGGGCAGCAACCGCTTCTATGTGGGCCTCAGCATCGACGGCCCGAAATATCTGCACGACCATTACCGGGTCACAAAAAAGGCGGAGGCGACCCACAAACAGGTTCTGCATGCCCACCGCCTGTTCAAGAAACACCGCATCCATTGCGACCTGCTTTGCGTCGTCAGCGAACGGAATGCCCGCCAGCCGGTACTGGTCTATCGTTTCTTCAGGGATCTGGGCATAGATTTTCTGCAATTCCTGCCCCTGGTCATCCGCGACGGCGAGCGCGGCGTGAAGAAGGAATCCGTGCCCGCCAAGCTATACGGCGAATTCCTAAGCGCAGTGTTCGACGAATGGGTGCGCAATGATGTGGGCCGCATCACGATCCACAATTTCGAAGAGGCCCTGCGGCCCTATATCGGCCTGGATCATTCGCTCTGCGTGTTGCGGGAGACCTGCGGCGACGTGGTCGTCGTCGAACATACCGGCGAGTTTTATTCCTGCGATCATTTCGTCGAACCGGCCCACATGCTGGGCAATATCCAGGAGACGCCGCTGGTCGATATGATCAACGGCGCGGCACAGGAAAAATTCGGCAACCATAAAAAAGACAGCCTGCCGCAATATTGCCGGGACTGCGAAGTGCTCGCCTCCTGCAATGGCGGCTGCCCCAAGGACCGCTTCATCCAGACACCGGATGGCGAAGACGGCCTGAATTATCTCTGTGCCGGCTACAAACATTTTGCTCTGCACGCCCGGCCCTATCTGCAAAAATTCGCGCAACTGAAAAAGATGCGGCAGCCGGCCACGAAGATCATGGAGATACTGCGGCAAGGCACGAAAAAGCCCGTGCGCCAGGTCGGCCGCAACGACCCCTGCCCCTGCGGCAGCGGCAAGAAATACAAGAAATGCTGCCTCGGCGGCGCCAGCCTCTGAAGCCAACCATTGATAGTACGGGAGACAACGAATGGGCCAAGACATCGAGATCAATGCGACGGGGGGCGGCACCTTCGCGGCCTATCTGGCGTTGCCAGAAGCCACCCCCGCCCCCGCGCCGGGCATCGTGCTGTTGCCGGAAGTCTTCAACACCAACGATCATATCCGCTCGGTCGCAGACGGCTTCGCCGCCGAAGGCTTCACCGTCATCGCGCCGGATGTCTATTGGCGCCAGGAGCCGGGCTGTTACCTGCCCTACACCGACGAGGGCCGGGCCAAGGCGCAGGCCTTGCGGGCCGATTTGGACACGGATCAATTCGCCAATGACCTGGGCGATACCGTTGCCACCCTGAAGGCGCGGCCAGACTGCACCGGCAAGGTCGGCGTCGTGGGATTTTGCCTGGGCGGCAAGTTCACTTATCTCTCGGCCACGCGGCATGAAATCGACGCGGCGGTGAGCTACTACGGGGTTCAGATCCACGAGCATCTGGACGAGGCCGAAAATCTGCACTGCCCGATCCTGATGCACTTCGCCGGCATTGACCCGCACGTGCCGCAAGACACCGTTGATGCCATTCAGGCCCATATGGGGACATGGGATAATGTGGACATTCATCTTTATCCCGGTGCCGAACATGGCTTTAACCGGCACGGCTATCCGCCCTATAAGGAAGCCGCCGCCGCGCCGGCGATGCAACGCACCCTGGCGCATTTTCGCAAGCTGCTGGGCTAGTCAGGCGAAGCGAGTTGCAAGGAGAGATCGAATGAAAGCAGTTGTGACCAATGCGAACATGCCGGGCTGCCTGGAAATTGGCGAGGCAGCGGACCCCGTCGCCGATTCCAACCAGGCGGTCATCGAGGTTACGGCATTTTCGCTTAACCGGGGCGAGTTGCGCCGCGCCGAGACAGCGGCGGACGGTACGCAGATCGGTTGGGATCTTGCTGGTGTGGTGAAGACCGCCGCCAGCGACGGCAGCGGCCCGGAACAGGGCGCGCGCGTGGTCGGCTTCTCCCGCCGCATGCAGGGCTGGGCCCAGTACGTGGCCCTGCCGACGGTTGATTTCGCCGTCATTCCCGATGCGGTTTCCGATGAAGACGCGGCCACCCTGCCGGTTGCCGGCCTTACCGCGCTCTATGCGCTGGAACGCTGCGAGCGGCTGTTGGGAAGCAGGGTGCTGGTGACCGGGGCAAGCGGCGGTGTCGGTTATTTTGCCTGCCAGTTGGGCCGGCTGATGGGTGCCAAGGTCACGGCGCAGCTACGCCGGCCGGATTTCGCCGACATGGTGCGGTCAACGGGCGTCAGCGATGTGGTCATTTCAGCCGATGGCTCCGGGCTTGAAGGTCCGTTCCGTTCGATCATCGATGGTGTCGGCGGACAGATATTATCCAAATTACTGTCACAATTGGACGAGCGTGGCCGGGCCATCCTTTACGGCGTCAGTGCCGGTGCCGAGACCGGCTTGGCGGTGCGCGATCTGATGTTCACCGGCGATGGCCGTATCGAGGGATTTCACCTTTATCGGGAATCGGAAGTGGAGACGGCGGCCAAGGGCCTAGACCGCCTGTTGGCCCTGTTGGCCGATGGGCGCCTGACGACCCATGTACCGGTCACCGGCAATTGGGAGCAGATCGGCGAGACGGCGGCGCAGTTGATTGGCCGTGATTTCGCGGGCAAGGCCGTATTGACCATCTAGATGGAGGCTCCCCAGATGGGCCCTCGGGCCCAGCCAGCGAAAATCCGCATCGCCCTGCCGGCGATGCTGGCGATCCAGGCATTCGCCAAGATGTGCAGTTTTTCCGCCGCCGTGGTGGCGGTGCAGGCCGCCGCAGACCTGGGCGTCAAGGCGACCAGTATCGGCGTCTATGTGGCCGTTCTGTATACCGTTGGTATGTTGTCGGGTCTGGCCGCCGGCAGTTTTCTAAGCCGTTACGGCGCCATTCGAACCAGCCAGGCCGCGTTGCTGGCGGCCAGCCTTGGCCTGGCGTTGGCCGGCGCCGCGCCCGTCTGGTGGCTGGCGATTTGTGGCGCCGCCCTGATCGGCATCGGCATGGGGCCGCTTAATCCGGCCAGTTCACGGGTCCTGGCCCGGCATTCCCCGCCGCGCTGGCAGCCACTGGTTTTTTCCCTGAAGCAGACCGGGACGCCGTTGGGCGGCATGCTTGCCGGACTGTTGCTGCCGCCCCTGATGGCGCTTTATGACTGGCGCATTGCCGTCACGGTGATTGCCGCCGTGCCGCTTTTAACGCTTTTCGGGATGCAGTTTATCCGCGACGGCCTTGACGATGACCGCGACCCCGAATTTCGCATCGGATTGGCCGGCGTAACGGACTCCCTGCGGGTGATCATCACTTCCAAGCCGTTATTGACGCTGGTGGCGGCGGGCTATTTTTATACCTTCACGCAGATGGCCATCATGGCGTTCATGGTCGTCTATCTTGTGGAAGAGAATGGTCTGTCGCTGGCCTTCGCCGGCGCCATGTTTGCCATTTTCCATGGCGCCGCCATCCCGGCGCGGATTATCTGGGGCGCCGTGGCAAGCCATTTTCTCAGCACCTGGGTCCTGCTTGGCCTGATCGGCATCATCATGTCCGCCTCCATCGCCGCGATGAGTTTCTTCACGCCCGCCTGGCCATACTGGCTGACCGCGCTGATCGCCGCCATGCTGGGCGCCAGCAGCAACGGCGTACTCGGCCTCCTCCTATCCGAGTTCTCCCGCCTGGCACCGCCGGGCAAGATCGGCGAAGTGGTGGGCGGCGGGCAGTTCTTTCTGTTCTTCGGCATCGTGTCGGGCCCGCCGGTTTTTGGCCTGATGGTCGAGTTCGGCGGCGGCTACGCCAACGCCTTCTATCTGACCGCCGCCGCGCCACTTGCCGCCGGCGTCTACCTACTGCTCACCGCCCGGCGCAACAGAGGGTAATTAAGGAAGGCCAATACCACGCCTAGCCTTGCCGGATGGATGTGCTAAAATAGGTCATGGATTGTTGCATCATCATGGAAACGGGCTGCCATTGGCGGTCCGCCTTCTATTGATATCAACGCCAATAAGATTAACCCCAGGAATAAGGCGATGGCACCATGCGGAAATATTTGCACATAAACCTCGATGATCAATCCACCGAGACCGAGGAGCTGACCGGCGCGGCGTGCATTCGCGTGGGCCGGCATTTCATCGCGAAAACCCTGCTGGACAAGGGCGCCGCCACGGTCGACCCGCTGTCGCCGGGCAATCCTTTGATCTTTTCCGCCGGGCCGCTGGCCGGCACCAACTTTTCCAACGCCAACCGCATCTCCGTCGGCTGCAAAAGCCCGCTGACGGGCGGCATCAAGGAAGCCAACGCGGGCGGCACCTTCGCCTTTGCCCTGGGCCAGTGCGAAATAGCCGGCATAACCCTGATGGGCGCCTCCGACGATTGGGTGATCGTCCGCGTCAACAAGGAAGGCGACATCAGCTTTGACGACGCAACGCCGTTCCTGGGCATGGGCAATATCGAGACGGCGGCGATGCTGTTCGAAAAATACGGCGACAAGGTCTCCATGGGACTGTGCAGCCCGGTCGGCGAATACGGCGGCCTGGTGGCCGGCATCTCGTTCCCCGATCCCGAGGGGCGGCCGGTACGGATCGCGGCCCGCGGCGGCGTCGGCGCGGTGATGGGCAGCAAGAAGGTCAAGGCGATCGTTGTCGATATGAACAAAATGCCCACCTTCCACGACCGCAAGAAGGTCATGGGCCGGGTGCGTGAATACGGCAAACTGCTGCGCGAGGACAAGGCAATCGAGGCCTTCTCCATGTTCGGCACGGCCATGGTCAGCGATCTGACCAACCAGCTTGGCGGCCTGCCGACGCGCAATTTCAGCGACGGACGCCTGGTCGACGCTTCCGAGGAAACCTTGAAGCTGGGCGGCAGCTATATCCGCGACCTGACCATCGAACGGGGCGGCGAGACAACCCATGCCTGCATGCCCGGCTGCATGATCAAATGCTCCAACGTCTATGTCGATGACAAGGGCGAGGAAATGGTCTCGCCGCTGGAATATGAATCCCTTGGCCTGCTGGGCAGCAACTGCGGACTGAAAGATCCCGACGACGTGGCCCGCACGAACCATCAATGTAACGATCTGGGCATCGATACCATCGAGGTCGGCGCCATGCTGGGTGTTTTGATGGAGGCTGGCGAAGGCGAATTCGGCGATGCCTATTTCATGCTGGCCGCGCTTGACGATATCCGCGCCGGTAACGAGCGGGGCCGCATCCTGGCCCAGGGCGCCGGCCGGGTCGGCAAACATTACGATGTCGCCCGCGTCCCGGTGATCAAGAATCAGGGCATCAGCGCCTATGACCCCCGCGCCATCGAGGTCACCGGCATTTCCATGATGATGACAGCCCAGGGCGCCGATCACACGGCCGGCAATATCCCGGGCCATAAAAGCGCCGATATGACGACGGAAGAGCTGACCGAGGCCAGCCTGGACATCCAGGAAGATTGCGCGGCGGCCGATTCACTGGGTCTTTGCCTGTTCGGACGCTCCGTAACCAACATCAATCACGGCTTGATCGTTTCCGCCCTCAACGACGCCCATGGCACCAACTTCGATGCCTCGTTCATGAAGGATCTGGGCCGCGAAGCCTTGCAGATGGAATGGGAATTTAACCGTCAGGCCGGCTTTACCGAGGCCGATGACGAGTTGCCATCATTCTTCTATGACGAAACCCTGGAGCCCACGGGCAAGACCGCCCGCCACCACAGCGGTCAGGTGAACGAACATATGCGCAAGCTGCTGGACGCATCGAAGTAGGCGCATTTACGCTATTGCAACAAAGGGGCGGCCCGGTGCCGCCCCTATTTGCTGTCCAAAAGAGGCTTGTAAATAGCTGCTGGTAGTGGTCCGGCCGCCTTTAACGGGGCGGCAACATGACAATCTGCAACCAGTAATTGGTCAATTCCCTGACAGTGGCGATCAGGCCGTCAAAGGATACCGGCTTGGTGATGTATGAATTCACACCCAGGTCATAGGTGCGCAGAATATCCTCTTCCGCCTTTGACGTGGTCAGCGCGACCACGGGAATTCGGCGCAGGTCGGGATCGGCCTTGATTTCCTTCAACGCCTCGCGGCCATCCTTACGCGGCATGTTCAAATCCAACAGCAATAGGCCGGGCAATGGCTCGCCCGCGAGGATCTCATAGGCGCCGCGCCGATACAGATAATCCATCAATTGGACGCCATCCTCGACAAACTCCAGTTGATTGGACAGGTGAAGTTCCTCGAATGCCTCCTGGATCAACAGGCGGTCGTCCGCATCGTCCTCGGCCGCCAGCACGCGAACCGGGTTACCTTGAATTTCCATTGCCCTCACTCCAACAGTCGGAAGTCGAAGAGCAATAGCGCTAATTGGTAAACTAAGTACCAATACAGCGAATAAGTTTTGTTCTTCAGTGACTTTACCTTGCCATTGCCGCCGCGCTGGTTTTACATGCGGCAGGATAGGAATCTCAGGGGGAAATCCGAAATATGAAATTGTACAATTCCGTCGGCCCAAATCCGCGCGTCGTGCGCATATTCATGGCCGAAAAGGGCATTGACCTGCCCATGGACGAAGTCGATATAAGGGCCGGCGTCAACCGTCAGTCGGACTTTCTAAAGCTCAATCCGTCGGGACAATGTCCGGCCTTGGAGCTAGATGACGGCAGCATTTTGGCCGAAATCACGGTGATCTGCGAATATCTCGAGGACCGTTTTCCCGAACCGGCGCTGATCGGCGCCACGGCGGAGGAAAAGGCGGAAACCCGCATGTGGACCCGGCGCATTGATCTGAACATCTGCGAACCCATGGCCAACGGCTTCCGCTATTCCACCGGTCTGAAGATGTTTCAGGACCGCATGCGCTGCATGCCCCAGGCCGCCGACGATTTAAAAGCAGCGGCTCAGGACAAATTGCAGTGGCTTGATCAACAGATGGCGGGCAAGGACTTTATCGTCGGCGATCGTTTGACCCTGGCCGATATTCTGCTGTTCGGTTTCCTCGATTTCTTTGCCGGCGTGGATCAACCGATTGATCAATCGCTGAGCAATATCACCGCCTGGCACGAACGCATGCAGGCCCGGCCCAGCGCCGCCGCCTGACAGCCGTTTTCAAACGGCGAAATAGACAACGCCGAAATGCAAAGACTATTCCAGCAAAGGAAAATTTCATGGACGACGACGCAAAAAAAACAGCCCTACGCATGATCCCCTACGGCATCTACGTGATGACGGCGGAAAACGACGGTGAAGTCGCCGCCGCCACGGTCAACTGGGTGACGCAAACCTCTTTCGCACCGCCGCTGGTCGTAGTCGGCGCGAAAGCGGATTCGGGCGCCTACACCATCGCCAAGGCAGCCGGCAACTTCACCCTGAACATGCTGGGCAAGGGACAGCAGGGCATGGCCTTTGGCTTCTTCAAGCCCGCCACCCGCGACGGCGACACGGTCAGCGGCGAGCCCTTCACCATGGGCGGCAACGGTGCTCCCATCCTGGATAACGCCGTCGCCTCGGTGCAATGCAAGATTGTCGAAATCGTGGAACAGGGCGACCATCACATCCTGGTTGGCGAAGTGGTCGATGCCAATGTCGCCAAGGAACCAGAAGGCCGCGCCGACGAAGCCATCCTGGAAATGAAAGAGCTTGGCGACAACGTTTTCTACGGCGGCTAATTCGATTTCAGACCGCCCGCTCTCTCGTCCCCACGCCTTGGGCCTTGAGGGGGCGGGCGGTCAAACCAGAAATAGAAACGTCCTAATGCACTATTTTATCTGCCTCCAAGTGGCGAAACTCTGATGGCGTGATCAGTTTTGCCGAGGCGACACGGACCGAGTGCAACGGGCCGTCCAGATGCTTTTCCCAGAACGCGAGGAATTCATGCAGGCGGGGAAAGCGCGGCGCCAGATCATATTCCTGCCATAAATAGGTCTGCAACAAGGCGGGCCAATCCGGTAGCCGATAGGTAATTTCCGCCGTCGTCAGCCGGTAGCCGTCCAGCTGGGTTTTTATCGTGGCCATGATGCTGCTCCTTTTATGCTCACCAAACCACCTCCCCTAATGTTTCACATAATCCCATGAACATCTTAACGTTCCGTTGAAAGTTGTGCAAATTCAATGGCTTGGCACTCACCTGGCAAGGTGGCTAACAGAAATTGTTGGACCGGGGGGAAAAGAAGTACTTGAACCTGAAGCCCGCCTCGCCTAAATCACTGGCACTCGCCTCCATAGAGTGCTAGCAAGCGCTCTTGGCGGCTGAAATTAGCGAAACCGCTATCGACGAAACCGTTTTTTTGCAACCTACAGCGACTGTGAGGACTCCATGAAGCTTCGTCCGCTGAACGACCGCGTGCTGATCAAGCGCGCCGATGAGGACACCAAAACCGCCGGCGGCATTATCATTCCCGATACGGCACAGGAAAAACCAATGCAGGGCATCATCATGGGCGTCGGCCCTGGCGCCCGCGATGAAAAGGGCGATCGGGTTGCTCTCACCGTCAAGAACGGTGACCGCGTGCTGTTCGGCAAATGGTCCGGCACCGAGGTTACCTTGGACGGCCAGGAACTGCTGATCATGAACGAATCCGACATCATGGCCGTGCTTGCGGACGAACCCGCCAAGCCCGCCAAGAAGGCGAAAAAGGGCAAAAAGGCGGCTTAAAGGCTGCCTTGCTTCTTTTTTACCCACTGCCTGACATAAATTTAGAAGGAGGCCAGCAAGCATGGCTGCCAAAGAAATCAAATTCGACACCGAGGCCCGTGACGGCATGTTGCGCGGCGTCGATGTCCTGGCCAACGCGGTCAAGGTGACCCTGGGTCCCAAGGGCCGCAACGTGGTCCTGGACAAATCGTTCGGTGCCCCGCGCGTGACCAAGGACGGCGTCACCGTCGCCAAGGAAATCGAGCTGAAGGACAAGTTCGAGAACATGGGCGCCCAGATGGTCCGTGAAGTCGCGTCCAAGACCAACGACGTCGCCGGCGACGGCACCACCACCGCCACCGTATTGGCCCAGGCCATCGTGCGCGAAGGTGCCAAGTCCGTTGCCGCCGGCATGAACCCCATGGATCTGCGCCGCGGCGTTGATCTGGCGGTCGAGGCGGTTGTCGCCGCCCTGCAAAAAAGCGCCAAGAAAGTCGCGGGCCGCAAGGAAGTGGCCCAGGTTGGCGCCATCTCCGCCAACGGCGAAAGCGAGATTGGCGAGATGATCGCCACGGCGATGGAAAAAGTCGGCAACGAAGGCGTCATCACGGTGGAAGAGGCGCAAAGCCTGGATACCGAGCTGGACGTGGTTGAAGGCATGCAGTTCGACCGGGGCTATCTCTCGCCCTATTTCATCACCAACGCGGAAAAGATGGTTTCCGAGCAGGAAAATCCCTACATCCTGCTGCACGAAAGCAAGCTGACCTCGTTGCAGCCCATGCTGCCGATCCTGGAAGCGGTCGTACAGTCCGGCCGGCCCCTGCTGATCATCGCCGAGGATGTGGAGGGCGAAGCCCTGGCCACCCTGGTGGTGAACAAGCTGCGCGGTGGCCTGAAAGTGGCGGCGGTCAAGGCTCCCGGCTTTGGCGACCGGCGCAAGGCCATGTTGGAAGACATCGCCATTCTGACCGGTGGTCAGGTGATTTCGGAAGATCTGGGCATCAAGCTGGAAAGCGTCAGCCTGGACATGCTGGGCACCGCCAAGCGGGTCTCCATGACCAAGGAAGACACGGTCATCGTCAACGGCGCCGGCAAGAAGGGCGACATCAATTCGCGATGCAGCCAGATCCGGGCCCAGGCCGACGAGACCACGTCCGAGTACGACAAGGAAAAACTGCACGAACGTCTGGCCAAGCTGGCCGGCGGCGTCGCCGTTATCAAGGTTGGCGGCGCGACCGAGGTCGAAGTGAAAGAGCGCAAGGACCGCGTCGATGACGCCCTGGCCTCGACACGGGCCGCGGTCGAGGAAGGCATCGTGCCGGGTGGCGGTTGCGCCCTGATCTATGCCAGCCGCGCCCTGGACAAGTTGAAGGTCAAGAACCACGACCAGCAGGCGGGTATCGATATCATCCGCCGTGCCCTGCAGGCCCCGATCCGGCAAATCGCCGAAAACGCGGGCGTGGACGGTGCCGTTGTCGCCTCCAAGGTGATGGAGAGCAAGGACACCAACTGGGGCTTCAACGCACAGACCGAGAAGTATGTGGACATGGTCAAGGACGGCATCGTCGATCCGGCCAAGGTGGTTCGGACCGCCTTGCAGGACGCGGCCTCCGTCTCGGGCCTGTTGATCACCACCGAAGCCATGGTTGCCGACAAGCCCGCCAAGAAGGGCGCCGGCGGCGGCGGCATGCCCGATATGGGCGGCGGCATGCCCGACATGGGCGGAATGGGTGGCATGGGCGGTATGGGTGGCATGGGCTTCTAAGCCGGCTCACCAATACGCACATAAACCTACGAAAATGGGGGTCGCGCCAATCCGGCGCGGCCCCTTTTTCTTTTCGGGCTACTGTTTCCGTTCCTATGCTGGCGCCTTGACCCGAACCCGGCGGCTGCCGCGGCGCTGTTTGGCGGCGCCGGTCTCGGCGCCTGGCAGGTCGCGGGCATCGGCGATCAAATGCACCGCCATTGTTTCGGCCCGCCCGCGCACGGTGACCTCGCGCACCTCGAAGGCCGAAAGATCGGCGCCCGCGCTTTCCGAAACACGGCTGGATATCACCGCCTGCACTGTAAAATCCTTGGTCATGGTTTCCAGGCGGGAGGCGGTGTTGACCGTATCGCCGATGGCGGTAACCGTTGTCGCCGCGCCATAGCCCATTTCGCCGACAATGGCCGGGCCGGCATGGATGCCGATACCCATGCGCAGGGGTTCATCCAGATCATGGCGCAATTGATGATTTAAATGCTCCAACGCCCGGGCCATTCCCGCCGCCGCCGCCAGGGCCTGGCGGCAGCCGGTTTCCAGATCCGACCGTACCCCGAACAGCGCCATCACGCCGTCGCCGATGAATTTGTCCAGATGCCCGCCGGCCGCCTCCACCGCCTGACCCATGCCGCGAAAATACTGGTTCAGGGCAAAAACCACATCATAGGGCAGCTTGCTTTCGGAAAACTGCGTGAAGGCGCGCAGATCGGCGAACAGCACCGCGATCTCCCGCTCGCTGCCCTGTAGATAGTTGGGCCGGAGCACGCCGCTTTGCATGGAAACATTGGGCGGCAACAACGGCACCACCGCGACGTCGGCCACCGGGCGCAACTGGCAGGCCAGGCGGACAGAGGCCGGCGCGCCGATGCGGGCGAGAACCTTTCGTTCGTCGTCGCCGGCACCGGGCAGATAACCCAAACCATCGGCGATCCGTACCCGGCAGGTGGAGCAGCGGCCCTTGCCGCCGCAAACCGAGGCATGGGCAATGCCGGCCAGACGCGAGGCATCAAGCACGCTCAAGCCCGGTTCCACCGCGACCTCGTGACCGTCGGGGTAGGCGATTGTGATGCGCCTGCCGCGCCGGGCCCACAGATGCCGCAGCCAACGGCCCAGCAAGAGCAGAACAAAAACCGCCCCTGCACCGATGAAAACATAATCGGCGGTACCAAAGGCGAAAGCCTTCAGCTCCTCGACCGGCACGCTAAACTTGAAGGAGGCGATGGCCGCATTCATCCAAGCCTTGTCCTGCGACCACAGAGCGATCTGTTTTCCCACGCCGGCAAAACCGGAAAGCGCCAGGGCTGGCAACAACAGGGCTAGGGTTAGCAGCCAGGGGCGGGCTTGGTCGTACCAGGGCTTCAGGCGCAGCCATTGATGCAGGCCGATACAGCCATGGCCCCAAACCACCAGCACGGCCAGGGCCGCAAGCCAGCCGTACAGCGGCTCGAACACCCATATACTCAGGATTTCATAGAGATAGCTGTCGTTGACACCAAAAAGTTCATGCACGCCACGGGTCGCCAGGACGTGCACCGGCATGAGAAATGGAATGCAAAGGGCAAGCACGACTTGGATAATTTCAGACCGCGACATGCGCAATGTTCGCCGCTGCCAGATCGCCCAAAGGGAAGTCAGAACATGTACCAGTACGGCGCCATAGAACAGGATGGTCACCGGCCAGTTGCGCCAGATCGCGACGAAAACCTCCCTTCCGGCCTCCATGACGTCGAGGGAAATGATGCCGAGCGAATGATTGATAAAATGCGTGGTCACGAAGACGAACAGCACCAAGCCGCTGCCTAGCCGTAGTTTTCGCCCCCAACCTTTCCCCATATTACCCCGCTAGACCCCCCTAATGCGCTTCATCCCAACTATCGCCGATCCCTGCATCAACGACCAGGGGCACGGACAAATGCGCCGCCCCCTCCATCACGCGCCTGGCCACCGCGACGGTGTCCTCGACCTCGGCCTCGGGCACCTCGAAGATCAGTTCATCATGGACCTGCAACAGCATGGTGGCGTTCAGCTTTGCCGCCCGCAGGGCGCCGGGCATGGCGACCATGGCGCGGCGGATCACGTCCGCCGCCGAACCCTGGATCGGCGCATTGATGGCGGCCCGTTCGTGAAAGCCGCGCCGGGCGCCGTTTTTGTCGTTGATTCCCGGCATATGCACCCGGCGGCCATGGATGGTTTCCACATAACCCAGCTCGCGGCAGCTTTCTTTGGTCTTTTCCATGTAGGCGCGGATGCCGGGATAACGTTCGAAATAGGCATTGATGTAATCCTGCGCCTCGCCCCGCGCGATGCCCAGGTTGTTGGCCAGGCCAAAGGCGGAAATGCCATAGATGATGCCGAAATTGATCGCCTTGGCCCGGCGCCGGATCATCGGATCCATATCCTCGATTGGCAAATCAAAGACCTGCGCCGCCGTCATGGCATGAATGTCCAGACCATCATGAAAAGCCTGACGCAGGGCGGTGATATCGGCGATATGGGCCAGGATGCGCAATTCGATCTGGGAATAATCCGCGCTCAATAATTTATGCCCGGGCGCGGCGATAAAGGCCTTGCGGATGCGCCGTCCTTCCTCGGTCCTGACAGGGATGTTCTGCAGGTTCGGATCGGTGGAGGCCAGGCGCCCGGTGGAAGTCGCGGCCATGGCGTACGAGGTATGGACCCGGCCCGTGGTTGCGTTGATCTGATTTTGCAGGGCGTCCGTATAGGTGCTTTTCAGCTTCGCCAGCTGGCGGTATTCCAACACCCGTACCGGCAGATCATGGCCTTGCGCGGCCAGTCCTTCCAAGACGTCCGCCCCGGTGCCATAGGCACCGGTCTTGGTCTTCTTGCCGCCGGGGATGGACATTTTATCGAACAGGATCTCGCCCAGCTGTTTCGGCGAATTTACGTTGAAGGCCTCGCCGGCCAATTCGTGGATCTGTTCTTCCAGGGTGACGATCCGCCCGGCGAAGTCGGCGGACAGCCGCGCCAGTTCGGCCCGGTCGACCAGAATGCCGGCCCGCTCCATATCGACGAGCACCGGCACCAGGGGCCGTTCCAGGGTTTCGTAAACCGTGTTCTTGCGCGCCTGCAGCAATTGCGGCTTCAGATACTGGTGCAGACGCAGGGTCAAATCCGCGTCCTCGGCCGCGTACTCCACCGCCTTCTCCAGCGGAACCTGATCAAAGGTGATCTGCGATTTGCCGCTGCCGGCCACCTCCTTGAACGGGATCGGTGCGATATCCAGGTGCAGTTTGGATAATTCATCCATGCCATGACCGTGCATGCCGCCTTCCGTCACGTAGGACAGCAGCATGGTGTCGTCAAACGGCGTGACCTCAACGTCATAACGGCGCAATACCAACATGTCGTATTTCAGATTCTGGCCAACCTTCAATACCGCCGGCTCCGCCAGCAGGGGGCGGAGCAGTTCCAGGGCCTGGTCCAGGGGGATTTGTTCAGGCGCCGTATCCGCGGCCCCGCCCAAATCCAGCTCCCCATCCGGCACCGGACCCTTGTGGCCCAGGGGGATGTAACAGGCCTGGCCCGGCGTCACCGAAAGCGAGACCCCCACCAGATCCGCCGTCATGGCGTCCAGTGAAGTGGTCTCCGTATCCACCGCCACGATACCAGCGTCTCGGGCCTTTTCGATCCAGGCCGCAAGCTCATCCAGTTTCTGGATACATTGATAGTCCCGTTCCGCGGCCGCCGTATCCTCGGCCGCCGCAGCCTCGGCGGCGGGAATTTCACCGCCAAGACGTTGTGCGATGCGCCCGGCCAGTCGTTCCAGGCCCATCTCGGCCATGAACCCCAGCAGTACCTCCGCCTCCGGCTCCCGCAGGCCCAGCGTATCCAGGGACTGCTCCACCGGCACATCATCCTTCAAGGTGACCAATTCGCGGCTGACCCTGGCCAAATCCGCGTGTTCGATTAGGTTTTGCCGCCGTTTCGGCTGTTTGATCTCCTCGGCCCGCGCCAATACCCCATCCAGATCGCCGTACTCGTTGATCAACAGGGCAGCAGTCTTGACGCCGATGCCGGGCACGCCGGGCACATTGTCGGTGGCATCGCCGCACAAGGCCTGCACATCGATCACCCTGTCGGGGCCAACGCCGAATTTCTCATGCACCTCGTCCGGGCCAATCTGGCGCTGCTTCATGGGATCGAGCATGAACACGCCGCCGCCGACCAGCTGCATCAGATCCTTGTCGGAACTGACGATGGTGACCTGCATGCCGGCCTCCCTGGCCTGACGGGCATAGGTGGCGATGACATCGTCGGCCTCGAAGCCCGGCATTTCGATTGTGGCGAGATTGAAGGCTTCGCTGGCCCGTTTGACCAACGGGAACTGCGGCACCAGATCTTCCGGCGCCGGCGGGCGGTGAGCCTTGTATTCGGGATAAATATCATTGCGGAATGTCTTGCGCGCGGCATCAAAGATCACCGCGAAATAATCAACCTCGCCGTCATCGCGCACATCATCCACCAATTTGGACAGCATATTGCAAAAGCCGGAAACAGCGCCGATGGGCAGTCCGTCGGTCTTGCGGGTCAGCGGCGGCAGGGCGTGATAGGCGCGGAAGATATAGGCGGAACCATCGACCAGATAAAGATGGCCGGGTTGGCTGTTGCCTGCCACCGAATTGCTGGAGGAATTGCCGGGGGTCTTGCTGGAGGTCATGCTATCTTGCTCGCTCATGACGCCACTATGCCATGGCGGGGCCCTAGGTGGAATGATGTCAATGCGCAGTCGGCAAAATCAATTGCGATTTTCTGGAAGATATTGATATGTCTTTTAGCGTAGTCCGAAATATACGGATTACCTAATGAGAGATACAAAATTGTTACAGTGCAACCTTTTGTTAACTTTCATGCTCTAGTTTACAAGCTGTTCGATGCGTACCAGGCGAACAAACAACATCAGCCGTATCCGTCCTGGCTGATGTCGCTGGGCCGGGTCCCCTCCTCCTCCGGCACAGCCCTTGGCTGGGCGCCATGGCTAAATGCCATGGCGCCCTTTCAATTGCTTTAGTCAACTTCAGACGAGCCGTCTAACGCGTTGATAACATTCAAAAATCCACGGTCATGCCGTCGTAGGCCGGCTCCACTCCCGCCGGCAGCTCGGCGCACAGAGCCGCATAGTCCATGTCCCAGGTCATATGGGTTAGGATCGCCCGCTTGGGCCGCAGCCTGTCAATCCATTCCAGGGTTCGGGCCAGATGGCTGTGGGTTGGGTGTGGTTTCGGGCGTAGAGCATCGACGATCCAAACATCGAGATTTTGTAACATTTCGAATGCGGTATCGGGAAGGCCGCTCAAGTCCGTGGAGTAGGCCATTGTACCAAAGCGGAAACCCAGGCTTTCCATGGCGCCGTGTTCCTGCCGGAACGGCAGAATATCAATGTCGCCCACGGTGAAGGGGCCGTCGATAAGGTTAGCCGTGGCGATGGCGGGATAACTGCCTCTGCTGGCGAAGATATAACTGAAGCGCTGTTGCAGGCTGGCCAGGGTGACGGCATCGGCATAGACCGGCATGCGTTCGCCACGCAACAGGGTAAAGCCGCGCAGATCATCAATACCATTGACGTGATCGGCATGGTCATGGGTGTAAAGGACGCCGTCCAGATGTTGGAGATTGATATCCAGGCACTGTTCCCGCATGTCAGGCGTGGTGTCGACGATCAGGCTGCTGCGCTCGCTTTGCACCAGGATCGAGGAACGGCGGCGGCGATTCCTCGGCTCTGCCGGATCGCAGACACCCCAAACATTGCCGATACGAGGCACGCCGCCGGATGTGCCGCAGCCAAGAATCGTTACCCGCATGCCGGCCTCAAGCCACAATGACGAGAATCATTAATATTCATAATGGTGTATTCCAAATCTCATGAAATAAATCGGCAAAAAATCATACGCAGGCGTCGGTGATAGTGTTTTATTAACCTTATGGCCCCAATCTTAGCATCTGTTCGTTGCTCGTAACGCATGCGGACTAAGCACCAACCGTACCCGTCTTGGTTGGTGCTGCTGGACCGGGCCTCCTCCTCCCCCGGAACAGCGACCTAAGGGGCGCCGCGGCATAAGCTGCGGCGCCCCTTACTTTTATTCCGCTACAGGAATGTTTTGGCCTGCCGCAGAGGCTTTGGTGAACAAACGGAAAAAATTGACCGTACTCTGTTCCGCCATTTGCCGGCTGGTTAGGCCCCTCAATTCGGCCAATTTATTAGCCGTATTGGCGACAAAGGCCGGTTCGTTGTCCTTGCCGCGATGAGGCACGGGCGCCAGATAGGGCGCATCGGTTTCCACCAATAAACGCTCCAGCGGCGTTTCCAGCGCCACCGCGCGGACCTCGTCGGCGTTCTTGAAAGTAAGAATACCGCTGAACGAGATATAGAATCCAAGTTCCAGGGCGGCGCGGGCCAATTCCGGACCGGAAGAGAAACAATGCAGAACGCCGGGGAACGGCCCCTTGGCCGCTTCATCCCGCAATATGGCGATCATCTCCGCATCGGCGGCCCGGCTATGTACGATCAGGGGCAAGCCGGTTTCGCGGGCGGCGGCGATGTGGCGGCGAAACAATTGCGCCTGAATATCGCGCGGACTCTTGTCATAGTGGAAATCCAAACCGGATTCGCCAATCCCAACCACCTTGGCATGGCCGGCCAGCTCTATCAGGCGCTCCGCGCTCAAGTCAGGTTCCTCGGCCGCGCTATGGGGATGCAGACCGACCGAGCAGTAGACATTATCGAAACGCTCGGCAATGGCCAGGATAGCGGCGAAGCGCTCAACCCGCGTGCAGATCGTGACCATCGTCCCCACGCCGGCGGCCGCCGCCCGCGCCACCACGCCATCCAGATCACCGCTCAGAGAGGGAAAGTCCAGATGGCAATGACTGTCGACCAGCAGGCTCAAGCGTCCTCCTCCGCGCCGCTGTAGCGCGGAAAGACCCCTTGCGGTTTCGGCAGCGCCGTGCCCGGCAGCAGCATTTCCTGATCGCCCAGAGAAGCAAAGCTTCGCTGCTGTTCCGGAATGGCCAGCTGGTCCAACATTTTTGCCGCCGCATCAGGCACCACGGGCTGAGCCAGAATGGCCAGATGGCGGATCACCTCGGCCAGCACGTACAGCACCGTCGCCATGCGCTCGGGATCGGTCTTCTTCAGGCCCCAGGGTGCCTGGGCATCCACATAACGGTTGGCATCGCCCACCACCTCCCATAATGCGGCCAGGGCATGATGGATGCCCTGTTCGTCCATGGCCGCGCGCATTTTATCGACCAGCTCCCGCGCCGTGACCAGCAGGGCGCCGTCATCAACGCTTAGCAGCGCGGGCGTGGGCACCGCTCCGTCGCAGTTCTTGTTGATCATGGACAGCACGCGCTGGGCCAGATTGCCGAAATCGTTGGCCAGATCGCTGTTCATGCGGTTGACCATCGCCGTATGGGAAAAATTGCCGTCGTTGCCAAAAGGCAATTCCCGCATCATGAAATAGCGCGTTTGATCCAGGCCGTATTTGTCCACCAGTTCCTGGGGCGGGATGAAATTGCCCAGGGATTTGGACATCTTCTGGCCTTCCACGGTCCACCAGCCATGGGCGAAGATCCGCTTGGGCGGAGCCAGACCGGCGGACATCAGAAAGGCCGGCCAATAGACCGCGTGGAAGCGCAGAATATCCTTGCCCACCATGTGCACATCGGCCGGCCAATAGGCCTTGAAGCTATCGGCCTCGGTATCGGGATAGCCGACGGCGGTCAGATAGTTGGTCAGGGCATCGACCCAGACATACATGATATGGGCATCGTCGCCGGGCACCGGCACGCCCCATTTGAACGAGGTGCGCGAGATTGAAAGGTCCCTGAGGCCGCTTTTGACAAAGCTGATGACCTCGTTGCGCCGGCTCTGCGGCAGAATGCGGCCCGGATCTTCGTCGTAGTAGGCCAGCAAGCGGTCCTGCCATTGGGACAGGCGGAAGAAATAGCTCGGCTCCTCCACCCATTCCACCGGCGCACCAAAGGGCGAAAGTTTTTCGCCATTGGCGCCGTCGGTCAGCTCGTCCTCGGCGTAATAAGCCTCGTCGCGGACGGAATACCAGCCGGCGTAGCTGTCGAGATAAATATCGCCATTATCCGCCATGGCCCGCCAGATTTCCTGGGAAGCCGCCGTGTGCCGGTCCTCGGTGGTGCGGATGAAGCCGTCATTGGAGAAATTCAGCAGCGGCGACAGATCACGGAAGTTCTGGGAAACGCCGTCGCAAAAGGCCAGGGGCTCCACGCCGGCAGCCTGGGCTGATTTTTCCACCTTCTGGCCGTGCTCGTCGGTGCCGGTCATGAACATCACATCGCGGCCATCCAGGCGCATGAAGCGGGCAATCACGTCACAGGCCAGCGTGGTGTAGGCATGGCCGATATGGGGCTTGTCATTGACGTAATAGATCGGCGTCGTGATGTAATAGGCTTTGGCCTCGGCCATCGCTTTAATCCTAACCTGAAAAAATACTAATTTCGCGCGGTGCTTTGTACCGCCATAAAGGCGTTTAGCACCACCTGCTTTCGATCCAGATTGACCCGCTCCGCCCGCATGGCCAAGCCGCCGATCTTTTCCCATAGCTCGACCCAGCGATCAAGGCCGACGGCGCCGGTTAGGCGGCCAGCCAAGGCCGCCTCGCCCGCCACCGCGTCGCGCATGCCATCCAGCCCGGCGCCGCCACGGGCCAGGCGCGACAGCCACAGCCGCAGCAGGTCGATCCAGACCCTGTACGCCGCCTCGTTATTGGCCCGGTTCAGGCGGTCGCCCAGGGCATGTACGGCGGCGAAATCCAGCTCCGGCAGATTGCGAACCAGCTTGAGCAATTCATCATAGGTCTGCAGGCCGCCTTCGGCACCCATGGCCAGGGCGCGGCCGGGACTGCCCTCGGCCAGGCGGACCAGGCCCAGGCGCTCGTCCTCGTCCATTTCGGGCGCCTGCTGTGCCAGCACGGCCATGGCATCCGCCTCCGCCAACGGCCGCAAGGCGAGGTGACGGCAACGCGAACGAATAGTCGGTAGCAGGCGGCCGGCGGCATGGCTGACCAACAACAGCAGGCTGTTTTCGGGCGGCTCCTCCAGCAGCTTCAAGAGGGCGTTGGCGGCATTCGGGTTCATCTCTTCGGCGCCATCGATAATGGCGATGCGCCAGCCGCCCTCGGCCGAGGTCATGGCGAAAAACCGGCCCAGGCCGCGGATCTGATCGACCACGATATCGCCGCGCATTTTCTTGGTCTTTTCGTTCGGCACCCGTTCGATCACTTGCATATCGCCATGGCCGCCTGCCAGGATGCGGCGAAAGACATCATGCTCCGGCGCCATTTGCAGGCTGCCGGGCCCGCCGAACATATCACCACCGCCATTTACCCCTTGGGACAGCTGAAACCGGGCCATGCGGTAGGCCAAGGTCATCTTGCCAATGCCCCTGGGACCCGACAGCAGCCAGGCATGGGGCATCCGCTGGGCGGCGGCGGTATCAAGAAAGGCCTGTTCCGCGCCGTCATGGCCGATCAATGTGGCGGTGGCGATAGGGCCGGAGGGGGCTTCGGGATCATCCGCCATGGCAGGGCATCATTTAGAGACGCCGCCGAACAACAGATGCTCCAACGCCGCGCCCAGGCGGCCAAACACACCCTTGCGGGCGATATCGGCGCCGGCGATCAGGGGCCGCTCGATCGGGGTCATGTTTGGCGCCTCGATGCGCAAGGTCGCCAACACCTGGCCCTTGGCGATGGGTGCGGGCAGGGGACCCTGATAATTGACGCTGACCTTCATGGCCCGGCGCGCCTTGCGCGGGATGATGATCGTCAGGGGGTCTTCGATCAACAGCGGCACCGCGCCGGCGCTGCCCAGCCAGACCGGGGCATCCGCCACCTGTTCGCCGGCCTTGAACAGGGCGTAATTGCCGAATTCGCGAAAGCCCCAGGACAATAGCCGCTGCGATTCCTTGCTGCGCTGATTGACGCTGCTCAAGCCGTTGACCACCAGATCCAGACGCCGCCCGCTACGCTGGGCCGAGGCGACCAGGCCATAGCCGGCAGCCTCCGTATGGCCGGTCTTCAAGCCGTCGGCGCCGACGTTCTTATAAAGCAGGGGGTTGCGGTTGCCCTGGCGGATCTTGGAAAAGGTAAAACTACGTTCGGCAAAGATCGGGTAATATTGCGGAAATTTGTCGATCAGGGCGCGGGCCAGAATGGACAAATCCTTGGCCGTCGTGACGTGGTCAATATGCGGCCAGCCGGAGGCGTTGACGAAATTGCTGTCCAGCATGCCCAATTCCCGGGCGGTCTCGTTCATCAGGGTGGCGAAGGATGCTTCATCGCCGCCAATGCCTTCCGCCACCACGATGCAGGCATCGTTGCCCGATTGTATGATAATGCCGCGGATCAGATCACTGATCTTGACCTGGGTATCAACCCTGACGAACATTTTCGAGCCGCCCATGCGCCAGGCTTTTTTGCTGACCGGAAAGGTATCGTCCATCTTCAGACCGCCGGCGGCCAGCCGCTCGAACAGCATATACAGGGTCATCAGCTTGGACATGGACGATGGCGGCATGGACTGTTCGGAGTTCTTGGAAAACAGCACTGTCCCGGTGGCGTGATCGACCAGGATCGCCTGTTTGGCCGGGGTTTCGATCAAGGACTTGGCCGCCGCCCAGGCATTGCCGCCGGACAGTACCAGAGCCGGTGCCAAAACCGTGACGGCCAACAAAAGCAGCCGCGAACCGCTTGCAAAAAGACTCATGAAACCTCGTCCCCTAACCTCTTGTCCGATCCTCGGACAAACCTAGATGCGAAATATAGCGAATTTGTGGCGGGCCGGGGACCGTCAAAGACAAAATTTCGCATATTTATGCATCATTATTCGCAAGTTCGCCGCGCAGGGTAAACTTTTCCACCTTGCCCATGGCATTGCGCGGCAAGGCATCCATGAAAATCACCTCCCGTGGATGCTTGTAGCGGGCCAGGCGCCCCTCGAACAGGGCCAGGACATCGCCGCCCTGGATATCGGCGCCGGTTTGGCGCACCACACAGGCCACGGGAATTTCGCCCCAGCGCGGATCGGGCCGGCCAATCACGGCAGCCTCGACCAGATCCGGACATTCGGCCAGAATATTCTCCAGTTCAGCCGGATAGATGTTTTCACCGCCCGAGATCACCACGTCCTTCTTGCGCTCGTCCACGTAAAAATAGCCCTCATCATCCTGATGCCCGATATCACCGGTGTGGAACCAGCCGCCCTCGTAGGCTTCCGCCGTGCCCGCTTCATTGCGCCAATATTCACGGAACAGGTTTCTGCCGCGCAAGACAATCTCGCCGCCGGCGCCCGGTGCCACGTCATCGCCATCGTCATCCACGATACGGACCTGGGTATGCAGGGCCGGTTTGCCGCATGAGCCGATTTTGGACCAGGCATCGGCAATCGGCAGGCAGACCGCGACCGGCGCGCTTTCCGTCAAGCCATAGACCTGCGTCGCGGCAATGCCCCGATCCAGAAAGGCGCGCAAAATCGTCTCCGGCACGGCGGAAGAACCAAGCGCCACGAAACGCAGACTGGACAAATCCGCCGCCGCCCAGTCAGGGTGACCGGCCAGGGTCATGGCCATGGCCGGCACCGTCAGAAACATCGTCGGCTGGCGTTCGGTCAGCGCGGCCAAGGTCGCGGCGGGGTCAAAGCGGGCCTGAATGGTGACCGTGGCACCGGCATGGATGGCCGGCGTGGTGTGGATATTCATGCCGCCCACATGGAACATGGGCAGCACGGTCAGAATATGATCGTTCGCGGTGATGTCCTGGGCCGCGATGGCATTGACCGCGTTATAGAAAATCGCCTCCTGGCTCAACAGCGTGCCCTTGGGCCGCCCCGTGGTGCCCGAGGTATAGACGATCGTCAGCGGATCATCGATGCCGCCACCGCCCGTTGCCGTCATTTCCGTGGCATCAAGCAATGTCTCGTAACTTTGCCAATGCGCATCGGGCGCGGCGCCACAGGCCGCCCCATAGGCCACGAGGGGCAGGCCGCTATCGATGCCGTTCAGGTGGTCGAAAAAGTCAGCTTCGGCCAGCACCGCCTTGGGTTCGCAATCGCGCAGGATCCAGGCATGTTCCGGCGGCGCCAAACGCCAGTTCAGGGGCACCAGCATGGCGCCCAGGCGGGCACAGGCGAACAGCAGCTCCAGCAATTCCGGGCTGTTATAGCCAAGGTGCGCCACCCGGTCGCCCTTGCCCACGCCAAGCTGGTTTTGCAACATGGCCGCCAGACGCCGGACCCTGGCATCCATTTCACCATAGCCGATGTCCCGGCCCTCGAAATGCACCGCGGTTTTGTCGCCATGCCAATCAGCCCAGTGGCTGATCCAGTGCGAGATATCCATCGCCCCCAACTCTTTAACTGTCTCTCTAAGTCTCGCCCGCCTCGAACAAGCTTTCCCGGCCCAGGCGTTCCATACAGATCTCCGGTGTCCAGGGTAGCATCAGGGCACCGCAACGGGAATCGCGATATAGCTGTTCCAGGCGCAAGCCGCGGAAGATGGCCCGCCCGCCGCAGGTGCGCAGCGCCAGGCGGCAAATATCGTTGGCGAACTCCATCACCGTGTATTGCGCCGCATAGGCCCGCAGACGGGCGTCCTTGGGGGGATTGACTCCCGCCTCCCGAATGGCGCATTGGAACAGCGCCCGGGCCTGTTCCAGCTTGATGCGCATTTCCGCCACCGCCAACTGCTTGGCCGGACTATGCCGCGCGCTGCCGGCGGGCGGGCCGCCTTTCACCTCGCCGCGCAGGTACTGGCAGGTAAAATCAAACGCCGCCTGGGCGATGCCCATATAGGTCGGGCAGAGCGTCATGAACATGTGCGGCCAGTTCAGGGCGGCCTGATAATATTTGCCCCGTGGCATCAACTGATGTTCGTCGGGTACGAAAACATCCAGCATCTCCAGATTGTTGGACGAGGTCGCCCGCATGCCCAGGACATCCCATTCACCGCTAATGGTAAAGCCGTCCGCCGTGCCATCGACGGCCAGATAGATCGTGTCCTTGACGTCTGCCTCTCCAGTCTCCTTGGCCTCGGTACAGAGTACGCCGTAGAAATCCGCCGCGCCGGCCAGGGAGGCAAAATGTTTGCGGCCATTGACCAGCCAGCCACCGTCAACCTTGCGGGCCGTGGTGCCAAAGGGCGACTTGCCCGCCGCCGCGGCGCTGTTTGGTTCGGAAAACGGCTGGGCAAAGATGGCGCCGTCCTCGATCACCTTGCGGTAGATGCCCGTGCGGCGGCCTTCGTGGGCCGCGCGTTGCGCATCCGTCATCTCCAAATCGTCAGCCATTTGGGATGACCACAACATGGTGGCGCAATGCATGTTGAAGGTCAGCGCCGTGGCCCCGCACCACCGCCCCAGCTCGGCCGAGATCTCCATATAGCCCCGATAGTCCACGCCCAGGCCGCCATATCGCGCGGGAATGACCAGACCAAGAAATCCGGCCTCGCGCAGATCGGCATAATTCTCCGTCGGAAACCGGCCCTCCCGGTCATAGGCGGCGGCGCGGTCGAGGAATTTGTCCTGACCCAGGCGCCGCGCCGTGGCCAACAATTCGTTCAGGGCCGGCGCCGTCATGCCAGCTCTCCCTGCAAGACACCATCCTTGACCACCGCCTGGCCATCCAGTTCCACGGTGCAATTGCGGATGGGCAGATCGAAATGGCCCAGGGTTTGCCGGCCCGCCACTTCGTTGGCGCCGGTGGAATAGACCACGTTGCCGGCAAATGCGCGCAGCTCGGTACCGTTGAAATCCTTGCGGTCGTACATGGTCATGGCATCCCAGCGGGCGCCCTGGTTCATGCCCCAGCCGATATGCGAGGTGGCATAGGCGTCCCGGTCATCCCAGGCCGCGAAATAGCTGCGCATCAGATCCGCATCCACGCCGTCGCCTTCGATGGCGGTTATATAATCATCCTCGATGCGCAATGTTATGGCCGCATCCAGATAACGTTTGAAGGTCAAGTTCACATCGCCCCGGTCCAGGACCAGGGTACCGTTGACCGTACCGGTGGCGGGAAAGCACAGGCACAGCCCGCCGGGCCAATGGGACATGATGCCGGGCCGAGTGACCCATCCCCAGCCGCCGCCCGCCACGGCGCCGGTCAAATCCACCGACAGATTGCTGCCGGCGGCGGAGGTAATGGTCATGGCCTTGGCCCCGCGCAGCATCTTCATGCCCGCCTTGACCTTGCCTTCAAGGGCTTCATCGGGGGCCAGACGCTCCAAGGCTTCCGGATGTTCATTGGAGATCATCAGAACCCTGGCGCCGCCCTGCAAAATCTCGGGCAGTTCCGGGGCATGCAACAAGCCTTCGACGGTACAGTCCACGACAAAGCTGGTGCTGGCCAGGGCGCCCACGATGGGCCGGATGTCCTGGATCACGTCCGAGGCGCCGGTGGAACGGATGGGCACGGGCGCCGACTGCGCCGGGGTCGGGATCACGATGTGAAACGGCTGCGCGCCCAACCGCTGCAGGGCCAGCTCCGCCAGCTGCACATTGATCGGCCGGGATTGGCTTTCCGACAGGATCGCCACCGCCTCACCCGTTGCTACCTTGCAACGCTGGAAGACAGCCGCGAAGCAGTCGATCCATTTCCCCTCGATACGTTCCTGTAGCATGTGGCCATCCCCTTTTTGCCTCGGAATGGTATACTAAAGGTTCTGGCGACAGGACAAAACATGACCTTGATATTCGAACACGCCGTCTGTCTGGAACATGACATGGGCGCGGGACATCCCGAGCGGCCCGATCGGCTGCGCGCCATCCAACTGGCCCTGGCGGAGCCGGAATTCGCGGCGCTGGAGCGGCGCCAGGCACCTCTTGCCAGCTGGCAACAGATCGCCCTGGTGCATCCGCAACGCTATATCGATCAGGTAACCGCGGCGGCCCCCAAACAGGGCCGGGTGCAGCTGGATCCCGATACCGCCATGAACCCGGCGTCATTGGAGGCGGCGCAGCGGGCAACGGGCGCCGTCTGCGCCGCCATCGACGCGGTCATGGCCGGCGAAGCCAAGAATGCATTCTGCGCCGTGCGCCCGCCCGGCCATCATGCCGAACCCGAACGCTCCATGGGCTTTTGCATTTTTAATTCGGTCGCCATCGGCGCCCAGCACGCCCGCGCGGCGCATGGCTTGAAGCGGGTCGCGGTGGTGGATTTCGACGTGCATCACGGCAACGGCACCCAGGCCGCGTTCTGGGATGATGAGGATCTGTTTTATGGTTCCACCCATCAAATGCCGCTGTATCCGGGTACCGGTGCCACATCCGAGACCGGCGCCGGCAATATCCACAATTTTCCCCTGGCCCCAGGTGCCGCCGGTGTAGATTTTCGCGACGCCGTCACGGACGGTTTGCTGCCGGCCCTGGACGGGTTCAAACCGGAATTATTGCTGATTTCAGCGGGTTTTGACGCCCATGCGGACGACCCCTTGGCGCAACTGCGCCTGGACACGGATGACTATGCCTGGATCAGCGAGGAATTATTGGCCGTGGCGGCGCGTCATTGCCATGGACGGCTGGTTTCCACGCTGGAAGGCGGCTATGATCTGGCCGCACTGGCAATGGCAACGGCGGCCCACGTCCGGGTCTTGATGGGCGGGCCCTGATGGCGGCATGAAAGTACTGGCGAATGGCAAAGCAAACAAATAGCGACAGCGAAGCTATCCCCGACGATGTGGCGGCCATGAGTTTCGAGGCAGCCATGGCGGAACTGGAATCCATCGTGCAGAATTTGGAAGGCGGCCAGGTCGATCTGGATGCCTCCATCGCACTGTATAGCCGGGGCGCGGTTTTGAAGCGCCATTGCGAGGCGAAACTGAATGCCGCCTCCGAACAGGTTGAAAAGATCGTGGCCGACGGCGCCGGCCAGGCCCAGGCGGTCGAAGCCGCCGATATCGAATAACCTCTCAATAGACATTAGACGGCGTACGCGAATGGTTGATTTCAATGCCATGCTGGCCAAGGCCGCCGAGGCCGTGGACCAGGAACTGGACAATCTGCTGCCTTCGGGCCGCGAGCTGGAGCATCGCCTATTCGATGCCATGCGCTATGCGGTTCTGGGCGGCGGCAAACGCCTGCGCCCCTTTCTGGTCATCGCCAGCGGCGAGATTTTCGACATCGAAATGGCGCAATGCCTGCGCACGGCGGCCGCGGTGGAGTTGGTGCATGCCTATAGCCTGGTGCATGACGACCTGCCCTGCATGGACGATGACGATCTGCGCCGGGGACGGCCGACCGTGCATATCCAGTTTGATGAAGCCACGGCGGTGCTGGCTGGCGATGCATTATTGACCCTGGCGTTCGAGGTTCTGGCCGACCGCAGGACCTCGACCGATCCGGAGGTGCGGACAAGCCTTGTCGCCGGCCTGGCGCAGGCCGCTGGCGGCCACGGCATGGTTGGCGGTCAGATTCTGGACCTTTGGGCCGAAAACAATCCCTTGGACGAGGCCGGCACAGTGCGCATGCAGCGCCTGAAAACTGGCGAGATGATCGCTTTCGCGGGCGAGGCCGGGGGCATTCTGGCCCGGGCCCGGCCGCAACAGCGACAGGCCCTGCGCATGTTCGCCCATGATTTGGGTTTGGCATTTCAGATCACCGACGATCTGCTGGATGCCGAAGGCAGCGCCGAAGAGGTCGGCAAGGCCACGGGCAAGGATGCCGCCGCCGGCAAGGCAACGATTGTTGCCAAATTGGGGGTTGATGCGGCCCGCGACCGGGCTACCTTGTTATCTCGCCAGGCGGCGGCACATTTGGACCATTTCGGCGACAAAGCTAACCCTTTGCGGGCTTTGTGTGAATTCGTTATAACTCGAAGCAATTGATACGATTTGCGGCGGAAAGTAACGTGTCTGATAGCAAGACGCCATTGTTGGATACCATCAAAGGGCCGGCGGATACCCGCGGGCTGTCTTCGGAACAGCTGCGCCAGTTGGCGGACGAATTGCGCACGGAAACCATTGATGCGGTTTCCGAGACCGGCGGCCATCTGGGTGCCGGGCTGGGCGTGGTTGAGCTGACCGTCGCATTGCACCATGTATTCGATACCCCCGATGATGTGTTGATCTGGGACGTGGGCCATCAGGCCTATCCCCATAAGATCCTGACCGGGCGGCGGGACCGTATCCGCACCCTGCGCCAGGGCGGCGGCCTCTCGGGCTTCACCAAGCGTTCGGAAAGCCCCTATGATCCGTTCGGCACGGCGCATTCGTCCACCTCCATCTCCGCCGGGCTTGGTTTTGCCGTGGCCCGCGACCTGGATGGCCGTGACAGCAATGTGGTTGCGGTGATCGGCGATGGTTCCATGAGTGCGGGCATGGCGTTCGAGGCCATGAATAATGCCGGCTCGTTGAATACCCGCATGATCGTGATTCTCAACGACAACGATATGTCCATCGCGCCCCCGGTCGGCGCCATGAGCGCCTATCTCTCGCGTCTGTTGTCATCGCGGCCATATCGCGGCCTGCGGCATTTCGCCAAACAATTGGCCCAAAAGATGCCCGAGCCCATGGAGCGCACGGCGCGCCGGGCCGAGGAATATGCCCGCGGCCTGATAACGGGGGGCACCCTGTTCGAGGAGCTGGGCTTTTTCTATGTGGGTCCCATCGATGGCCACAATCTGGACCATCTGCTGCCGGTTTTGAAAAACGTGCGCGAGGCCCGGCGCACCAACCCTATTCTGGTGCATGTGGTCACCCAAAAGGGCAAGGGTTATGCCCCGGCGGAGGAAGCAGCCGATAAATTCCACGGCGTCTCCCGCTTCGACGTGGTCACCGGGGCCCAAGCCAAGGGCAAGCCCAATGCGCCCAGCTATACCAATGTGTTCTCCGACCAGTTGGTCCGCGAGGGCGAGCGAGATGACAAGATCGTAGCCATCACCGCCGCCATGCCGTCGGGCACCGGTTTGGCTGAATTCCAGCGCCGTTTTCCCGATCGCTGTTTTGATGTGGGCATCGCGGAACAACACGGGGTCACCTTCGCGGCCGGTCTGGCGGCGGACGGATACCGGCCCTTCGCGGCGATCTATTCGACATTCCTGCAGCGGGCCTATGATCAGGTCGTCCATGACGTGGCGATCCAGAAGCTGCCAGTACGCTTCGCCATCGACCGGGCGGGTCTGGTGGGCGCCGATGGGCCGACCCATGCGGGCGCCTTCGATATAACCTATCTGGCCAGCCTGCCGAACTTCGTCGTGATGGCTGCGGCGGACGAGGCCGAACTGACGCGCATGGTGGCGACCGCCGCCCGCATCGATGACCGGCCCTCGGCCTTCCGCTATCCCCGCGGTGAGGGTGAGGGGGTGGAAATTCCGCTGCCCGCCGAACCCTTGCAGATCGGCGAGGGCCGCATGGTGCGGGAAGGCAACACGGTCGCTATTCTGTCGTTGGGCACACGCCTGGGCGAATCCCTGAAGGCTGCGGAAGACCTGACCGCCAAGGGCTTTTCCACATCCGTGGCCGATGCCAGGTTCGTCAAGCCGCTGGACGAGGATCTTGTTTGTGACCTGGCTCGTAATCACGAGGTTCTGATCACCATTGAGGAAGGCTCGATCGGCGGTTTCGCGGCCCATGTGCTGCAATGCCTGGAACGCCATGAATTGCTGGATGAAGGCCTGAAGATCCGCACCATGATGCTGCCTGACAGCTTTATCGATCATAACGGGCCAAAGGAAATGTATGCCGCCGCGGCCCTGAACGCGCCCGACATTGTCGCCAAGGCCCTGGCCGCCCTGGGGCAGACGCAAAAGGTCGAGGCGCCAAAGCTGGCCTGAGCCGAGATGGCCTCCAAAACCAAGCCTGCTAAAATGCGCCTTGATCTGCTGTTGGTCGAACGCGGCCTGGCGGAAAGCCGCAGCAAGGCACAGGCCCTGATCATGGCCGGCAAGGTTCACGGTACGGACCGCCGCCTGGACAAGGCCGGCCAGGAGCTGTCCATTGATGCCCGGATTTCCGTCAAGGGGCAGGACCACCCCTGGGTCTCCCGCGGCGGGGTCAAGCTGGCCCATGGCCTGGAAGAATTCGCCATGGATCCAACGGATCTGATTTGCCTCGACGTGGGCGCCTCCACCGGCGGCTTTACCGATGTCCTGCTGCAAAACGGCGCGGCGAAGGTCTATGCGGTGGATGTTGGGCATGGGCAATTGGCCTGGTCCCTGCGCAACGACGAACGCGTCGTGGTTCTGGAACGGACCAATGCCCGCTACCTCACCGAACAGGAGGTGCCCGAAGCGATCGACCTGATCGTCTGTGATGCTTCCTTTATCGGCCTGCGCACCGTGTTGCCCGCCGCCATGGCCCTGGCCGCGCCGGGTGCCAGCTTGATCGCCTTGATCAAGCCGCAGTTCGAAGTGGGCCCCGATCGGGTGGGCAAGGGCGGCGTGGTACGTGATCCTGAGCTGCACGTGGAGGTCCGGGCCGAGATCAGCGCCTGGCTGGATCAACAACCGGGCTGGTCCGTGCAGGGCACGGCGACCAGCCCCATCAAAGGCCCACAGGGCAATATTGAATTCCTGCTCTGCGGACGCCGGGACGGCTGAGCCGATGGTGGAATTAATCATCGAAAGCCTGGGCGCCCGTGGCGACGGCATCGCCCATGATGATGCCGGGGCCATCTATGTTCCCTATGGCACGCCGGGGGACCATGTCGCGGCGACGGTGACGGGAAAGCGCGGCGATGCCCGTCTGGCGCGCCTGGATACCGTACTGCAAGCCGGCCCCGACCGGGTGCAAGCGCCCTGCCGCCATTTCGGCGCCTGCGGCGGCTGTGCCATGCAGCATTTGAACGGCCATGCCTATGGCGAATGGAAGCTGGATATCCTGCGCCAGGCCCTAACGCGCCGGGATCTTGGCGGTACCGTGATCGAGGATATGATTACCGTGCCCACCGCCAGCCGCCGCCGGGCGCGCTTCACGGCGCTACGTACGGGCAAGGGCGTGCAGCTGGGTTTCAACGAACCCGGCAGCCACAAGATCATCAACCTGACGGAATGCCATATCCTGCGCCCCGCAATTGTCGATCTGTTGGACGGCCTGCGCGCGCTTTTGACCGACCTTTTAGCGCAAAACAAACGCGCCGATGTGCAGGTAACCGAAAGCGAAACCGGCCTGGATCTGTGGCTGGTGGCTGATTTGCCCCATAATGCCCAGACCGATATGCGCCTGGCGGATTTCGCCCAGGATGCTGATCTGGCCCGCCTGTCCACCGGCCAGCGGCCGGAGGTGGCCATGGTGCGCCGGGCACCGCAGGTGACTTTCACGGGCGTAGGGGTAACGCCGCCGCCCGACGGCTTTCTGCAAGCCAGCCAGGCCGGCGAGGCGGCCCTGGTGCGGCTGGTACAGGACGGCGTCGCGGATGCCGCCAACGTGGCCGATCTGTTCGCCGGCGTCGGCACCTTCAGCTTTGCCCTGGCCAGAAGTGCCGCCAAAGGTGTTGGGGGCACCAAGGTCACGGCGGTGGAAGGCGCCGGCGATCAGGCCGAGGCCCTGATCGCGGCGCGCAATGCCGCCCGGCGCAGCGGCATCAAGGTTGAGGTGCGCGACCTGGAACGCCGCGCCCTGTCGGTGGAAGAATTATCCGTCTTTGACGCCGTGGTCTTTGATCCGCCCCGCGCCGGCGCCGCGCGCCAGGTGGAAAACCTGGCCGTATCGGCGGTGCCCAGGATCGTCGCGGTATCGTGCAACCCCGCGACCTTCGCCCGCGACGCCGCAACCCTGGCGAACGGCGGCTATCACCTGCATTCGGTGACCCCGGTGGATCAGTTTCCCTGGAGCCGGCATCTGGAACTGGTGGCGGTGTTTAGCCGCTAGCGCATGGCCCATGGCGTACTGGCCATGTGATCTGGATCACTGGACATTGGTGGCCGCCTGACCCACCATGTTAGACATCGTGAGGAAACGAATGGGCGAACATGGCCCTGATGAATTTCATACGAGGATTGTTCAGCCGTGACCGGCGGCAACACGAACGACATCGCCGCCCGTCTATACGCGTGCGGTATCATGATCGTCGGGTGCAGGCGGTTGATTGGTCCCTTGGCGGCTGTTTACTGCCCGCCCCGGAGCCGCCGTTCGAACCACCCTTGCGGATCGGCGATAGCTTCGAGGGAGAGATCAGCGGCATCGGCCTGGGCAATTCGGGCGATTTTATGGCCGAGGTGGTGCGGATTACCGAGGATGGCGAATTGGGGCTGCGCTGGCTCGAATTGGATTCTTATGTTTTTATGGCACTCTCGGCCAGGAACGCCAAGAAAGGATAGGAGCAATGGGCAGCATGATCGATTTCGCCAGGCCCGACGGCGGCACCACCAAAGGCTATCTGGCCACGGCGGGTACGGACCGTCCCTCGGTTATCGTTATCCAGGAATGGTGGGGCCTGAACGACCAGATTTGCGGTGTCGCCGACCGCTTCGCCAGGGCCGGCTATAACGCCCTGGCGCCGGATCTCTACGAAGGCCGGGTCACGCAAGAGCCCGATGAGGCAAACCATTTGATGAGCGGCCTGGATTTTCCCGGCGCGACGCACCAGGATCTGCGCGGCGCGGCACGGCATCTGCAAGGTATCGGCCAAAAGGTCGGCGTGGTCGGGTTTTGCATGGGCGGCGCGTTGACCATCGCCACCGCCGTGCATGTGCCGGAGGTCGCGGCGGGCGTCTGTTTTTATGGCATTCCGCCCACGGAATTTGCCGATCCGGCCAACATCGCCCTGCCCCTGCAATGCCATTTCGCCAACCAGGACGATTGGTGCACGCCGGATGCAGTAAATGAGCTGGAAGCCGCATTAACGGGAGCCGGCGTCAATGCGGAGATCCACCGCTATGACGCGGCGCATGGTTTTTTCAATGAAACCAGCGAAGCCAACTATCACGCGGCCAGCGCCAATCTGGCCTGGCAGCGCATGAGCGATCATTTCACGGCTAATCTTTAGGTTTCGCCAAAGTCTCCATGGCGGCCTTCGCCGGCGGCGAAGCGGGCCGCGCCGGCCTGAGCCTCCGCCGCCTTGGCGGCCTGAGACAAGGCTTTTTCCTCCTGCACCGCCGCTTCCAGGCTCTGACCGGCCTGGCGGTAGGCCGACATCCGGTCCGAACGCATGGCGATCTGGGGAAAGGCGGCGATTTGCCGGGCCAGTTCCTCGGCTGCCCGCCGGGTTTCCCCCTTGGGCGCGCGGCGCGTCGCCAAACCCCAGTCGATGGCTTCATCGGCGCCCACGCCCCGCCCGGTAATCAACATGTCCAGGGCCCGGGCCGCGCCGATCAGACGCGGCAGGCGTACCGTGGTGCCGTCACTCATGGGCACGCCCCAACGGCGGCAGAAAACGCCGAAAACAGCCGTTTCATCAACCAGGCGGATGTCGCACCACAGGGCGATGCCCAGGCCGCCGGCGACCGCATGGCCTTCCACCGCCGCGATCACCGGTTTTGACAGGGTTGGATTGGTCGGCCCCTCCGCATCGCCGGCCCAGGCGATATAGTCGGCGCTGTCCGCCACCGCTTTCAGATCGGCGCCGGCACAAAAGGCCCCGCCCGTGCCCGTCAGCACGGCGGCAAGCTGGCTGTCATCGGCATCAAAATCCCGCAGGGCCTGGCCCAGACCGCGTGCCGCGTCATTATCAAGGGCATTGCGCACTTCCGCCCGGTTAATGATCACCGTCGTAACCGGGCCCTGGATTTCCACCAGGATCTTGCCGTCCGCATACTCTTTCATATCGTGTTTCCTTTGTCGTGTGCCGGCTCTGGCCGGGCCAAGGCGATCAGAATACTGGTGATGGACACGGCCAGATATACCAGAAAGCCTATCGCCACGGTTTCCATGGCCATGCCACGGTCAATCAACCAGCCAACCACAAGCGGCGACAGGGCCGAGGCCCAGACGCTCATGGACATCACCATGGCGCGAATCGCACCCAAATGCATGACGCCATAGAATTCCGGCCAGGCCGCGCCGATCAGGGTTTGCCCGCCGCCGCTGGTCAGGCCCATGAAGAACATCAATGCCATCGCCGCCATGGGATGGGCGGATATGGCGATGGATAGACAGGCCAGCGCCAAGGGGTAGAGGTAGTAGGGCAGCAATCTGCGGGCACCAAAGCGGTCGATCAATGGGCCAAAAGCGAGGTTCGCGCCAATGGCGCCAACGGTATAGGCGACAAAGGCGGATGCCATCCAGGCCAGACTCCAGCCCTTTGCGGTTGCCAGATGCGCTTGGTGGAAGAAAATACCGGTGGAAATGAATGACGGCGCCGTGATGGCGATGCACAACAGATAGAACCGGGGGTCACGCAAGACCTCGGCCCGGGTCCATTGCCGCCGAATAGAGGCCGTTGGCGTATCGGTCTGGACTGTTTCCGTTCTGGTCAGAAAAAAGCGGTGCCGCGCGCCATGGCCTTTCAGCAACCAAAGGGCTAGAGGGATCAGAAAAACCGCCAAGGCGATGGCCACGGCGGCCCAGGCCGTGCGCCAATCAAATATCGAGATCAGCCATACCGCCAAGCCGGGAAAGATCGCCACGCCGGCCGGGAAGCCCAGTATGGCGACGGAAACGGCGCGGCCGCGCTCGGCCTCGAAATAGCGGCCCATGGAGGTCATGGCGGTATGGCTCATCAAACCCTGGCCGCTAAGGCGCAGGGCGAATATCGCCGGCGCCAGGGCCCAGGCCGCCGGGACCACCGCCATATTGGCACAGGCCAGGATCAAGGCCGTACAGACCCCGGCGGTCACCCAGCGCAGGTCGAAACGGTCGATCAGCTTACCAGCCCAGATCAGGCAAAACCCCGAGGTTAGGGTACCAATGGCGTAATAGCCGCCAAAACCGCCGTGGCTCAAACCGAACTCGGCCCTGATCTCCGGCCCGAACACGGCGATGAAAAAGGTCTGCCCAAAGGCCGAAAAGAACGCGATCAGGATACCGAAACTCAGGAATCGCCGGTTCTCGAAGAGGAAACGCAGATATCCCATCTAATTCCGCCGCCGCCCCGAACTATTGCCGGCTTCGGCTGGCGCAGTTGATGCAAGTCGCCACCGCCGGGTCCAGCTTCAGGCGGGCTGGCGCAATCTCCTCGTCACAACTGACACAATAGCCATAGTCGCCGCTTTTCAAGCGCTCCAGGGCGGCCTCGATGCGCTGCAGTTCGCTGGTCCGGCGGCGCTCCGCCTCTTGCGCCATGGCCTGATCCTGCAAGGCGTCCATGCGCGACAGCCGCCCAACCTTGCTCTGATCCAATTCCACCGGCTTGCGGCTGTCGCGCGCGCTATTCGATAGCGCCCGCAGCTCCGCCTGCCTCGTCCGCAGCATTTCGGCCAATTCAGCTAGGTCGCGATCAACGCCGCGATCATTTTCCCCTGAGTTCATGTCCGCTTCATAGCAGGCGGAAGTGATTCTGCCCAGTGGCGGACCGTCCGGCGATAATTTGCGGCCTATGAATGCGCCGCCGCCGTGCCTTCGGTCAAGTGGCCGAGGCGGGCATCGAAAGCGCGGAAATGCTCCTCGAACCAATTTTTCAGGCGCCCGGCCAAGAGATCTGGTACGTCGCCGAATTCACCCGCATGGTGATCCTCCATGATGTCCCGGATGGCGTCCAGCAACTGCTCGTGGTCATCCTTGTGCAGCTTGTATTCGTCATAGCCGGTATCGCGCATGATCTTTTCCTCAAGCGCAAAATGGGCCGAGATATTGGCGAAGACCTCGCCCAGGAAATCCGCGATGGCGTCATCATCCGGGTCGTGGTCCAGTTCGGTGTAGAGCTGGTTCAATAGCTCCACCATCTCCTTATGCTCGAAATCGACCGACGGGATGCCGGTTTCAAATTCCGTCTGCCAGGCAACAAGGGTCATCGCACTGACTCCATCTTCTTGCTAGAGCAGGATTGCCCGCTACTTGTTGTCATGACTACCATCGCAGCAGGAACCCCCCCATTTCCTGGCGAAAATCAACAGCCAGGCTTTGTTGCGCCTTCAATTCTATCGTTGCCCTCTTTTCGTAGTCAAAGCCCTCTTTGCGGTCACTGTCGCGCAGACGGGCAACGATCTCATGCTTGCCGGCGGTCACCGCGAAGCGCTGATAGATGCGGCTGGGGCCGTCGCCCGAGAGGCCCGTGGGCGGCACCGATTCGCTATAAAGCGTCTCGCCATCGATCTCGAACTCGATCAGTACAGGCAGGCGCTGGCGCGGGCAATCCATGAGCTTGCGCATGTTTGGCGCCAGTTCTTGCAGCTCCTCCTTGGTACGGCGGCGGCAGCCACCCTCGCGCGCCGCGCCATGCGCCAGACTAAGTTTGATCAGCGCCTTGTCGGCGGGGAAATGACTATAGCCGGGGGCCGAGGCGAAATAGCCAAGGAAAGCCGCGAAAATTAGATAGACAAGAGCCTGCCCGGCATATTGAGACAGCTTCATCAGACCGTCTCCTCGGCGGAAGAACCGGGCGTGGGCTCAGGTTGGGTTTGCGGCTTTTCCACCTTGACCGGGCGTTCGGGCAGGCTGGCTTGGAACGCGCGCAGTTCATTGCCCCGCTGGGTCGCCGAGCGCGCGCCGGTCCAGAGCTGGCCGATACGCTCACGCGGCACACGGGCCCGCAAATGCGGGTCCCGCTCGCCGTTCAAGCGCTGCTCGGTCCAGTGGATGCCAAAACGGTTGTAGCATTCGCCGCCATTGCAGCCCGCCAGCAGCACGCCGTCGGCAAGATCACGGCTTAGAACATAATCGACGAACGAGGGCGGCAAGGCGCCGACGCAGGGCAATTGTACCGCCGCGACGCCATCAATGGCGGGGTGGCCAGCCTGCATGCCGTGGGCACAGCCCAGCATCAGGACCCGGCGCTCACCGGACAGATTCGCCGCGGCATCCTGGATCTGCTGGCGCAAATCCATGAGCGGATGATCCACCAGATCAATGCCCGGCACCAGGGCCGAGGCGCGGCGAAACGGCGTCGAGGTCGGGCAGGAGCCGGCGCAAAGGCCGCAGCCGGTGCACAGATCCGGATTGACCACCGCTTCGCGCTCGAACGGACGGCCATCGGTGCGGGGGTTCATGGTGATGGCGGCGAAGGGGCAATCAAGCTGGCAGCGGGTACAACCGTTGCAATTGGCCAGATCAACCTGGGCAATCGACTTGTGGCGCAAGCGCGGCAGCCATGGCAACACGCAGATAAAGGTGCTGCCGCCAAAGGCCAGGGCCCAGGCCGGTCCGGCGCCCCATATCTCCACAACCGGATAGGCGATCAGATAAAACCAGTCCAGCCCTATTTCCGCCGGCACCGTGCCCAGATCGGCCGGGCCTTGGCTCAACGCCGGCCAGGCCAGGGATAAGGCCAGCAACATACCGAAGCTGCCGACGGCCAGACCGCGGGCCGGGAAGATTTCCGGCTTGGCGACCCGCTGCAGATGGATCCACAGCACCAGCAGGAGGATCAACGGCACCGCGATATGCAGAAACACCATCAAGGTGAAGAAGCGGTCGTCCAGCAATTCCGGAGAGAGGAAATTGCGCGCCACGGACTCGCCGAAAATCGGCAGCCAATCGAGCCATTCCGTGGTTGCCGTCGCGACATACTGGGCCAGGCTGTCCCAGACCAGCCAATAACCGGTGATGCCGCTGATCACCACCAGCCACAATATGGGCACGCCGGTGAACCAGGTGAACCAGCGCGCACCGCGATGGCGGTCCAAGGAGAATTCGCGCACCATGTGCAACATCATCATCGCCACCATGCCGTCGGAGGCATAACGGTGTAGGGAGCGCATGACGCCCGCCAGATACCATTGATCATGGGTCATATATTCGACGGAGTCGTAGGCTTCCGAAATGCCCGTGTCGAAAAAGATATAGACATAGATGCCGCTAACGGCGACCACCCAAAAATAGAAAAAGCCCAACGCACCTAGGTGGTACATGGGATTCCATTCGGGCCCGAACGGTTTGTCCAACCAACTTTCAATCAGATCAAAGACCGCCCGCAATGGACGCTGCAAAAAAAGCACTAAGCTCCCCTTTTCCCCAGTAATTTGTGTGACCCGCCGCCCCGTTAGTGCCGGATCGACAACCAGCCACCATGCCGCCGGCGCCAAATGTTGCGCACCAGGATACTGCCCACGATCAAGAGTGCCACCGAGCCGATCGTCAGGCCGATGAAGACCGAGTAATCAAATCTATATCGTTGCGCCGCCGGGTCATACAATGTGCAAAATAGTCGCAGGCGATTGACCAGACCCTCTACGGTCAGAGGGTCTGAATTGCGCCCGAAAACCAGATCCTTCAGTGGCTCCACCAGAAATGGGCTGTCAAAATACTCGCCGTAGACCTGACGGTACAAGATGCCCTGGCTGTCGAGAATGCTGATCTGTGACAAATGCTGAAAACCCCTAGCCGATGCGTAATAGACATAGCCAAGCTGTTTGGCCAGCTTTTCAATGGTCTCGCCGTCACCCGAGAGAAATTTCCAGTTTGGCAGATCAATCCCCTGGGAGCGGGCGAAAGAGCGCATCCGATGCGGTTTATCCGAACGTGTATCGAAGCCGATCGTGACGATATTAAATCTGTCCGCGTCCAGGGCGCCCTGGGCGTCTTCAACGGCATCGCTCAGGGTTTGCACAATGACCGGGCAGCTGTCGATGCAGGCGGTGTAGATTAAATTGACGATCAGCGGCTTGCCGCGGTAATCGGAAAGACGGACTGGATTGCCGTCACTATCGATAAAGTGGTAGTCCTCGACCTGCCCGCCAATAGCCGCTTGACTGGCTGTGAGAGCGCCTTGTTCGTCTAGTATCTGGGTTGCCGCCGCTGAAGACGGCGCCGCCAAAGCCGGCTGTAATGCAGCCGCCAGCGCGGCTAGCGCAGCCGCGCCAACCGTCATGAGCGCCTTGGCGATCATACCAGGCCTATAATCCAGGGTTCCGCCATCGCCGTTACCAAAAGCAGGGTCAGCTGTATCAGCGAGGCAAAAAATGTCTTCATGGCCAGGGCCGGACCGGGCGCGCGCACCAACTGCACGGCCCGCCATATGAAGTATCCGCCGCCGATCACGGCGCCGGCCAGATAGAGCCAGCCCATGCCAAAGGCGAATGGCAGCAGCGACAATGCCACCAGGGCAACCGTATGGGCCAGAATGACCCGCGAGGCCGGGCCATCGCCGATGACCACGGGCAGCATGGGTACCTTGGCGGCCGCATAGTCCTTGTGCAGCGCCATGGCCAAACTCCAGAAATGCGGCGGCGTCCACAGAAACAGCACCACTGCCAGGAGGACCGGCGCCGTCGCCAGGTCCGGGTCGGCGGCCGCGACACCGGCAAGGACGGCAAAGCTGCCGGACAGCCCGCCAATTACGATGTTCATCCAACTGCGCCGCTTGAGCCAGACCGTGTAGACGACGCCATAGAAGAAGGCGCCGAGGAAAACGTATAAGGCGGTGGCGAAATTCAGTACCGACCACGCCAGAATGACCGCGCCGGCCAGCAGCAGGATGATGGCGCAGAGCCACTTCGGGCCGGCCTGATAAACACCGGTCACGAAAGGCCGGTTCGCCGTTCGCGCCATATTGCCGTCCAGATCACGTTCGAGATATTGATTAAGGGCACCGGCGGCGGCGGCCGAGACCAACACGGCGACGGCCAGGGCAAGGATTTCAAAAATTGATAGGTTCGCGTTCGGGGTCATCGCCAGGCCAGCCAATGCGGTCAACATGATGGCAAAGCCGATGCGAAGTTTGAAGACGTTATGTAGTTGGCTTAACTGCAATTGACGGGATGCGGTGGCCATTTCGTAGTCTCCCCGGAAGGCGCCAACAGGCGCCGGAACGCGCCAAGACGCGCTTGTAGGCAAGTTTGAAAAGGCAGGAGCGGGCTACGTGGATTGTACGGAGCCCGCTCCCCTTTTCGCTTTAGCTTCCTAAGCCTAGAACTAAATTAGTTCAGATTAGCTCAGGGGCCAGACCTCAGACAGATACTTCCAATTGACGTAGTAGTAGAGCACGAACGCCACGAAGAAGACTGCCACCAGGACCACCGTGCCCGGCAGCTTCGGATGTGCTTCGCTGCCGTATGCGGTGACCGTTTCCGCGCTGCCGGTTGACGGCAACGTGGGCGAGGAGGCAATGGATTCCGGTGTCCGCTCCTTGCCAAAGAACACCGAGCAGACCACCACCAGCACGAACATCAGACCACCGAGCGCGGCCGCGATGGCCGAGATGCCGTTCAGGCCCATCATCAGGAAGGCCGTGGCCGGATAATCGAAGCTCATGGCCGCATCGGAGAAACCGATGTCCCAATGCCGCCTGGCCACGCCAAGGGTGCCCGCGCCCATCATGAACAACGAGAGGCCCGAGACACCGGCACCGAATACGTACGGTTGCCATTGGGCAATCTTCTTGAACATGATTTCCTTGCGGAAGATCAGGGGCACCAACAGATAGGTGATCGCCATGAAGGCCAGGGTCGTCCCGCCCACCACGGTGGCATGGAAATGACCAGGTACATACAGGGTGTTATGCATGATCAGGTTCAACTGTTCGGTACCCATGATGACGCCGGTGATACCACCGAGGAAACCAAAGATCACGATCGACAGCATGACGCCCGAGAAGGCCGGGTTACCCCAGGGAGCCTTGCGCAGCCATTCAAAGATGCCGTTGTTGAAACCGTTGCGCCGTTGCGCCGCTTCCATGGCGCCCGGAATGGACATGCCGTGGATCATGCTGCCCAGCACCGCCAGATACAAAGCGTAGGAGGTGTTGAAGATCTTCCATTCGGCGCTGACGCCCGGTTCCACCAGCAGATGATGGGCCGAGGCCAGTTGCAGGAACAGAATATACATCAGGAAGGCCATGCGGCTGACTTTTTCGGACAGCGGCTTGGCGCCCAGCAGCATCGCGGCCACTGCGTACCAGATCGCCACCTGAGCGGAAACGTTGATCTGCTGCGATGAATGGCCCATGCCCCACCAGATCACCTTGTACATCA
>CAZPWJ010000012.1:0-80165 GCA_964590195.1 uncultured Rhodospirillaceae bacterium | reverse complement strand
GGAAGCACCCTACATGAAGTGGGTGTCTGCGTTAACCGGATAGGCACGGAATGTTGAAACACGCTAGTTAATGGGCAGATCCCGCCGGACATAGCGGCCATCCTCGATACCCGTGAAGTATTCTTCAACCTCCGGATGACGCACCGGTTCGCCGTTGTCATCGGTCAACAAATTCTGCTCCGAAACATAGGCGACATAGGTGGTCTGCGCGTTCTCCGCCAACAGATGATAGAACGGCTGCTCGCGCCGGGGGCGGACTTCCTCGGGAATGGACATCAGCCATTCCTCGGAATTGGCGAAGACCGGGTCCACGTCGAACACCACACCCCGGAAGGGGTGAACACGGTGCTTAACGACATCGCCGATCTGGAATTTTGCGACCATTACTGTCGTCACGGGACCACAGGCTCCTTGCTCTTACGCTGCATCACTCATACGAAAAAAGTCGCTATTTGGCCACTGCTTTTCGCCATTAATCCATGTAATGCCATATCACCCGTCGATCACCTGCCAGCTGCCGTCGGGCTGGCGGCAGGCGGTGCCGTAGGCTTGCTGCACCTGATCGTTAATCACCACGCTGTGCTGATATTCCCGGCAATAGCGCCCACTGCTGGAACGGCCCTCGCGGGTGGCAAGAATTTCGCCGTGATGACCGCTGTCCGGATTGGACCATTCAATGGTCTCGCCCACGGGGGCGAAATGCGCCTGCTGCTGGGCATTGGCCAGGGCGATCCGGTCGGCCCGGTCCAGGGAGCGGCCGATTTCGGCACCCATGAAGGCACCCAGAAGGGTACCGGCGGCCACAGCGACGATACGGCCCCTGCCCTTGCCCACCTGCGAGCCGGCCAAGGCGCCGCCAACCGCGCCCAAAAGCGTGCCCGCGCCCTGTTTCGGGGCCTCGGTCGTGATACAGGCGCTCAATAATATGGCGGCGGCTGTCAGCGCGGCGATGGGAGCAGTCGTGCTGCGTGTGGCGGTCTTCATGGCGGTCTCCAATTCCGGTTTTGCATCATCAATGTCCGCACCATGCCAAAACCGACCTGAATGAGTTCTGAGAGCACCGTTCATCCCAGGTTCATCTTTCCAACGCCCATGAAGCACCGTAGGATTGCCCGACACTACGGGAGACGAATACGTGGCCGGGGCGACAAAATACGACGCGGAAGAAGCGAAACAGGCGATCCTTGATTATTGCCTGCGCAAGGGTGCCCTGGCTGCGGGCGTCGCCGATTTGGGCACGTTGGAGCGAATCGCGCCGCCCGGGCATCGCCCCTCCGACATCATGCCAAAGGTCAAATCGGTGATCTCCCTTGGCGTTGGCGGCCAAACCCAGGGGGCATGGGCGGTGCCGGCCAAGGCCATGGGCTATTTCGGCTCCACGGAAACGCGGGCCTATACCATTTCCTATGGCGCCGCCTTTTTTATCGAAGGCAAATACCAAACCCCGGCAATCTATTGCCCGCCAGACATGGACAACGAAAAAGGCCCCCGCGTGCCGCTGCAAAGCCTGAAACTGCATGCCGAGGTGGCAGGCATCGGGGCCCGCTCCCTGGCCGGCGATATCCTGCTGCATCCGGAATTTGGCTACATGTATTTCGCATCGGTCTTCACCGAACTGGAATTGCCGCCAGATCAACCGATGGCGCAAAACCCCTGCCCGGCGCCGTCCTGTACCTCCATGTACCGCCAGACCGGACGCACCCCATGCCAGAAATTCTGCCCCGTGCAATGCCTTTCGGGCACGATCGATGAAGCCGGCAAGCAGGCGGAAATGCACTACGACATGGCCGCCTGCGCCGAAATGAGCCAGCAGTACGAGGCCGTGCCTGACCTGTTGGAGAAGGCAATGGCGGCGGAGGATGCCCAGGGCCGTGAAGAGGCGCTGTTCGATCCCGACAACAAGATGCTCTGGTACAAAATGTCGGTGGGCTCCGGCGGGCTGCTGGCACAGTGTTTCGAGTGCATGCGGGTCTGCCCCATCGCCACCAAGTCACCCCTGGCCGATCCCATCCGGCGCTCCAAAGCCAAAGCAGCTGGGATGGGGGCCTGATATGGCCCAGGGTTTGAACCGCCGGCAGATCGGCGTCACCGACGCCATGATTGACAGCTATGGCGAGCTGATTTTCGGGATGAGCCATAACATGCAAAGCCGCCGGGGCGATCCGGTCCGCGAACTGGATTTCGACGCCATCGAGGCAAGCCGTGATGAGCGCGGCATGAGCGACGGCGAGATCGCCGAACAGATCGGCCTGAGCGAAATCCAGGTGATGTACATCCGCACCATGATGGAGCGGCGGCGCTTTCACACCAATCACTTCCAACGCCTGTTGGATCTTGGCGGGGGAAGGCGCTTTCGGGAGGAACGTTTCATGCCCCACGAAGAACGCTTTCAGTATCACGACGACGCCCTGGCCCTGCGTGATGCCATGCGCTTCGACCCAGAACGGGCCCGCCATTACAGCGATCAGGGCTGGTGGAATAATGACACCCTGGCCAGCCTCCTCGCCCGCCATGCGGCGGAGCGTGGCACGGCGCCGGCGATCATTCAGGGCGAAACCGTTATCAGCTATGCCGATCTGTGGGACCGGGTGGATCGTCTGGCCGGTGGCCTGCATGGCCTTGGTCTGGGCCGGGGCGATGTCATCGCGGTGCAGTTGCCCAACGTGGCGGAGTACGTCATCAGCTATCTGGCAATCGCCCGCCTGGGCGGCGTCATGACCACGCTCTACATGCCCCATCGGGAGCGGGAGTTCGAGACCCTGCTGAGCCACAGCCGGGCCCGGGCACTGATCTGCCTGACGGATGCGGGCGGTTTCGCCGCCGCCCAGGCGGCCTTGAATTTAAGCCTGCCGAAACTGCAAAAAGTGATCGCCATTGGTGACGCGGTGGCGGGCACAGTCTCCTTCGCTGATCTGGCCAATGGCACCGCCAGCGCGGACAAGCTGGATCTGCCGCTGCCCGTGGCGGCGGACCCGATGTTGCTGCTCTATACCTCCGGCACCACGGCCTCGCCCAAGGCGGTGCCGCATAATTCACACACCATGCTGGGCAACGGCCGTCTGGGTGTCGGCGCGCATCAGCTTGGACCCGATGATGTGATTATATCCGCGCCGCCGTTTGGGCATCTGTTCGGGCTGTATGCGTTGCACATGTCAATGCACAACGGCGCCGCCAATCTGCTGCTGCCCAGCTTCACGCCGCCCGATCTGGCCGCCACCATTCATGCGGGCCGGGCCACCGCCCTGTTGGCGGCCCCGGCGCATATAGCCGCCTGCCTGGGCATGGGCCTGTTTGACAAGCATGATTGCAGCGCCTTGAAAATAGCCATTCTTTCAGGCAGCGCCGTACCGGAGGAGATGGCGCGCGCGGCCTCCGCCAAGCTGCCGAATTGCGAGATTACCCAGCTTTGGGGCATGACGGAAACCCAGGGCGGGCTGTACTGCCGGCCCGGCGACGGCATCGAAATCTCGGCGACCTCCGCCGGCAGACCCGCACCGGGCGCCGAGGCGCGAATTGGCGAGGATGGGGAGTTGCAGGTCCGCGGCTCCATGCTATTTCCCGGCTATTTCGACAACCCGGACGCCAATGCCGCCGCCTTCACCGATGACGGCTGGTTCCGCAGCGGCGACCTGGCCGCCCAGGACGGCAACGGCAACTTCGCCATCACGGGCCGGATCAAGGACATCATCAACCGTGGCGGGGTAAAATATAATCCCCGCGAAATCGAAGACCTGCTGGACAGTCATCCCGCCATCGCGCAATCGGCCATCGTGCCCCTGCCCGACGAGGTCCTGGGCGAGCGGGCCTGCTGCTTCGCCGTCGCCACGGATCCCGAAATCGATCTGGATATCCTCTGCGACTATCTTTTGAGCCACGGCATCGCCAAGACCAAGCTGCCCGAACACCTGGTGCTACTGGACGAAATGCCCCTGACCCCGACGCGCAAAATCATCAAGGGACGCTTGCCCCTTCCAAAAATCAGCTGATTTTGCCGCTTATTTGAGCGCGAAAACGACCGTGACCGCCATGCGGATTTCCGTCTCGCCCGGCGCCGTGGGATTGCGTGAGCCGCTGGCCGCCAGGGTTCGGAATTCCCGGAACCGGCTGGGGACGCCGCCTTCCCTGATCCGCAGCACTTCACCCAATTTTACGCCGGCCTCGGCCGCATATATGCCAGCCCGGCGGCGGGCATCCTGAATGGCCAGCTTGCGGGCCTCGTCCTGCAACGCTTCCGGTTCGCCAATTGCAAAATTCAGGCCCGATATGTTATTGGCACCAGCCGTGGTCAATTGGTCCAACAGATCGCCCAGACGGTCAACCTGCCGCAGGCGGATCGACAGATTGCCGGTGGCCCGGAAAGCGCTTGGCGCGGGCACCGTTTCCTGGTCGCTTTTGCGGCGCGGATAAATGGCCCGCAGATTGACCTGCCGGCTTTGCACATCGCGCATGGCCAGGCCAAACGCCTCTAATTCCGCCAACAGCCTGACCATTACCTCGTTGTGTGCATCGAGAGCCGCCTTGGCGCTTGGGGCCTGCGCGGTGACGCCGGCCTGAATGACCGCCACGTCGGGCCGTGCCGTAACCACGCCCAGGCCCTGCACGGCAATGCGCCGCTCCATGGCGTAACCGCGGTGATGGGTCGTCTCACCGGCCCACGCCGGCGCCGCCAGGGCGCCGAGCATCAGGCCCAACAACAGAATTCGAAGGCGCATGGCTAAATGTTCCGGGGCTTCGTGGCGCGGGGCTGAACAGTGCAACGCAGCAGCTCTCCTGGCGCCCTGGCCTCGGCCGGTTCGCAGGAAACATAAGAGGCCTTATCCTGATTTTCGGCCTCGGCCACCAGTTTCGGGTTACAGGCGACGGCCATGGCGATCAGGGCCCATAGGCCCAGTAGACCAAGCAGGATCAAGCGGGACAGGCCTTCCTGTTCAAAACTGGCGGCCCGTGCTGAATTTCGATAGATCGTCATATGCGCACCCTCCCTCCCTGGCTGCCCAGGATACATTTCAGTTTAATATTGGCTCGAAATGGTGGCGGTGCAAGGGCGCAATTATGACGATTTTGTGTTCACCCCCGCTGATATAGCGTTGCCACGCGGTCCGCGAACAGCACAAAGCGCAACGGTCCGCCCGGCACCGGGCTATCCAGAGGCCAACAGGTCACCAGGGCCAAACGCGGTGGGCCGGCCTGGGTATGCAGACGCGCCGTCCGCGCATTGATGATGCGGCCCTCGGATATGCGGAAGCGGTGCAGCGCCCCATCGGCCCGGCGTAGCGTGATGATTTCGCCGGGCGCCAGATCGCCCAAACCCTCGAAATGGGTATCCCGATGCGCCGCGATCACCGACAGGCCCGCCTCTCCCGGCAGCGGCGTGCCGGGCAAGTGGCTGGGCGCGAAAGCCAAAGCCTGGCCACTGCCGCCAGAAAGCACCACGAAGGATTTACCGGCAAAGTTCAGCTCCGCCACGGCGGTGGTGTCGGCGCCGGGCCAGGGTGGCGCTGCATGGCCCTGCAAGGTTTGGGCCCAGGCCCGCGCCAACAGGATCTGCGCCACCTGTGCCTTAATGGGGATCCACAAGCCTTGTGCCAGCAGGACCAGACCCAACGCAAGGCAGAGACCCGCCGCGGCGACGGGCAATAAACGTCGCGCACGGCGGGATGGAAGGGAGCCTGCCCTTTGGTGAGGGGCAAACCTCAAGAGCGCGGCTCCATTCCGCGCCAGCCGAACAGGGCCAGCGCTAACAGGGTCAGAATCAGGCCGGCCAGCAGCAACAGGCTGGACGGCGTCGCGGTCGCGGGCAGGCTGACACCGGATGCCGCGCCCTGTGAGACCTGGGAGGCGCGGGGCGCCTGACCGGAAACACGCTTCAACGACGCCTGCCTGAGCGGCCCGGCGGACTTGCCGAAAACCTTCTCGTAACGCCAGCCATGGGGCAGATTGGCGGGTAACTCTTCGTTACCCAGCAAGGCTTCGTCGGGCCGGGACTGCACCTGGTCCACAGCGATCAGGGCGGTCAGGCGGCTGACCAGGCCGTAGTCCATGGCCAGGGTCAAAACCTGGGCATCCAGCTGGCCGGGGTTCTCGCTTCTGTCCGGGTTATCTTCCAATGCGGTGATCCGGCGCTGAGCCCATAGCTTGGCGATACCCTTGCCCACCTGGCCGCCTTGCAGATCCATATCCTGGCGCCAGGCATTCTTGCCCCAGCGCCCGCTGAGGCGCACCGTATGGGCCTTGCCGGTCAGTTTCGCCACCACCACCAGGGGTTCGCCGGCATAAAGATCGGGCACCGGGTCGCGGGCCAGTTCCGCCACCGCGCCATCAAAACGCACCTCGATATCGGTCAGGGCGGGCCGGCTGAGTTTATGCACCAGTTCATCCATCCGCGCGCCGACCTGGGCGGAGGAGCCGATATGCACGAACGTGCCGCGCCCGGCCCGCGCCGCACCGCGCATGAAGTGGCCGTTGGGGGCAGCGCCGATGCCAACCGTGAACAGCCGCGCCCCGCCAAGGGACTTGGCGATCAACGCGAACAGTTCCGCCTCGTTACCGACGGCGCCGTCGGTCAGGAACACCACCTGACGCAACAGCCCCGGCGTGGCCGCCTGCTGCAGGGCCGTGGCCAGGGCGGGGGCCATCCTGGTACCGCCGCCGGCCTGCAAATTCGACACCCAAGCCTTGGCCTGGGTCAGGTGGCCGGCATCGGCCGGCCTGGGCGCCCGGAACAGCATGCTATGGCCACTGTTGAATTCGACGATGTTGAAATAATCCTGACCGCCCAGGCTGTCGAGCGCACGCAGCAAGGCGGCCTTGGCCTGGCGGATGGATTCACCCCCCATGGACCCGGAGGTATCGAGCACGAACAGCAATTCCCGCGCCTGGCGCGCGCCGTCCAGGTCCGAGGTTGAGGGCGGCATCAACATCAACAAGGCATGGCGGATACGCGGCGCCGTCAGCACCGGGGCATCGGTCTCGACGAATAGCCCGGCCCGGGGTGCTGCATCCGGTAAGGGCTGCCAGGTCAGCTCGAAATCCCGATCGGCGGGCGCTTGGCCGGCGGCCAAGGTGATGGTCCTCCGCCCTTCGCCCCGCCCGTCGAGGCTGATCTTGTGATGATGGCTTTTAACATCGGCCAGGGGCACGCCGGCGTTCAGGCGCACCGTTAAGGAGACCGGATTCAGATCGCGTTCGCCGTTGGGGCCGGGTTTTTGCACCGGCTGGGTAATACGTTGTGCATCGGTGCTGGCCGGACTTTCGTTGCTGTTGGTGGCCGAGGCGGCCCAGCCGTTGGTACCAAAGCGGGCAATCTGGGCTTCTCCCGGAATATAGCGAGGCCCTACCACCATGGGAAAGCGCAGGCGGAATTCGCCGCTTTGATAGGCGACGCTGTGTTGATAGCGGATTTCCACCCGCACCACTTCGCCAGGGGCGATATTGGCAACGGAGGTGGTAAATATGTTCGGACGCTCCGCCTCCACCAGGGCCGCCTTTTTGCCCTGGCGTTTGGCCTGGGCATATTGCTTTTGTGCCTTCTTTCGCTCCTCGATACGGCCTTCGATCACCCGCTCACCAACCATCAGGCGCAGACTGTCCACCGCCGCCTTGTGGGGCAGGGGAAAGACATAGATCCCTTCCATCCAGGTCTTGGCGCTGTTGGCGAATTCCTGGCGTACCACGGCGCGGGCCACCAGGCCGGAGACATCGATCTCCACCTCGGTCTTTTGCACCAGGGCGGCCCGGTAGAGCACGCCCTCACCCCCGCCTTCGGGGCGCAACAGAAAACTCCCCTCCCCAACCTCGCCGGGCCGTACCGGTGGACCAGGGTTGGCGGAAGCGGCGGTGACGGAGATCACCAGGATCAAGGCGGCCAGACAATTCATGACCAGAACGGCGAAGCGCTGATCAGTCAAGGTACGATGGGGCGATATTCGGTGGCGGGCGGTCGGCATCGGGGTCTCTCCTGTTGCAATGCGGGAGAGATCAGGCCACGGCCATGGGGCGGCGGTTAGGCCGGCGCGCGGCCATTTCTGGAAGAATTCATGGCGGGATTAAGGCGGCCCGTTATGGCGCCGGCCAACTATATGTACCTGATGCCAGGATTTGCCGTTATCCTTCGATTCATGGACCAGGCAAAACCCGGTCGTAAAATTGACGGCCAAGCATGACATTGACCTATCAAGACCTGCTGCAACACCAGAGCCTGGACAAGTCATTCGCTTATGACCAGCACCAGGTGATTTTGTATGCCCTGGGCATCGGGCTGGGTCTGAATCCAACCGACGAGCGGCAATTGCCATTCGTGTTGGAAGATGACCTGCGGGTATTTCCCACCTTCGCCTCTGTCGCGGCCTGGGATATCGGCTTTATCCTGGAGTTGGGCATTGAATGGCCAAAACTGATCCATCTGTCCCAGGGCATGGAAATTCATCGGCCATTTCCCGTCGCGGCAAAGCTGCGAGCGGACAACCGTATCGTCGGCGTCATGGACAAGCCGAAACAGAACGCCACCATATTGGCCGCCGAAACCACGATCAGAAACGCCGACGACGGCGCCGTTCTGGCCGAACTGCGGGCCAGCTACATGGCTCGCGATTTCCGCGTTGATGCCGCACCCGAAGGGCGGCGCCCGGCCACCGAAGCGCGGCCGAAGCGGGATGCGGATGCCACCGTATCGATCTCGACATCGCCCCAGGTCGCTTTGATCTACCGCTTGCTGGGCGGGCGGGCAAAAATCCATTCCACGCCATCCGTGGCCCACCAGCAGGGTTTCGCCGGACCGATCATGCATGGCCTGTCAACCTGGGGGCATGCCTGCCGGGCAGTCCTGCAGGCAACCGGCGAGCATGATGGGAAACGCCTGAAAGGTTTCTCAGCCGCCTTCGCCGCACCGGTCTATCCGGGAGAGGAAATGACCACCTATCTTTGGCATGATGGCGCGGCGGTACAGTTTGAAACCTGGGTCCTGGCCCGGGATAAACTGGTATTGGCGGATGGCCGGGCGCAATTGGCGGAGTTGGGATGAAATGGCGGACATGTCCGATTTCGAAAAGGCAAAGGCCTTCAATCTAAGCGACTTCGACAACGAAGCGGCCCACGACCCCTTTCCAACCTATCGGCTGTTGCGCGAGAACGATCCGGTGCACCGCAACGCCGACGGCAGCTATTTTTTGACCCGCTATGACGATGTCGTGCAATCCTTCAAGCACCCCGCCATGAGCTCCGACAAGAAAGTCGCCTTTAAGCCGCGGTTCGGCGATGGCCCGCTTTATACCCATCATACTACTTCTCTGGTGTTCAACGATCCGCCCATTCACACCCGGGTCCGCAAACTGCTGGCCGCCGCCTTCACGCCACGAAAACTGGCCGAGCTAGAGCCGGTGGTCGAACGGGTGATCGATGATCTTCTGGACAAGCTCGACGCCATGGGTGAATTCGAAATCATCGAAGACTATGCCCTGGCCCTGCCGACCCAGGTGATTTCCGACATGCTGGGAGTACCCGAAGAACAACGCCATCTGCTGCGCGGCTATTCCAATCTTATTCTTGGCGCCCTCGACCCCGTGGTCTCGCCCGAGGCGCTGCGCGCCGGCGAGGGAGCGGTGGAGGAATTCGAGGCGATGCTGAACGAACTGATCGCCAAGCGCCGGGAAAACCCCGGCGGCAGCCAGATCGGCGAAGTGCTGTCGGCCCTGATTTTCGGCGAGGTCGATGGCGAACGCCTAAGCCCGGTGGAATTGGTACAGAATTGCATTTTCCTGCTCAACGCCGGCCATGAAACCACCGCTAATCTGATCGGCAACAGCATCGATATGTTGTTGGGGGCGCCGGATCAATTGCACAAGCTGCGCGACGATCCGGAATTGATCCACGGCACGATCGAGGAATCCCTGCGCTACCAATCACCGCTGCAAATCGGTAACCGCAAGGCAATGGAGGACGTGGTATTCGGCAAAACGACTGTTCCCGCCGGATCGTTCATTCACTGCTGCATCGCCGCCGCCAACCGCGACCCGGCGCAGTTCAATGATCCGGAGAATGTGGACATCACCCGCAGCCCCAACCGCCAGATCGCCTTTGGCCTGGGCAAGCACATTTGCATGGGCAACACCCTGGGGCGCATTGAGGGCCGGGTGGCGATTGGTAAATTCATCGACCGTTTTCCCAACCTCAGAAGAAACGGCGACAGCCAGCTAACCCCCCGCGTGCGCTTTCGCGGTTTTGACAAACTGCCCGTTTCGGTGCGCTAGAACCCGCACCGAAGAGCTCCACCGGCGCCCTGTGGCCTGAACCATAAATTCACCGTATTCAGGACGGTCAGGCGCGGCTTAGACCACGCTTACAGAATTCCAATATCTATGCCGCCTTCAGAGTTTCGTGGAAAGTTGATTCGGACAACTCCGCAAAGCTGAACAGACTGAACGCCCGCGCGCCGTTGTAGTCGAGGATGCGTAGATCATTGCTTTCGTGCAAATCATGCATCACCACTTCGAAATGGCCGCCATAGCGTTCCTTGGCCAGCTCCAAGGGCACATCAAAGGCAATGAATTTATCGATCCCTTTCGCAGCCAGCTTGTCCAGCAGGGCGGCTTCCGTAGCGGAATCGTATGACGTCAGAATCATAAGCGCGCCATTGCCGCTGAGTAGCATTATTGCCTTCATAGCCAATGTCCTCCATGGAAATTGCACACATAGACAAGATCACGGCTTTCCCGGCCGGCACTCCCATCAACGGGCGGGCCAGTCGCGGGTTTCGAACATGAACTCCTTCCTGCCCGGACATTACGGTAGGTATTTTCCGGAACAGGCCGATACCCAACCACCACTACGGCAGCGAGCCAACGATGGCGCGGAACTCGTCTTCTTCAAACGCCTTGAAGGATTTGGTTCGAATATTGCCCTCGCCACTGATGGTAAGCAGCAGCCGGGCGGCGGTGTCGTCGTTGGGAGCATCGATAATGCTCATGATATCATGCTCCCCCAACAGCAGATAAAACGCCTTCACTTCGCCACCATGATCAGCCACCAGTTTCCTGACCGCATCAAGGCGATCCGGCGCATCCTTGATGGCGGCTATGCCTTTGTCGGTGTAGTCCGCGAATACGATGTATGTGGGCATGACAGCCTCCCTTGATTTCGCACTACAAAACGAGGGACAACACGGACGCGCTCACGCGTGGTGGCGAGCACCCCAACAGGTCAGCGCAATCGGGCCGGCAGCAGCGACACGCGCAAGCGGGCTGCTAATGGCTAAAACTGGCGTGGCGGGCATCGCCCATAAGGCGACGGAAATCATCGCCGCCGATGTGCACCACGTTGTCATGGTCGCCGCCCTCGAAATAAATATCCTTGAGGTTGGCCAGCCGGTCGTCCCAGACCGCCTCCATGCCATAGGCCGCGGCCAGGGGCGGCACGGCGCCGGGATCACAATCGGGAAAAATCTCGGCAAGTTCATCCTCGGTCACCAATTGCAGGCGCCGCCCGATCGCGTCATACAGCTCGGCCTCGGACAGCTTGCACATGGCCGAAGTAACGGCCATCAGATAGCCCTCGGCATCCTTCATGACCACCGCCTTGGCCATGGCACCGACGGAAACGTGGGCCGCCAGCGCGGTCGATATGCTGTTGCCCGTATGGTCGTGGGCGATCACGTCGTAGGTGATGCCCTCGGCGGCGAGATGCTGTTCAACGGTTGGTGAGATTGTCATCGTGGTTCTCCCTGTAATCAGGCCGGGTATCCGGACTGGGTAACCGGGCTGGCGCACACGCCGCGCCAAGCTCGATGGCTGCAACGAAAAGACGCAAGAACGCACAGAAAAACCAAGTTGGTATTATAGCAAATTAGCGGCCTGGCGGATAGAGATTGTCATTCCGCGATGGCGATAAATTCCAGCGCTGCCACCAACGCCTTGGCCATATCCAGGCCCGCCATTGCCCTATACACTTTAGGCTTGTTTGACGAGGGTGATCTTTCACGATGTCCATGGGGTGCATCACATTTCTGTCGGATTACAGCCTGGTATGGCCAGGCGGTTTGGCGCGTGCCGGCGGCAACGCCACCGGCTTTGATGCTGGCGATCGCTAGGGCGCCCAGAGCATGCGTCATTTCACATTTCGGCAATGGCTGATCCTGCTGACGGTACAGTTCGCGACCCTGCTGTTTGGCGCCACCATGACCTCGGTCGCGGTGATCCTGCCGCAGATGAAGGGCGCGCTGTCGGCGACACAAGATCAAGTTTCGTGGATCATCACCTTCAATCTTGTGGCCACGGCCATCGCGACGCCGCTGACCGGGTGGCTGGCCTCGAAACTGGGATGGCGCAATCTGATGGTCGGCGCGATCGCCGGCTTCACCTCTTTTTCCGTGCTGGCGGGAATGGCGGATTCCCTGGAAGCCATGTTGGGAACCCGCGTCCTGCAAGGCTTGTTCGGGGCGCCGATTTTCCCCTTGGGCCAGGCTATTCTGCTGGCCAGTTTTTCCAAGGCGCAGCATCCCTTTATCCTGATGGCCTGGGGCGTGGGCGGCGTCATGGGGCCGATCCTGGGGCCGTTATTCGGCGGCCTGATTGCCGAACTGATCAATTGGCGCTGGGCCTTTTTCATGATCATGCCCGCCGGTATCGTTGCCGGCCTGCTGGCCTTCGCCGCGCTCTCCAATCAGGAGAAGGGCAAGGCGCAACGCTTCGACTATCTAGGTTTCGTGCTGATCGCCATCGCCATCGGCGCCACGCAATTGATGTTCGATCGGGGGCAGCGGCTGGATTGGCTGGAGAGCTATGAAATCCAACTGGAACTGTTGCTGGCCATCGTGTTCTTTTATCTGTTCATCGTCCACATCCTGACGTCACGTCATGCTCTGTTCGATCCGGCGACCTTCAGAGATCGTAATTTCAGCATCGGCATTACCCTGGCCTTGATCATGGGCATGCTGCAATTCACCCCAATGGTGCTGTTCCCACCTCTGCTGCAGGATTTGCGCGGCTATCCCGATTCGATCGTCGGCTATCTGATTTCGGCCCGCGGCATGGGCAATTTCCTCAGTTTCTTCATCGTCGTGCAATTTACCCGCTTCAACGCCCGGCTTTGCCTGTTTACCGGCCTGGCCTTGCAGGCGGTGGCGGGTCTGTGGATGTCCTCGCTGGACATCAACATGACCACGGCGGACGTGTTCTGGACCAATATTCTCCACGGCATCGGTTTCGGCACCGCCTATACGCCCATGGCGGTCTTGGCCTTTTCCACCCTGCCCATGCACCTGCTGACCCAAGGCAATGCCATCTTCTCGCTGTGCCGCCTGCTGGGCAGTTCCATCTTCATCGCCTTGACCCTGGTGGTATTTTTCCGCACCTCGGCCGAGGCCACGGTCAATTTAAGCGCCATGATCGACGCCTTCGACATGCGCAACCTGAGCCTCTGGATCACCATTCTGGGCGAGCCGGGCACGCCGCCCCTGCACGCCCGCCTGTTGGAGGAAGTGCGTCATCAGGCCTCGATGATCGGCTATATCAATGCCTTTCATCTGCTTACCCTGGCCTCGGCCCTAGCCGCGCCGTTGGCATTCCTGTTCGTGATCCGAAAAAGCACGGAGGCATGAGCGGCGACCGTTTTAGACAAGACAGTTGCTGAACAATTGCAACTTTGTCAGGATGCGGCTTGCCGAATTTTTGATCGAACAGAACTCAGACAAACTTTTTTTGGGGAAAACCATCATGAGCAATCCGTTGGACAACACCGATCTGAACCTGGACCCGCCGGGCCGCGGCAGGATTTACGGCGATATTACCGAGACCATCGGCAATACGCCCCTGGTGCGGCTGAACAATATCGCCAAGAACGCCGGCGCCAAGGCAGAGGTTCTGGTCAAGCTGGAATTCTTCAACCCCATGTCATCGGTCAAGGACCGCCTGGCCGTGGCCATGATCGCGGCCATGGAGGCGGACGGCAGCATTGGCCCCGGCTCCACCATTGTCGAGCCCACCTCGGGAAATACCGGTGTCGGCCTGGCCTTTGTCTGCGCCGCCAGGGGTTACCGCTGTATCCTGACCATGCCCGACAGCTTCTCGAAAGAGCGGCGCAAGATGTTCCTCGCCCTCGGCGCGGAGCTGGAACTGACACCGCGGGCCGAAGGCATCGCCGGCGCCGTGAAAAAGGCCGAAGAGCTTGTCGAGCGCATTGACGGCGCGGTCATGCCCTATCAGTTCGGCCATCCCGCCAACCCGGAAATTCACCGCCGTACCACGGCCGAGGAAATCTGGGTCGATACCGCCGGCAAGGTGGATACCGTGATCCTGGGCGTCGGCACCGGCGGCACCCTGACCGGCGTGGCGGATGTCCTCAAGGCCAAGAAGGCGGACGTTCAAATCGTCGCCGTGGAACCGGAAGACAGCCCCGTGATATCCGGCGGCAGCCATAGCCCACACATGATCCAGGGTATCGGCGCCGGCTTCATCCCGCCCGTACTGGATACGGATCAGATTGATGGTATTGAGCAGATCAGCAACGACGACGCCATCGACACGGCGAAGCTGATGGCGACCTCGGAAGGCATTCCCTGCGGCATCTCCTCGGGCGCCGCCGTTTGCGCTGCCCTGCGCGTTGCCGCCCGCGACGGCATGGAGGGCAAGACAGTAGTCGCCATCGTTCCGGATTTCGCCGAACGTTATATGTCCTCGATCCTGTTCGACGGCATGGATATTTGGGACGACTAGTCACGGCATGGTTTGAGTAAGGCGGGATTTAGGTGACGGAGAGCTTTGAGAGCAAACTTGAAACAGTTCTGATACGGCAGCTGGCCGATTGCCGGAAACTGCTATCGGCGGAACGGTTGTCGGGCGGAGCTTCTCAGGAAACCTACCGCCTGACGGTGGCGGGCGCGGATGGTGCGGAACGCTTGCTGGCCCTGCGCCGCGCGCCCGGCGGCGGGATGGGTGGCGGCGTTGATGACAGCCACGAAGAAGGCCGGATCTCGTACAATCCCGGCCTGGCAGCGGAAGCCCTGTTAATACAATCGGCCAAGGCGGCCGGCGTGCCCGAACCAGAAGTATATTATGTCCTGGCCGAAAATGACGGCCTGGGCGAGGGCTTCATCATGTCCTGGCTGGAAGGCGAGGCCCTGGGCGCGCGCATCGTCCGCTCGCCGAAGCTGGCCGAAATTCGCCCCAAGCTGGCCTATGAATGCGGCGAGATCCTGGCCCGCATACACGCCATCGACCTAAAATCCACCGGTCTGGATCAATGCCTGCGCAGCATGAGCCCGGAAGACTACGTGCACACCACCTGGGACCGCTACAAGGCCTTCAAGACGCCGCAGCCGATGATCGACTATGCCGGCCGTTGGCTGCTGGACCATCTGCCACAAGGGGTGGAGACGGCCCTGGTGCATAACGATTTCCGCAACGGCAATCTGATGATCTCACCCGATGGCGTCGTTGCGGTGCTGGATTGGGAGGTTGCCCATATTGGCGACCCCATGCGCGATCTGGGCTGGATCTGCACCAATTCCTGGCGGTTTGGCAGCGAACTGCCCGTCGGCGGTTTCGGCAGCTACGAGGATCTGTTCGCCGGCTACGAAGCCGTCTCGGGCCGGAAGGTAGATCCCGAACATGTAAAATTCTGGGAAGTCTTCGGCTCGTTCTGGTGGGCTATTGGCTGCCTGGGCATGGCGGAGCACTACCGCAACGGCCCCGACGCCACGGTTGAGCGGCCCGCCATCGGGCGGCGCAGTTCGGAATGTCAGGTGGACTGTGTCAATCTGCTGATCCCCGGCCCGGTGGAGTTGGTCGAACCTGCCGGCGAAACAAGCGAAGAGATGCCCAGAATTGACGAGCTGCTGGCCAGCGTACGCGATTTCCTGCACGGCGACGTCATGGCCGAGACGAAGGGGCGCACGAATTTCATGGCACGGGTGGCGGGAAATTCCCTGGACATTGTGCTGCGCGATCATGCCCTGGGCCCGAAACACCGCCGCCTGGAGCATCAGCGCCTGGAAGCCTTGTTCATCACCACCGGCGGCCTTGACGAGATGCGCTGGCGCCTGGTCGAAGGCCTGCGCAACGGCGAGATCCCCCTGGACCACCCCGGCCTGGCCGAACACCTGCGCCAAACAGTGGTCAACCAGATCGCCATTGATCAGCCGAAATACTCAGGCTTCAAAACAGCCTGCATTTAATATTTCTTCGCTAGCCCCGACGCCTGACTGGGTCAAATATCCGTCGCCAGATGGAACAGGCAGTCGCCGCGCTGAACGCGGGCCGGGATGCGTTCGCAGATCACCAGGCCGTCATGTTCGAAATGGCATTCGGTGGGCGGCAGCCAGGGGGTTTCGGGGTGGTGGATGGCGCCCGCAGGCTGGCCCTTTTTGACTTCCGCCAACAGATCCACATAAGGCTCGAACAGGCCTTCGTCGCGGGCGTAGACGAACAGGTCCGTGCTGGTCAGTTCCATCAGACGGGTGCCGCGCACGGCATCCGGTTCATAACCGGGCAGCATACCGATGTGATGCAACAGCCGCCGTACGCCCCGTTCGGCCAGGGCCAGGATCGCCGGCGTCACGGTGCCCGCGCCGCCCAGTTCCGTGGTCAGACCCAGGACGCCCTTGCGCCGGGCCGCAGCAGAGGAAACCCGCGGGTCGCCCGGACGGCCAAAGATAAAACCGTAAGTGCCGTCGAAGGCCAGTTGCAATGCTTCCAGTGCGGCTTCCTGCTCCGCTGTTTCGCCCCTCTTGCGCAACACCGTGGCCGGATAGCGCAACGAGGAACCGCCCGAATGCAGATCGAAGAAGTAATCGCACATGGGCATCAGGACTTCCTCGATATAATGCGCGATCATTTCCGTTGGCGTGCCGCCGGGATCGCCGGGGAAGCTGCGGTTCAGGTTGCCCTCGTCAAAGGGCGAGGTCCGCAGGCCGGCATGGGCGGCTGGATAGTTGGCCATGGGCAGAATGATCAGGCGGCCCTGAATATCTTCCGCCGCCAGTTCCCGGCACAATTTGGTCAGGGTGACCTGGCCCTCGTATTCATCGCCATGATTGCCGGCGATCACCAGGGCCGTGGGGCCGTCGCCGTTCTTCAACATCACGATGGGTACAGGAATCCAGCCATAGGCCGAACGGTGCACGGAATAGGGCAGGCGCAGAAAGCCATGCTGGGCGCCGTCCTGATCAAAATTTACTTCACTCTGGATCAGACTGTTTGTCTCTGACATGAATATCCTATCAACTAAGCCACCCTCAACTAAGCCATTGGGCCCGATCAGATCCCAGGGCCGGCGACGGCCGCGACCAGCCGGGTTTGCTTTCGGAAAATTTCAGCACCGGCGCCAGATGACGGATCGGGCCATAGGCGGTGTCCGAGGCCATTTGCAGCGACGTATATTCCTCGCCCCTGTGGCCCATTTCCGCCTCTGGATAATCTACCCTGCCCTGGCGTTGCAGGAACATGCCGGACTGGCAGAGCGAAACCTTAACGTGATAGCTGCCGCCCTCGACCGCCCGCCGCGCCAGAGCCAGCAAGGTACCGTAGGCGCCCAGATAGCCGGTGGTGTAGTCGCAGGCCGGGATCGGTAATAAGGTCGGCTTGTCTTCGCCATGTTCGTGACAAATGCCGGTGATCGATTGGGCCACCTGCTCCCAACCGGCGCGATCCTTGAACGGGCCCTGCTGGCCGTAACAATTGATCGAGGTGTAAATCAGGCCGGGACGAAGTGCGGCCAGCTCGTCCGGACCAAAGCCGCGCCTTGCCAGAGTGCCGGGCCGATAGCCTTGGGAGAAGACATCCGCCCCGCGCACCAGTTGCCGCAGTTGTTCCGCCTCCTCCGCCTCGTTGAGATCCAGATAGCAGCTGCGTTTGCCGTGCGATAAATCGACCACGAAATTCTTGATCTGCGGCAGGCCCCTGGCGCCCACCATCAGCACGTCCGCGCCATGTTCGGCGCAGGTCCGCGCCGCCACCGGCCCGGCCAGAATACGGGTCAGGTCCAGCACCCGGACGCCGTCCAGGGCCGGTCCGCCAGCCGAAAACGGCTCGGGCTCGCTGTCGCCAATTTTATCGATCTCCACCACGGCCTGGGCAGCCAGCGCCTGGCCTTGCGGATGCGCCAGCCATTCCTCCCTGGTCCGGATCATGCCGCCGCAGGCCCGAGCCTCGGCGATGGCGTCTTCCAAATCCTGGGCATCCCATTGCGCCACCGCCCGCGTCACCGCTTCCGGCGTGCCCTCGCACTTCAACACGCCGAGCACCCGGTCTTTCAGATGCGCGATGCCGAAATGAGGCAGGAGCCAACGGCCATCCTTGGTGGCGAACGGCTGGGTGATCTGATAGTTGGCGGCGGCGGCGGGGGAGTTGCCCATGACCTGATAGCTGCCGTCATCCTGCCGCGCCTGTAAAAAGCTGAAACTGTTCAGGGCCGCGCCGGCGTGGCGCACATCAATGGCAACGCGCTGCCGGCGACCGGTTTTCATTTCCCAAATATCCGAGACGGCGACACCCACCGCCGCCAGAATCCCGGCGCCTGTTTCGGCCACCTTGAAGCGGGTCGAAAAAACCGGATCGGCGCCAGTGATTTCCGCCTCGGCACCATCGGGGCGGTTGCGAATGTTCATCAATTCCTGAAAGGCGGCATTCATGGGGCGACGTTCCTCGACACAACTTCAGATGCAGCGAGTTTAAACCGCGATCTCTGATGGGTAAACGTGGCTTAGAGCAGTTCCCGGTTATTCTGGTCCCGCAATCGCACCATTTCCAAGGTCATCTTGCGCAGCATGGCATCAGCGAAATCCTGGTTCGAGCGGCTCAACTGCAGGAACGAGGTGGGGCCGCCAATGACCTCCCGGCGGTAATAGGCCGACAGCGGCTTCACCGCCCGGCCCCGGGCCATGACCAGGCCGTTGATGGTAATGCCGGCGGCCACGGTTTCGTCGCGGGCGATGGAGGCGATGCGGCCAATGTTGGAAATGCCGTCGCCGACCATGTTGATGACCTTTTTCGAGGCCCACCACGGCAGGGCATGCATCTGCTCCGCCGCCAGCTTGATGCCCCAGGCCACATCCGTTTGCGTGCCGTGGCCAATCTGTTCGCCGCGGTCGCGGAATTTCTCCAGCCAAAGCGCCGCCATGCGGGCCTGATCAGGATTGCCGATCTGCATCCAGGGCATGATCAATTCGTGCTTGGTAAAGGAGGACCAGGCAATGGCCGACAGCGCGATGCGCCGGAAATAGCCCGACGCCACCGCTGTGTGAAAGCGTTCGTGGCGCAGGGTATAGATCAGCCCGGCGATTTGCGCATCGGCCTCGCCCTGGTCAATGGATTCCGATCGGTCGTAAGAGACCACGATGGCCACATCCACCGGCTTGGCCTCATCAGCCAGAACGTCAGGGACCAGGCCGTTCAGGGACGATAGGCAAAATATAAAAGCAAGGAACCAGCGCATTGCTTGATCTCCCTTGATGGCACTCTTTTATAATATTGCCATAATCCGACGTTTTTCCAACCGCAAATCTTGGCGATCCATTAACCCTTCGGCGTAAGGCTTTCTTCATGGCCTTGGGCGACACTTGGGCCATGACACAAAGCAATATCATAGCCCTGCCCGCCCGCACCGGCATCTTCGACATGGATGCTTTTGCGCCACTATTGCGGCAACCAGGCAAAATCCTGCGCGGCGGTTTGTATGGCGTGGGCTATGAGGCACGGGTGGCGATCGCCAACTATGACCAACTGATCGCGCGGCATTACGGGGCCATCGCGCCCGATGGCCTTGCGGCGGTTTGCAGCCTGGCGGATATTCATTTCGACACGCCGCAATTCGGCCTGAACATCGCTTTCGAGGAGCAGACCGAGATTGCCGTACATGATTGCGACATGGTGTTGGATGAATCGTTGCGGGCCCTGGTGGCTCAGTTCGGCGGCGTCTTTCTCACCAATGCGACCATCGCCGGGGCGGCGCGGGAAAAATTTCACCGCAATATCTTTCCGCATCTGAAATTTCACGTGGACCGCGGCCCGACATCGGCCAACCAGTATTCCTGTTTCACCCGTGATCCCGATGATGCGGTGCAGCGCCTGCCCCGCCTGTCATCCACCGTCTTCATCGCCAATATCGTGGCCTGGCTGGAAATGGTCAAAAAGCGCCGTGCCGACAGCGATACCGAACGCGGTGTGCGCGCCAGTTATGAATTATTTCACGACGAAAAGGCGGCCAAACTGTTCGGCAAGATAATCCTGGAGCAGGCCTGGGAAGCCCATGCCGGCACCGGCGAAATCGCCGTAATCGACAACCGCACGGTGCTGCACGCCACCTATGACAAAAAGAAAAAGACTCGCGGCTACCCCATCGGGGCACGCTACCTGATCTGAAGTGAATTTTCGATCAATTCGATGATGTGGCTCTAGATTGCCGGGTCAAGCCCGGCAATGACGAAACACAATTGTCATGCCCGGACTTGATCCGGGCATCCACTAACCCGCCATGGCGGCGCGGCGTTCGCGTTTGCGCTGGTGCGGGTCCAACGTGGCCTTGCGCAGGCGGATGTGGTTGGGAGTAACCTCTACCACTTCGTCATCACCGATGTAGGCGATGGCCTGTTCCAGGCTCATTCTGCGCGGCGTGGTCAGGCGCACCGCGTCATCCTTGCCCGAGGCGCGGATGTTGGTCAATTGTTTGGCCTTTAGCGGGTTCACTTCCAGGTCCGACGGCTTGGCGTTCTCGCCAATCACCATGCCCTCGTATACCTGCTCTCCGCCGCCGATGAACAAGACGCCGCGTTCTTCCAGATGCCACAGAGCAAACGGCACCGCCGCCCCGGTCTGGGCCGAGACGATGGCACCGCAATGACGGCCGCTGATCTGTCCCTTGAACGGCGCATAGCTGTGATAGAGGCGGTTCATGATGCCGGTACCACGGGTATCGGTGAGGAATTCGCCGTGATAGCCGATCAGGCCGCGCGAGGGTGCCAGGAAGGTAATGCGCGTGCGGCCGACGCCAAAGGGGCGCATATCGGTCATCTCGCCCTTGCGTTCGGCCATTTTCTCTACCACGACACCGGTGAACTCATCATCCACGTCGATGGAGACTTCCTCGATAGGCTCCATGCGCTGGCCGGTTTGAGGGTCGGAGCGGTAGAGTACACGCGGGCGGCCAATGGTCAGCTCGAAGCCTTCCCGGCGCATGGTCTCGATCAATACGCCCAATTGCAGCTCGCCCCGGCCCGCGACCTCGAAGGCATCCTTTTCGCCGGTCTCGGAAATTTTGATGGCTACATTGCCCTCGGCTTCCGAGAGCAGGCGGTCGCGGATCACCCGGCTTTGCACTTTCGAGCCATCGCGCCCGGCCAGGGGCGAGTCATTGATGGAAAAGCGCATGGCCAGGGTCGGCGGATCGATGGGCGGGGCCAAAATCGGCTCCGTCACTTCCGGATCGGCGATGGTGTCGGCCACCGTTGCCTGTTGCAAGCCGGCGATGGCAATGATATCGCCCGCCGCCACCTCGTCCACCGGCACCCGGTCCAGACCGCGAAAGGCCAGTAGCTTCGTCACCCGCGTGGTTTCGACCACGCTGCCGTCGTCACGCAGGGCCCGAATGGTATCGTTATGGGCCAGTCGTCCGGACTCAACCCGGCCAGTAAGGACCCGGCCCAGGTAGGGGTCGGCGTCCAGCAAGGTAGCGATCATCGCGAACGGCGCATCCTTGTCCACGGTCGGTGTCGGCACATGGCGCAGCAGCAGTTCAAACAAAGGCGTCAGATCGCCGCCGCCCGCCGCCGGATCATCGCTGGCCCAGCCGTCCCGGCCAACCGCGTAAAGATAGGGAAAATCGAGCTGGTCTTCATTGGCTTCCAGCGCGGAGAACAGATCAAAGACCTCGTCCAGCACTTCGTCCGGACGGGCATCGCCGCGGTCGATCTTGTTGATCACCACGATAGGCCGCAGGCCCAGAGCCAGCGCCTTGCCGGTAACAAACTTGGTCTGCGGCATGGGGCCCTCGGCGGCATCAACCAGCAGGACGACGCCATCAACCATTTTCAGGATGCGTTCAACCTCGCCGCCGAAATCCGCATGGCCCGGCGTATCGACAATATTGATACGCGTATCCTGCCATTCGATGGAGGTGCACTTGGACAAAATCGTGATGCCGCGTTCGCGCTCCAGATCATTGGAGTCCATGGCCCGCTCGGCAATCTGTTGATTGGCCCTGAAAGTTCCCGATTGCCGGAACAGGGCATCGACCAGGGTGGTCTTGCCGTGGTCAACATGGGCAATGATAGCAATATTGCGAAGCGGCATGGCTTAGTCACAATCTCAAAATTAGGTCACGAATATAGGGGTAGGCCAGGCACAGAGCTTCCGGCGCGGCGCAGACATACACCGTGCCGGGGCGAACGGCAAGGGCCATAACGATTTGCATGCTAGGGCATATTTCCGCAAAATTCGTTAACCCAAGGAAAGGAGCAGGCAAATGACGTTTCGTTTCACCCTGGGCTTGCTGATCAGCCTCGCTTTCGCGCACGCCGCGCAGGCGCAGATCAGTGTCGAATATATGGCCGCCAGCAATGTGCCATTGGACAACCCCCATGATTTGAAGCTAACACCGGACGGCAGATTTCTATTTGTCTCGGATGTGGGCAACAACCGCGTCGCCATTCTGGACGCGGAAACCCTAGCCCTTGCGGGTTCATTTGGATCGGACCACCAATCGGGCACCCACGATGTGGATTTCGACAGGGCCGGGCGCGCATATGTCGCCGACACGCATAACAACCGAGTCGTCATCTACGAAATGGATGGCAACCGGGCGCGGCAGATAGGCATCCTGTCCGAACGCATCCGAGGGCCCGAAGGCGTGTTGGCCCATCCCAATGGCAATATTTATGTGGGCGGCGCCTGGTCGGGCAATGTGGTCGCTTATCGGCATGGCAAGGTTGTTGGCGAACTAAAAGGACTGTCATCGCCCCATGATCTGGAACTTACCCCCAACGGCAATATCTGGCTGTCCGATGCGGGCAATGACCGCATGTTGCTGCTGTCGCCAGACCTGGAGATCAAGCGGGAGCTAAAGGGCGCGCCCTACCATTTCGACGGCGTCCGCTATCAGGATATCCTTGCCGATGGCACCGTGATCGCGGCGGACAAGAACAACCACCAGATTAAGTTTATCGCGGCGGACGGGCGGTTGCTGCTGACTTTGGGATCGGGGCGGCCGGGCAAAGGGCCGGGCAAGTTCAGAACGCCCGAGGGCGTTGAAACCCGAGGGGAAATCCTGTGGCTATCCGATTCAGGCAATGACCGGATCGTTAAATATAGACTGTCGCGATAACAACGGCATCTACGCCCGTGCGTCTCGCAGCCGGTCCAGGCGCCTTAACTGCATGGCCAGCAACATGGTCTCGGCGCCATATCCGGCCATCCAGCCAATAATTCCGATCACCGCGCCATTGGCACCGGCGAAAAACAATCCAAGCCCCGAGACCAGCACCGCCACCGCAATTCGGGACAGACCACTGGCAGCCAGCATCGTGGTATTCTGCGCCCCCGCCAACAGGCCGCGAAAGAGCGCCGAATAGGCCCAGGCCGCCGCCATCAGAAATGCTAATTTCAAGGCCGGGGCGCAATAGGCACGCAGTTCGGCCTTTAATCCCATGGCATCCACCAGCACGACGTCTTCAAGCGGCGTGTAGAACAGCACGATACCGACGGCGCCGAAGAATCCGATCAAATGCAGGGCAAAGATGAACAGCGGACGGCGGTCGGATAGCTTCTTGACCAAGGTCTGAGCGGTTTGCAGCAGGTTGCGCATTGGGCTCATCAACAGGCTGACCAGGCCATAAACGATATTGAAGGCGGCCAGGGCCAGATCCGGGTTGGCCAACAGGCCTAGGAAGATGCTGATCGCCGTGATCACGCCCATTTCCGACGATGTGTTCAACATCAACGGCCAAGAAAACCGCCATTGCCGCCTGAACCCCGGCGGCGCCTCCCCGTCCGCCTCGTCTCCGCTGGGCAGATCACGGTACAGTTTTCGGGCAAAGAAAATGGCGACCACGGTCTCGATTGTCATGCAAAGCAGCAGGGCGGCGGCGCCAATGGCGGCACCGTCAAGAAACAGCGGCAGTACGAACAGCGACCCCGCCAGGGAGAGCAGGCGGACCGTGGTGGCGCAGGTGATGAAAATGGTCTTCTGATGCATCAGGATCAGACCGAAACAGATGGAGCGCACCAGCAACACAGGGGCCGAGAACGAGAGCAGGAATATCGCCGACTTGGCCTGCACCACCACCGCATCGGAACCGCCGAACATGCCGCCAAAGGCCCAATCGCCCAGGCTGGTGAAGGCCAACGCCTGGGCCACGGCCCAGGGCACCGCCACGATCACCGTCATGAAGCGCAACAACGGACCCAGGGCACGTTTGGTTTTCAGATACGCCAAAGTGATCAGTGAACAGACTTCGGTGGAGGAGGAAATTGCGAAATAGAGCGTGAAGGCGACATGAAACGCGGCCAGGGTAACGTTCTGGTCCGGCGAACGGGCCAATGCCGCATTGATCACCGATTTCGAGATCATGTTGAGCTCGGTCATCAGGATCAGCGGCACGAAAAAGCGGTAGGCGCTGCCCAAGGTGACGTTATCGGCGACACTTCCGGCCATGTTATTGGTCACGGATATTTTTCCCGCGTTGCGTCATTTTCTCTCTTTGCCTGGCGCACATTTTCGACTTTTCACCACATTAATTCTCTTTGGCGTCATTGCCGGGCTTGACCCGGCAATCCAGGGCAACAAACGCAAAAGCTTGCGGCCCTGGATCCTCGGGTCTCCGCTTCGCTACGCCCAAGGATGACGGTGTGTCGCGGAGCAAACTCCTATTAATTCAAAATTGCTCTATTGCAGCAGAGCCATTAGGTTCGCGTCTTGTTTTATCATCTCATCAGGTCTGCTCATGTCATTCGAAGCGTACAATCCCCCGCCCGGTTTTCACCCATGGGAGCCGGAACGATACTACTATGGCACGGTGGGGCCGCTGTTTCTCAAGAACCTTGGCGATAAGGTCGTCTTCGGCTTCCGCTGCGGCGAAAAACACGTCAACGCGGCCAAGATCTGCCATGGCGGCATGCTATTCACCCTGATGGATATTGAATTGGGTTTCAACGCCAATGTGGAGACCGGCATTCCGGGTTTTCTGGTCACGGTCTCCATGACCTCCGATTTCGTGGCTCCGGTGATGGATGGGCAGTGGGTCGAGGCCCATGGCAGCGTCGTCAAACAGACCCGCAGCCTGGTCTTCGCCGAAGGCCGGCTTTTGGCCGATGGCGAAATCGTGCTGCGCGCCAACGCGGTTCTGAAGGTGCCGAGGAACCTGGATGACTTCGATCTGACTGACAGCCTACCGCCGCTCTGCGTCCCCGAGACCTGATCGCGACCGGCACAACAAATCCAGCGGCTGGGCCCGGTTGCGTACGGTTTGGGATGGCGCCGGCTGAAACGCCACCAAATCGGCATCAGCATCCTGCCTCTGAGCAGCGACGGCCAGATCGGCGCTGATGACGATGTCGGCCTCAAGGCTTCGGCTCAGAGCCTCCAGACGGGCCGCGACGTTCACCGTGTCGCCGATCACAGCGAATTCAAGTGCGCCCTCGCCGCCCATGTCACCGACCACCACCGGGCCAAAATGAATGCCGATGCCGGCCTCGACCTCTGTCCGGCCCCGGCTCCGGCGTGCCGCGTTCCATTCCGCCAATTCCGCCGCCATGGCCATACCGCAGGCCAGGGCATCGGCGGCATCGCGTTCGCCAGGCCAGGGCGTTCCAAAGGTGGCCATCAAGCCGTCGCCCAGATATTTGTCGATTGTGCCGCCGTGGGCAAAAATCGTTGCCGCCATGCGGCCATGGAAGTCGCGCAGCAAATCGATCACCTGCGCGGGCGGCAGATCCTCTGACAGCGCCGTGAAGCCGACGATATCAATGAACAGCACGGCGGCATCCTGTTGCCGCACCGGGCCCAGGGGTTCATCCGTGCGGGCCAGTTCCTCGACCATGTTGGGCGAGAAATACCGCGCCAAATTTGTCCGCTCGCGCATGGCGGCGGCCTGACGGCTGACCAGGCGGCGGGAACGGCCAACCACCACCCACAGAACCGTCGCCGCCAACATAATATAGCCGGCCTCGACAATCCGCGGGATTGCCACATAAAACAACAAGGCGCCTTCGCCGGGCCGATTGTCGCCAGGTAATGGCACGCCGCCCCGTTGCGCCACGGCCAAGGCTTCCAGCGCGCCGGGTTGGGCGGCCACCCAGACAAAGGCCAGCAGCCAGGCGACGGCGGCGAAACCGCCGAACCATAACAATGGCCGGGCCCGATAGGACAACGCCGCCGCCGCCATCAGGACCAGCAGGAACGGCGCCGAGCCATAGAAATACAGAACCTCCGCCTCCAGGCCCGGCCACATGGCCGGGTTGATGCCGAACAGCAGCAAGACATAGAAGACCACGTCCAGGCTGGGGAACAGATAGCCCGGCCAGGCGCCGTCAAACCGAAGGGCGCAGGCATAATGCAGCGCGCCCAGGCCGGCGAACAACAGCATCAGGCCGCCGTTGACGGCGCCGAAGGGCCAAGGCTGCAGGATCGCCATGGCCAAGCCAATCGCAAGCATGGCAACCGCCCGCACCCTGGTCGCCAGGCGCAGGCCGGCAAGTTCCTCCGCCCGCAGCGCGGCGGCGATCGCGGGCACCTGATTTTCCAGAGTACGGTTATGATCGATCATGACTTGCTCAAGGTGAACCTTCATAATAGGTAAGGCAACAAAGCATAACGATGAATTCGAAGGATAAGATCATGGCCAATGGATATGACGAAACATACGCCGCCTGGCTGCGCGACCCGACGGCGTTCTGGGCCGAGGCAGCCCAGGATATTCATTGGATCAAGACCTGGGACAGGGTTCTTGATGATGACAAGCCGCCGTTCTACCGCTGGTTCCCCGGCGCCCAGACCAACACTTGCTATAACGCCGTTGACCGCCATGTCGAGTCCGGGCGCGGCGAACAGGCCGCCATTATCTACGATTCGCCGATTACCGATAGCGGACGCAGCATCAGCTATAACGAGCTGAAGGCCCAGGTCGCGCAATGCGCCGGCATGCTGCGGGGTTTGGGCGTGGACAAGGGCGACAGGGTGATCATCTATATGCCCATGGTTCCCGAAACCATGGTCACCATGCTGGCCTGCGCCCGCATCGGCGCCGTGCACTCCGTGGTCTTTGGCGGCTTCGCGGCCAACGAATTGGCCACCCGCATTGATGATTGCCGGCCGAAAGTAATCGTCTCGGCCTCCTGCGGCATCGAGCCTGGGCGCGTCATTCCTTACAAGCCATTGCTGGACGGCGCCATCGAGATGTCAAGCCACACGCCCGAAGCCTGCGTGATCCTGCAGCGGGAACAGGAAACCGCGGCCCTGATTCCGGGCCGGGACCACGATTGGAACGATGTCATGGCCGGGGCGCAACCCGCCGACTGCGTGCCCGTCATGGCCACGGACCCGCTGTATATCCTCTATACCTCCGGCACCACGGGCATTCCAAAGGGCGTGGTCCGCGACAACGGCGGCCACCTGGTGGCCCTGAAATGGTCCATGAAAAATATCTATGACGTGGATCCGGGCGAGGTCTGGTGGTCGGCCTCGGACGTGGGCTGGGTAGTCGGCCATTCCTATATCGTCTATGCGCCGCTGTTCCATGGCGCCACGACAATTTTGTTCGAGGGCAAGCCCGTGGGCACGCCGGATGCGGGCGTATTCTGGCGGGTGATCCAGCAGCATAATTGCGTCGCACTTTTCACCGCGCCTACGGCCTTCCGCGCCATCCGGCGCGACGACCCAGACGGCGCGCTGTTGTCGAAATACGATCTGTCCAAGTTCCGCACCCTGTTCCTGGCCGGCGAGCGGGCCGATCCCGACACCATTCAATGGGCCGAACAGCAATTGAAAAAGCCAGTGATCGATCATTGGTGGCAAACCGAAACCGGCTGGCCCATCGCCTCCAACTGTATGGGCCTCGGCCCGCTGCCGGTCAAATACGGCTCCCCCACCAAGGCGGTGCCGGGCTATGACGTGCGCGTGGTGGATGAAAGCAGTAACGAGATCCCCCGGGGAGAGACCGGCGCCATCGTTGTCAAGATGCCCCTGCCCCCCGGTTGCCTGCCAACCCTGTGGCAGGCCGATGACCGCTATGTTGAATCCTATATGGCGGAATTTCCCGGTTTCTACAAAACCGCCGATGCCGGTTATCAGGACGAAGACGGCTACCTCTACATCATGTCCCGCACCGACGACATCATCAACGTCGCCGGCCATCGCCTCTCGACGGGCGGCATGGAAGAAGTCCTGGCCGGTCACGCCGATGTTGCTGAATGCGCCGTGGTCGGTGTCGCCGACGAACTGAAGGGACAGGCCCCGGTGGGTTTTGTCGTTCTCAAGGCGGGTGTGGAGCGGGACGCCGATACCATCTGCCAGGAACTGGTGGCCAAGGTCCGGGCGGAAATCGGCCCCGTGGCGGCATTCAAGACCTGCACCGTTGTGGCCCGCCTGCCGAAAACCCGGTCCGGCAAGATCCTGCGCGGCACCATGGGCGCCATCGCCGACGGCAAGGACTGGAAAATGCCCGCGACGATCGAAGATCCGGTCATTTTGGACGAGATTACCGAGGCTTTGCAGGCTATCGGCTATGCCGGCGGAGGCGGATAAACGCCCTAGACGTTGGCTTATTTAAGTTAACGCTACTTTAAGCATCAGGGCCGCATTATTGCCAATTGGTTTGGTTAGGCATCGGATGGCGTAATCGCGCGCCGGGCCGGCCTTGTCTGATTGGATGATACGTGGGCGAAACGACGCTGCGGCGCAAATTTCTGATTCCCATGCTGGCGGCCGGCCTGGCCGTGGCCGTTGTCGGCCTATGGGTCATTCAGTATTCGGCGGCGACACTGTTCCAGGCGCAGCTGACGGCCCGTGGCCAGACCCTGACGACCGTGGTCAACCATGTGCTGATACAACCCCACGATGAAGCCGAACTGGATGATTTACTGCGCCATGTGCTGCGCGATGAACCGGATATTCGCGCCATCGGGGTTATCCGACCTGGACTTCATGGGCAAGAGAAAGACACTGCGGTCGCCGTCGTGACGGCCCGGCCCGGACAGGAAGACTACGCCCGCGGCATGCGCGGCGAAATCCAGAAAACCGACTGGCGCAAAGCCCTCACCGGGCACTGGCTGGACAATGGTGATTTCGAAATCGCCGAGCGTGTCCTACTGGGGGAACATCGCGGCGGCGGCAATGCCGCGCCCACGGCGTTTCACAGCGCGGTTATAGTGCGGGTGGATCCGGCGGGCATGCGCCATGTCCTCAATCTGCTGCGTGCCGGATTGGCCGCGGGTTTCCTGCTGCTGGTGTTCGGCGGCATCGGCCTGGCCTATTTGATGTTGCAGCGGCAGGTATTGCAGCCGCTGAAGAAAATGGTCGGGATCGTACAACGCCATACCGCCGGCGACCGCAAAACACGGGTACCGGAATCGCAAATCCTCGAACTGGGGCAAGTGGCGCGCGCCATCAACGGCGGTATCGATAGCAGTGAACGCCGCCTGGGCGATTTCACAGAATCCGGCCTCGACTGGTTCTGGGAAATGGACGCGGAGCTGCGCTTCAGCCATATTTCAAACAACGTCGGCTCCGTCATCGGTATTCCGGCCAAATCGCAACTCAGGCAGACGGAAGATATCCTGGTGCACGAGGATTTTGACCCCGCTGCCTGGAGCCATCACATCAAGCAAATGAACGCGCACCTGCCCGTCCGCGACTTTATTTACCGGCGCAAGAGCGGTGACGACAGCCCTCGCTGGACGCGTGTTTCGGGCAAACCGCTTTGGGACAAGCAGGGCCGTTTCACCGGCTATCGCGGCATCGCCTCGGACGCCACGGAGATGGTGGAATCCGCGAATGAGTTACGCCGCCAGGAAAACCGCTGGGCCAATGTTCTGCAGGGCACTTCGGCCGGCCTCTGGGTGATGGAAGAGGGACGGATATTCGCCTCGCCGAACATCGAAAAATGGCTGAACATGCCCGAAGGCACCTTGGCGGAATTCGATTTTTCCTTCTGGCTTTCCTGCATCCATCCCGATGAACGGGAAGAAACCAACGCCGCCATGAAGGCATACCTGACGGGCGACACGGACGTCTTCCATCAGGAATACCGCGTCCGCCGCCATGACGAGGACAGTTATATCTGGTTGGAGTGCCGGGGCCGGGGCGACGCCGATAGAAACGGCAGAATCAGTCACATGGCCGGCTCCATGCTGGATATTACTGAGCGCAAGGCCAACGAAATCGCCCTGCGCGAGGCCATGAACCAGGCCAGACTCGCCGACCGCTCGAAAAGCACATTCCTGGCTAACATGAGCCACGAACTCCGCACGCCGTTGAACGCCATCATCGGCTTCTCCGAGGCCCTGGAGCAGGGCATATTCGGCGATCTGGGGAATCCCTCGAACAACGAGTATGTCAGCCATATCCACGAAAACGGCATGCAGTTGCTGACGATCGTCAATGACATCCTGGACATGACACGAATTGAGGCCGGCAATTACCAACTGACCGAAACGGTACTGTCCATTGAGGAAAATATAAAAGTCTGCCGAGACCTCCTCGACGGCGAAAAGCCGGTCGAGAGCAGTCATATTCAGGCCGATGTACCGGTGGGGATGCCGGCGCTGTTGGCCGACGAACGGGCATTCCGTCAGATATTGATGAATATTGTTTCCAACGGCATGAAGTTTTCACGCGAGGAACCGGATGTCGACATCTTCGTGCGCCACGAGCCAGGAAATGGCATTACCATATCGATCCAGGACGATGGCATCGGCATGGGACCGGAAGAGCTGGCCCAGGCCTTGCAGCCCTTCGCACAGGTGGACAACGGCTTGACCCGCAGTTACCAGGGCACGGGACTGGGCCTCTCCATATCAAAGGCCCTGATGGAATTGCACGGCGGCGCATTGACCATGGAAAGCGAACCCGGCGTCGGCACGGTCGTGCACCTTCACTTCCCCCAAGACCGTGTCCGCGATGGCGGCGAAGGCAGCCAGGAACAAGATCTGCGCGCGGTGAGTTAAGCTTCCCGGCGCAAGCCGACACCGTGGCAATGAATGCCACGGTGCCCCGAGATCATCCGTTGGTGCAAGACAACCTCGTACAGCGGGCCAAGGCGAACCAAGGCCAACCGGTGCCGCATTCTGCCTCCTCTGTCGCTTGAGGCAAGGCCTGCAATCATATTTTTTGCATATTTTTTCAGCACTTCTTTAATGGCGCCTATTTTTTACCCATAAAACATTATTGCCGCAAAAACAGGCAGAGAGCTATTTTTACTAGCCATTTCAAAATGTTATCCAAAAGGTAAAAAATATTTTAAACTGGCACGCTGTTTGCAGTCCGTAGGGTGGTGCAAGACAACCCCTTATTGGAGACGAACAGATGATTACCAGACGCACAGCCCTTAACACCCTCGCCGCCGCCGCCTTTGCGGCAGGTGTCGGCGCCGCGGCCTTGCCGGTCAAGGCGGCCCAGGACACCATCAAGGTTGGTGTGCTGCATTCCCTATCGGGAACCATGGCGATTTCCGAGACCACGTTAAAGGACTCGGTCTTGATGATGATCGACAAATTGAACAAGGACGGCGGCCTGCTGGGCAAAAAGGTCGAGGCGGTTGTCGTCGATCCGGCTTCCAACTGGCCCCTGTTCGCCGAAAAGGCCCGCGAGTTGATCCAGGTCAACAAGGTTGACGTGGTATTCGGTTGCTGGACCTCTGTTTCGCGCAAATCCGTGCTGCCGGTGTTCGAGGAATTGAACAGCATGCTGTTCTATCCGGTGCAATACGAGGGCGAGGAATCTTCCCGAAACGTTTTCTACACCGGTGCCGCGCCGAACCAGCAGGCGATCCCGGCGGTGGAATATCTGATGAGCGAGGACGGCGGTGGGGCCAAGCGTTTCGTGCTGTTGGGCACGGACTATGTCTATCCCCGCACGACCAACAAGATCCTGCGCGCCTTCCTGCATTCCAAGGGCATCACCGATGCCGACATCATGGAAGAATACACGCCCTTTGGTCATTCCGATTGGCAAACCATTGTGGCGTCGGTGAAGAAATTCGCCTCCCAGGGCATCAAGACCGCCGTGGTCTCGACCATCAATGGCGATGCCAACGTGCCGTTCTATAAAGAACTCGGCAACCAGGGCATCAAAGCCGAAGACATTCCCGTCGTGGCCTTCTCGGTCGGTGAAGAGGAACTCGCCGGTCTGGACACCAAGCCCCTGGTCGGTCACCTGGGCGCCTGGAACTACTTCATGTCCGTGGATGCACCGGAGAACGACGACTTCATCAAAGCCTGGCACGCCTTCATCAAGGACGAGAAGCGCGTCACCAATGATCCCATGGAAGCGACCTACATCGGCTTCAAGATGTGGACCCAGGCCGTCAAGCAGGCCGGCACCACGAACGTGGATGCGGTGCGCCAGGCCATGTATGGCCAAAAGGTCAAGAACCTGACCGGCGGCATGGCCGTGATGAACACCAACCACCACCTCTCAAAGCCAGTGCTGATCGGTGAAATCCAGGAAGATGGCCAGTTCGACGTTGTCTGGCAAACAGACGGCGAAGTCATCGGCGATGCCTGGAGTGACTTCATTCCCGAAAGCGCGGCCCTGACCGCCGATTGGACCTACCCCTGGGTTTGCGGCAACTGCAAGAAGCCCGCGTACACGAACTAAAACGCCAACAGGGGAGGCGGCATTGAAGACGCCGCCTCCCCAATATTCATTAAGTTGTCATCCTTGGGCGTAGCGAAGCGAAGACCCGAGGATCTGGAGACACAAACACTTAGGTTTGTTGCACCAGATTGCCGGGTCAAGCCCGGCAATGACAAAGAAGAAATAGGCCAAGAGCAAGATGTTGCGATCAATTTTCTTTTCCCTGCTTTTGCTCTTGACCCCGGCCGTCATCGGTTCACCAGCCTGGGCCGATCAAACAGCGGAATTGCTGGACGGTCTGAAAGCCAAAAGTTACGCGGCCAAGATCGCCGTCATCGAAAAACTGGCGGCCAGCGGCGATTCCCGCGTGGTCGCGCCCCTGACCGCCCTGCTTAAAGGCCGCCTGCATGTACGCAAATCCGATGGCGCCATCGTCATCCTGAAGAAAGAAGGCCGCAAGAAATTCTTTATCGGCGCCCTGGATGGCAAGCCCCTGGGCGAGGCGAAATCTCGTTCCTCGAAAAAAATTCGCGTCAACAACCGCCTGCGCGGCGTTCTGCGCGGTGCCCTTGGTTCCCTGACCCTGTTTAGCGCGGATGCCGCCCAACGCCTGAGCGCGGCCCGATCCATGTTCAAATCCGCCGGCGTCGACAGCCTAACCACACTGGCCAAGGCCTATCTGAACGAGACCGACGACGAAGTCCGCGAGGCCCTGGCCCGCACCCTGGCCGCCGCCCGCCTGCGCCATGGCACGGCGGAGGAAAAGCTCGCCGCCGCTCAGAACCTGGCCGATTTTCCCGACCGTGGGGTCCGCGACCTGTTGGCGAAGACGGCGCAAACGGCAAAGGGCGATTTGTTGGCGGCGGTCAAACAGGCGGATGCCAGCATTGAACAGCGCCTGGCATTTTTTGACATCCTGCAGAACCTCTTTCAGGGCATCAGCCTGGGCTCGGTACTGCTGCTGGCCGCAATCGGCCTGGCCATTACTTTTGGTGTCATGGGCGTGATCAACATGGCCCATGGTGAGATGGTCATGCTGGGGGCTTATACCACTCATGTGGTCCAGGTCATCATGGAGCAATATTTCCCGGGCTCCATCACCCAATCCCTGCTGATTTCCATTCCCGCCGCATTCCTGTTCGCCGGCCTGTTCGGGGTGCTGTTGGAACGCAGCGTCATCCGTTTTCTATATGGCCGGCCGCTGGAGACATTGCTGGCGACCTGGGGCCTGAGCCTGATGCTGCAACAGTTCGTGCGCTCGATCTTTGGCCCGACAAACCGCGAAGTGATCGCGCCGTCGTGGATGAGCGGCTCGATCGAGATCACCGGCGGCCTGATCCTGACCAACAACCGGATCTGCATCATCATCTTTGCCGCACTGGTCTTTCTGGCACTGACCCTGATCATCCGCTACACCGATTTCGGCCTGCGCATGCGGGCGGTAACGCAAAACCGCGCCATGGCCAATGCGGTTGGTATTCGTTCCAACTGGGTCGATGCCATGACTTTTGGTCTGGGTTCGGGCGTGGCGGGCCTCGCCGGCGTCGCCTTGAGCCAGATTGACAACGTCAGCCCCAACCTGGGCCAGGGCTATATCATCGACAGTTTCCTCGTTGTGGTGTTCGGCGGGGTCGGCAATTTGTGGGGCACCCTGGTCGGCGCGCTGTCTTTGGGCATGGCGAACAAGTTCCTGGAACCTTATGCGGGCGCCGTGCTGGGCAAGATAATCATTCTGGTGCTGGTCATTCTGTTTATACAAAAACGTCCCCGGGGCCTGTTCGCCCTGAAGGGCCGCGCGGTGGAGGCCTAGGTCATGCGGTTTCTAACCTCGCACTGGATATTCGCCGCCGTGTTAGTGGCCATTACCATCATCGTGCCCATCCTTAATTTGGCCGTTCCGGAAACCTCGGCCCTGCACGTTCCCACCTACGCGGTCAGCCTATTCGGCAAGTATCTCTCTTTTGCCCTGCTGGCATTGTCCGTTGATCTGATCTGGGGCTATTGCGGCATTCTCAGCCTGGGCCATGGCGCCTTCTTCAGTCTGGGCGGCTATGCAATGGGCATGTATCTGATGCGCCAGATTGGCGACCGGGGCGTCTATGGCAACGCGGAACTGCCCGACTTCATGGTCTTCCTCAACTGGTCGGAGCTACCCTGGTACTGGTACGGCTTTGATAACTTCTTCTTTGCCATCGCCATGGCCATGCTGGTGCCGGGCGCCCTGGCCTTTGTCTTTGGCTGGTTCGCCTTCCGCAGCCGGGTCAGCGGCGTCTATCTCTCGATCATCACGCAGGCCATGACCTTTGCCCTGATGCTGGCATTTTTCCGTAACGACATGGGCTTTGGCGGCAACAACGGCCTGACGGACTTCAAGGAACTGCTGGGCTTTGATCTGCGCAGCCAGGGCACCCGGGCCGGTTTGTTCATCGCCTCGGGCTGCGCGCTGTTGCTGGGCCTGCTGGCCTGCCGTGTGATCGTAACGTCGAAACTGGGCAAGATCCTGGTCGGTATCCGGGATGCGGAAAGCCGTACACGGTTTCTCGGCTATCGGGTCGAACATTACAAACTGTTCGTTTTCACCACCTCCGCCGTCATGGCCGGCATCGCCGGCGCCTTGTACGTACCGCAAGTAGGTATCATCAATCCCGGTGAGTTTGCCCCCGCCAACTCCATCGAGATCGTGGTCTGGGTCGCCCTGGGCGGACGCGGCACCCTGATCGGCGCGATCATGGGCGCGGTGCTGGTGAACATGGCGAAAAGCTACCTCACCGCCGCCTTTCCAGAGATCTGGCTGTTCGCCCTGGGCGGCCTGTTCATCGCCGTGACCCTGTTCCTACCGAAAGGTATCGCCGGCAGCTTCAACCTTTTGGCGGCACGGAGCCGGTCATGAGCGAAGACGTCCTATATCTCGACGGCATCTCGGTCAGCTTTGGCGGCTTCAAGGCCCTGAACGATCTCAGCCTGGTCGTGGAAAGCGGCGAGATGCGGGCCATCATCGGGCCCAACGGCGCGGGCAAGACCACCATGATGGATATTATCACCGGGCGCACCCGCCCCGATAAAGGCATTGCGCTGTTCCAGGGCGACATCGATCTAACGCGCCGGGACGAGGCGGACATCGCCAACCTAGGCATTGGCCGCAAGTTTCAAAAGCCCACCGTATTTGAAAGCCACAGCGTCGAGGACAATCTGCAACTGGCGCAAAAGGCCCCGCGCGGCCCCTTCGCAACTCTGATCGCCAAACTGTCAGGTGCCCAGCAGGACGCCATCGACGAGACTTTGCAGACCATCGCCCTGACCGGAGAGCGTCGGCGCCTGGCCGGCGAACTATCGCACGGGCAAAAACAGTGGCTGGAGATCGGCATGCTGTTGATGCAGCAACCCGAACTGTTGTTAGTGGATGAACCGGTCGCCGGCATGACCGATGCTGAAACGGAACAGACCGCAAATCTATTGCGCCAAATCGCAAAGACGCGTTCGGTGGTGGTGGTGGAGCATGACATGGAATTCGTCCGCGCCCTGGGCACCAAGGTCTCGGTCCTGCACGAAGGCTCGGTACTGTCGGAAGGGCCGTTGGACGTGGTGCAGAACGACGAAAAAGTCATCGAAGTCTATTTGGGGCGCTGACGAATGCTACAGGTGGATAATATCGATCTTTTCTATGGCGCCTCCCAGGCCTTGCGCGGCGTCTCCCTGACCGCCAAACCCGGCGAGGTGACCTGCGTGTTGGGCCGCAACGGCGTCGGCAAAACCTCGCTGTTGCGCGCCATTGTCGGACAACAGGCAATTCAGGGCGGTAAGGTGACATGGGAAAACAACGACATTTCGAAAGCCGCCAGCCATGCCAGGGCGCGCGCGGGCATTGCCTATGTACCGCAAGGGCGTGAGATCTTTCCGTTTCTGACGGTGGAGGAAAACCTGCGCTCGGGCTTTGCCGCGCTGCCCAGGAGCGAGCGGCGCCTGCCGCCTGATACGTTTAAATTATTCCCGGTGCTAAAGGACATGCTGAAGCGTCAGGGGGGCGATCTATCGGGGGGTCAGCAACAGCAGCTGGCCATCGCCCGCGCCCTGGCCATGCAGCCGCGCCTGTTGGTGCTGGACGAGCCCACGGAAGGCATCCAACCTTCCATTATCAAGGACATTCAGCGCATCATCGCCCTGCTGCGGGATCGGGGCGACATGGCCATTGTCCTGGTGGAGCAGTATTTCGAATTCGCCCGCGACCTTGCCGACAGCTACATTGTCATGGAGCGGGGCGAAGTTGTACTGTCCGGCCAAAGGTCGGAAATGGTGGAAACAGATGTTCGCCGCTACCTCACGGTCTGAAACGCCCGCCCCACCAAGGCGCCTGCAGCGCCTGCGCGGCGCGGCGCGGGTCGGCTTCTCCGGGCCGGAGTCACGGCTATGCGACCTTTACCAGGCCAATCCATGCCGCATTTTGCTGCCGCGCCGACCAGAAGGCAGGGTCGAGGCAGTCTTGTTGAATACCGCCGGCGGCATTACCGACGGCGACCGCCTGGACTATGCCGTTAGCGCCCAGATGGGTGCCCAGGTCACCGCCACCACCCAGGCGGCGGAAAAGGTCTATCGCTCGCGCGGCGACGACAGCCGGGTGCGAAGCCGGCTGCAAATCAACGGCGGCGCCCTGCTGGAATGGCTGCCCCAGGAGACGATCCTGTTCAACGGCGCCGCCCTGGCCCGACAGACACATATCGAGATCGATGCCGGCAGCCGCCTGCTGGCCATGGACTCCCTGCTGCTGGGCCGTCTTGCCAGCGGCGAACAGCTTGACCGGGCAGCGGTCCATGACCGTTGGCGTCTGCGTCTTGACGGCCGGCTGATCTGGGCCGACGATTTCCGCCTAGCTGGCGATATGGAGAGTCTGCGCAGGCGTCCCTCATTGCTGGGCGGCGCCCGGGCCCTGGCCACATTGATCTATGTTGCCCCCGACGCGGGCGCACAGCTGGAAACAGCGAGAGAGCTGTTGCAGGGCAGTCAAGGACGGGCTGGGGTCAGCGAACGGACCGGTCTGTTGGTCTGCCGCTTTCTGGCCCCCGACGGCCTGGTCCTGCGCCGGGATCTGGAGGCGTTTCTATCGCCATTCCGCGACGTCATCCATGGCCATGACTGCCCATTGCCCCGCGTCTGGGCCTGTTGAAATGAATATCGGAGGAGACCGCCCATGTATCTGACCCCACGGGAAAAAGACAAGCTGATGGTCGCCACGGCGGCGATGGTGGCACGTAACCGCCTGGAGCGCGGCGTCCTGCTGAACTACCCCGAAGCGGTAGCCCTGATCACCGATTTCGTGGTCGAGGGCGCGCGCGACGGCCGCACGGTGGCCGATCTGATGGCGGCGGGCGCCAACGTCATCAACCGCGATCAGGTCATGGAAGGCATCGCCGAAATGCTGGCGGACGTGCAGGTCGAAGCCACCTTCCCCGACGGCACCAAGCTGGTCACCGTGCATCACCCCATCCGTTATGGAGAGACGTCATGATTCCAGGCGAAATCATAGCAGAGAGCGGCGCCATCACCCTGAACCTGGGCCAGGACGTCATTACCCTGACCATCGCCAACACGGGCGATCGACCCATACAGGTTGGCAGCCACTATCATTTTTACGAAACCAACGCGGCCCTGGAATTCGACCGCGAGGCGGCCCGCGGCCGGCGCTTGGATATTCCCGCCGGCACCGCGATCCGGTTCGAACCGGGACAGCAGCGCGAGGTGCCGTTGGTACCCTATCGCGGTCTGCGCCGGGTACACGGCTTCAACGGCGCCGTCGCCGGCGCGCTGGATGGGGAGGGTTAAGCCATGCCAGCAACAATGAACCGGGGCGACTATGCTCATATGTACGGCCCAACGGTGGGCGACAAGGTACGTCTGGCCGATACGGATCTGTTTATCGAGGTGGAAAAGGACCACACCGTCTATGGCGAGGAGGTTAAATTCGGCGGCGGCAAGGTGATCCGCGACGGCATGGGGCAAAGCCAGCTTGGCCGGAGCGAAGGTGCGGTCGATACCGTCATCACCAATGCCCTGATCCTGGATCACTGGGGCGTGGTCAAGGCCGACATCGGCATAACGGACGGGCGCATCACCGGCATCGGCAAGGCCGGCAACCCGGATGTACAGCCCGATGTCGACATCATCATCGGGGTATCCACGGAAGCCATCGCCGGCGAAGGCAAGATCATCACCGCCGGCGGTCTTGATGTGCATATCCACTTCATCTGCCCACAGCAGATCGAGGAGGCGCTGTTTTCCGGTATCACCACCATGATGGGCGGCGGCACGGGACCTGCCACGGGCACCAACGCCACCACCTGCACACCGGGGCCTTGGCATATCCAACGCATGTTGCAGGCCGCCGACGGCTTTCCCATGAATTTGGGTTTCTTCGGCAAGGGCAATGCCTCCCTGCCCGGTGCGTTGGAGGAACAGATCGAGGCCGGGGCCTGCGGCCTGAAACTGCACGAGGATTGGGGTACAACGCCCGCCGCCGTCGATTGCTGCCTATGGGTCGCCGACGAGATGGACGTGCAGGTGATGATCCACACCGATACCCTGAACGAATCCGGCTTCGTGGAGAATACCAACAAGGCCTTCAAGGGGCGGACCATTCATGCCTTCCATACCGAGGGCGCAGGCGGCGGCCATGCCCCCGACATCATCAAGGTCTGTGGCGAGGCCAACGTCATCCCCTCGTCCACCAACCCGACCCGGCCCTATACCCGCAATACCGTGGATGAACACCTGGACATGTTGATGGTCTGCCATCATCTCGACCCGAACATTGCCGAGGACGTAGCCTTCGCCGAAAGCCGCATCCGCAAGGAGACCATTGCAGCGGAGGATATTCTGCACGACCTGGGCGCATTTTCGATCATCGCCTCGGACAGCCAGGCCATGGGCCGGGTCGGCGAGGTCATCATCCGGACCTGGCAGACCGCCGATAAAATGAAAAAGCAATTCGGCGCCCTGGACGGCGAGAGCGGAAATAACGACAACCTGCGGGCCCGGCGCTATGTCGCCAAGTACACCATCAATCCGGCCATCGCACAGGGCATTTCCCAGCATGTAGGCTCGGTCGAAGTCGGCAAGCTGGCCGATCTATGCGTCTGGTCGCCGGCCTTTTTTGGCGTCAAGCCGGACCTGGTTTTGAAAATGGGGTCAATCGCGGCGGCTCAGATGGGCGACCCAAACGCCTCCATCCCGACGCCGCAGCCGCAATACACCCGGCCCATGTTCGCAGCGTTCGGCGGGACCCAGGCGGCTTCCGCCGTAACCTTTGTCAGTCAAGCTGGTGTTGTTGCCGGCATTGGCAAAACCTACGGCCTGGCCAAACAGGTTCTGCCCGTGGGCAACACCCGCGGCGACATCGGCAAGGCGGCGATGGTGCTGAACGATCATATGCCCAAGATTGATGTAGACCCGGAAACCTACGAAGTCCGGGCCGATGGCGTATTGCTGACCTGCGAACCGGCGGAAGTGCTGGCCATGGCGCAACGCTATTTTCTGTATTGAGGAGGAAAAAATGCAACGCGCGATCGCTCATTTCAATGCAGCGGACTGGCCATCCGAACTGGCCGAAGACGGCGTCACCCTGGCCTTTGACGAGCGTCACCGCCGGCGCATCCGCCTGCATACGGACGGCGGCGAGGAAATCCTGCTGGATCTGCCCAAGGCCAAGGCCATGGCCCATGGCGATGGCCTACGGGTTAGCGATGGCCGTTGGCTGGCCGTCCGCGCGGCGCCGGAGGCATTATTGGAAATCCGTTGCGCCACGCCCTTGGCCCTGCTGCGCATGGCCTGGCATCTGGGCAACCGTCATCTGCCCACGGACGTCACGGAAGAACGTCTGCGCATCCGGCCCGATCACGTGATCGAGGCCATGGTGCGCGGCATGGGCGCCCAGGTGGACGAGATCACCGCGCCATTCCAGCCCGAGGGCGGCGCCTATGAAGATCAATCTGACGGCCACTCTGGCGGCCACAGTCATGACCACTGATCCCCGGCATCTATTGCGCCTGCAAAGCTGGCTGTCACCGGCCTTTCCCATCGGCGCGTTCAGTTACTCCCATGGCCTGGAATATGCCGTGGAAGCGAAGCTGGTGCATGACCGGGCGACACTGATCGATTGGCTTGAAGCCGATCTGCGCCATGGCACCGGGCGCAGTGAGGCGATTTTCTTTAACCTGGCGGCGACGGCCGACGAGAACAAGTTTCTGGAACTGGCTGAACTGGCGGCGGCATCGCTCGCCACCTCGGAGCTGGCCCGGGAAAGCCTGTCCCAGGGCGAGTACTTTCTGCTCACCGTTTTGCGCGCCTGGCCCGATGCCGGCCTGCGATCCCGCCTCGATCTGCTTCGCGATGCCAAGATCGCGCCCACCCTGGCCATCGCCACCGCCATGGCCTGCAGCGCCCATGGCATCAACACCAAGGCCGCCCTACATCTCTATCTGCAGGCTTGGCTGGCGAACCTGATCAATGCCGCCGTACGTCTGGTGCCCCTGGGTCAAACCGATGGCCAATTGGCCCAGGCCGAACTGGAAAACGCGGTCATCGCCACGGCAATGACGGCAACGGACCTTAGCATCGACGATCTTGGCTCCGCCGCCGCGATGGTGGACTGGGCCAGCATGCAACACGAAAGCCAATATACGAGGTTGTTCCGATCATGAGCACGCAATTGACAGACCTATCACCTGATCACGGACCATTGCGCGTCGGCGTCGGCGGCCCCGTGGGTTCAGGCAAGACCGCCTTGCTGGAGGCGCTGTGCCGGCGCATGAGCGGCGCCCACGACATGGTGGTGATCACCAACGACATCTATACCAAGGAGGATCAACAGATCCTGACCCGCACCGGCGCCCTGCCCGCCGAACGCATCATGGGCGTTGAAACCGGCGGCTGCCCCCATACGGCGATCCGCGAGGATGCCTCGATCAACCTGGCCGCCGTGGCCGAGATGAGCGCGGCCTTTCCCGAAGCGGAAATCTGCCTGATCGAGTCCGGCGGCGACAATCTGGCCGCGACATTCTCGCCGGAGCTGGCGGATATCACGATCTATGTCATTGATGTGGCGGCGGGCGAAAAGATCCCGCGCAAGGGCGGCCCCGGCATCACCCGTTCGGACCTGCTGGTGATCAACAAGATCGACCTTGCCCCCCTGGTCGGCGCCAGCCTGGATGTAATGCGCGGGGACACCGAGCGTATGCGCGGCGACCGCCCATTTGTTTTCACCAATCTGAAAACCCACGAAGGCCTGGAGGAGGTGGTGGATTTCATCATCACGGCGGGCGGCCTCGCATAAACCTCGCCTCATTGTTCTTGCCCTTTCCCGCCCGATGCCTAAATTGTCGGCAGGGGACGAAATAGGTGGGACCATGAACAAGCAGCAAGATCTGAATTCGGAACTGGAACTGGCGGAAACCCTGGCGGCGGAGCGTCGGGCGGCGCAGGAGCGGCGGCCCAGCCGGGACGAGGCCGAGGCGGCCATCCGCACCCTGATCCGCTGGACCGGCGATGATCCCGAACGGGAAGGTTTGGCCGGCACGCCGGAGCGCGTGGTCCGCGCCTACGAAGAATATTTCGCCGGCTACCACGACGACCCGGTGGAAATTCTGCAACGCACCTTCGAAGAAGTCGACGGATATGACGAAATGGTCTTGCTGCGCGATATCCGCTTTGAAAGTCATTGCGAACATCACATGGCGCCGATCATCGGCAAGGCCCATATCGCCTATCTGCCCAATCACCGGGTGGTTGGTATTTCCAAGCTGGCCCGATTGGTCGAGGTTTATGCCAAGCGCCTGCAGATCCAGGAGAAGATGACAGCGCAGATCGCCAATACCATCCAGGAAGTGTTACAGCCCCTGGGCGTCGCCGTGGTGATTGAGGCCTCGCATCAATGCATGACCACGCGCGGCGTACACAAGCCCGGCGCCGCACTTGCCACCTCGCGCATGCTCGGCGCCTTCCGTAAAAGTGCCGCTACCCGGCGGGAGTTCCTGGCCATGATCCGCGGCGGCGCCGGCAGCCTGGACGATTAAGGCAGTGCATGGCCGCGCCTGAAGGGACGAACAACGGCGCGGCCCTGACCCTGCTGGGTATTCCCTGTCTGTTGTGGGGCCTGAACTGGCCCATGCTGGCCATCGCCCTGGCGGAGGTCGATGCCTGGACCCTGCGCGCCCTGACCGTGATACCGGCGGGCCTGGCCCTGTTGGCCATGGTGAAGTTGCAGGGCCAATCCCTGGCCGTGCCGCGCCATCTGTTGCTGCCATTGGCATTGGCGGCGGCCCTCAACATCACCGTGTTTCAAATTTCCCTGGCTTATGGCATCCAGTTGATGAACAGCGGACGGGCGGTGATCGTGGTCTACACCATGCCGCTGTGGGCCATGCTGTTCGCGGTCTGGTTCCTGGGCGAGCGCCTGACGGCGATGCGCGGCACTGCCCTGGTGCTGGGCCTTGCGGGCATGGTCGTGCTGCTGTCACAGGATCTGTCCGCCATGCGCAACGCACCATTGGGTGTGGCGTTATGCCTGCTCTCGGCCATCGCCTTCGCCGGCGGCACGGTGGTGATCCGACGGTATGACTGGCAAATGCCCGTGGCCCTGATCGCGGGCTGGCAACTGGTTCTGGGCGGTATTCCGGTGACCCTCGGCGCCACGGCGACATTGCCGCATGTGCCCTGGGCCTCCATCAGCACCGAAGCCTGGTTGAGCATCGCCTATGGCCTGGTGCTGGCACAGATCGTGCCCTACTTTCTGTGGTTCAAGGCAGTGCAGAACTATCCCGCCATGCTGTCGGGCCTGGCCACATTGTCGATCCCCATCATCGGCGTATTTTCCGGCGCATGGATGCTGGATGATCCCTTGGGCTGGCGGGAACTGTTGGCGCTAAGCGTCGTCTGCGCCGCCCTGCTGCTGGTTTTGCTGGAGCCCAAGCTTTACAAATCCTCGTAACGGCCTGTTTCGGACGAGCGGTAGACCGCTTCCTCGATCTCCAGATTGCGCAGATAATCCCGCGCCGAATTTTCCAGTGCGCCAGCACCGCTCAAATGTTCAACGACATGGGCCTGAAAAGCATAAACGCTGTCACCGGCGAAACCCGCATCGGTCCAGGCATAGTCATGCTGCGTCTCCTCGCCGCCATGAGGCTTCCACCAGAGCCTACCGCTGCCGTCCAGGCGCAGCACGCCCGCGGCCCCCTCCAGCCACATCTCGCCCATGGTCAGGCGGGTGTTGTCGGCCACGTGCTCGTTTAACCGATTGCCGTCGAACAGCGCAGTTTTTCCGCCATCGAAGTCGAGCATGATAACGCCCGCATCCTCACCCGCGATAGCCGGGTTCAGGCGGCGCAGGCGGGCCATGACGCCGGTCGCCTCGCCCAAAAGATAGCGGAAGGTATCAATGAAATGGATCGCCGTTTCATGCACCAGGAAGCGCTGCATCTGCTGGAAATAGGGCTGCCGGTCCAGATAAGCCCGCGCACCCTGGCCATCGCCTGGCCGCAGGCGAAAGGTAACGCCGTGCAAGTCGCCCAGATGACCTTGCCCGATCAGGCGCCGCATCTCGCGGTACCAGGGCTGAAAGCGGAAGTTTTCATGCACCACCAACAAGGTGTTGGCGGCCTCCGCCGTTTCCACCACCGCTACGGCTTCCTCGAATGTAGGCGCCAGGGGTTTCTGACAGATCGCCGGTAGGCCGCGGGCCGATACCGCCGCAACCAATTCCAGATGCGAGGCCGGCGGCGTGGCGATATCCACCAGATCGGGCGACATATTCTCCAGTATCCCATCAATGTCGGCAAAAGCCGGCACCCCGTATTTTGCCGCCGCCTCCCTGGCCCTGCCGCCATCCCGATCGGCAATCGCCACCAACTCGGCACCCGGCAGGCGAGACCAGGCATCATGGTGAAACTGGGCGAAATAGCCCGCGCCGATAACCGCGACCCGCACCGCCATGCCTCAGCCGGCCCGCAACAACTCGATCACCGTCTTGGCGACCTTGTCGGTGCCGTCGCTGCCGCCGGCATCATAGGTGCGGATCATGCCGCCGGAGATGGCTTTCTCCATCGCCCCGTCGATCAGCCTGCCGGCCTCGACACAGGCATCGACATCATGGCGCCGGCCCAGCCAATCCAGCATCATGGCGGCGGACTGGATCATTGCCGTCGGGTTTGCCCAGCCCTTGCCGGCGATGTCCGGCGCGGTGCCATGGGCCGGCTGAAACACCGCCATGTTGTCACCGATGTCACCCGAAGGTGCAAAACCCATGCCGCCCACCAAGGCGGCGGCCTGATCGGAGAGGATGTCGCCGAACATATTTTCCGTCACCATCACGTCATAGATCCAGGGATTGCGGATCAGGTTCAGGGCGGCGGCATCCACATATAGATGCTCGGCCTCGATATCGGGAAAATTCGCGGCCCGTTCATCAAAGACCTTGCGAAAAAACGCCATGGAGGAAAAGACATTCGCCTTGTCGATCAGGGTGACCTTGCCCGGATAGCCATCGGCTTTGCGCTGGGTTGCCAGGTTGAAGGCAAAGTCAAACAGCCGTTCGGAGACATCGCGGGTAATGACCATGGTATCGCGGGCCTCGCGGTCCTCGGTCACAACGCCCTTGCCGCGCGCCGCGAACAGGCCTTCGGTGCTTTCCCGGATCAGAATGAAATCGATATCATCGGCACGGGGATCGGCCAGGGCCTTTGGGCCATTGGGGATCGCTTTGCAGGGACGCAAGCCAGCGTAGAGGTTGAAGTGAAAGCGTAGATCGATCTGGGGTGCGATCTCGGTGCCGTCGGGATAGCGTACGTCCGGCAGACCGCAGGCGCCCAATAGAATGGCATCGGAGGCCTCCGCCGCACGGATAGATTCTTCGCTCAACGCGGTGCCGGTATCACGATAGAGCCCGGCGCCCGCGTCGTGATGATCGTTGATCAAACGGAAACCGCCAACCTTGTCCTGGGCGGCGGCAAGAACGGCCTGTGCCGCATCCATGACCTCAAGGCCAATGCCGTCGCCCGGAAAGACGGTTATTTTCAGATCTTTATCGTTAGTCACAAACGGACTCCCCAATGCGATGGTGCAAAGCCCGGCACCGGGCTTTGGAAAGTATAAAGTTTCGAATCCAGCAGATTGCCCAGATAAGCAGTGCGCCGGTCCGGTCCGCCGAAGGCGATGGACGAGATCGACTGCATAACATCTGTCTTAATATTGTCCATATGAGAGCGGCCCATTTCGCCGGCCAGATAGGCCGCCTCGACAACCGCCAGCTGTTCGGGGTCATTTTCCTCGATTACGACGCGTTGTTCCCCGTCCGGCGTAACCCGGACAACCCGGTTCGAGACCACCGAGGTCATCCAGAAGGCGCCTTCTTCGTCAAAGGCCAGGCCGTCGGGATAGGTGCCATGGCCGTATTCCACGAAGGTCTCGCGCGGGCCCAGACTGTTGTCGTCCTTGATGCGGTAGCGCGAGGTGCGCCGGGCCATGGTCTCGTTGACATACAGCCAATCGCCGGAAGGATCGACGATGGCCTCGTTGGTATAGCCAATATCGTCAGCCACGATGCGTGCGCCTTTATCATCCATCAGGATAATAAAGCCATCGGCCACGTCGGGACGGTAGGCCAGGGCGCGGGGATCGTGGCGGGTGGAAATGGTAATCCAGATGCGTTCGGCATGGTCAACGCCGACGAAATTCGCCGACGGCAAGGCCTGGCCATCAAGCTCCACCAGCAATGGCGTCACCGCGCCGCTTTGCGACAAGCGCCAGGCGCCGCCACCCTCACCGTGCAGATCCGCCAACAGGAAATCGCCCGATTTGGTCAGGGCAAAGCCATTGGTCATCACCGGCGGCAGGCCGTCCCGACGCTGGCCCAGAATATCCCGGCGCGCGCCATCGGTCCCAATGACGCTGACCCCGCCGCCTGCCTGCGATGTGATGACCGTGCCGTCGGCCAGACAGAGCACGCATTCGGGCCGGTTCAGACCATCGCCGAAATAGCCAAGATCATTTGGTTTCAGTCGGAAGCTTTCCGCGCCCGCATTATCCGCGCTCATTGGGTTCTCCTGCATGATTTTCAGGCTATTATAACCCTCTCGTCCGAACGGCCCATCCCCATTCCTTGTATTGGTATCCGGCATTATGCGCGACGTATTTTGGCCCCTCGCCGGCACCACCTGGATGCAGACCATCACCTCCGTGATGTTCCTGACCGTGCCCGTGCTGGCCCCGGCCCTTCGCGACGAAGTTGGTTTCGCTGCCTCTCATGTGGGTTTGTATACATCGTTGGTCTTTTTGGGGGCCATGCCGGTATCCCTGTTCATGGGCGCCCTGACAGCCCGCTTTGGCGCCATGCGGGTGATGCAGATCGGCATCCTAGCCTCGGCCGCGGCCCTGTTGCTGTCCATTACCACCCTGCTGCCGCTGATCCTGGTCTGCGGCTTTCTATTGGGCATGGGTTATGGTCCCAATACGCCGGGCGCGGCCCATATCCTGTCCCGCGTGACCCGGCCCAAGGACCGCCCCCTGGTTTTCTCGATCAAGCAAAGCGGCGCCCCGTTAGGGGGCTTCGTGGCCGGCTTGCTGATTCCCTGGGTCGTCGTCGGCGCCGGTTGGCGCGAGGCCCTGATGGTCTCTGCCGCCCTTGGCGTGCTCACCGTTCTCATGGTGCAGCCCTTGCGCGCCAGTTCGGACGATGACCGGCAACCGGGCCGGCCCCTGTCGATCAGCGGCGTTTGGCGGCAGTTGCGCTTGCTGGCCGGCCATTCCGGACTGCGCCGGCTGACCCTGGCCGGCTTTATCTTCGCCTGCGTGCAGTCCTGCATGTTCGCATTTCTGGTGACCTATCTTGTGAACCATGTCGGTCTGGATCTGGTCAGCGCCGGGGTTGCTTATTCCTGCATGCACGGCATTGGCGTCGGCGCGCGCATCGCCTGGGGCTGGCTTGCCGGCCGGTTTATCCGCGCCGCCGTGGTGCTGGCGCTGTTGGGCATGGCTTCGGCCAGCTTTGTCATCATGCTGGCGCATATGGATGCCGCCTGGCCGTTCTGGAGCATTGCCGCCGTCTCCGCCGCCGCTGGTGCTACCGCTGCCGGCTGGAACGGCGTCTTTATCGCCGAGATCACTCGCGTCGCGCCCCTCGATCAGGTCAGCGCAGCGACCGGAGGCAGCATCTTTTTCACCTATTTTGGCCTGGTCGTGGGGCCGGCGGTTTTCTCTGTCCTGGTCACGCTCTCCAACGGTTATGCGCTGCCCTACTATGTCATCGCGGGCTTTATTTTCCTCGCCGCGCTATCGATTTTGCCACGCCGGGACAGGCCGGCATTGAGCCGGCGATCTTGATAGACAGGTAACTTTTTTCTGCTATAACGCCGGCCATGATGATGGTAGCAGCAAAATCAGACGAACGTGAGTTCGATCAGGAAGATCAGCCTATGTTCATGGTCATGGGTGGCGAAGTTCGGGATCCGCGCGGAGCCGAATTCACCGACCTATCGGCCCTGGATATAAAGGGCATCTATCCCACTTACGACGAGGCCTTCAATATTTGGCGGGGCGCCGCCCAGGCCACCGTGGACCGCGCCTTTATCAAGTATATGATCATCCGCCTGCGTTAGAGCGGCGGCGTACGGGATAGTTGATCAGCTTTTTATCTTCGTCTTCCAACACCAGGGCGGCGACATCCAGAAAGTGTGCTGATTCAGGATGGCCTATGCGCCGAAGCCGTTCGGCGAATTGGCCAATACATGCCTGCAGCAGTTCAATCGAGTTATCGCCGTGCCCGCCATTTGGCATCTCCGCCTCGGTCAATACGGGATCGCTTTCTTTCAGCATAGCCAGTGCCTCCTCCCAAAGTCTACTCCTTCAATTTAGTACAATTATTTTGTACTATTCAAATTAAATAACGCGAATAATCTCTAATTGACACGATTTACACTCTAGGCTTGTTTAGAGGTACGATAAACTCGTACTATTCTGGTTGGGCCCGTGAAAACCGCATAAAAGGGGTTGCCAAATGAATATCGGCAATCGTATTCGACGCTTCCGCAAAGCAGTGGGCATGACCCAGTCGGAATTGGCCGCGAAGCTGGATCTGACGAAAACCGGCGTGGCCTCGTGGGAGCAGGGTCGGGCCGAGCCGCCACTGTCGCGGCTAACCGCGATCGCCGCCGCGCTGGAGGTCGACGTTCATGATGTCGCCTTTGGCGGGCCACGGGACGTCGCGCCGGAACAGCCCGATGCGGAAATAATGAGCATTGCCGTGGACCGTGTGTTGGCCTTGGACGAGGCGGCCGTGGGGACGCGGACACGGGCGGAGCTGGCGCAACTGATTTGCAATACGTATGTCATTCTATCCAAGACGCCGGGCATGCCGGAGTTGGTCTTGATCGACGAATCGATCCGGGGCATGCTGGCGGAAGCTGAGGATAAGAGCCAAAATGACAGTGATTAGTCTGAGTGACGTCCGCGCCAGCCGCGAGCCCATGTACCGAGAGCTTTGCGGCAATAATCTGCTCGACAGCGATGCCCTAGCCCTTGCCGCTCCATGGAAGTCGATCGCGGCGGAATCCTCGCCGGCGGAAAAATTTCGCCGCCTTTTGGACAGCGGCGCCCTGGCCCATCGGGCCGCCGTATACCAGCGCCACGGCAATGACATAGACGAATGGCAAACGGTTTATTGGCGCGGCGATTTCAAATTTTCCGGCGAGAGTTTTCTCGCGCGTAGACTGGGCGAGATGCGCGGCTATGCCCCGGTGATAGACATCGCGTTGAATTCGTTCGCCGACCTGGCCAAGGAGAAGAAGCCGGCGTTTCATCTGATCTCCGGCATCATCCGCGGCGAAATGGTCACCTATACGCGCCTATGGATGCCGCTGCTGGACGCGAACGACGAAATCACCCACGTGGTCGCCCAGACCTCCGAACGCCTCGCTTAATCCTTCAACTGCGCCAGGGCGTTCTCAAGCTCATGGATAGCATTCTCCTTACCTGACAACTCCAGGCGGTCACGGTCGATCGTCAACGATAAGCCATCAATATTCCGATGGATAACCTGACCGCCGCTGACGAGTTCGTCATAGATGCCCTTGACGCGGAATGTTGTCACGGGCTTGGCAAATCCCTTGACGGTAATGGTATCGCCCTGTTCGGCTAGCAACCAGTCCTTGACGAGGGCATAGGTCTCGTTCGCCAACAGAATGCCGCCGACATCCGCGTGCGACTGTAGCCGGGAAGCCAGGTTCACCTCGCTGCCTATGATGGTGTAGTCCATCCGATCCTCGGAGCCGAAATTTCCAACCGTGCAATAGCCTGTGTTGATGCCAATGCGAATTTCGAAGGGCTGCTCGATGCCCAGGGCCCGCCATTCGTCGTGCAGTTCACGGACCCGGCGTTGCATGGCGATGGCCATTTGAACGCAAGCGGTGGCGTCTTCCTTGGCGCCTCTGGATTCGGGGTCGCCGAAATAAAACATCATGGCATCGCCGATAAACTTGTCGAAGTTGGCGCCGTGCTCCTGCGCGATGTTCGACATTTCCGTCAAATATTGATTCAACAGCGCGGTCAATTCTTCCGATTCTAATTGGTCGGTGATTTCGGTAAAGCCCGCAATATCGGAAAAGAATACCGTCAGTTTCTTGCGTTTAGATTCGATCGCCACCCTTTGCTCACCCGAAAAGATCGCTTTGTAGAGCTGCGGTGAGATGTATTTCGCCAGCTGCCCGGAAACAGCCTCCAACACCCGAGCCTGTTCTTCCGCTGTCCGCCGGGCATCGGCCACCTGCGCTTCCGCCCGTTTTCGGTCATCAATGACATAGACAACGTTCAACCAGCAATCCTGACCCTCGTAAAGCATCGGCAACGTGGATAGCGATGCCCAAAATGGTTCGCCCCGCACATTCTTTAGCCGCACTTCGTATTCTTCCAGTCGGCCCCGCTCCTCTTGTAATTCACTCATCGTCTGCTGATCCACCGGATCAACAAAAAAATCGACAATATTGAGGCCCGAGACATTGTCACCCGCGGAGATGCCGAATTGCCGGGCCGCCTGCGCCGATGCGTGCAATACGCCGGTCTCCCGCGTCACGACCAGGGGAAATGGAATGGCTTCGAGGATCGAGCGAACCGCTTCCGTCTCGTGTTGGTGAGCCTCGGTTTCCGCCTGCAATTTCTCCTGGCCCAGACGCACCGTCGCACATACATCCTGCCAACCCTGCCAGGCCGAACGCGGCAGCGAGATAAGCGTCGCGGCGGCTAACAGGAACAGCACGTCCGCTTCCACGATGTCATTGACATAGAGGCTGCCAAGGGTTGCCACTATCATTGGCGCGAAATAAGCGGCCGATGCCTTCGGCAAGCCCGGCATTTGCGCCACTGCCCCAAAAGCCAGAAAGACCGTCACCATGGCGACAAGCACACCATTTATCGGGCTCGAAACCGATATTATCAAAAGGGTAGCGATAGCCCAGCTCAACCCCAACAGCAGCGAATGAATTTCAACCAGCCGAATGCGACGTCGGCTAACCCGTTCCGGGCGCGGCATGCGGCGCAAGCGGAGATAGCTGCGCAACATCGGCAGCAATAGCACGATCATGCCGGCCAGAAAGTAGACCGCATAGCTGGAAACAGCCGCGTCCCAGTCAAGATAGGACACAATTGCGGCCGCCACTAGGTTGCCCAACAGCAGGGTCGGCATGCTGCGTTGGGTCTGTACCGATTGTACGACGCGGATTTCGTCCGCTATCGCATCGCCTTCGACGGCATAAGATGGATCACTGTCGCCACTATCGGCAGGTGCCACTGTCATTGATTTCCCCACGGATACAACGCGCTTCAACCCATGGCACAACAGGTTCTCCGTTGATCAGGATCTCAGCCGCAATCATTAGCCGAGCGTAATACTAACCCCATTTACTTGCAAAATGGATTTGTCAAACCGACCGCCACCGCGAGCCGTCATTGCCTTAGGGAATAGCCACTCTCGCCGGCGCCACGGGCAACCCGGCCACGTCGGCGCGCATGCGATAGACCGTGCCGGCGTTATCTCTATCAGCCCCGCGCGAACCGGTGACAATATAGAAATCCATCAGATCCGCACCGCCAAAACAGACGGAAGTGACCATGGGCAGCTCGCACGGGATAGAGCGGCGCAGGCTGCCGTCGGGCTCGAAGACATCGACACAACCGCCATCGGCGTTGGCGACCCAGACACTGCCGTCAACGGCCACCGCCAGGCCATCGGGGATGCCGCCTTCGATGGTAGCAAAGGTCCGGTGCGGACCAAGATCGCCGTTCGCCGCCACATCGTAAACGCGGACCCGGTTGCGCAGGGATTCCGAATGATAAAGCTTGCCGCCGTCGGGCGAGACGCCCATGCCGTTGGTCAGCATGACATCCTCGCCGACCACACGGGCGCTGCCGTCCAGGTCAATGCAGAACAGAGAGGCCGGTTTCGGCGTTTCGTCATGGCCCACCGGACGGAAAGACAGGGCACCGGCATAGATGCGGCCCTTGGCATCGGTGGTGATATCGTTGAACCCTATTCTGCCGCCGTCGGGATCATCCGCCAGCAATACCACCGTATCGCCGCCATCCGCCGGCTTTAGCGAGATGTTGCGGCCCGAAACCACGATGCCGCCGTTTTCATGCAGGGCCATGCCGCCAATGCCCCGGCGGTGTTCGATAACCTGAGTGACTTCATCATCCGGACCGAGGCAAAAGACGCCGCCATTGATCACGTCGGAATAGAGCAATCCCCGGCTTTCGTCCCATACCGGCCCTTCAATCAGGCCGTATCCCGTCGCCAGCTTTTCCATCGCCCGTTCCTCTGTGCTTGCTATTGTTACTCCGCGGCCAGATCATCGCCCGCCAGGGCCCGGCGTACAAGGGCGGCTGTTTCGGCCACGCCGTATAAAGCGGCGAATGAGCCGAAGCGCGGCCCCTGGCTTTGCCCGAACAGCACCTCGTACAGGGCCTTGAACCAATCGCGCAGGTTTTCGAAATCATGCGCCTTGCCGATCTCGTAAACTTGGTTCTGGATATCCGAACCGGACAGACCCGCATCCATGCCGTCGAGCGCGGTGAGCAGATCCTGCATCGCCGCCCGCTCCTGATCGGTGGGTTGGCGATAGACCTTGTTGGGCTTCACGAAATCCCGGTAATAGTTGATGGCATATCCGACCAGGGCATCCAACAAGGGGTGGTTCTCCGCCGTGGCGCCTGGGGCATAGCGCGAGATGAAGCCCCACAACACCGCCGGGTCTTCTGAATGGCAGGCCCCCGCCAAATTCATCAGCAAGGCGAATGTGATCGGCACATCTTCCCTGGGCGGCTGGCCGGCATGGATATGCCAGGCCGGGTTGGCCAGCTGTTCGGCTACTTCCTGGTCATGATAGGTTTCCAGAAAGCGCAGATAATCATCGGTTGCGCGCGGGATGACATCGAAAAACAGCCGCTTGGCCCGGCGCGGCTGCTGGAACATATAGAGCGAGAGGCTTTCCGGCGTGGCGTAATGCAGCCATTCCTCGATTGACAGGCCGTTGCCCCGGGACTTGGAGATCTTCTCGCCATTCTCGTCCAGGAACAATTCATAGGTGAAGCTTTCCGGCGGGCGCGAGCCCAGGATACGGCAGATTTTCGAGGACAGGCGCACGGATTCGATCAAATCCTTACCCGACATCTCGTAATCCACATCCAGGGCGAACCAGCGCATGGCCCAATCCGCCTTCCATTGCAGCTTGCAATGACCGCCCGTCACCGGCACTTCGACCTTGGCGCCGGCCTCGTTCTCATAAACAACGGTGCCGGCATCCAGGTTCTGTTCGATAATCGGCACCTGCAAAACCCGCCCCGTGTCCGGGCAGAGGGGCAGAAACGGGCTGTAGGTTGCCTGACGTTCCGCGCCCAAGGTGGGCAGGATAACGTTCATCACCTCGTCATATTTCGCCAGCACCGCCAACAAAGCGTTGTCGAACAGGCCGGATTGGTAGCACTCCGTAGACGAGACGAATTCATAGTCAAAACCGAACTGATCCAGGAAGGCCTGCAGGCGCGCATTGTTATGGGCGCCGAAACTGTCATGGGTGCCGAACGGATCGGGCACCTTGGTCAGGGGCATTTCCAGATGCTTGGACAGCAGCTCCTGATTGGGCACGTTGTCGGGCACCTTGCGCAGGCCGTCCATGTCGTCGGAAAAGGCCACCAGCCGGGTCGGGATATCGGACAATTCGTGGAAGGCCCGGCGCACCATGGAGGTCCGTGCCACCTCGCCAAAGGTGCCGATATGGGGCAGGCCCGAGGGGCCATAGCCGGTTTGGAACAGCACATGGCCCTTGGCCGGTGTCTTGCCCTGCACCCGTTTCAACAGCGAGCGCGCCTCTTGAAAGGGCCAGGCCTTGCTCTCGGTCGCGATTTCGCTGTGCTTTGTCATGATTTCCTATCCTTGCGCGCCATTCCAGCAGCCGATGCTAGCGGCGGAGGGACATTAGGCAAAAATCCCGCCACGTCAACCGGTGGTGAGCGGCCCCGTCCCGGCCTATAGTGCGGACGGAATGAGCGCACCGGGATTACAGAAAAACGGCATCGATTTCACCGCCCCCGCATTGGTCGTGGGCGCGCGCCTGAGCACGTGGCTGAGCGCCGATGGCGAGGTCGAGGAGCTGAGCGGCGCCGAGGCCATGTCCAGAGCCAACAAGGACACGGCCATCGTCTGTCACGCCATGGCCACGGCGAACCGGCTGGGCGCGCGATCCCTCGCCGCCTACGACATATTGGAGCTTTACGCCTTTGCCCGCCCGGCGCGGTTCTGCTTACCCACGCCGGGCGGTCTGGCCGCCGCCTTGACTCTCGCCCCGCCCGGCGACGCGGTGGACGCGGCCCTGACCCTGCAACAGGCGGCACGGGCCTTGCTGGCGGAACTGGCGGCAACCTTGGAACACCGTGACCGCGTGGGCGCCCTGGCCATGACCATGGCGCGGGGCGGCTGGCGCTGGGGTCCGGCGGTATTGGCCGCCCTTGGCGTGCCAACGGATTGCACGGGCGGCGGTCTTGAAGTCTGGCAGCGCCTGCCCGAGCGCGAGGACAGCGCCCCACCGCCGCCACCCGGCGATCATGCCATCGGGCCGGAGGCGGCACGGGATCAATTGGCCGAACTGATCGGCACGGGGGCGGAAAACCGGCCGCAGCAATTCGACTATGCCGCCGCAGCTTCGGGAGCCTTTATCCCGCGCCAGGAAGTGGACATGCCCCGCCTGGTACTGGCCGAGGCCGGTACGGGGGTAGGCAAAACCCTGGGCTATATCGCGCCGGCGTCTTTGTGGGCCCGGAAGAACGGCGGCACGGTCTGGCTCTCCACCTACACGCGCAATCTACAGCGCCAGATCGATGGCGAATTGGACCGCCTGTATCCCGATCCGGCGCAAAAGCGCCGCAACGTGGTGGTGCGCAAGGGACGGGAGAATTACCTCTGCCTGCTGAACTACGAAGACGCCACGAAAGCGCTGGCAACAGGGCCGGGCGGCACCGTCGCCCTGGGCCTGATCGCGCGCTGGATCGAACACAGCCGGGACGGTGATATGGTGGGGGGCGATTTTCCTAGTTGGCTGGCCACCATGTTCGGCGGCGGCACCATTTCCAGCTTGAGCGACCGGCGCGGCGAATGCGTTTATTCCGCCTGCCGGCATTATTCAAAATGCTTCATCGAACGCAGCCGACGAGAATCCGAGCGGGCGGAAATCGTCGTCGCCAACCATGCCCTGGTGATGGTTCGCGCCGTGCTGGAAGCGGGCAGCGGGCAATTGCCCCTGCGTTATGTGTTCGACGAGGGCCATCATGTCTTTGACGCCGCCGACAGCGCCTTTGCCGCCCACGTGGCAGGCAGCGAAGGGGTGGAACTGCGCCGATGGCTGCTGGGCAATGAAAGCAGGCGCGGTGGCCGTGGGCGCGCACGTGGCCTGGAGGCACGCATCGGCGATCTGATCGGCGATGACGACGGCCTGGCGATCCAACAGAATATTCTGCGCGCCGCCACCGCCCTGGCCGCACCCGGCTGGCTGCAACGGGTGGCCGAGGGCGGCGAACAGGGAACGATGGAAGCTTTCCTGGCCCGGGCCCGGCATGTGGTCCTGGCCCGCGTGGATAATGACCGCTCCCCATATGGCCTGGAGGTTTCGGTCGAGGAGCCCGAGGCTGAATTGTTGCAGGCCGCCAGCGAAGCCGCCGCCGCTTTCGAAACCCTGCGCAGGCCGTTGCTGGACCTGGGCCGCCATCTGATGGCGCGTCTGGATGACGAAGCCGATGATCTGGATACCGCCACGCGCCTGCGCATCGAGGCCGCCGCCCGCAGCCTGAAACGCCGCGCCGACATGGTGCAGGCCTGGCGCGCCATGCTGCTGGACCTGGGCCAGGAAACACCTGAGCATTTCGTAGATTGGTTCGCCATCGAACGTTTCGCCGGAAGAGACCGTGACATCGGCATGCACCGCCATTGGGTCGACCCCTCCCAGCCATTCGCCGAAGCGGTCTTGCGCCAAGCCCACGGCGTGCTGATCACCTCCGCCACCTTGCGGGACAACCCGCCCGATGCGCCCGACGACTGGTCGGCGGCGGAGGTCCGCACCGGGGCGTTACATCTGCCGCTACCGGCAGAGCGCGCCTCCCTGCCCTCGCCGTTCGATTATCCCGGCGCGACGCGGATCCTGGTGGTGCGCGACGTCAACCGCAACCGGCCCGACCAGGTGGCGGCGGCCTATCGGGAATTGTTCCTGGCGGCGGGCGGCGGCGGCCTCGGGTTATTTACCGCCATCGCCCGCCTGCGCGCCATTCACGAGCGCATCGCCAAGCCCCTGGACGAAGCAGGCATAGCCCTGCTTGCCCAGCATGTGGACGCGATGGACACGGGCACCCTGGTGGATATTTTCCGGGCCGAGGAAGACACCTGCCTGCTGGGCACGGACGCGGTGCGCGATGGCGTCGATGTACCGGGCCGTTCGCTGCGCCTGATCGTATTTGACCGGGTACCCTGGCCCCGACCCGACATCATGCACCGGGCGCGCAAGAATGCCTTCGGTAAGGGCTATGACGACATGATCGCCCGTCTGCGCCTGAAGCAGGCCTATGGCCGCCTGTTGCGCAGGGCCGATGACAAGGGCGTCTTCGTCATGCTCGACGCCATGCTCCCCACCCGCCTGACCACGGCCTTTCCGGAGGGGGTGGAGGTGCAACGCATGGGCCTGGCCGAAGCGATCCAGGAGACGCAAGATTTTTTGAGTGATTGACGTAAGCAAGAGCGGGCACGCGTACCCGCGAAGGCAGGGCCGGCAAAACCTAAATATGCTGTTCGCTATCGAGGTCGATGGCTTGAACCGCATCGTTGGCTTCCAGATTGGCCAGATCCTCGGCCGTCAAGTCGGCAACGATCATCCCGGGAAGCCCCTCGATAGTGCGCGCTTTCGACAATGATAACGCGGCGGGCGACATATCCTCCGCCGCCGGCGTCAAGGTGATCACGACACTGCAACAGGCACTGGGCTCCGCCGACAAAATACGGACGACTTCGGGATCAATTTGTTTCTCAACCGCCATGACATTGCTTTCAAATTTCGCTTCCAGAAAACCAGATCACCATAGCACAGCCCGGCAACCGGTGTAGCAGCCGGTTGCCGGACCGTTACTAATGGACGAAGGCAAAAATTCCTTTCAAATTGCCTATGAAACGGCGGCCAGGCAGTCAAGCAAGCCTGCCCCGGTCTCCGGATCATCGCCCGGCGCGCCCAGATCGCGGGCCGTCGCCTTTAACCGGCTGCGAATTTGCGCCGGTGTCCAGGTTGGCCGCTGCTGAACCAAAAGGGCCGCCGCACCGGAAACATGCGGACAAGCCATTGAGGTACCCGATTTGAGGCCAAAGCCGCCGCCGGGAACAGTGGAGTTAATCGAAACACCAGGTGCTGAAATCTCAACCCCCCGCAGAGGACCAAGACTGGCCGGTCCGGAGGATGAAAAATCGGCCTTGTTGGAATTTCGGTCTACCGCCGCCACCGCCATGAAACCGGGACAACGGGCCGGGTTGCCAACCCATGGATTGGACAATCGGCCCGCGTTGCCGGCCGCCGCGACGACGATGCAGCCGGCCTGTTCCAGACGGTGCGCCGCTGTCTGATAAGCCGATATGCAAGGCGCGTTCGGATCATTGACATTGCTGCCAAGGCTCATGGAAGCGACTTGAATACCGTTGCGCAGACACCAGCCCATGCCGGCCAGAATCCAGCTTAAACTGCCCGACCCGCTAGCGGAGAGGACCTTCACCGCATAGAGGTCGGCATCCGGCGCCACGCCAACGATACCGCTGGCATTGTTGCGGGCGGCAACAATGCCGGCACAATGCGTCCCATGGCTATGGTCGTCATCCCAATCGCTGACATTCGCCACGAACGAGGCGCCGCCCTGTACGATCAGGTCAGGGTGATTGTTGTCGATCCCCGTATCGATAATGGCGACTTTAACGCCACGGCCCGTAACCCGCCGCCAGGCTTGATCCGCCTTGACCATGGAGATATTCCAGGGGATCGGCTGACGTGGTGGCCTGGGTGTGCGGATGGGCAGACAAACCTTGCGGAAGCCAGGCGGGCAACAAGGCCGGACTGGCGGAAACGGCCGCAACGGCGGTCTGGGGGGGAAGGGACGCGGTGGAAACGGCCTTGGTATCGGCCTTGGCGGAAACGGACTAGGGGTTAACAGGGCATCGTCAGCCCCATCCCACTCGTCACCGTCACCATAGCCAAGATCATTTAAGGCCTGATCATAGCCGGCCTCATAGCCGCCATCATCCTCGCCATAATAATCCGTCCCACCGCCGCAACCGCAGTCGGCGCCCAAGGCAAAGACTTCTATATCCTCCGTCACTTCCAGGACCTGTTTGTTGGCGCGGACGGCGTCGGCATCTTTCGCCGTCATGGATTTTAGAAAAATCCCCAATTCCGCCACGCCTAGCGTATCAATGTCCTCGCGGAAATCATCGGTCTCCATCACCGACACGGCGTCTTTCAAATCCTGCTTGCGAATGGACATGGCTTTGATCGCGTCGCTTTCACCAGCACCCTCGATCATGGTTACGATATAACGTTGTTTGGCCATCGTTACCTCCTCTGATTCGATGGATATGAATTAGAGAAAACATAACCGCACTGGCACTTAGAACATTACGATATACCTAAGGTTCTTAGTTATGCACTGAATATGAGATTTGCGAGTCGTTACATTAATTTTTATGATAAAATTTCCAAGGCAGACAATTTTGCATGCTTAAGCTTTTTCAAATCACAACCGAGACAATTTCTTTTACGAGTTCAATACTCCCATTGCCAATGTCGCATTGAGAAGGCAGATGCTAAGTGCCGGCGTCGGTTACCGGCCTAAATCCTTTAATGACGATGGGTTGGCGGTATCGGTCCGTATGGCCGCGCCATGTTCGTACCTGGCACGAGCATCTGGGCGCGTCGCATTGAACGAATGTCCCGTCCTAAAAAACCGAGAAGCCCTTGGCGTATTCCATATACAGCTCTTTTGCCCGGCGGCCGATGGGGCCGGGTTGCAGCTCGCGGTCCTCGAACTGGATGACGGGTGGATCTTGGCGAAGGCCTTGCGACAGAGCTTACCGCTAATTCATCTGCCGGAAGACCTTCTTGGCCCTTTCCCGGTGACCTAGTTCAACTTTTGCATGCTCAACGTTTCGCTTGAGGTCACCGGCGTTGGTCTCTTTTAAATGATGCAGGGATTGCGCGGCCCGCTTCCGTGCGCCGTCTTGGATCCGTCGTTTCCGGATCGCCACCATCTCCTCGGTCATAATCATATCTCCTCGAGATTACGCTCATGATTATGTAAATATTGCCCGGAACTCAGGTCTTGGACATTGCGCTAGATCAAGAAGATCCTATTTGACGAAAACTCGAAATGGACACTAAAAAACCGAGAAGCCCTTGGCGTATTCCAGATACAGCTCTTTTGCCCGGCGACCTATGGGGCCGGGTTGCAGCTCGCGGTCCTCGAACTGGGTGACGGGGCGGATCTTGGCGTGGTTGCCGGACGAGAAGATCTCATCCGCGCCCATCACATCGTCCACGGTCAGGGTGCCCTCGATAACCTCGATGCCGTCTTGACGCAGCAACTGAATGGTGCGCTGGCGGGTGACGCCATTCAAGAACGTGCCGTTGATCGCCGGGGTCATGGCGACGCCGTCCTTGGCTATCCACAGGTTGGACGAGAGGAATTCGGCCACGTTGCCGTTCGGATCCAGGATCACCGCGTTGTCGAAACCGCGCTTGGCCGCATCCGTCAGGGCCAGGGCGGTATTGGGATACAGGCAGGATGCCTTGGCCGTGGTCGGCGCCATGTCGCGGGCCGGTCGGCGGCGGGACGACATGCAAACCTTGAACGGGCCCTCGGGCGGCAGTGGATTGTCGTAAATGGCCAGGACGAATTCCGTGCTGTCGGCATCCGGCACCAGAAAGCCTTCACGGGCAAAGAACATGGGCCGGATATAAAGCTCCATTTCCCGCGGCAGTTTACGCACGCCCTCGCGGCAAAGCTCGGCAATCTCGCCCGGCTCCAGCTTGGGCGCCAACAGCATGTTGGTGGCGGAGCTGACCAGACGGGCGCAATGTTCCTCCACATCCGGCACCAGACCGCCCATGGAACGGGCGCCATCGAAGACGACGGACGACATCCAAAAGGCATGATTCATGGGCCCGATCAGCATGGGCTGCTGTTCGTGCCATTTACCGTCGTGGAAAAATACTGCCTCCATCGGGCGTCTCCGTCTTACTGATTAGGGCATACTGCACGGGCCGACAAAATAGCGATTTCGCCGACATAGGCAACTTATTCAGGTAGTTACCGCGAGAGGAAAACTATTCCTCCTTCACCCCCGCATCCAACGCCGCCAACAGGCGCGGCGGCGAAATCGGCAATGATGTGACCCGCACGCCCGTGGCGTCGCGCACCGCATTGGCGACGGCGGCCATGGGCGGCACGATATTGGCCTCGCCCACGCCCTTGACGCCATAGGGGTGATCAGGATTGGGCACTTCCACCATCACCGCGTCGATCATCGGCAGGTCCGAAGCCAGCGGCATGCGGTAATCCAGGAAGCCCGGATTTTGTAAATGACCGTTCTCGTCATAGACATATTCCTCGTTCAAGGCCCAACCGATGCCCTGAACGGAACCGCCCTGGATCTGCCCTTCGACAGAGTCGGGCTGAATGGCCCGGCCCACGTCCTGTGAGGTGGTGAAACGCAGAATGGTCACCTTGCCGGTCTCGGGATCGACCTCCACATCACAGACCTGCGTTGCCACGCCCGGCGCCTGACAGGTGGCGTTAACACCGGCGCTGCCCACGATAGGCCCGCCGGTCGCTGCCTTCTGCGCCGCGATCTGCGCCAATGACAACGGCTCGAACTCGCCCACATTGGTCGAGGCCGGCTTGGCATGGCCGTCTTCCCAGGTAATGCCTTCGGGATCCACGCCCCAGATCTTGGCGGCGCGCAGGCAAAGCTCGTCAATCACGCTCTTGGAGGCATTGACCACCGCCAATCCCGTCGACAGGGTCACCCGGCTGCCGCCCGAGACGTGGGTGTAGCCGACGTTGGCGGTATTCGCCACCGTGGCGCGAACCTTGTCGTAATCGATGCCCAAGGTCTCCGCCGCCATCAACGCCATGGAGGCGCGGGATCCGGCCACGTCGGGGCTGCCGGTGGCGACCACCGCCGTACCGTCGTCGTTGATATGCAAGGTGGCCGCGGATTCGCCGCCGCCATTGAACCAAAAGCCCGAGGCCACGCCCCGGCCCTGATTTGGCCCCAAAGGTATTTTGTAATTGGGGTGATCCATCAAGGCCTCGATGGTTTCGGCATAACCAATATTGGTAAAGGTCTGGCCGAACACCGTGGTGGAGCCGTTACGGGCGGCGTTCTTCAGACGGATCGCCAGCGGGTCCATGCCGATCTTGCGGGCCACCGCGTCCAGGGTGCTTTCGACGCCAAAGGCCGCGATGGGCGAGCCCGGCGCACGATAGGCCGCCGCCTTGGGCCGATTGATGACAACGTCATAGGCCGTGGTCGTAACGTTGGCCAGGTCATAGCGGGAAAAGGCGCACATGGCCGCGCCGATCACCGGCGCGCCTGGAAAGGCGCCGCCGCCGAATTTCAGCTCCGCCGTGGCACCGGTGATGGTGCCGTCCTTCTTGGCGCCGATTTTCACTTTCATGATCGAGCAGGCCGTGGGACCGGAAGCCTTCAGCACCTCGACCCGTGACATCACCATCCGCACAGGCAGCGAGCATTTCCGCGACAGGGCCAGGGCCACGGGTTCCACATAGACAGTGGTCTTGCCACCAAAGGCGCCGCCCATTTCAGACGCGGTGACGGTCAAATCCGCCTGCTTCATACCCAGCAGTTTGGCCGTGGCGGCGCGGACCACGAAATGGCCCTGGGTGGAGCAGAAGATCTCGGCCTGGCCGTCCTGTTTGTAGTGCGCGATACAGGCGTGCGGTTCGATATAGCCCTGATGCACGGTCTCGGTGGTGAAATCCATTTCCACCACTTCATCCGCCTCGGCGAAGCCGGCCTCCACATCACCCACCGAGAATTCGCCAAACTTGGCGATGTTCGAGGGCTTTTCAGGCGCCGGCTCGATGCCGCGGGTGATCTGGTCTTCATGCAGCAGGGGCGCATCGGGGGCCAGGGCCGCGGCCACGCTGGTGACGGGGGTCAGTACTTCGTAATCAACCTCGATCAGCTTCAGGGCCTGATCGGCGATCGAGGCGGAGGTCGCCGCCACCGCCGCCACCGCATGGCCGTCATACAATGCCTTTTCCCGCGCCATGATGTTGCGGGTAATATGGTGCATGTTCTGCTGTACCCGGTCGGGGCCCACATAGACCGATGGCTGATCGGGGAAATCAGCCGAAGTGACAACCGCCTTGACGCCGGCCAGGGCCTCGGCCTTGGAGGTATCAATGCCACGAATGCGGGCATGGGCGTGGGGGCTGCGCAGAATTCTGCCGACCAGCATGCCCGGCAGTTTGAGATCGGCGCCGAACAGAGCCCTGCCGGTAACCTTGTCTAGTCCGTCGGGCCGGATCGGACTCGTACCAATCCATTTGAACTGCTGGCTGTTGTCGTTCATTTTTTGCTTACCCCTGGAATTCCGGATCATGATGCCGGTTCATGATGAATGCTGCATGGATAATAGGGCCCCTGTACCCGGTAACACAAGCGAGCATGAGTAAAATCAGTTCCAACGACGGCTGGATATGTCTAGGCTTGTTGTTGGTCTGAGATATTCCAATTGTTTGAGGTTCGATTATGAGCGATGCCCCTCTTGGCCAAACGATGCTTGGTCAATCCATACAACGGCGGGAGGATCATGGCTTCCTGACGGGCGCGGCAAAATACACCGCCGATATCAACCAGGATGGGCAATTGCATGGCGCGGTTTTACGCTCGCCTTATGCCCATGCCCTGATTACCGCCATGGACACCGGCGCGGCGGCCGCCGTGCCCGGCGTCCTCGGCGTCTATACGTCCGCTGATCTGGCCGCCGACGGCATCGGCCCCCTGCCCTGCGCTGCTCCGGCAGTGGTGGCGACGGTTGAACCCATCATCGTGCCGCCCCGTCCCGCCCTGGCCGAAAACCGCGTGCGTCATGTAGGCGATCCGGTGGCCTTTGTCGTGGCGGAAAGCCACGAGGCGGCGCTTGATGCCCTGGAGTTGATAGAGGTCGACTACGACGATTTGCCCGCCGTGACCGGCAGCCGCGACGCCCTGGCACTCGACGCACCGCAGATCTGGGCCGAGGCACCGGGCAATCTGTCCTATGTATTTGAAAAGGGCGACCGGGCGGCGACGGATGCCGCCTTCACCGGCGCGGCCCATGTGGTCGAACTCGATATCGTCAACAACCGGGTTTCCGCCGCACCGACCGAACCGCGCGCCGCCATCGGCAGCTATGACCAGGACACGGACAGCCTGAATTTGCTGGTCACCGGCCAGGGCGTGCACGGTATTCGCGCCCAACTGGCCAACGCGGTCTTCAAGGTGGCGGAGGATAAATTGAACGTCGCGGCACCTTTCGTGGGCGGCGGTTTCGGCCTGAAGAATTTTGTCTATCCCGAATACGTCCTGCTGTTGTGGGCCGCGCGGCGCCTGGGCCGGCCCGTCAAATGGGTCGCCGAACGCAGCGAGGATTTCCTTTCCTCCGCCCAGGGCCGCGACATTCACGCCACGGCCCGCCTGGCGCTGGATGCGGATGGCCGATTCCTCGCCCTGTCCGCCTCCACCACCGCCGACATGGGCGCCTATCTGTCGTCCTTTGGGCCCGGCGTTTCCACCAACGCCGCCTCCACTGCCATGGGCGGGGTCTATGCCATTCCCCATGTTTTCCTGGAAGTGCGCGGCGCCTTTACCAACACCGTGCCCGTGGATGCCTATCGCGGCGCCGGTAAGCCGGAGTCCAACTACATCATCGAACGGCTGATCGAGGCGGCGGCGGTGCAAACAGGTATCGATGGCGTACAGCTGCGCCTGCTGAATGTCATCGACAGCTATCCCTATACCTCGTCGTTGGGGATCGAAATCGACACCGGCGATTTCAAGGGCAACCTGGAAGAAGCCATCCGTCTGGCTGATCGTAGCGGCTTCGAGGCGCGGCGGGCCGCGGCCGCGAAGGAGGGCAAGCTGCTGGGTTTGGGCATCGCCTGTTTCCTGGAGACCGCGCGTGGCGCGCCATCAGAGGGCGCGGAGGTGAAGTTCCTGGACGACGGCACGGTCGAATTGCGCCTGGGCACGGAATCCAATGGCCAGGGCCACGAAACCGCGTACAGCCAGATCGCCGCCGACCGCTTTGGCCTGCCCTTGGACAGTTTTCGCTATATCCAGGCGGATACCGCCCTGGTCCGCGCCGGCAACGGCCATGGCGGCGCCCGGTCAATGCATATGGGCGGCAGCGCCCTGGTGGCGGCGTTGGAAGCCGCCCTGGCCAAGGCCCGGCCCGTGGCAGCGCAGATGCTGCAAGCGGACGCGGATGCGCTGGAATTCACGGACGGCGCATTTCGCGTGCCTGACTCTGGCCGTTCGGTTTCCCTGCTGGAAGTGGCGGCCGCCGCGCGCGACCCGAAAATGGCCGGCGAAAGCCTGGATAGTTACGAGCGGCGCGAGGATGCGCCCTTCACCCTGCCCAGCGGCAGCCACGTGGCCGAGGTCGAGATCGACCGGGACACCGGCGCCATACGCCTGGCGCGCTATCTGATGGTCGATGACTACGGCGCCATGATCAATCCACGCCTGACCGAGGGCCAGGTCCAAGGCGGCGTCACCCAAGGTATTGGCCAGGCCATGTGGGAGGAGGTTGCCTACGACCCCGAGACGGCGCAGCTGCTCAGTGGCACCCTGATGGATTACACCGTGCCCCGGGCCTCGCACCTGCCTTCCTTCGAGGTGCATTTCCGGCAAACCCCAACCTTGAACAACCCGCTGGGAGTCAAAGGCTCGGGACAGGCGGGCTGCATCGGCGCGCCACAGACGATCATGTCGGCGGTGCTAGATGCCCTGAAGCCCCTGGGCATCACCGACATCGACATGCCCGCCACATCGGAACGCCTGTGGCGCGCGATCAGGGATGCCTCCGGCTAGCTGCGATGTCGAGAGGCTTGACCTCTCAAGCCTCGTAGGCCGCATCGAAGAAGGCGACTTCAAGTTCGACCGCGCGATTGAAGATATTCCGCACGCCCTGCCGCTCGCCATCCGACAGGGTGGGGCCGATACGGTCCATTTCCGAAGCCATCCACATAACAAAGGCCTCGAAACCCGGATCAATGTGCAGGTCGATCCATTCCTTGAGATAAAACCGCGCCGGCGCGTGATCGGCGACGGATTTGGCCCAGCTCAAATAAACCCACTCCACCGGTAACAGCGCCGCCAGCACATTTGCGTAGGTCACCGCCTCACCACCCAGCATGACCTGGCGAAAGCCGCGCACCACCGCATGATCGAAGGGCTGGCGCCAGTCCGCCTCCGCGACACCCATGGCGGCGAAGGAACGCAGGAAATAGTCGTCCTCGTCACCGGTCAGAACGCCCAGAAAACCGGCGTATTGTCGTTTTTCCACCATGCTGGGCGCTGTCGTGACAGCCTGGCCCACATGCGCCACCAGGATATCAAGAAAAGCATAATCAAGGATCAGATAGCGGGCGTAATCCGCATCCGAAATGGTGTCGTTGGCCAGTTCGGCCACGAAGCGGTGCTGGGTCGCGGCACGCCAATCTGCCTCGCAGCCGGCCCGCAACTGTTCTGAAAAGGTCTGATTCATCGGCTAACCTCACTACATATTTGCGGTCATAGTCAATCGGCACTATGATCGCCCTTCACTGCGGGGGGAGCCGCCACGGCGGCTGAGAGGTTCCTAAACCCAATACGGCTAAACAGGACGACCCCTTGAACCTGATCCGGATCGTACCGGCGGAGGGACGCGTCTAAATGCCTGCCCAGACTTTCAACAATAGCAGCCCGCCAGCCATCGGCATTGAACTGCGCGGCGGCGCCCTGGCCTTTGACGGACGGGCGGTGTTCAAGGATCTGGATCTGGATATCTCCGCCGGGCAAACCACCTGCCTGCTGGGCGCATCGGGGGTGGGCAAATCGTCCCTGTTGCGGCTGATCGCGGGCATTTCACCGGAGGCGACGGCGCGGCATCTGGCCGCCAGCGACGGCGGGCCGGTCGCCGGGCGCATTGCCTATATGGATCAACGGGATCTGTTGCTGCCCTGGCATAACGTGCTAGCCAATGTCACCCTGGGCGCCCGCCTGCGCGGCGAGAGGCCGGATTATCAGCGGGCCAGGGACCTGCTGGCACGGGTCGGTCTGAAGGACGAGGCCGAGGCATTGCCCAGCGCCCTGTCGGGCGGCATGCGCCAGCGCGCCGCCCTGGCCCGGACCTTGATGGAAGACCGCGCCGTCGTCCTGATGGACGAGCCGTTCTCGGCGGTCGACGCCCTGACCCGGCTGCGCCTGCAGGATTTGGCGGCGGAACTGCTGGTGGGACGGACCACGCTGTTGGTCACCCACGATCCGCTGGAAGCCCTGCGCCTGGGCCATAGAATCCTGGTACTTCGAGGCGACCCGGCCTGTATGAGCGAACCGCTGGAACCAGCGGGGGAGGTTCCCAGGCCGGCGGATGATCCGGCCCTGCATGGCCTGGCCGCCGGCATATTAAGAGACCTGGCGGCATGAGTATTGCCTGGCGCGCGCTCGTCTCCTTCGCCATCCTGCTGGCGGGCTGGCAGGGGCTGGTCTGGATCACGCAAGTGGAACCGTTCATCCTGCCCGGCCCCTGGCTGGTACTGGTCAGCCTGGCCGGACATCTGGAGTTAATCGGCGGGCATGCGGCGGTGACCTTGCTGGAAATCATCCTCGGCCTGATATTCGGCAGTGTTTTCGGCGTCCTCAGCGCCATCAGCCTTAGTTGGTTTCCCCATGTGCGGCGCTGGCTGCTGCCCTTGCTGGTGGTCACCCAGGCGATTCCGGTCTTCGCCCTGGCGCCGGTTTTGGTGCTGTGGCTGGGTTACGGCCTGGCCTCGAAAGTGATGATGGCCAGCCTGATCATCTTCTTTCCCGTCACCGCCGCCTTTCTTGACGGTCTGCGCCGGACCGAACCGGGCTGGCTGGACCTGGCCCAAACCATGACCGCCCAGCCCTCCTCGAACAGAAGCACGGCCTCACAACGCTGGGCCATGTTGCGCCACATCCGCATTCCCGCCGCCCTGCCAGCACTCGCCTCCGGCCTGCGGGTCGCCGCCTCGGTGGCGCCGATCGGCGCCGTGGTGGGCGAATGGGTCGGCTCTTCCGCCGGTCTGGGATACCTGATGCTGCATGCCAACGGACGCATGCAGATCGATCTGCTGTTCGCCGCCCTGTTCGTTCTCGCGGCCATGGCGGTGACGATTTACTTCACCCTTGATTGGCTGCTGCGGCGTTTGTTGCCCTGGCAGCCGGATTCTCTCGCACACGACTAGGAGACCAAAGACCATGCGAAAAATTACCGCCCTGCTGGCACTCGGCTTTTGCCTATCTGCCCTATTTGCCCTACCGGCCCAGGCCGCCGACAAACTGACCGTGATGCTGGATTGGTTCATCAATCCCGACCACGCTACCCTGATGATCGCCAGGGAGAAGGGTTTCTTCGCCCAGGCGGGACTGGAGGTGGAGATGATCGCGCCCGCTGATCCCAATGATCCGCCAAAACTGGTGGCCGCGAAAAAGGCCGACCTGGCCATATCCTACCAGCCGCAACTGCACCTTCAGGTCGATCAGGGCCTGCCCCTGCGCCGCATCGCCACCTTGGTCTCGACGCCCTTGAGCAGCCTGGTGGTCCTGGCCGACGGCCCGATCAAATCCATCGCCGATTTGAAAGGCAAAAAGGTCGGCTTTTCGGTGGGCGGCTTCGAGGACGCCATACTGGGTGCAATGTTGAAAAAGGCCGGCCTAAAACTGACGGACGTGACCCTGATCAACGTCAACTTCTCGCTCTCGCCTTCCCTGATCTCGGGCCAGGTGGACGCGGTGATCGGCGCCTACCGTAATTTCGAATTGAACCAGATGGATATCGTCAAACGCCCCGGCCGCGCCTTTTATGTGGAGGAAGAAGGCGTCCCCGCTTATGACGAGTTGATCGTCGTGGCCCATGCCGAGCGCCTGGGCGATGGCCGCCTGAAGCGCTTTGTCGGCGCCCTGGAAGCCGCCGCGCAATTCCTGGTCAATCATCCCAAGGAAGGCTGGGAATTATTCATTAAAGGCAACAAGGACCTGGATGATGAACTGAACAGGCGCGCCTTTCGCGACACCCTGCCCCGTTTTGCTCTGCGCCCCGCCGCCCTGGACCAGGGGCGCTATCGGCGCATGGCGCAGTTCCTGAAGGACCAGGGATTGATCAAGAACGTGCGTGCCATTGATGGTTATGCCGTGGAATTGAAATAGGTGGAACCATCAGGACGGGACCGGCGGTCACGATGCATGATCGCCAGTTCGCTACCCAGGCGGCGCGAGATATTCCGTGCTAGACGAAGATGATCTCCGCCACAAGCGGCCCTTTTGGCCCGTTGCCAATGCGAATCTGCAGGGCCTGACCCGGTAACAGATCGTCCGAGCCGGAGCGGCGCAATGTCTCGATATGGATAAAGACATCGTCGGTGCCTTCACCACGGGTGACAAAGCCATAGCCCTTGACCCGGTTGAACCATTTCACGGTGGCATCAACGAAGTCGCCTTCGCCTTCAACCAGGGCCGGGCGCTCTTCCCCCGCCGGGCGGGCCGGGCGGGGCGGCGGCACCAGGGCGCCGCTGTCGTCCGAGGATATGACACGGGTTGCCTGTTGTCCCCGCTCGCGCCGGACAACCTCGCAAACCACGACAGTGCCTTCATAAATAATCTCGATCCCGGCATCGCGCAGGATCGATTTATGTATCAGAACATCGCCAGAATCATCGCTTGGGACAAAAAAGCCATAGCCCTTGACCGCATCGAACCATTTCACGGTGCCGTTCTTGACATCGCTCCCCAAATCGATCGGTTCACTGACGGCTTCACCAACCGGATCAGCACCCGGGCCATCAGTGGGCACATCCCCACCATGGTGTTCTACATTCAGTTTTTCGACGTTGGTAACGTCATTTTCGGCTTCTTTTACAACGTCTAGATTCTTTACATTTAATGCCATCTTACTCGCTTCCCGTTGCGAGCACTCGCCCCATAACAAGCCGACTACTCACTTTGCAATTACGAGTTAACAGAAGCTTAACATATTACGCTTGCCGCGACAAACAAGTCCTTATCATTTGCAAACATTATTTTTTTTTGTAAAAAGGCGATTAAACCGCATAATTTTTACCATAAATATTCTTTCAGGCCCATAAAAACACGCTTTCCGCTGGCCTTCTGGGGGTGGGGCATACTAACCTCTCGAAACTTCGAATCTGTTTCGGAACAGGATCACGGTGGCAGAGTTAGGTAACGAGGGCGGCGAGAGCAAAGGTGGGTCTGGATCAGGCTATCGCCCGGTGATTCATGGCGCGGGGCTCTGCCTTGCCCTGGTGCTGTGCTGGTTGTTGCTGTCGGGTTATTTTCAAATTCTGCTGTTGGGCCTGGGCGCCGTTTCCGTTCTGTTTTGCGTCTGGATCGCCGTGCGCATGGATCTGATTGACCACGAAGGCGTACCGCTGCACATCACCTGGGCCAGCCTGCGCTATCTGCCATGGCTGTTGTGGGAGATCGTGAAGGCCAACATTGATGTTGCCAAGCTCGTCATCGCCCCCTCCCTGCCCATCTCGCCCAGCCTGTTCAACGCACCGGTCAGCCAGAAAACCGATCTGGGCCAGGCAATTTACGCCAATTCCATCACCCTGACGCCGGGCACTGTGTCGGTGGACCTCGAGCCGGGCGTAATTCTGGTCCATGCCCTCCATGTTGGTTCCGCCGACGGCGTCCTGGAGGGGGAGATGGATAAAAGGGTATCGAAGTTGGAGGGGCAAAGCTGATGTTCGCCGTCACCGCCTTTGCCGTGCTGATCGCCCTGGGCATCGCCCTGGCCCGCGCCTTCATGGGTCCAACCGTGTTCGACCGTATCCTGGCGGTGAATTCCGTGGGCACCAAGACAGTCTTGCTGATCGCGGTATTGGGCTTTCTCACCGGCAGGCCGGATTTTCTCGACATCGCCATCGTCTACGCCCTGATCAATTTCATCGGCGTGGTCGCGGTTTTGAAATACGTCAAGTATGGCGACGTTGCGCATTCGGGCGAAGCTGGGGCGGGCGAAGCTGGGGCGGGCGAAGGCGTGGATAGCTGATCATGGCGCTGTTTCTAGATATCCTAAGCTGGCTGTTGCTGATTGGCGGCTCGGCATTTGTCGTTATTGGCGCTTTCGGCATGTGGCGCCTGCCGGATTTTTACAGCCGCCTGCATCCCGCCGGCCTGACCGATACCATGGGCGCGGGCCTGATTCTGCTGGGCCTGCTGCTGCAATCGGAAGCCTTCATGGTCGGCATCAAACTGCTTATTATCGCGGTCTTTTTGCTGTTCACCTCTCCGACCTCGAGCCACGCCACCGCGCGCGCGGCCATGGCGGCCGGCCTGCGGCCCTGGCGGGCGCCGGAACAGGAAAAAATGCCGGCGAATGAAGATCAGGGCGGCAACAAGGACGGGGCCGCATGATCATTACCCTGATCGATATCGCCCTGCTGACATTCATGGGCGCCACCGCGATCGCCATATTGCGCCTGCGCAGCTTGTTCGCCGTGGTCATGCTATCGGGCATTTACAGCCTGTTGGCGGCCTCCATGTTCGTCGCCCTGGATGCGGTCGACGTGGCCTTTACCGAGGCCGCCGTGGGCGCCGGTATCTCTACCGTGCTGATGATCGCGGTGCTGGCCCTGACCGGCGAACGGGAACGGGCGCCTGGCCATTCACGATGGCTGCCCATGGCGGTGGTGGTTTTGACCGGCGCGGCGCTGATCTATGCCACCTTTGACATGCCGGCTTTCGGCGATGCCAACGCGCCCGCGAACCTGCATGTGGCACCTCGTTATCTGAACGAGAGTTTCGCCGAAGTAGGCCTGCCAAACGTGGTGACCTCGGTGCTGGCCAGCTATCGCGGCTACGACACCTTGGGCGAGGTAACGGTGATTTTCACCGCCGCCGTGGCGGTGATGCTGTTAATCGGCGGGCGCAAGGGCGATGACGCCGGCATCAAGAACGAGCCAGCGGACGATGATGCGGATTCGAATGATGGTGAGGGCACGGCATGAGGCATCACCGCGTCCTGCGCATCATCTCCAAGCTGTTGATCCCGTTCATCATGCTGTTCGCCCTTTATGTTCAATTCCACGGTGATTTCGGGCCGGGCGGCGGCTTTCAGGCCGGTGTGATCATGGCCTCGGCGTTTATTCTCTATGGTCTGATTTTCGGCTTGGAAAACGCCCGCAAGGTGGCGCCGCCCGCCGTCGTGACCAAGCTGGTCGCCGCCGGTCTGTTGCTTTATGCCGGCACCGGCTATATGGGCCTGTTCAAGGGCGCCAACTACCTTGACTACGACGTCCTCAGCAAGGATCCGGTGGCGGGGCAGCATCTGGGTATCCTGATTATTGAATTCGGCGTCGGTACCACGGTCGCGGCGTCAATGATCACGATCTTTTTCCTTTTCGCGGGACGGGATCGTTAGATGCTGCAAGTCATTCTGGATCATTACAATTACTGGATCGCCATCCTGTTGATGATGATCGGCCTGTACACCGTGGTGGCCCGGGGCAATCTGGTGAAGAAAATTGTTGGCCTGAATATTTTCCAGACCTCGGTGTTCCTGCTCTACATCACCCTGGGCAAGGTCACGGGCGGCACGGCGCCGATCCTGGATGACCGATTTACGGTTTATTCCAACCCGCTTCCCCATGTCTTGATCCTGACCGCCATCGTGGTCGGCGTCGCCACCACCGCCCTGGGCCTGGCCCTGGTGGTGCGGATCCGGGAAAGCTACGGCACCATCGAGGAAGAAGAGCTGGATCTGCTGGACGGTGAGATGTGAGTAATCTGATCCCTCATCTGCCGGCGCTGCAGGTCATCATTCCCTTGTTGGCGGCACCGTTGTGCCTGCTGGCGGGACGCACCGGCCTGGCCTGGGTCATCGCCCTGGCCGCCTCCGCCGCCGCCACGGCGACGGCCATGGCCCTGGCCTATCTGACCTATCACAACGGCACCATTAGTTATCAGATGGGCGGCTGGGCCCCGCCATGGGGTATCGAATACGTGGTCGATACCGCCAATGCCTTCATCCTTCTGCTGGTCTCGTCAATCGCCACCATGGTGCTGATCTACAGCCCGGCCAGCGTAGGCAAGGAAATCCGACCCGGGCGCGGCCATCTGTACTATTGCATGTACGTGCTGTGCCTGACCGGCCTGCTGGGCATCGCAATCACCGGCGACGCCTTCAACGTCTTTGTCTTTTTGGAGGTCTCATCCCTCTCCAGCTATGCCTTGATCGCCATGGGCGGTCAGCGCAAGGCACTGACGGCGGCCTTTCAATATCTGATCATGGGCACCATCGGCGCCACCTTTTTCCTGATCGGCGTGGGGTTGCTGTATATGATGACCGGCACCCTGAACATGGCGGATCTGCAGACCCGCATACCCGGCATTCAGGACAGCCGCCCGGTATTGGCCGCTTTCGCCTTCATTACCGTAGGCCTGGCCCTGAAGGCGGCCCTATTCCCCATGCATCTGTGGCTGCCCAACGCCTATGCCTTTGCCCCCTCGGGCGTTTCCGCCTTCATGGCGGCGACGGCAACGAAGGTGTCGCTGTATGTGCTGCTGCGCTTTACCTTCACGATTTTTGGCGCCAAGTACGCCTTTGGCGACTTGCCCCTGCACTGGGTATTGCTGGTGCCGGCGATCCTTGCGATGTTCGCCGGCTCGCTCAGCGCCATTTTCCAGCGCGATGTCAAACGCATGCTGGCCTACTCCTCGGTGGCGCAAATCGGTTACATCACCCTGGCCATCGCACTGGCCTCCTCCGCCGGTGTCACCGCCGCGCTGATCCATATTTTCAATCACGGCCTGATGAAGGCGGCGCTGTTCTGCGCCATGGGCTGTATCTTTTACCGCCTCGGCTCGACCCGGATTGACGCCATGGCGGGGCTGGGCCGGCAAATGCCCTGGACCATGACCGCCATCGTCGCCGGCGGCCTGAGTCTGCTGGGCGTGCCTCTGACCGCCGGCTTCATCTCGAAATGGTACCTGGTGCAGGCGGCCTTACAATCGGACCTGTGGTGGCTGGTCATTCTGATCGTGCTTAGTTCCATGCTGGCCCTGGTCTATGTCTGGCGACTGGTGGAAGCGCTGTATTTCAAGGAGCCGGCGCCCGGCACGGAAGCGGTCACCGAGGCGCCGTTGTCCATGCTGTTGCCGACCTTGCTGTTGGCGGGCGCCAACATCTATTTCGGCGTTGATACCCGCGTGCCCGTGGCAATTGCCGAACACGCCGCCGCGCTATTGATGCGGGGACAAATATGGTGACCGGGGGCAGCTTGATCATACTGGCCATCGGACTGCCGCTGTTCGCGGCCCTGTCGATCTGGATCGTGGGCAAATCCCCGAACCAGCGCGAGGCGCTGACCCTGATCACGGCGGTGGCGTTGCTGGTGGTGGTGCTGGCAATCCTGCCGCTGGTGCTGGCCGGCCTACCCGTGCGCCTGGATCTCGCCGCCCCCATTCCGGGTTTGAATATCGCCTTCGCGGTGGAGCCGTTGGGCATGGTCTTCGCCTGCGTCGCCTCCTTCCTGTGGATCGTCAGCTCGGTCTTTTCCATTGGCTATATGCGCGGTAACAACGAACCGCGCCAGACACGTTTCTATGTCTGCTTCGCCATCGCCATCGCGGCCACCGTGGCGCTGGCGTTTGCCGAGAACCTGTTCACCCTGTTCATTTGTTATGAAGCGCTGACGCTGTCCACCTATCCATTGGTGACCCATCACAAGAATGACGAGGCAAAGGCGGCGGGCCGCACCTATCTGGGTATATTGATCGGCAGTTCCGTGATGCTGTTGCTGCCCGCCATCATCGCCACATGGGTGCTGACGGGCAGCGTCACCTTCACGCCGGGCGGCGTCATGGCCGGCAAGGTGGAACCGGTGATCGGCGGTATTTTGTTACTGCTGTTCATGTACGGTATCGGCAAGGCGGCGTTGATGCCCATGCACCGATGGTTGCCCGCGGCGATGGTGGCGCCGACGCCGGTCAGCGCCCTGCTGCACGCGGTGGCCGTGGTCAAGGCCGGCGTATTCACCGTCGTCAAGGTTTCCGTCTATATCTTCGGCCTGGACTACCTGCGTGAACTGGCCATGGCGGATGTGGTTTTGTATCTTGCCGGCTTCACCATTCTGGCCGCCTCCATCGTCGCCCTGCGCCAGGACAATCTGAAGCGCCGACTGGCCTATTCCACGGTCAGCCAACTCAGCTATGTCATCCTGGCCGCGTTTATTCTCTCGCCCATATCGACCATGGGCGCGGCCCTGCATGTGGCCGTCCACGCCTTCGGCAAGATTACGCTTTTCATGGCGGCGGGCGCCATTTATACCGCCGGCCACAAGACCAAGGTTTCCGAACTGGACGGCATCGGCAAGCGCATGCCCTGGACCATGGGCGCCTTTGCCGTCGGCGCCATTTCCACGGTCGGACTGCCGCCCGCCGCCGGTTTCCTGTCGAAATGGTACATGCTGCTGGGCGCGCTGGAGGTGGAGCAATGGTTCGCAGTGGCGGTCATCCTTGGCTCGACATTGCTGAATGCCGCCTATTTCCTGCCCATCGTATATGCGGCTTTTTTCAAGCCTGAGGCCGCCGATGACCACGCCCATGAACATGGCGAGGCGCCCCTGCCCATTGTCCTGGGCCTGGTGACAACGGGGGCCGGGACAATTCTGTTATTCCTGTTTCCCGGCCCGGTACTGGAGCTGGCCACATTGTTGGTCAACCAGTAGGAGGATATGAGATGAGCGAAAAACAGCCCCATGATCACGCCCCGGAGAACGATGACGGCAAGCGTTATTGGCTGGATGACATGCGCAATGTGCGCAAGATTTTCTGGGCCCTGGTCATCGTCTGCATATTACTGTTCCTCTCGGACGCGTTCTATCACAAGCACGTCATTTTCGAGTTCGAGAACTGGTTCGGCTTTTTCGGCCTGTTCGGCTTCTCCGTTTCCTTTGCCCTGGTGCTGACGGCCCGTGAACTGCGGAAAATCCTGATGCGCGACGAGGATTACTATGATCGCTGAATTCCCACCCGGTCTGCTGTTGATCGGCGGTGCCGTACTGGTGCCGTTCCTAAAGGGCAATCTGCGCTCGGCGTACACGCTTGTCCTGCCGCTGCTGGGAATCCTGCAATTGATCATGTTGGAGCCGGGCACATTCGGCGCCATGGCCTCGTTCGGGTTCGAGCAGACCCATGTTCGGGTGGATAAACTGAGCCTTTTGTTCGGCTATATCTTTTACATCGCGGCTGTCATGGGCGTCATTTTTGCCTGGCATAACGATGACCCGTGGGAAAAATCCACCGCCCTGGTTTATGTGGGCGCGGCCATCGGCGCCACCTTCGCCGGCGACCTGATCACCTTGTTTTTCTATTGGGAACTGGCCGCGATCGCCGCCGTCTTTATTATTTGGGCCGCACGAACGGACCGCTCTTTCAGCGCCGGGCTCCGCTGCCTGCTGATTTATATGGTGTCTGGGGTGCTATTGCTGTCGGGCGCGGCCTTACAGGCCAACGCCACCGGCTCTGTTGAATTCAACCACATCGGCCTGGAAAGCCCCGGCGGCCTTCTCATCCTGCTGGCCTTTGGCATTAAATGCGCCTTTCCCTTCCTGCACAATTGGCTGCAGGACGGCTATCCGGAGGCTTCGGCCACGGGCACGGTTTTCCTCAGCGCCTTTACCACGAAACTGGCGGTTTATGCGCTGGCGCGGGGTTTCGCCGGCACCGAGGTCTTGATTTGGATCGGCGTGACCATGACCGCCTTCCCCATTTTCTACGCCGTTATCGAGAACGACCTGCGCCGGGTTCTGGCCTACAGCCTGAACAATCAGTTGGGTTTCATGGTGACGGGTATCGGCATCGGCAGCGCCCTGGCCATTAATGGCGCGGTCAGTCATGCCTTTGCCCATATCATCTACAAGGCGCTTTTGTTCATGACCATGGGTGCGGTGCTGTACCGCACGGGCACGGTCAAGGGTTCGGAATTGGGCGGTTTGTACAAGACCATGCCATGGACCACCGGCTTCTGTATCATCGGCGGCGCCTCGATTTCGGCCTTCCCGCTGTTCAGCGGCTTTGTCACGAAATCCATGATTCTGACGGCCGTGGCCAACGAAGGCTACGTGGTCCCGTTCCTGATCCTCTTGTTCGCCTCCGCCGGCGTTTTCCATCATTCGGGCATCAAGATCCCGTTCTTTGCCTTTTTCGCCCATGATTCCGGCAAGCGGCCCAAGGAAGCACCGTTCAACATGCTGTTCGCCATGGGCATCGCCGCCTTCCTGTGCATCGCGGTGGGTGTCTATCCGCAACCTCTATATGCGTTGCTGCCTTTCCCGGTTGACTATGTCCCCTACACGACGACGCATGTGATCACCATGTTGCAGTTGCTGGTATTCTCGGGCCTGGCCTTCGCCACCCTGCAACGAAGCGGTCTCTACCCGCCGGAGCTGCGCTCGACGGTTCTCGATTTCGATTTCAGCTATCGTTGGATCGCGCCCCGGATTGTCGGTTGGTGCCTGTCGTCGGGCGGCCGCGTCTGGTCGGCGGCAACGGGCGGCGTTCTGCTGCTGCTTAGCGGTCTGATTGACCGGATTTTCAAAACCCACGGCCCGCACGGGATTCTGGCGCGGACCTGGCCGACGGGGAGCATGGTTCTATGGGCCGCCGCCTTGTTGGCCCTGTCACTCATTTTTTATTATCAGTAGGCTTTCGTGTTGCCGGCAAATATCCGCAGCGTCAAAGCGTAACCATACGAAGGAAATATTCAGCATGGCCAAAATGGAAGCGGGCGTCGTTTACGGCGAGAAATATCAAGAACTGCTGCAAAGCTGTAAGGACGGGGGCTATGCCCTGCCGGCGGTCAACGTGGTGGGCAGTAACTCCATCAACGCGGTAATGGAAGCCGCCGCCGCAAACGACAGCGACATCATCATTCAGCTATCCAATGGCGGCGCGCAGTTCATGGCCGGCCAGGGCATGGCGGATGGCGACGCGGCGAAGGTCATGGGCGCGGTGGCGGCGGCCAATCATGTGCATCTGCTGGCGAAATACTACGGCGTCTGCGTGGTGCTGCACACCGATCATGCCAACCGTAAACTGCTGCCCTGGATCGACGGCCTGGTGGCGGCGGGCGCCGAATACTACGAGAAGCATGGCCGGCCGCTGTATTCCTCGCACATGCTGGATCTGTCCGAGGAAGCCCTGGACGACAACCTTTCCACCTGCGCCGAATACCTGAAGAAAATCGTGCCCCTGGAAATGAGCCTGGAGATCGAACTGGGCGTGACGGGCGGCGAGGAAGACGGCGTCGGCTCGGACGATGACATCACGGACAACGCCAAGCTTTACACCCAGCCCGACGAAGTGCTGCAGGCCTATAACCTGCTCTCGCCCATCGGGCATTTCTCGGTCGCGGCCTCGTTCGGCAATGTGCACGGGGTCTACAAGCCGGGCAACGTGCAACTGCGCCCCGAGATTTTGAAAAGCAGCCAGGAACTGGTCGCCCAGGCCCCAGGCCCATGGCCTGGGCGCCAACCCCTTGGACCTGGTTTTCCACGGCGGTTCCGGATCGGAAAAGGCGAAGATCGAAGAGGCCATCAGCTACGGCGTCATCAAGATGAACATCGATACCGATACGCAATTTGCTTTCGCCACCGCCGTCGGCGCCTACGTGGAAAAAACACCACGCGCCTTCTCGTATCAGATCGATCCCGATGACGACAAGCCGTACAAGAGCGTCTATGACCCGCGCAAATGGCTGCGCCAGGGCGAACTCAGCATGGTCGAACGCCTGAACGAAGCCTGCGCCGATCTGCATTCCGGCGGCAAGAGCTTAGCCAAAAATTAGGTAGCTTCCGCTCTATTCGGGCAGCAGCGAGATCACCGTGGTTTCGTTCAGGTCCTCGCCATACCAGGCGCGGATCGCGGCCTCGCGGCTGCCCAGATAGCGGGGTAGGCCACCCTCTTGAACCATCGGCAGGTCATGCCCCGGCACCAGGATATTGCCGGGCCGGCGGGACCATAGGGCCCAGATCGCCTCGATCGAGGTTTTGGTGACGGCGGCGTCATAGGTCATGTCGGCGGCGCGGGAGAGCAGCTCGGCCCGGTTCTTGCAGGCATCGCCGGTGAAGATCATATCGCCTTTCCCCGTATCAAGCGCGAAAACCAGGCAACCCGGCGTATGCCCCGGTGCCAGATGTGCCGTGATGCCGGGGAAAACCTCGTCGCCGTTCCCCGCGGTACGCATGGTGGGCCATTTCGCCAGCTCTTTCACATACAGCTCCGGCACCACCGTGGTACCCCAGGGCTGTTCCAGGGACCAATCCAGCTCCTCTTGGCCAATGACGATATTGGCATGGCTGAACATGGTCCAGTTGATGGAATGATCATAGTGGGAATGGGTCAACAGAACATCGGTCACATCGGCGGGTGAGAGGCCCCGTTCGCCCAGTTGCTCCTGCAACAGGTTACGCTGTCCGAACGAACCCACATCGATCAAAGCCAGCCGCTCCCCATGGCGGATCAGCGCGATGGTGGAAAATCCGAGCGAACCGTGACAAACGGATTTGCCGGGAAATCCGTGTACGATGATATCGATTTCGTAATCGCCGATACGGAACTGTTTGCCGTCGCTGTCAGTACTCATGCCAAATCCCATCCCAAAAACGCAAGCGGCGCCAAGCCGCACACGTCCCTAGCATGGAACGGCCGATACGGTCACTGAATTGTCGTGCGCGCGGAGAGGAAAATCGGGAGGCTTAGAGCGAGGCGGGAAGTGCCGGGGCGGGCTCTACATCGATCCAGGACTGGCCGGTTGCCAGCAGGCAGGAACCGCCGTTGGGCATGGTGTAGATCATCGTCCAGCTGCCGCTTTTCGAGGCCAGAACCTCAAGCAGATTGCCATTCGCGGCCAGCCCCAGGGAGATCCGGCGCTCGGCATAATCCTTACCCAATTTAGTAAGAATTTTGCCCCGCTCATCACAGGCTGCCTGTTGCCCCTGTTGCATCTGCGGTTGCATCTGCGGTTGCATCTGCGGCATCTGTTGTGTTTGAGCGGCGCCAGGCGCCGAAATGGTGAGGACGGCGGCGGCAATGCCGGCGGCCAGAGTGGCGCTGGTGATATTCAGAGTGCGAAACATAATCCGTCCCCTTTCAATTGCTACAGAACGCCGTTTGGCGTTCGATGATAGGTGGGAGCGGGCCTTTCGCTGTGGGGGGCAAAGCCATACTGATTTACTAACGCGGGTACTGATACTCTGATGCGGCTACAAGGTACTCTTGGCTAGAAAAACCCGCTCCCGTCGACTTGAACCCAAAATTACTCCGTCATTTCAGGTTCGATACGCATACAGGCTACTCAAAAACATAACTATTACTAACAAAAATACTAAATACTCGTACTGAAACTGTCTAAACACTATAGGATATAAATCAATAATAAATGGTTAACGCGGCCCAAAAATATATTAACACGCAATCATTGAAGATGTTTTCTTAGTAATTTTCATGATGTATACATTTGTTACAATATTGTAATTCTTCCGAGCGCGGA
>CAZPWJ010000011.1:0-81188 GCA_964590195.1 uncultured Rhodospirillaceae bacterium | reverse complement strand
ATTGGAAGCACCCTACATGAAGTGGGTGTCTGCGTTAACCGGATAGGCACGCTATGATAAAAGTAGTACTGAATTTTATATGATTCCTGCGTAAGTTCTCTAACCTTCTATAAAAAGATACGAAAATAACTTTCGAAGGATGCTCATGCGAATATTTGGAAGAAAAGACTAGAACATCGCAATACTCTGCGCGTCAAGAAGCTGGTTTATATCTGGAAAATGGCAAACAAAATTGATGAGTTGAGCATTCCTACCGGCACCGATTTGAATGCCGAGGATCGTTTGCGAGCTATCCTCGATTCCAGCCCTATCGGCGTTGGAATTTCAGACATTGAAAGCGGCACGGTCAAATATGTAAACGACAAAAATCTTGAGATAATGGGTGTGAAGCGGGAAGACTTCCTGGGAAACTCCGCCAAGAATTTTTGGGTCAATTTGGCTGATCGGGACGAATTTGTTGAGGCTTTTCGCCGCGACGGGCGGGTTTCGCGAGAGGTTCGGCAGAAGAAAGCTGACGGATCCTTGATTTGGTGCGTTCTGACTTGGGAGCGTTCCCCAGTGGCTGCAAAAGAAGTTATCTTTTGGGTCCACGACATCACTGAACTTAAGAAAGCGCGGGACGAGGCAAAACATTTCCAAAACGAACTTGTTCGCCATCGCGACCATCTTGCCGAATTGGTCGAAGAGCGGACTGGTGAACTCGTTACGGTCACTGACAATCTGCCAGCGTTAATTACACGTCTGGACGCGGAGCAGCGATACGTCTTCGTCAATAAGACTGCGGAACAATGGTTCGCGCAAAAAGCCGGCCAAATCCTTGGTCGAACGGTCAAGGAAAATCTCGGCGATACAGCATACAAAACATTGGCGCCGTTGCTCGACAAGGCTCTCGCCGGTGAGCCCCAGAAATTCGAGCGAACGCTGACCTATCCGGAAGGCGTAACACGGGATGTTGAGATAAGCTATTTGCCTGACATTGGTCCGCACGGAAACATCAATGGACTCTTTAGCCTTGTCGCCGATATCAGCGAACGCAAACGTGTGGAAAGGGAGCTAAAGCAAAGTACGGATCTTCTCGTCCAGGCTGAGGAAATCGCAAAGATAGGACATTGGAAATGGGATGATGATGGTCAGAAGATGCTTTCCTGTTCGCAACAGGCGGCTACCATTTTTGGCCTCTCACAAGAAGAATTACTGGCGAAAGCCGCCACACATGCGGGATATTTGGAATTGATATTTGCCGACGACCGTAAGGTTGTTGATCATGCTATAGGGGTCTTCTATGAGGGATTCCGAGAGGACCCGGCTAAATCAAAACCGTTGGATTTGGAATATCGAATAATTCGGCCCGACGGAAGAATACGATTTGTCCAGGAACGGGCGGAACCGATCACTGACGATCGAGGAATTGTCTCGCGTTCAGTCGGGGCGATACGTGACATCACCGACCGAAAGCGAGCCGAGGAAGCACTTCGCCTACCCGAGCCGGATATCGACCAATCGACGAGATTGATGTTGATGACGAAGTGATGACGCACCGGGGGCGTTGGCGCCGCGTAATGGAAACGCACCGATCGGTACGCCCGCTCGTACATATTCGCGGCCACGGGCATCCGGGCCTCACCGTCAGCCCAGAACACCCGTTTTATGCCAGGCGCCGCCAAGACAAATGGGACAATTCGGCGCGCAGATATGAGCGGATTCTGCAGCCGGTCGATTGGGCGCCTGCGTCTATGCTCGATCGTGGTTGGTACTGGGCGTCACCGACCAAGTTCCCGGCTTCTCCTGTGCCTCCAGTAGGTGGCAGAGGCGCCGATATTGATCTTCGCCTCATGTGGCTTATCCCGATGACCGAACTGCATTTCTCAAGGAACTCGAAAGCTCTGGCGGAAATGTCGTTGCCTACGAGGCTCCCCTTCGTCACAAATCTGGGCACGAAGTCTGGGTCTCCACCAATGCTCAATTTTACCGTAATGACGAAGGCGACGTTCTTGGAATTGAAGGAACCGCACGAGACGTGAGTGAACGGAAGCGTATCGAGCGCGAATTAGTGCAGTCCAAGGAGTACGCCGAGGCCGCGAATAGTGCAAAGTCTGAGTTTCTGGCCAATATGAGCCATGAGCTGCGCACACCCTTGAATGCTATTCTCGGATTTTCGGAGGTCATGAGACGAGAGAGTTTTGGCCCACTGGGTTCTGAAAGGTACAAGGAGTACGCTTCCGATATTCATAACAGTGGCGCTCTTCTGCTTGATCTTATCTCTGACGTGCTCGACTTGTCGAGGATCGAAGCCGGTGCGGTGAGCCTAGCAGAGGGCGCGGTAGTATTGAATCGAGTGGTTGACTCCACGGTTCGCATGATCAGGGATCGAGCTGAAAGAAAATCCATAAAGATCGATACCGATTTCGATCCACGCTCGCCGGTCATTCTTGGCGATGAACGGGCAATCAAACAGATCATGCTGAATTTGCTTTCCAATTGTACGAAGTTTACTGACGAGGGTGGGGCGATTACGATCAGTTCAAAAATTGAAATCGATGGCAGAGTTTTAGTGACCGTGGCGGATAACGGTATCGGCATCGCAGCTGCTGACATCACAAAGGCGTTGGAGCCATTTGGGCAGATTTCAAATCCAAGGACCCGCAAGCACGAGGGGACCGGTCTGGGCCTGCCATTCTCCAAAAAATTGACCGAGTTACACGATGCCGCATTCGAATTGGAAAGCAGGGTCGGATTTGGAACTACCGTCAAACTGCGTTTCCCGCAGGAGCGCCGCATTGATGACAATGGCACCTAAAGAGGTCTGACTATCGCATTTGGGGAGATCACGGATTGCTTGGAGCTGTTCTTGGCCTCGAATGCTGAACTTCTAATCCGGGGGTCGCAGGTTCGAGTCCTGCTGGGCGCGCCAACCATGAGCTTACCGGGGTGTGCTTATATCTGCCTTATCGATGTCCGCTCCGCCTCCAGTAGCGGGCGTCAAATAGGATAATCCCAATAGGACGCTTCTGACCCGGAGCGGTAATGCGGATTCTTCACGGCGTGTACCATATAGGGCTTGTGTAGGCGCGTTCCTGGGTCGTCATCAAGATATCCTTTGGCATCTCGTCGTTGAACCGAAGCGCATCATAGGCAGTCCATCTAGGTGTTGGTATCTCGACAACGCGCGCATAGTAGAGGGCACGTTCCGCGGGATCGAAATCAGGGTCGCGCCAGACCGTGATTAATTCTGGTGCGCCGATGGTATTTGTGAAAACCGCCCGAGCCACGTCGACCGTGTTGCCTACCGATGGCAGCTTGCCATTGGCGGCGGGTTTACGGTCGCCAGACCAGACGACGTCATAAACCTTCTCGTGAGTCTTGCCTGTGTTGTCGAGCCAGCCCTTGATAATTTGGATGCGATCAAGGTTTCCACCATACGAATCCTTAAGCGCGGCGACGAGAAAACTTGGCGTCGCGCCTTTTGGTCCAGCAAGGAGATCGCCACCCATCGGCACGCCCTTGGCATATCCGATCTCGGCCGGCAATCGGCTGCGCGCATCGTTCTCGGTGAAGTCCCAGCCGCCGAAGAATCTTACCAGAATTCGTGGCCCCGTCGTGGCATACACCTCGCGGCGCTCCATGGCGTCGAAAATGGCCCTCCGGGTGTTTTCTTTCGCCCAAACGGCGGCATATCCGGAAGCCGCCATTTCCCAACCGAGGATCTTGGACTCGGGGCCAAAATCGCCGATTAGATGCTCCCACCGCTTCGCCTCCGGTTCCGCGCCTGAATGCTTCCCGAAGAAATTCTCTTCCTCCGCCGTGGCCAGGCCAGTATGACTGTCGGTCGAGCCAACCATGCCGAATTTGTATGGATTGGCGCCGAGAGACGCTTCAAGTTTTAGACCATTCTTCAGCGCCTCGCGGGCGTACTCGTACTGAAGCATTTCTTTCTTTTTCTGCACGGGACCAAGATTGGACTTGTCCCATGTTTCGTAGTCGGCGAATTCGTCATTGGGGCTGAGGAAGGGATGCGCCTCGCCGTCACCCTTGATCTGGGTCACTTCGTACAGCGGCTCCCATTTCGCCCGTCGCTTGGCGTAGTCGCCGGCCAGGGGTTTGCCCGTATCAGGATTGGTCTCGACAGGGAACATGATCCCATTTGAAACATTGCCGTTATGAGCAAGGGCCAAGACACGTCCGCCCGTTTCTTTCTCGTAGGCTTCCATCCACGACCAAAGGTCTTCGGGATTGAAGCTCTCGGCCGCCGTGAACGGAAGCATTTGTTCGGCCCGGCGAATACCGTCGCGGTAGAGTACATTGCGATGTAGGTTGTTGCCGCCTTCGGTCGACGTCCATTCATAACCAATGATTGTCGAGAACGTACCGGGATTATTATACGCCTCGGCGGTTTCCAGATACTCATCCCAGATGGTTTGGACAAAGCGTTCGTCGACGACAACGGCGGGCATTTTCTTTCCTGATATGCCCGCGAATGTTGAAATCACCTCCATGGTTGCCCCCAATGCTGTCTTGCCCCCCTTTTTGAGGCGCGCATGCCAGTCACGAACCAATGGATCCCCCATAAGCGCCACATTGCCAGCGATGATTTCGTTCATCGAACCCATGCCGTCGGAATGATCCGAAACGACAAGCCAATCCAAGGGCCGCGATAACCGAACGCGTAAACCATGGCTGGTCGTAACCTCGTCGCCTCTTGCGAAGCGGAAGGCGTCAGCTGGATCCAAGGTGGCGCCGAATGCCCGCGCATCAAGCGAATTGGATGTGTGCAGATGCGTGTCGCCCCAAAGGACCCTAGTCGGATACCGCCGGCCCGCATAAGGGGAAAACTTTCCGGACTTGAATAAGGCGGCATCGTCGCTTGTCATTGACATTTCGCCGACGGTTCCGCCGGAACTATCACTCTGGGCCAGTGCCGCGGAACTGATCAAGAAAGCGGCAATGATGAGGAGGTTTCGCATGGCGGGTATCCCTTTGACACAGTTCACCTTGTTAAGGCATGGGGCAATTCATGCACGCCTTAACGAGGCCGTTTGATGTCCGGAAAAAAGCGCCTTCGCAATCTTCATGTATTGCCACGCATAAGCCGGACGCCTATGCAATCCACTGACGCTAGGGAAACTAGTTAGACCGACAAGGACAATAGTCAAAGTGCCTGGGTTGGCCACGGCACCAGTTCCCGTGGGTCGCAGGTTCGAGTCCTGTCCGGCGCACCACCAATTCAATAATTTTAAATGCTTGATGGTGTAACTTAGGAATTTGGTTCGCTCCTCTAGCGTTCGCAAGCTTGGCTCCCTAAACCCTGAAAATGAGAAAGCATTGTCCCCAGATGAAGTATGATTTCGACCGTATCGCCACGCCGCGCGGCATTGGATCCGTTAAATGGGAGCACCGGAAAGGCGACAATGGGCTTGAAGCCTGGGACGCCACCGAAGAGAAAGACGGCAGCCGGCAAGTGCTGCCCATGTGGGTTGCCGATATGGATTTCGCCATCGCCGAGCCCATTCGACGGGCGTTGGAGGCGCGGGCAGCCATACCCAGTGTTGGCTACACCTACAAGACCGATGCCTATCTTTCCGCTGTCACCGGCTGGATGCAGCGCCGTCATGGTTGGACGGTGGAAAAGGATTGGATCGCCACTGCCTCCGGGGTGGTGCCGGCCCTGAACATGCTGGTTCGTACCTTCACCCAGGCAGGCGACGGCGTCATCGTCCAGCCGCCGGTCTATCATCCGTTTTATATGGTGATCGAAAACAATGACGCCCGCGTGGTGCGCAACCCCCTGCGCCTGGTTGATGGCCGTTATGAAATGGATTTCCACGATCTGGAGGCAAAGGCTTCTGATCCCACCGTCAAGATGCTTCTATTGTGCAGCCCGCACAATCCGGTAGGCCGGGTATGGAACGAAGCGGAACTAAGCCGGCTGGGGGAAATCTGCAACCGCCATGACGTGCTGGTGGCGGCGGATGAATTACATGCCGACCTCATGCTGAACGGATCGGTGTTCAAGCCTTATGCGGCACTGGGACGGGCATTCGCTGAAAATGCAATCGTCTGTAGCGCCGCGTCCAAGACCTTTTCCCTGGCCGGCATGCATACGGCCCACATCATCACGCCCAATCCTGAACTTAGGTCCCAGGTCGACGCCGGTCTGCAAAAGGCGGCCATGTTCGGCATGAATCCTTTCGGCGCGGCTGCCGTGCAAGCGGCTTACGACGAGGGAGAGGAATGGCTGCAACAGGTGCTTGCCTATATCCAGGGCAATATGGATTTCGTGGCCGGGTTCCTGGCCGAGAATTTGCCGCAGATCCGCATGATCAAACCGGAGGCTACTTATTTGGCTTGGTTGGACTGCCGTGCGCTGGGGTTGGACAAGGCGCGGTTGGAGGACCTGATGCTGAACCAGGCGGGGCTCTATTTGGATGAAGGTTATATCTTTGGCGAAGAGGGTGCGGGCTTTGAGCGGATCAATGTCGCATGCCCCCGCGCCATTCTGGAGGACGCCATGCACCGATTGGCGAATGCAGTGGCCCATTGATCCATCAAGGCGTGGCCGGGTTGCGGATATCTGTCTTATCGATGTCCGCTCTACCCCTAGAATCGAGCCAGGCCACTAGGGAATTACGCAAAACAGACTTCGCACTCATGCGTTATGGAAGACGGAACGCGTCATGATCTTATCAACATCAGAGCCGTTGTCGGCCAACGGCACGAGCAATGCTTCAAATCGATAGAAGTCCCTGCCTGCCACAGGAAATCTGCCTGCCACGTGGCATGGCTTTGCGGCTTCAAATGCCGTTTCATAGAATTTCTTTATCTCCGATGGCCCGTCACCATACACTTCGTCGAAGTATTTTCCGGTGACATCGCGCCCGGAAACCGTCGTGATGTTTGTGCCGACCAGACGAAATCTGAATCTGACCGGCTCTCTCTCAACATCGATCAAAAGCAACCAACCTAGATGCCGTTTCAGTTCGATCGGATCTAGCTGCGAGCGGCTGGGAAGATTACGCCCGTCACGTTTCGATTCCCAAATTCTATAAAAATCACGCAGTTCCTCATTCTCAAGGTCGAGGTCAAAACTAAGGCTATTGAGTTCCAATTCAAAATCAGACATTGAAATCGCCATTCCCCAAAGACCAGCGAATTAGTCAAACCGTTAAAACACAATATATGGCGGGAAACAGTTTGGCGACTATCCGCAGGACGAATGATGATCAATATCACTGCATATCAGAACTTTCTAACAGTCCGGTTATGGCACACACCGTTGGTCATGGGCTTGAACAGCGGTTTCCGCTTGTCCCTCTGGTTCGAGCATCGCCAATCGAAACGGCTATTGACCCGATAACGGTCAATGATGGCATGTCGAAAGCAGTCTTGGATCGAAATCAGCAAAAACATTTGCGTCCCCGAGGGACCGGTAACTATGGTGAATTCGCAAATGTTTTGGCCAATTCCGTCCAGCCCTGCGATTTTAACCGAGCGACAAAGCGAAATCCATTCTTGGCTGTTGGATCAGGTACAAAGATCCCGCTACCACCCTCATCGGGATAAACGGCCGTCGCGTCACGCAATAAGTTCCCATGCCCAACCAAAATGACGTTAGCACCGGCAGGAACGTTTTGTGCCATCAACTTGCGGAACCGCGCGATCACCTGAATACGGCCTCCGACCAAAGGGGCCGCACGCATGTTCATAATATCACGAGTCATCTCGACTTTTCCCAAACCGAAGCCCCGAGCTGTTTCGACCGCCCGGCAATATTCGCTCGACAGGATGCGTGACACTGGAATCTTTAGCGCGCTTATGGCCTTTCCAATGCGGCGGGCATCGTTACGACCGGCCTTCGACAATTGACGCATCCTATGCCCATCGCAACTGCGCCAATCACCGGCGACGCTGACATGATCACTTTGGCTCCAATCCGTGGCAGCGTGACGAAAATAGATGTAATGTCCGCCTTGCAGCAGTGTATCGACAAGTTTCTTCCCAGTCAGTTTCTGCGCGGCAGCGACCGAAGAAACCGTCAGAAAGATTACCAGAAGCAGTGATGCCGAAATCGTCTTGATCATGGTGCGCGCATCCTTAACCGAGACCCCCAAGACGCCAAATCGCCCGCCGAAATTCTAGTCTGGAGAGTCTGGGAATGCCAGACGATCAGAGGTCCGGATTTGGCACACAGCGCCCATCGGGGAGCGCCAGCTGCATTTTCGCTGCTCACCAAAAATCGCGCATTGAGGGTCGGTCAGGGGATCTACGCTGGACCGGACTGGATTGTTAATCCGGGGGTCGCTGGTTCGAGTCCTGCTGGGCGCGCTAAAATTCGACCTGCCGGGCCTTTGAAATCAATGTCTTAATCCCAAGGGTTACAGGGTTGGCCGATTTTTCACTCGGGCTTATGCTAGCCTGGATCAAAATTGGAGAATGTCATGCTTGAGTGTCAACGGCACCTGTTCGATGTGCCGCGCGAGATCGCCTATTTCAATTGCGCCGCGTTTTCCCCATTCCTTTTGTCTGTCGCCAAGGCCGGGCATGGCGCCGTTGAACGGCGGGTACATACCTGGGAGATAAATTCCACGGAACTTGCCGATGGCGCCGACAGGGCCCGGGCGTTGTTTGCCCGCCTGATCAATGCCGAGGCCGACGCCATCGCCGTTACCCCGGCGACCAGTTATGGCATCGCCGTGGCGGCGGCCAATCTTGACCTGGCACCGGGACAGAACATTGTCGTGCTGCAAGACCAGTTTCCATCCAACTATTACATCTGGGTCGAGAAGGCGGAAGGGGCCGGAGCGGCTATGCGTGTGGTGCCGCGCCCGGAAAACGGCGATTGGACGCCGGGCGTTTTGGAGGCCATTGGCGCGGATACGGCGATCGCCGCGCTGCCGGGCTGCCATTGGATGGACGGCAGCCTGCTGGATCTTGAAGCGATCGGTGTCCGCTGCCGTGAAGTGGGTGCGGCGTTCGTCATCGATGCGACCCAATCGGCCGGTGCCAAGCGTCTGGATGTCGAAACGATCCAGCCGGATTTTCTGGCCTGCTCCGCCTACAAGTGGCTTTTGTCGCCCTATACCCTGGCGTTTCTCTATGCCGCGCCGCACCGCCGTGACGGCCAACCGCTTGAACTGCATGGCGGCAACCATGATCCCCTCCAACAGCACGGCGCTTACAGCACGGCCCTGCGCCAGACCGCTGCCCGCTATGACATGGGCGAGCGAACCAATCTGACCTCGCTGCCCATGGCCTGCGCGGCGATGGAGCAACTGCTGGACTGGGGCGTTGGCGAGATCGAGGAAAGCCTGGGCCGTTTAACCGACAAAATAGCCCACGAGGCGGCCAAGCGCGGCTATGCCCATCCGCCGCGGCAACACCGTGCCCGTCATTTCATTGGGGTCACTCCACCGGGCGGTGTGCCCGATGGCCTGGTCGAGGCCTTGGCGGTCGACAATGTTTTCGTGGCGCCGCGCGGTCCATCTATCCGTATCAGTCCGCACCTGCATAATGACGAGGCCGACATTGAACGCCTGTTCGCCGCCTTTGACCGGCATCTGCCGCAATAGAGAGGCATGGCGCCACTGCTTAACAATTTGTTCAATTCCGCAATGATACACCCATGTATGGATTAGCCACTATCGATAGTGGAGGGGATATATGATCCGTATGGGGGTATTCGAATATGGCGGCGACATTGTTTGACGAACTTGGCGGTATGCCTGGTATCGCGAAGGTCCACACGATTTTTTACGACAAGCTGTTGAGCCATCCCTGGCTCAAGGACTTTTTTCAGGGCGTGCCGCGCAGCCATCTGGAATCACAGCAGACGGAATTCATGGCGGGTCTTTTTGGCGGGCCGAAGATATACGGCGGCAGGCCGCCGCAATCAGCGCATATTCATATGTACATTACCGAAGAGGTGTTCTTCACCCGCCACATCCTGCTTGAGGAAGCATTGGAAGAGGCCCATGTGCGTGCTGACCTGAGGGATCAGTGGCTGGACCATGATATGGGTATGAAGCGGGCCCTGGTGAAAAACTCCGTCGATGAATGCGAGGGCCGTTACAAGAACGAGCCGATTATCGTCGTCGAAAAACCGCGCTGAATAATTAGCGGGAGTTTTTGGCAAAGACCTGACAGTTGGCGATCTCTGGCATCCAGGCCTGGGCGCTGTCATTCCAGATGCTCACGTTCGGTTTGAACCAAGAGGTATCGTCGAAACTGCCGACCTTGATGGAAACGATGTCCGGCATGCGGCGGATATTCAAAAGTACCGGCGCGCCGCAGTTGGGGCAGAAATTGATCTCCAATTTATTGCCGCTGTCGCCGGCATACTCATAGCCCTTTAACTCACCTTCCACGGATAAGGCCTCGCGGGCGACCAGGGCGATGGTCGACAGGGCGCTGCCGCTGCTCCTCTGACAAATAGTGCAGTTGCAGACCATGGTCGCGACGGGTTCCGCCGTCAGTTCGTAGCGCACGGCTCCGCAAAGGCAGCCGCCGGTTCTTGTTTCGGTCATCTGCTATCCCTCCGCCTTGTGAAGATTGCCGCTTACTGTAGCGCCGGGGATAGTAATGTGCGCTAGAATAATGCCGGACAGGCCAAAAAAGTACAGGGAGAGGTGGAGATGTTGAAGATTTGTGAGGTGGCTTATCGCAACCCAGGCATGAGCGTGGAGGATTTCCAGGCCCATTGGCTGGGCACTCACGGTCCCATCGTGGCGCGCATTCCCGGCATCCGGCGCTATGTGCAATGCCACCCTAAATTGGCGGGTTACCGCAATGGCGAGCTGATTTGCGATGGTATCGCGGAAATCTGGGTGGACGACAAGGAGGCCTTGCGGGCGATGAGCCAGACGGCGGAATTCGCCGCCGCTAAAAGGGACGAACCGAACTTTATCGACGGCAACCGGTTGGTGGAATTGTTGACCACGGAAACCGTGATCAAGGACGGCCCGATGCCGAAAAACGGCATCAAAAGTATCTCATTACTGACCTTCAAGACTGGCATGGACCCTGCCGCATGTCAGGCCCATTGGCGGGAGAAACATGGGCCTATCGCGGCCGAGATCGAAACCTTGCGCCGCTATGTGCAATGCCACGTGCTGCTGGGCGCCTACCGTAAGGCAAAACCGCCCGTGTTTGACGGCATTCCCATGGCCTGGTTCGACAACATAGCGGATATGCGTTTGTCCGGCGCTTCCGACCCTTACGCCCGCACCAAGGCGGATGAGGTGAATTTCCTGGAACCGGGAAAAATTGGCACCATTCTGACCCAGGAGCACGTCATCGTTGGCTAAGGGGCATTAGCCGGCCACGGGGGTTCCGCCGGGATCAGGCGTCTCGGCGAAGGCCAGGATCAGGTTATGAAGGGTTTTTCGTTGCCGTCGCGGCAGGCGTCGCAAGGTTCGGCAGAGTTTAAGTTCCGAGGCCGCTAAGGGTTCCTCGGGGAACGGGGCGTTTTCGGTCAGTCCGTCAAAGAAATAGGAGACGGGGACCCGCATGACACGTCCCAGGGCCCAAAGACGTGAGGCCGGTATGCGGCTTTTGCCGCGTTCGTATTTTTGGATTTGCTGAAATGTCAGGCCGATGGCTTGGCCCAGATATTTTTGACTATGCCCAAGCAGTTTGCGCCGTAAGCGTAAGCGGGCGCCTACATATTGGTCGATCTGTTGGTCGGTGAGCCGATCTATGAGCCGATCGGTCAGTTGGTCGGCGGGGCCGCCTTCACCGGAATGCCATGTGGCTTGTGTCTCCATAATGGAGACAATCTTAGGTTTTAAAATGACGAATAACAACACTTATTTCGAACAAGTTTGATGTTTTTATTTAGGCGGCGGTTTCCGGCTGAATGACCATGGCGACAACTCCGATAATTTCCGCTAGATCGCCGGCCTCGGCCCGATAGTCCGCAAGGGTGTTGTCGGTAAGATGTTGAAATCGGCCCTGGCCCTCGCGCAAGGTGGTTTCCGGCTCGGATGGGCGGCGAATGGTGACGGCGCCTGGTAGCTGCCGATTGCCTGACCGGGTCTGTAATATCAGATCACCCGTCATCGTGCGGTCCAGATGGCCCAATAATATTTCCATCACCCGACCGTCCGCGACCGTATCCACATAGTGCCGTATGACAACACGGTCGCCAAGCTTCAGCGGTTGGCGCAGGCGCTGCTGGTTACGCAGTATGACAAGACTGCCCCGTGGGTAAATGCCGTCGCAACTGTCATCATACACTTCGCAGGCCAGACAATCCTCGGGCTTGCTCAGGCGCCGGGGCGGGGACAATTGTTCCAGGGGCGGGGGCAGTTCAAAATCGGCGAGATCGGAAAAGGCGGCGGAGATATAGAGGCTGACCGGGATCGACAGTCCGCCGGTCGTCAAGAAATCAGCCGGCGCCGCATCCAAGGCTTCGGCCAGGCGGTTGATCCATAGATCGGTCAAACGCTGGCTGCCGTTCTCCAATTTATAAATCTTCGAGCGTGAGGCGCCAACTCGGCGGGCTAGCTGATCAACGGAAAGCCCCCGCGCTTCTCGGATCGTGCGTAAATGATTGGCCATGTCGGTGCTTAGAATAGCGCTGGACGCCCTGCCATGCATCCGCGAATTCAACCGAGGAATGCCGTCGCCGTGGTTATTTGGCTGCTGGCGGCTTAATGGCGCAACAATAAAACTTCCTTGGCCAGCCTGGGTTGGCTAAAGTTTGCGGCTTCTTTGCGAACCGTGTAACGATTAAAAGCTTTTTTACCTGTCTGATGTTACCGTGGATAGGTTGGCGAGGAACGATTTTGACCAAGAGCACTAGGAAAGACCAGGCAGGTTCGCGTCAAGCTGACCGCAGCTTGGATTGGCTGCGGAACTTGACGGACGCGTTGCCGCTGCTGATTTCATACGTTGATAAAGAGCAGCGTTATCAATTCAACAATAAAGCCTATGAAGATTGGTTCGGTCGCAGCCGCGAGGAGATTAAGAACCGGCACGTGGCCGAGGTCCTTGGCCTGGACGCATATCAGGTTTTGCTGCCGCATATTGAAAACGTTTTAGCGGGCGATACGGTCACATACGAAGTTTTGTCACCCTATAGGGATGGCGGCGAACGGTACATTCGAGCCACTTATGTGCCCGACTTCGACGCAAACGGCTCGGTCGAGGGTTTCTTCGTCGTGGTCGAGGATCTATCGACGCGAAAAGTTCTGGAGGAGCAACTGCTGCGTTCCCAGAAAATGGAGGCGGTGGGCCAGTTGACGGGCGGCATCGCGCACGATTTTAACAATATCCTCGGTATCATCGCGGGCAATCTGGAGCTTGTGAAGATGCGGGTGAAGAACAACGCGGAGGCTGACAGGTTCACCGAGGCCGCGCTTAAGGGAACCAGGCGCGGCGCCGACATCACCAAGAAACTACTGGAATTCTCGCGCCAGGAAGGAAGCAATGCCTCCGCGACACTGGTGAACGGCATCCTTATGCAAATGCAGGACTTAGTCGCCAAGTCCCTGACGGCTTCTGTCACGGTGATTACTGATCTGGCCGATGATTTATGGCCGGTTGAGATCGATCATGGCGATTTTGAGAACACAATCCTCAATTTGTCCCTCAATGCCCGTGATGCCATGCCCGGCGGCGGCACGCTGACTATCAGAACCATCAACAAGGTTATGGAAAAAACATCTCCCGAGACCGAAACAGCGGCCATATCCGGCGACTTCGTGGTGGTTTCGGTGAGCGATACCGGAGCGGGGATGACGGAGGCGGTAAAGGAAAAGATATTCGAGCCATTTTTCACAACCAAGGAGATCGGCTCCGGCAGCGGCCTTGGCCTCAGCATGGTATACGGCTTCGTGGAACGTTCTGGCGGCCACATCATGGTTCATACGGAACCTGGTGCCGGGGCGGAATTTCAAATCTATCTGCCGCGTTCCCTATCGGAAGCAGTGGATGTCGAAGCGGCGGCAATGGATCCGTCCGAGACACCGGGCGGGACCGAGACGGTCCTGATCGTCGATGACGAGGAAGAACTTCGCGATATTGGCAGTGCCTTTTTGGAAAAGCTTGGCTACACGACACTGACCGCGTCCAATGGCGGCCAAGCCCTGGAAATCCTGCAGCAAAGTCAGGATATCGACCTGCTGTTCTGCGACGTCGTCATGCCCGGTAAGTTAGATGGCTATCAGGTCGCGGCCGCGGCGCGCCAGAATTATCCGGCTCTCAAGATATTGATGACGACGGGCTTCGTGGAACTGAATGAACGGATTGCCAAAAGCCAACGCGATTATTCAGATATTTTGGTGAACGACATTTTGCGTAAACCCTACAGCCACGACACCTTCGCGGCGGCCATTCGCCAGGCCCTGGATAACGAGGCGTGAAACCGCGCTAGATACCCTTGAAGCGCGGCGGCCTTTTTTCATTGAAAGCCGCCAGGCCTTCGATGCGGTCTTCCGAGGCGGCATGCTGGGCATTCAATGCCAATTCATAACGCAGCGCCGCTTCAAGGGATTGCTCCTGGCTGTCGTCGACCATGCGTTTCATCCGGCGCAGGCCGATCGGGCTTTTATTTGCCAGCTTGGCGATCAGTTCCGCTAGGCCATCGGCCAGGCTGCCGTCGGCGACCACGTGGTTGACCATGCCCCATTCCATCATCTGCCGGGCGGGCAGGAATTCGCCGGTATAGATCAGTTGTTTGGCCCGGGTCGGTCCGATCTTGCGCGGCAGGCGGACGGAATTGCCACCGCCCGGAACAAGGCCGTAATTGGCATGGGCATCGCCGAACTTGGCGCTTTCCACCGCGATCACCAGATCGCAGGCCATGACCAGTTCCAGACCGCCTGCCAGCGCCAGGCCATTGACCGCCGCGATCACCGGGGTAGGAAATGTTTCGATACGCAACAGAATGCGCCGCAAGGCATCGAGAAAGGCGCTGTTGACCGTGGCCGCGTCCGCGCCCGCCATGCGGCCTTGCGCGGCCTTCAGATCGGCGCCGGCGCAAAAGGCCCGGCCATTGCCGGTGATGGACAGGGCGCAAAGCTGGCGGCGGTCCGTGATCGCATCTATGGCCGCGTTCAAATCATCGATCATGTCCGGTGAAATGCTGTTCAGGGCGTCCGGCCGGTTCAGGGTTATGGCGACGTGGGTGTCGTGATCGGCAACGGTGATGGTCTGATAAGACATAGCGGCACTCCTGGATTTCGTTGGTTGGATTATTTCATGTCCCCCCGCGCCGCGCGACCGACTATTGACCCTTTCCCCTGGCAGCCGTCTCCTCTACCGTTAGCCTGAACACGGGACAGCAGGCAGGGGTGAGACAATGCAAAACCTGGCAATAGACAGCGACCGCCTATGGGCCTCGTTGATGGAGATGGCGCAAATCGGCGCCACGGAGAAAGGCGGCGTCAACCGCCAGGCCCTGACTGAACTGGATGGCCAGGGCCGGGACCTGTTCGTGCGCTGGTGCCGCGAAGCGGGCTGTAGCGTCCGGGTCGACGCGGTCGGCAATATTTATGCCCGTCGTCCCGGCAAGGACGACACGCTGGCCCCGGTGATGACGGGTAGTCATCTCGATACCCAGCCAACGGGCGGCAAATATGACGGTGTCTTTGGCGTCTTGTCCGGCCTGGAAGTGATCCGCACCTTGAACGATCTGAATTATCAAACCGAACGGCCGGTCGAGGTCACGGTTTGGACCAATGAAGAAGGCTGCCGCTTTGCCCCGGCCATGATGGGGTCCGGGGTGGCTATCGGCAAATTCGACCTGGATGAGGTCTATGCTCTGGCGGATGCGGACGGCAAAACCTTTCGCGATGAGCTCGATGCCATCGGCTATCTGGGCGAGGGGGCGCCGACGGTGGGTGATGTGGCCGCCTTTTTCGAAGTGCACATCGAACAGGGTCCCATCTTGGAGGCCGCCGACAAAACCATCGGCATTGTCCAGGGCGCGCAAGGGCAACGCTGGTTCGACGTTACCTTGGTCGGGCAGGAGGCCCACGCCGGCCCGACGCCCATGCAAACCCGGCATGATGCCCTGGTCGGCGCGGCGCAGATCGTGACTGCCGTGAACCGTATCGGTTTGGAGTTTCAACCTGGCGCCTGCGCCACCGTCGGGCAGTTCGATGTCAGCCCAAATTCCCGCAACACCATTCCGGGCCGGGTCGTCTTCAGCGTCGATTTCCGTCACCCCGACGATGCGAGTCTGTTGGCCATGAAGGCGGCGTTGGAAACCGCCTGCGCCGAGGCCGCGTCCGCGCAAGGGCTGGAACTGGACTGCCGGGAAATCTGGTATCAGCCGCCCATCGTTTTTGATACGGACTGCGTCGCGGCCGTGCAGTCGGGGGCCGAGGCCGCCGGCCTTGATGCCATGCAAATCGTCTCGGGCGCGGGCCACGATGCCTGTCACATATCGACCCTGGCCCCGACCGGCATGATCTTCGTGCCCTGTAAGGACGGCATTTCCCACAACGAAGTTGAAAGCGCCACCCAGGACCATTGCGCCGCCGGCTGCAATGTGCTGTTGCACGCCATCATCGATCGGGCCAATGCACCTGGCACGGATGCGGGGTGAGGCCATGGATTTGCACGGATTCAAGGCATCCCTTGGCGATGCGGCGCCGCCCGAGAGCACGAGCAAGGCGGTTCAGGCCTTGTGGCGGTGCGCCAGGGGGGAGTGGGATCAAGCCCATAAGCTGGCCCAGGATCAGGACGATGCCGCCGGGGCTTGGGTGCATGCGCATTTGCACCGGGTAGAGGGCGATCTGTCCAACGCCGCCTATTGGTACCGCCGGGCCGGGAAAGCGGAATGCACGGCCTCGTTGGAGGCTGAATGGGACGAAATCGCCTCGGCGCTGTTGTAGCGGGATGGGGGAATGGCGCCCAAGCGGACAAGCGTCGAACGAGCGGGGGACCTGATCGGCCGCGCGGCGGAGGCGCAGCGGAAGGCAACCGGAAAAGCCCTGACGGGAAGCCGCACGGTCAAGCGCTTGTTGGCGATGACGAGGGCCGCGCTGAGACGGCTTGACCGCATGGTCGAACGGGTCAACACGCTGGTGCCGCCGGAAAAACCCATTGCCTGCGGTGCCGGCTGTCCCTTTTGCTGCCATATCCGGTTGACCGCCAGTCCAGTGGAAATACTGCTTGTCGCTGACCATCTGCGGGCCACCCAATCGGCCGCCGAATTGCAAGTGACCAAACGCCGGGTCGCCAACATGGACTATCTGACCCGGGGCCGCGGCGAGGCCCGGCGCGAGGCCATGCGTTTGCCTTGTTCCATGCTGGTTGAACGCAGCTGCGCAATTCACCAGGTGCGGCCCATCAGTTGTCGGGCGGTGGCCTCGGTCGATCTGCCCGCCTGCGAGCGCGCCTATGCCACCCGCATGGCGGAACCGGTGCCTCAGGTCAGGCTACAGGGCATGGCGGCGGACGGCGTTGGCTATGGCCTGATCGCCGGTTTGGCGGAGAGCGGATATGGCGTGGAGAACGTGGAGTTCAATGCCGGTCTGCATATTGCGTTGCAGACGGATGACGCGGCCCGCCGTTGGCTGGATGGCGAAAATCTGTTTGAGGCGGCGACGAAGGTCGATAAAGGGCGTTAGGATGAAGAGAGCTAGTGGTTCAACAGTTCGTCGATTTCGTCCTGTTCCAGCTTTGGCGTGGTGCCATGGATAATGGCCGAGGCGACATCGACCAGGCGCTGCAATAGACGGCTGGCGGTTGCCGCGGCGGCGGCAAGTTCTTCGGGCCGGGGGCTATCCAGGGCAGCTTCAATATTGGCAATACCTTTGAAAACCACGGCATTCATGCGCGTAATTGTCTCGTCAAATGGCTCGCGGAACTCCGGCGGGGCATTTTCGTATGCCTCGATCGTGATCTCGCTATCGGACAGGCCGCTGTCGATAAAATGCTCGGCATAGCTTTTCGGCTGCCATTCCTTGGCCTCTTCCAGGATGTCAGGCATATCGGGGATCATTTCCAACAACATTACGATCTCGTTGAAATGATTGAGATAATCCGTCGCCAAAAAGGTATCGTCATTAACGTTGGTATCCGCGACCAAAGCCTTAAGACGGTCTTGGGGATCCAAGGTCCGTACCGAATCCGGTTCTGATGTCTGGCCCGTCATGCTCATCCGCCATGTCCCATCCTCATTCCAATGCCCTCACTGGCATTGAAAACTTTAATCATGGTGACCTGAAATCGTTAACATTCGCTTTCAGCCTTGCCTAAAGCGTTAATGACTGCCGGGGGCCTGGGGCCGGCGGATCAAAAAAACCACCGGAATAACCACCACGGAGGTAATGGCCGAGAGAAAAAAGACATCCACGTATCCGATCATCAAGGCCTGGCGGCTGATCTCGGCCTGTACCAGGGGCAGACCGGCGGCATCGGGCGTGGGCAGCCAGGAGCCTCCCATGGACCATAGTATCTTATTGTAAGGATTGAAGAATTCGTTCAATCCGGCGCGCGATGTACCGCTCATCCGCAGCAGGATCACCAGGGCAATCGCCAGGCCCATGCTGCTGCCGACGCTGCGAATGAGGTTCCAGATCGAGGAAGCCTCGGTGCGGTGGCTGATATCCAGGGTGGCAAAGGTCAGCAAGCCCAAGGGAGCGATGACAAATCCAGCCCCCATGCCCTGCACCCAGCCGGTCCAGGCAATTTGCCAGGCGCCGACCTGCAAATTCCAGCCCGACATGGCGAAACTGGACAGGCCCAGGCCGATAAAGCCCATGACCAGCCAGATCCTGGGATCGATGCGGTCGCCAAGACGGCCGAAAAACATCATGGCGACCATCATGCCCATGCCCCTCGGCGCCATCAGGACACCGACCGTGGTTATGGGATATCCCTGCAGGCCTTGCAGGAACGGTGGCAGCATGACCAGGGGGGCCAGGCTTAACAGGCCGTAGAGAAAGACGAAAAACACCCCAAGCGAATAATTACGGTCGCGGAATAACCGCAAATTCACAATGGGTTGTTTGGCGGTAAGGCCTTGTACGAAAAATATGTAGAGACCAATGATGACCAGGGAGAATTCGATCATGATCTCGCCGGATTCGAACCAATCCAGCCGCTCGCCCCTATCCAGCATGGTCTGCAGGGCGCCGACACCAACGGCCAGCGCACAAAAGCCCAGCCAGTCGAAACCGCGCCGCTCCTCTGCCCGCGGCGATGCGGTCAGGAAGGCCATCGCGCCCAATATGCCCATAATGCCAAGGGGTATGTTGATGTAATAAACCCAGCGCCAGGAATATTCGTGGGTCAGATAGCCGCCCAGGGTTGGCCCCGCCACCGGCGCCAGCATCACGCCGATGCCCCAGATCGCCATCGCCTTGGCATGTTTTTCCGGCGGATAGGTATCGAGCAGCAGCGATTGCGAAAGCGGTATCAGATAAGCCCCGAAGGCGCCCTGCGCCAGACGGTAGGCGATTTCCGCCGGCAGTGAATCCGCGCCGCCGCAAAGGGCGGAAAAAACCGTGAAGCCGGTCATGGAAATGATAAATAACTGTTTACGGCCAAGGGTTTCCGCCAACCAGGCGGTGGTCGGCAAGGCAATCGCCGAGACCACGATATAGCTGGTCAGCACCCAGGAAATCTGATCCTGAGTGACCGAAAACGTTCCTTGCATATGGGGCAGGGCGACGGCGGCGATGGTCCAGTCCAGGGCATACATGGACGAGGCCAGCAATACCGTTACGGTAATCGCCAGGCGTTTGCCCGTGCTCATGTCATGCGTTGCCGGAGGGGGAGACATTATGCGATATCAGTTACTATTACTCATGGGCGACGAGTTATTCTGGGCCCGAATGTCACGAGGGATAAATGTCAGTCAATCCGTTTAGCACAATTTTGGCCCAAAGTGGCGCCCCTGGTTCGACAACGGCCTGCTGGAAGGGCGTGGCCAGTTTGTATCACGCCTATTTTACCGGTTTGATGTTGATGGTTGCCTCGCGAAAAGGCGGTGATGCCGCCGGGGAATGGATATTCCGCACTTTCCGGCGGCAACATCACGAAAAATTCCTCTCCTCCTTCAATAAGCTTGGTTTGGAGAAGCTGCCCGACGCGGTGGCGGCGGCGCAATACCACTACTTATCCAACTCCGTCGGCGGCGCGGAGGTGGAATATATGTACGAGGCGGACGACAAGGCCTGGGTGCATTTCCGCCACCCCCGCTGGATGTACGACGGCACCGCGTTGTGCGGCGCGCCGTTGCAGGTCAGCCATGGTTTCCTGCGCGGTTGGTACGGCCACAACGGCGTATCCCTGGGAAATCCCCGCCTTGGCTTTGTCTGCACCTCTCAAGATATGACGGCGGAATACGGCCTGGCCGGATATTTCAAGGAATATGATCACGATCTGGCGGCGGAGGAACGCCTGCAATTCGCGCCGGGCGAAATGGCGCCGCCTTTCGATCCAGATGCAGCGCCCCAATTAAATGCGGATGCCTGGCCCGTGGAGCGCCTGCACAAGGCCAACCGCAACTATGCCATGGAATATATCAAGACCGGACTGCCCGAACTGATTGCCACCCTGGGGCCGGGCGAGGCCGGCGCCCTGGGCAATCTGGCGGGCAACATCATTGGCCGGCAGTATTACGACGAGGTTCGCGGGTTAATGAACACCACGGGGGAGAGCGCCCTGGATTTCGCCAACTTCATGGCCGCCATGGCCACTGCCCAGGATAACGAGGCCCAGGTCGGCGGCACCGGCGATGATGCCACGGTCCGTATCGGCGGCTGGCGTCTGATGCGTGGCCGCGACAATCTCCACCCTGCGGTGTTCGAGGCCTGGAACGGCCTGTGGCAGGGTTGCCTGGCGGAGCATAACCGTTTTCTGGCCCTGCAAATCGGTGACCGCATGGACTATGGCGACGACGCCTTCGAATGGCGCATCCGCAAGGTGCGCTGACGCACCTTAAAAATCCTTGCACAGCCTCAGGGCATCATAGACCGCGGCATGAATGTTACGGGAGGCGACGGCATCGCCGATGCGGAATAGCTGGAATGTTCCCGCCATGTTGGCCGCGATGGCCTGTGGCTGGCCGGCCAGCAGGGCATCGTAATCCACCGCGCCCAGATTGACCGAGGCCGGCTTCAAATCGAAATAGAGCCGGTCCAGGGGCAGGGTACCATGTTCCACCACGACTTGATCCACATCCCGGCTCTCCGCCATGCTCTCGGCGAATTCGCTTGATAAGTGAGCCGTCAGTTTATTGCCGTTGCGCTCCACCCGCTGCAGCCGGCTGTTGATGGTTATACGGGTGCCGCATTCCTGAAAAGCTTGTGCGAAGGGTACATGGTTCATGCCGCCGATCTCAGGCGCCAGGACACGCTCGGGCGTCACCAGTTCCAACTCCGCGCCGGCTCTAGCTATGAATTCGGCGGCCTGCATGCCGGGATAGGCACCATTGTCGTCAAACAGCAGGACATTTTCGCCGGGCGCGACATCGCCGGACAGGATATCCCAGGTGGTGACCACATGCTCGGCGCCCGAGGCCAGTATATCCGTATTGGGCAAGCCGCCCGTGGCGATCAGCACGATGTCGGGGTTTTCCGCGTTAATATCCGCCGCCTCGGCATAACGGTTATAGCGGATATCGACGCCAAGGCGTTCGCATTCGGCGACCCGCCAGTCGATGATGCTGATCAGTTCGGCCCGCCGCTGCATACGCGCGGCAAGAAGCACCTGCCCGCCGGCCCTGTTGGCTGCTTCGAACAGCACCACGTCATGGCCGCGTTCGGCACAGACCCGGGCCGCTTCCAGGCCGGCAGGGCCGGCCCCGGCGATTACCACCCGCTTGCGCCGGCCCGTGGTTGCCGCGATCTCTTGGGGCATGAATTCCTCGCGCCCGGTGGCCGCATTATGGATGCAGTGGGCATCGCGCCCTTCATAGATACGGTCGAGACAATAAGTGGCACCGACACAGGGCCGGATGCGGTCTTCCTGGCCGGCCTCGATCTTGCGCACGATGTGCGGATCGGTCATGTGCGGGCGGGTCATGCCGACCATGTCCAGCTTGCCTTCCGCGATGGCATGGCGGGCGGTTGCGACATCGGCGATGCGGGCCGCATGAAAGATCGGGAAATTGGTTGCCTGGCGAATTTCGCCGGAGAAATCCAGATGCGGCGCCGTGGCCATGCCCTGGATCGGGATCACCCTTGTCAGGCCAGCATCATGATCAATATGGCCCCGTATGATATTGAGGAAATCAACCTGTCCGGATCCTTTTAGACGCTGGGCGATTTCCAGGCCTTCCTCCGCTTCCAGCCCTCCGGCCCAGTCTTCATCCGCCACCATGCGCAGGCCGACAATGAAGTCCGGGCCGACCGCTTTTCGGATCGCGCTCAATACCTCGAAGGTAAAGCGCATGCGGTTGTCGAGGCTGCCGTTGTATTCGTCATTGCGGTGGTTGGTCAGGGGCGACCAGAAGGCGTCGATCAGATGGCCGTATGCTTCAAGCTCGATGCCGTCCAGGCCTGCCGCCTGCATGCGCTGGGCGGTGGCCGCATAGTCGTCGAGAACGCGGGCGATATCCCAATCCTCCATGACCTTTGGAAAGGATCGGTGTGCCGGCTCCCGCACCATGGAGGGGGAGACAACCGGCAGCCAGTCATGGTGGTTCCAGCCCGTGCGCCGGCCCAGATGGGTAATCTGGATCATCACCGCACAGCCATGTTCGTGGCAGGCATCGGTCAGATCCCGCATGTGCGGGACAATTTCGTCCCTGTAGGCATGCAGGTTGCCGAATGAAGCCGGTGAATCCGGGCTTACCACCGCCGAACCGGCGGTCATGGTCAGGGCAAGGCCGCCCTTGGCCTTTTCCTCGTGATAGAGGCGGTAGCGTTTCGTGGGTAAGCCGTTTTCGGAGAAATTCGGTTCATGCCCGGTGGACATCAGGCGATTGCGCAATGTCAGATGCTTTAGTTGATAGGGCTGTAACAGGGGATCGTTGGCGCGCTGGCTGTCGGTCATGACGTCCTCGTTTACTTTTTACCTTGCCACGATGCAGCATATTTTACGGCGTATCAATGTCCGCCGCGCATTCCAGGATTGCATTGCTTGATGGCGCCAAAATAATATGGTCAGAGCGATTTCAGATAATTCCGAAAATTCCGGTTAGGCGGGGACGGCATGAATTTCGATTTTTCAGAAGAACAGTATTTGTTACGCGATCAGGCGAAGAGATTCTTGGGCGACAGATCAACGCCGGCCGCCGTGCGCGCGGTTCTTGAAGACGATGCAATATCCTATGACGAGGGACTTTGGCGCGGCATGGCCGAGCTCGGTTGGATCGGAACCGCCATCCCTGAGGAATACGGCGGTGCCGGCCTGAGCGGCGAGGACTTGTGCGTTATTGCCGAGGAATTGGGGCGAAGCCTGGCGCCGACGCCGTTTTCCTCCTCCGTCTATATGGCGGCGGAAGCATTGTTGATGGCGGGCAGCGAGGACCAAAAGCAGGAATATCTGCCGGCCCTTGCGATGGGCGAGCGGATCGGCTGCATGGCCGTGGCGGAGGGCATCGGCCTTGCCAGCGCGGCGTCGATAAAAACTCACGCAAGCGGCGGCGTGATCGAGGGGACGAAGGTGCCGGTGGCGGATGGTGACGTCGCCGATTTCGCCATTGTTTTGGCGAATACGGCAAGCGGCGGCGATCCATCGCTTTTCCTTGTCGATCTTGACGGCGATGGCGTCAGCCGCAAGCCCGTGGAGATGATCGACCCAACCAGATCGCACGCGGAGATCACATTCGCGGGGGCCGCCGCCGAGCCGCTTGGGGAGCCCGGCGAGGGCTGGACGATCACGAGGGCGGTTTTCAACCGCGCCGCGATCCTGATGGCGTTCGAGCAGGTTGGCGGTGCCCAGGCATGTCTCGATATGGCGGCGGACTATGCCAGGAACCGTTTCGCCTTTGGACGCGCGATCGGTTCGTACCAGGCAATCAAGCATAAGCTGGCGGATATCTACGTTGCGACGGAACTGGCCCGCGCCAATGCCTATTACGGTGCCTGGGCGCTTGCGGCGGACGCGCCCGATCTGCCAACGGCGGCGGCGGCGGCGCGTGTCGCGGCCAGCGAGGCCTATAATTTGGCGGCTCGGGAGAATATTCAAACCCATGGCGGCATGGGCTTTACCTGGGAGTTCGACTGTCACCTCTACTATCGGCGGGCTAAATTGCTTTCCCTCGCCTTGGGCGGCGAACGGGTTTGGAAAGACCGGCTGATCAGCCAACTTGAAGCTCGCAACAGCGTCGGTGAGGAGTAAGGGCGATGGATTTCAACGATACACCACAAGAAGCCGAATTTCGTGCCGAGGCCCGCGCCTGGCTGGACAACAATGCCGAGCGCAAGGCGCCCGGCAAGGTCTATAAGTATAAGCGCGGCGAACCGGAGTTGATCCCGGCGGCAAAGGCCTGGGAGGCGACAAAATTCGCCGGCGGGTTTTCCGGCATCGCCTTGCCAAAGGAATATGGCGGCCGTGGCGATACGCGACTGCAGCAGATCATATTTGCCGAGGAAGAAACCAACTTTCTGATCCCGCCGCCAATTTTCAACATCAGCCACGGCATGGCGGTGCCGACCATGCTGACCTATGCGACCGAGGAACAAAAACAACGCTATGTGCCGGCCACCCTGCGCGGCGATGAAATCTGGTGTCAGTTGTTTTCCGAACCCGCTGCCGGTTCGGATCTCGCTGGCCTGCGCACCCGCTCGGTACGTGACGGTGATGACTGGATTATCAACGGTCAGAAAATCTGGACCTCGGGTGCCCATTACGCGGATATGGCGATTTTGGTCACGCGCAGCGATCCGGATGCGCCCAAGCACAAGGGCCTGACTTATTTCTTCCTCGACATGAAATCGCCGGGCATTGAAGTCCGACCGATCCGACAGATTTCGGGCTATTCGAATTTCAACGAGGTCTTCATGACCGATCTGCGTATCCCCGACAGCCAGCGCCTTGGCGATGTGGGACAGGGCTGGCAGGTCGCCATCACAACCTTGATGAATGAACGGGTCAGCTCCGGCGTCCGACCAGCGCCCAATTTCGAGGAGATTTTCGATCTGGTTCGGATGACCGAATTGGAAAACGGCCCCGCGATCACCGATGGGGCGATCCGTGAAAAGCTTGCCGATTGGTATATCAAGGAACAGGGCGTGAAATTGATCCGGGCGCGCCTGATGACGGCGCTGTCGCGGGGCGAGCGGCCGGGGCCGGAGAATTCCATTTCTAAGCTGGTTACCAGCTTCCGCCGGCAGGAGATCGCCCATTTCGGCATGGATCTTCTGGATATGGGCGGCGGCATGATGGACCCTGATATGGCGCCGATGCGGGCCATGTATCAACAGGCATTGCTGGATGCCCCGGGCGGCCGGATCGCGGCGGGCTCGGACGAAATTCTGCGCAATATCATCTCGGAACGGGTGCTTGGCCTGCCCGCCGATATCCGCGTCGACAAGGAGTTGCCGTTCGATCAGCTTCCAAGCGGCAGCTAGCCGCGGGCACCTAGGACAAGGCCGCTTTGAGGCGCTCCGCCGCCAAGGCCTGGGCCGCGATGGAATCATCCAGTAGCGGCGCCATGGAGAAAAAGGCGTGGATCATGCCTTCGAAATCCACATGCTCGCAGGCGACCCCTTCGGCGTTCAGGCGTTCGGCGCATTCGCGGCCTTCATGGGCCAGGATATCGCATTGCGCCGAGATCAGCAGGGTCGGTGGTAACCCAGCAAAAGACTCGGCCCTGCCGGGCGAGGCGCGCCAATCCGCCAGGTCGCCATCGGAGGTGAGATAATGTTTCCGGAACCAGGGCACGGATTCGGCAACCAGCGGCCCGTAGCCGTTGCCATAGGTCTCGTAGCTCGGCGTGCCGCCGGTGTAGTCCATCACCGGATAGACCAGCAATTGATAGGCGATTGCCGGGCCTTCCGCGTCATCGCGAGCCAGCAGCGAGGTCACCAGGGCCAGGTTGCCGCCCGCGCTGTCGCCGCCCACCGCGATCCGGTCGGCGCGGACGCCCATGCTATCGGCATTGTCGGACAGCCATTTGGTGGCGGCATAGCAGTCATCCACGGCGGCGGGGAATTTCGCCTCCGGTCCCATACGGTAGTCCACGGACATCACCACGATGCCCGCATCCCGGCAGATCGCCTGGCAGGCGTAGTCATGGGTGTCCATGCTGCCGATCACATGGCCGCCGCCATGGTAATAAACCAGGGCGCCTACCGGTTCCGTTACACCTTGCGGCCGATAGACCCGGACAGGAATGTCGCCGGCGGGACCAGGCACGGTCTGTTCTTCGATACCGCCAAGCTCAAGGGGCGGATTGTTGCGGGCGCGGACGCCGTCCTCCATCTGCTGGCGGGCATCGACCGGGCTTAACTCGTGCATGGGCTTGAGGCCCAGGGCCTTCATCGCTTCCAACAATTCAACCAACTGCGGTTTCATGGCCATGGCCTTGTTCCTCTCTACGAATAACGGTTTTCTCAATAACGGTTCGATTAATATTGCACGCTGGGTGTCAGGCCGCCGTCGACCAAAAGATTGCTGCCGACAATATAGCTGGCCAGGGGGCTACAGAGAAACACCGTGGCATCGGCGACTTCCTGCGGCGTGCCCATGCGCCCCATGGGGATCTTCTCCAGCACGGATTGGAACAGCTCCGGCGTTTCCACTTCGCGCTGATGCTGTACGCCGCCCTCGAAATAGATCGTGCCGGGAGAAACCGTATTAACGCGGATGCCCCTGGGCGCCAGTTCGTGGGCCAGATTGGACAGATAGTTGATCAGGGCCATTTTCATGGCGTTGTAGGCGCGCACGCCGCCGAAATGAAACAGGGCCGAAACAGTGCTGATGCCGACAATGGCGCCGGCGTCTGATTGTTCCAAATAGGGCAGGGCCCCATCGACCGTATGGATGGTACCCATGATGTCGACATCGAAGGCACCGCGCCAGGCCTCGTCACTATTGCCGACGACGATGGCCGAGACATTCGGCACCAGCACATCCAGGCCGCCCAGTTCGTTCGCCGCAGCGTCGATCCAGGCCCGCAGGGCCGCTTCATCGCCTACATCGACGGCGGCGCCCGTGGCCCGTACGCCCATGTCTTGCAAGGCGGCGACGGTTTCCGCCACATCGTCGCCGTTACGGGCGCAGATCGCCAGATCGGCGCCTTCCGTTGCCAGGCGTTCGGCGATGGCCCGGCCGATACCCTTGGTGGCGCCGGTGACCATGGCCTTTCGGCCCTTTAGCCGCAGGTCCATGCCGCTTAGTACTGCACGCTGGGCGTCATGGCGCCGTCGACCAGCAGATTGCTGCCCGATATGAAGCTGGCCATGGGGCTGCACAGAAACACCGCGGCATTGGCGACTTCTTCCGGCGTGCCCATGCGGCCCATGGGATTCATGGCCAGGGCGCCTTTATAGATTTCCGGCGTTTCCACTTCGCGCGTATGCCAGACGCCGCCCTTGAAATAGATCGTGCCGGGAGAGACGGAGTTGACGCGGATGCCCTTGGGCGCCAGTTGGTGGGCCAGGTTCGACATGTGATTGACCAGGGCGGCCTTCAACGTGTTGTAGGGGCGCACGCCGCCGAAATATTGCAGGGCGGCGACGGAATTGATGGTGACGATGGCGCCGGCGTCGGATTTTTCCAGATAGGGCAGGGCCGCATCGACCGTATTGATGGTGCCCATGACGTCGATTTCAAAGGCGCCGCGCCAGGCTTCCTCGGTATGCTCGCCGGCCATGGCGGATACATTCGGCACCAGGATATCCAGGCCGCCCAGCTCATTTGCGGCGCTGTCGATCCAGGCTTTCAGGGCCGGGCCGTCGCTGACGTCGACGGCGTCGCCGGTGGCTCGCACGCCCATGCCTTGCAGGGCGGTCACGGCTTCGGCGACTTCATCGCCATTGCGGGCACAGATCGCCACATCGGCCCCTTCCATGGCCAGCCGGTTGGCGATGGCCCGGCCAATGCCCCTGCTGCCGCCGGTGACCATGGCCCGTCTGCCCTTCAATCCTAAGTCCATTTTGATATCTACCTATGTTTCGGAATCTGTCGCGGAGACTAGCACTACCCTTCAGCGTTCGAACAGGGTGAGAAATTTCGCCACGTTGACGACGCCGCCGGTTACCGCCAATTCGTCGCTGGCATAGGCCAGGGCCGGATTGCGCTGTTTGGTGACGATGCGTTTCCAGGTGCGTGCCGTGGTCCGGATATGAATATCGGGGTCAGGCACGGCGACTTCGCGAAGCGCGGCGACGCCCCGGCGGATATGCATCGAGAATATCCGGTCCTCGTCGGTGAATTCAAAACGGGCCAGCAGGTCCGTCTGCAAGGCATCCTCCGCCTTCAGCCGTGTCGACATGCCCGCCATGAAGGGGCCAATGGGTAGACTGTCGAGCATATCGGCCGGCAGCAGTGACGGATCGGGCTTGCCGATGACCAGGGTGCCGCGCAGCTCCTGGGCCTGGGTCAGATACCAGCTGCGGGCATTGGGATTGCCGCTGCCTTCCGCCATGGCCGTCAGGGCCGCCGCCATGGTTTCGCGCGCGGCCTCTGATTTTGGCTCGATCCGCAGCCAATGACGGGCCAGTTCGCTGGCCCATTGATAATCCCCCGAGGCCAGGGCCGCCCGGGCCTGATCGGCCAGCGGCTTGCCGTCGGCGAAGGCCGCTTGCAGGCGTTGGGCACGCTGCCCTGGCGGCAAAGGGTCCAAATCGACCGCATCGCCGCTGAACCAGCCCAGATAGCCGTTGAAGACGGCGCGAACGGACCAGCGCACCGTGCCGTAATGTTCCACCAGCCAGGGGTGTTTGGCCAGGTGCTTCGGCAGATGGACGAAATCGACCAATTCCTCCGGCCCCATTCCAAGGTTCATGCCGCGCACGGTCTGATCAAGTACGTACTGCATGGCGTCCCGGTAGGCGGTCAGGGTTTCCGCTATTCGCTCCCGGCCCACCAGGGGGCGGGTGTGCGATGGGATCAAGGCCTCCGCGCCCAGGTCACGCATCATGTCCAGGCTGCGAACCCATTGCGTGATGTCCCGGTGCCTGGTGCCGCGAATGGTGTAGAGATTGGGAAAGGTCTGGTAGATGTTGTCGCCGGGCAGCAGGATCTTCCGTTCCGGCAGCCAGACCAGCAATTGGTCGTCGGTCTCGCCCGGCGCATGACGCAGTTGCAGTTTCACGCCGGCAATGGTGGCGTCGAGACGTTTATCGAAGGTCTTTGTGGGCCGCAGCAGGGCAAGCTCTTGCGTGACCGTTTTCAGATCGGGGCCGATGCCGGCGTTCAACACCTGGCCCTCGGGCAGCAGCTGCCCGAACATGGCCATGCTGCGGCGGTAGATGGTATTGACCAGAACATTGATGATGCGGTCGATATGGGCCGAGGTGCTGTTGTGGGCATATACGGGTATGTCCCTGCCGCCGGCGAAAACCTGGGCGCCATAGATGTGGTCGGCATGGTTATGGGTCAGGATGATCGCCTGGACCGGTTTGGCGCTGACCTTGCGCAAAGCCGCCAGGGCCTCCGCCGCGCGGCTGCGGCTTTCCAGGGTGTCGACAATAATGACGCCGTCGTCGCCCTCGATCATGATGACGTTGGCCAGGCCGTAACCGACCGCCACATGGACGCCGGGCAGGGGGGTCAGGACCTCCTTGGTGAAGAGCTTGCCGTGCGCCTTCAGCTCGGCGGAGCCTTTTACCGCGGCTTGCTCGGGTGGTTCATCGCAAGCAGCCAGGAATGCCGTCAGAGCAAGCGCCAAAAGTGCCCTAAGCATCAGGGTCGAGCAGGATCTTGCATTGATGGGAGGGCGTTTTCAGATCTTCGAAGGCGGCGGAAAACGCATCGAAGCCGACTACGTCGGTGACCATGGCGCCAGCGTCGATGCGGCCCCGGTCCAGCATCTCCAGGGCCAGTTCGAAATCCCGCCGCTCGTACATATAGACGTAGCGCACGTTGAGTTCCTTGGTGATGGCCTTGACCGGCATGATGTTGTCGGGCCGCATGCAGACGCCAGCCACCACCAGACGTCCGTTCATGGGCGCATAGTCCATCGCCAGTTGCTGGCTGCCCGGCACGCCGACGCAATCGAACACCACGTCGGGACGGTTGCCGGCGATCTGCTTGTAGCGGCCAATGACATTTTCGCTGCTGGCATCAATGCCGTCGGTCGCGCCCATGGCGGCGGCCTTGTCCAGTCGGCCCGCCAGCAGATCCGAGATCACCACATGTCGGGCACCAAAGAATCTGCACCACAGCGCCACCGCCAAACCAATGGGCCCGGCCCCGACAATCAATACGGCGTCTCCCGGACTCAGTTGTGCCGCGCGTACCGCATGCAGACCCACCGATAGCGGTTCCACCAGGGCGCCGGCCTGATAGTCAACGCCGCTGGGCAGGGCAAGTGCTTCCGCGCCGCCGACCCGGACATAGTCCGCATAGGCGCCGCCAAGCTGTCCCAGACCGCCGAAGATGGCGTCGCGGCAGCGGTGGCCGCGTCCGTCCAGGCATTCCAGGCAGTGACCGCAGGCGATGTAGGGCAGGGCGCAGATACGGTCGCCTTCGTGCCAGCCGCCGGGCGCCTGGGCGCCGACTTCGACCACCTCGCCGCAAAATTCGTGGCCCATAATGGCGCCCGTATCCAGCGGCGCCATGCCGCCCGAGCGGTCGGTCACGGCGGAGAGATGCAGGTCAGTGCCGCAGATGCCGCAATTCTTGACCTTGACCAACAGATCGGTTGGTAGCGGTTTGGGCGTCTCGACCTCGCCAATGAGCAAAGGTTGGCCCGGCGCCTCGAATATAGCTGCACGCATTTCATCTCTTCCCGGCTATGCCCTGTTGCGGCTATTGTCCAAGCGCCCGAGCATGAACGCAAGATGGAATAAATGAACGACATACTGAAACCCGCGGACTTCCCCACCGGCTTTGCCAATGCGGATGCATTGGAAGAATTCATGACCCGGCCGTCCCAGGCCCTGATCGACGACATGGCGGCCCTGGATGGCGACATCATGGTGCTGGGTGTTGGCGGCAAGATGGGGCCTACGTTGGCCCGCCTGGCCAAACGCGCAGCGCCCGATAAGCGCATCATTGGCGTCGCCAGATTTTCCGAGGCCGGGGTGGCCGAGGATCTGCAAGGCCATGGCATCGAAACCATCACCTGTGATCTGCTGGACCGGGACGCGGTTGCCGCCTTGCCTGACATCGCCAACATCGTCTTCATGGCCGGGCGCAAGTTCGGTTCCGCCGGGGCGGAGGAGCTGACCTGGGCCATGAACGTGCATGTTCCGGCCATCGTTGCGGAGCGCTTTTGCAATTCGCGGATCGTCAGCTTTTCGACCGCCTGCGTATACCCCTTCGTCTCCATCCATTCCCAAGGCGCCGACGAGGACATGGCGGCCACGCCGCCGCCGGGGGATTACGCCAATTCCTGCGTGGGCCGGGAGCGGATGTTCGAGTACTTCTCCAGCCAGCATGACACGCCGGGCCGCAGCATCCGCCTCAGCTATGCCATCGACATGCGTTACGGCGTGCTCTACGACGTCGCGGCAAAGGTCTGGTCGGGCGCGGAAATTGATCTGACCATGGGACACGCCAACGTCATTTGGCAGGGTGATGCCAATGCCCAGGTGCTGCGTGCCCTGCACCATTGCACCACGCCGCCCAGCCCCCTGAATGTAACCGGGCCGGAAGTGGTCGCCATCGACTGGTTGGCGCGGGAATTCGGCAAACGCTTTGGCCTGGAGGTCAAACTGACGGGGGAGCCGGCACAGGAAGCCTGGTTGATCAACACGGCGCGGGCCGAAAAACTGTTCGGCTATCCCATGGTGTCATTGCACAGCATGGTCGACTGGGTCGCCGACTGGGTGGCGAGGGACGGCGGCAGCCTGGGCAAACCCACTCATTTCGAAGTGCGTGATGGCAACTATTGAAAATCTGATCTGGCGCGACCTCACCGCCGCCGAGGCGGACGAGGCCGTGGCCCTGAATGTCGAGGCGGGCTGGAACCAGAACGCCGCCGATTGGCGCTTCATGCTGGAACTGGGCGAGGGCACCGGGGTCCGGGAAGAGGAACTGGTGGCCAGTTCCATGCTGCTGCCTTACGGCGACCGGTTCGGTTGGATCGCCATGATTTTAGTAACGGCGGATTGGCAACGGAAAGGCTTGGCCAGTCAACTAATGCGCCGCTGTATCGCCCGCGCCGAGGCCCTGAATTTGGTCGCCGGCCTTGATGCCACCGAGGCCGGGCGCAAGGTCTATCTGCCCTTGGGTTTTCAGGACATCTATTCCCTGACCCGCTGGCAGGCCGATAGCCCCGATGTGGCTGTTCCCGATGGCGTGCGGCCCATGCTGGCCGAGGATCTGGACGCGGTGGCGGCTTGGGACGAAGGGATCTTCGGCGTCCGACGCGCCGGCCTGTTGGCGCATCTGCATGGACGCTGCCCTGAACGCGCCTATGTGCTGGAGCATGCTGGCGCTTTGCAGGGATTTGTTCTGGCCCGTGACGGCCGCCAGGCGACTCAGATCGGACCCTTATCGGCCGAGAGCGAGGCGGATGCGCTGGATTTGTTACAGGCCGCCTTGGCGAACCATGCGGGGCCGGTTTTCCTCGATGCCGCCGATCATCATAAGGGTTTGGCGGCGTGGCTGGCGGAGGCTGGTTTTTCCAAACAGCGCGGCTATATGCGCATGCTGTTGGGTACCGATACACCTATCGACGACCCATCGCGGGTCTTTCTGATTGCCGGGCCGGAACTGGGATAGGCAAGAAAAAAACCGCACCCGGGCGCGTTGCCGGGTGCGGTCTTAGTTTCGCGGTGCCTTAGCCGCCGAACTTCACGGACATATCCAGGAAGTCATTGCGGTAGGTCTTTTTGATATCGAAAGGCGCTTTCAGCTTGAAATAGGCCTCGATCAATTTGTAATCCGCGTCCATGCGGGCGGGATCGAAATAGCCGATGGCACCGTTGCGGGAGCTGTCGGCGTCCATCAACTCCTTCACCAAGGCCCAGTTGGCCAGGGACGAGCCGCGCTTCAGGCCGCTGTTGGCGGCCAGCAGGGCGTCGATGCATGGGTCTGCGTTCTTGGCGCAGGCCGCGTAAGCCTTCTGCGTGACCTTGACGAAGTTTTTCACCACGCCGGGGTTCTCTTTCAGGTACTTGCCGTTGGCGATCACCGAATTGCCGTAGGGATTGACGCCGAGATCCTTGCCGGCAACGAAGCCCATGTCATCGCCGAACACTTTCTGGAAGATGAAGTGAATGTTGTAGAATGAGGTGGTGACGGCGATGGAATCGGATTTCAACGCCGCGATTTTCGCATTCGGCTTCACATTCACCCAGGTAACCGAGTCAGGCGCCATGCCGGCGGACTTGGCAAAGGCGGGCCACATTTGACGCGCCGCATCCCACGGCGGGTTGCCGATTTTCCTGCCGGCGAAATCCTTGATGTTCTTGATGCCGGAGCTTTTCTTCCAATAAAAGCCATAGGGTGAGTTGGCATAAATGTTGAAGACCGCGACCAGGTCGGCGCCCTTGCCTTTGTTGACTAGAGCGGTACCCAGATCGGCGATGCCAAGCTGGTTCTTGCCAATGCCGACACGCTGTGAGGACAGGGTGGAGCCCTTGCCCTGCTCGATGGTCAGGTCAATGCCGGCGTCCGCGTACCAGCCCTGGGCCTTGGCCCAGTAAACCGGAGCGTGATCGCCGCCCGCCACCCAATTCAGAATGAAGCTGAGTTTTTCCGCTGCCTGCGCGGAACCACCCGTCAATACGAGGCCGAAGAGGGCCGCGAGGACGAATTTCGTAAATTTCATTTTTAGTCTCCCCGAAACGTTTTGTTTAATCCGGATGCATCAACGCCTTGCTAAACCGGAAAAATTTAGATAGCTCTTGTAACCAACTGGTTACCGGAAACATAGGTTGACCGCATGGTCTCTGTCAACGCATCGACCGCCAAGAATAAGCGGGACCCGCAAGCGGCCAAGGAGCGAATCCTGCAGGCGGCGTTGGCGGAGTTTTCCGAAAAAGGTCTCGGCGGTGCCCGTGTCGATCAGATCGCGGAAAGGGCCGGCGCCAACAAGCGTATGCTGTACCATTATTTCGGCAACAAGGATGATCTGTTCCTGGCGGTACTGGAATTTGCCTATAGCGAAATCCGCAGTGCCGAGCTGGAACTGAACCTGGATGATTTGTCGCCCGAGGAAGGCATGCGGCGGCTGGTCGCCTTCACCTTCGATTATTTTATCAAGGCGCCCTATTTCATCAATCTGCTGAACAGTGAAAACCTGCATCAGGCCCGGCATGTGCGCCGCAGCCAGGCAATTTTGGACATGCATGGCCCGGTTATTGGCCTGATTACCGATGTCCTGAATAGAGGTGTTGCAGCGGGGGTATTCCGATCCGATGCCGATCCCGTACAGGTCTTTATTACCAATGCTTCGGTGGCCTATTTTTATTTTTCAAACATCCATACACTCTCGACAATCATTGACCGCGACCTCTCCTCGGCAGAGGAATTGGCGGCGCGGCGGGCGCATGTGATTGATGTTGTAATGGGTTATCTGCGGCCCCTTGACCGGCCCGCTCAGGTAGACTAAGTAACCGTTCAGTTACTTTAAGGAAAACGATATGGCCTTACATCGTGAGGAACTGCCACGGGAGGTTCTGATGCAGCTGCGTCAGGGCGTCGTCATCCCGGCCCATCCCCTGGCTCTGACTGAAAACCGGCAGCTTGATCAACGCCATCAGCGTGCCCTAACCCGCTATTACCTGGATGCGGGCGCGGGCGGACTGGCGGTCGGGGTGCATACGACACAGTTCGAAATCCGTGACGAGGGCCTGTACGAACCGGTCTTGCGCATGGCGGCGGAAACAGCCGCTGCCTGGACGGATCGGCCCCTCGTTATGATCGCCGGCCTGGTCGGCTCCACCGAACAGGCGCTGGCGGAGGCCGATACCGCGCTGGGCCTCGGCTATCATGCGGGCTTGCTGAGCCTCGCCGCCCATAAGGGCGCCGATGAAGACGCCTTGATCGCCCATTGCGAGGCCGTGGCGGCGCGCATCCCGCTGGTTGGCTTTTATCTACAGCCTGCCGTTGGCGGCATTGTGCTGTCCGCTGAATTTTGGCGCCGCTTTGCCGCCATCGACAATGTCATCGCCATCAAGGTCGCGCCCTTCAACCGCTACCGCACCCTGGATGTGGTGCGCGGCGTGGTCGCGGCGGGGGCCGAGAATCGGGTCAGTCTGTATACGGGCAACGATGATCATATCCTGATGGATCTGATCACGCCGTTTGCGGTACGACGGGGCGACGAGACCGTCGTGGTCCGCTTTCGCGGCGGCCTGCTGGGACATTGGAGCGTCTGGGTCAAACCGGCGGTGGAGTATTTGGCCAGGGCCCATGCCGCCGTGGCCGCCGGCAGCGTCGATGCGGAGCTGCTGCAACTGGACAGCCAGATCACCGATGCCAACGGCGTGCTGTTCGATGTGGTCAATGATTTTGCCGGTTGCATCGCCGGCTGCCATGAAGTGCTGCGCCGCCAGGGCCTGTTGCAGGGTACCTGGTGCCTAAACCCGGACGAAGCCATGAGCCCCGGCCAGGCGGAGGAACTGGACCGCGTCGTGGCGGATTATCCCCACCTCTGCGACGATGATTTCGTGGCCGCCAATCTGCTGCGCTGGCTCGACTAGCATGGATGACGGCCGGGAAAAACTGCGCAAGTGGGTGCTGATCATCGTCATGCACCTGCTGGCCGTGCTGGCCTGGCAGGCCTGGATTACCCTGGGCGAGGTCGAGCCCTACATCATGCCCGCGCCCCTGGATACGTTTGCAACGTTGCTGGAATTCGAGGATTACCGCTGGGTTCATAACACCATGATCACCGCCGCTTCGGTCTTTGGCGGCTTTTGGCTAGCTGTGGTGGTGGGCGTTACCTTGGCGGTCTTGTTTTCCTGGTCGCGTTGGTTGAACGATGCCCTGATGCCCTTGATCGTGTCCCTGAACATGATCCCGAAAGTCGCCCTGGGGCCGATCTTCATTGTCTGGTTCTCCTATGGCCTGGGCCCGAACATTCTGATTGCATTCTCGATCTGTTTCCTGCCCATCCTGATTACCACGACCCGTGGCCTGGGCGAGGTGGAGCCGGAACTGATCGATCTGGTGCGCACCCTGCGCGCCTCGCGCTGGCAGATCTTCACCAAAATCCAGCTGCCCGGCGCCCTGCCGTTTATCTTTTCCGGCATGAAGGTGGCCGTGGTGCTGGCGGTTGCAGGCGCCATCGTGGGCGAGTTCATCGCCTCCGAGGAAGGCCTGGGCTATCTGATGATGCAGGTCCAGGTGACCCTGGACACGGCGGGGATGTTCATGGCCGTGCTGATGATCACCGCCGTCGGCGTCACGCTGTACGCCATAGTTTTGCTGTTGGAGCGCCTGCTGGTCGTCTCCGACGCCCGGATGGAATAGATGGATCAGTCCTCGTTTATCAGCCTTGAAGGCGTGCGCAAGGTCTATCGCGGCCGGAAAGAGGATTTCCTTGCCGTCTCCGACGTGACCTTTGATGTGGAGGCCGGCGAACTGGTGGCCATGGTCGGGCCGTCCGGCTGCGGCAAGACCACGGTGTTGAAAATTCTCGCCGGTCTGCATTCCCACGAAGAAGGCACTGTGCGGATTGGCAGCAAGACGGATAGCTTTGATCCGGCCAAGGATATCGGCATGGTCTTTCAACAGCCCTTGTTGTTGAAATGGCGCCGGGTCATGGACAACGTTCTGTTGCCCGCGGAACTTCTTGGCCAGCCCATGGCGGAGGCGCGGGAGCGCGCTGGCCATCTGCTGGAAATGGTCGGCCTGACCGGTTTCGAGCAGAGCTATCCTTACGAGCTGTCGGGCGGCATGCAGCAGCGCGCCGCCATCGCCCGGGCTCTGGTGCATGATCCGAAATTGATCCTGATGGACGAACCGTTTGGGGCGCTGGATGCCCTGACGCGGGAAAAGATGAACCTGGAACTGCTGCGTATCTGGAGCGAAAGCGGCAAGACGATTGTCTTTGTCACCCATGGCATCCAGGAAGCGGTCTTTCTCGGCAGCCGCGTGGTGGTTCTGACCGCGGGACCGGCTCGTATGGCCGACAACTTTCTCGTCGATCTTCCGCATCCGCGCGGCCTGGATCTGAAAACAACGGAAGCTTTCGGCGACTACACCCGCCGGATCTATAAACTTTTGGGGATGGAATAATTATGAGTGAAAAACGCCTTGGTATCATCATGAACGGCGTCACCGGGCGCATGGGCAAGAACCAGCACCTGATCCGTTCGATCCTCGAAATCATGGAAGCCGGCGGCCTGGAGCTGGCCGACGGTACCCGCGTCATGCCGGATCCGATCCTGGTGGGACGGGATGCGGGCCGTGTCGGCGCCCTGGCGCGGGAACACGGCCTCAGCCGCTGGACCAATGATCTGGATGCCGCCATCGCCAATCACGAAGACACCCTGTTCTTTGATGCCGCCACCACGCAAGCGCGGGCCGGTCTGCTGAGCAAGGCCATTGAAGCTGGCAAGGATATTTATTGCGAAAAACCCACCGCCGATAGTTTGACGGATGCCTACGGGGTCTATCAAAAGGCCAAGGCCGCCGGCGTCAAACACGGCGTGGTGCAGGACAAACTGTTCCTGCCCGGTATCCGCAAATTGCAATACCTGATCGATGCCGGCTTTTTTGGCCGCATCCTCTCGGTGCGCGGCGAATTCGGCTATTGGGTCTTCGAAGGCGATTTGCAGCCCGCCCAGCGCCCATCCTGGAACTATCGCAAGGACGAGGGCGGCGGCATCATCCTGGATATGCTGTGCCATTGGCGCTATCTGCTGGACAATACCTTTGGCGCCGTGAAGTCCGTCAGTTGCCTGGGCGCGACCCATATTCCCACGCGCTGGGATGAAAACAATGAAGCGTACAAGCCCGACACGGACGATGCGGCCTACGCCACGTTCCAGCTGGATGGTGATATTATCGTGCAGTTCAATTCCTCCTGGGTAACCCGTGTACGCCGGGACGATCTGTTGACCCTGCATGTGGATGGCACCCATGGTTCCGCCGTGGCCGGTCTGCGCCGCTGCCGCACCCAATCGCGGGTTAACACGCCCATGCCGGTCTGGAACCCAGATATCCCGCCGGCGATCGATTACAAGGACGGATGGGAAGAAGTTCCCGATACAGTGCCCTACGACAACGCCTTCAAGGCGGAGTGGGAATTGTTCATCCGCCATCTGAACGGCGAATGCGATTTCAAATGGAATCTGCTGGAAGGCGCCAAGGGCGTGCAACTGGCCGAGGCGGGCCTGCAAAGCTGGGCCGAGCGGCGCTGGATCGATCTCCCCGATCTGGAGGTCTAGCCATGCCGACACTGAACCTGCCTACCGGGGATGGCGGCCTGGCGCCTTTTACGACCTCCGTGCCGAAGGATTTCCCCTCCCGCGCGAACCGGCCCTTCAACCGTATCGCCTATTCAGCCGCCCACGTGGTGGCCGATCCGCGTTCCGAGGCCGATCCTTGGGTCGATGCCGCGATCGACTGGGATGCGACCATTCAGTATCGCCTGGGCCTGTATGATCTGGGCCTGGGCGTGGCCGAGGCCATGGATACGGCGCAACGGGGCATGGGTCTGGATTGGGCCGCGTCCCAGGAATTGATCCGCCGCAGTCTGGAAGCCGCCAAGGATATCCCCGGCGCGCGCATAGCCTGCGGCGCCGGAACCGATCATCTGGCGCCGTCAGCGGATCTGAGCCTGGACGACGTGATCCGCGCTTACGAAGAGCAGGTGGCTTACGTGGAAGGGCAGGGCGGGCGCATCATCCTGATGGCCAGCCGAGCACTTGCCGCCTGCGCCAAGTCGCCGGACGACTATGCCAAGGTCTATGACCGAATCCTGTCTCAGGTAAAGGAACCGGTGCTGATCCACTGGCTGGGGGAGATGTTCGACCCGGCCCTGGAAGGCTATTGGGGCCACGGCGATCACATGGCGGCGATGGATGTCTGTCTCGACGTGCTGGCAACCAACGCGGCCAAGATCGATGGCATCAAGATTTCCTTGCTGGACAAGGACAAGGAAATCTCCATGCGCCGGCGCCTGCCTGAGGGCGTGCGTATGTACACAGGCGATGACTTCAATTACGCCGAATTGATCGCCGGCGATGAAGTTGGCTATAGCGATGCCCTGTTGGGCATATTCGATGCCATCGCGCCGGCGGCCTCCGCCGCCCTGGATGCCTTCGCCGCCGGAGATGAGCAGACCTTTCATGATATCCTGGCGCCCACGGTGCCCTTGTCGCGGCATATCTTCAGGGCGCCAACGCGGTTTTATAAAACCGGCGTGGTCTTCATGGCCTGGCTGAACGGCCATCAGGATCATTTCGTCATGGTCGGCGGCCAGCAAAGCGCCCGCTCGCTGGCGCATCTGGCCGAACTGTTCCGCCTGGCGGACGCGGCGGGTTTACTGCGCGACCCGGACATGGCCACGGCCCGCATGCGCACGGCCCTGGCCATGCATGGGGTGGAGGGATAGAGGCAGGCGTTGAAATGGTGTCACCGGCCCGTAACATTCTGCAAATTGGCTTCGGCAATTTTGGCCCGACCCATCTGGCCGCCTGGCGCGCTTTGGGTCTGGCGGATGGCCTGCATGTGGTCGATCCGGGCGCGGAGGCCCGGCAACGCTGCCGCGATTTGGGTTTGCCCGGCGATAGGGTTGGCGCGCGGGCAGATGAATTTCTGGAGCGGGCGGAATTGGTCGTCGTGTTGGCGCCGACCGACCGGCATTTCGAGGTTTGCGAGCCGCTTTTGAAGGCGGGCAAACATCTGTTCATTGAAAAACCCATGACCGCGACCCTGGCCGAGGCGCGGGGCCTGGCCGATCTGTGCGGAGATCAGACGGTTCAGGTTGGTTTCTATTTCCGTGCCCATCCATTGGCCCAGCATGCGAAGCGGGAGGTGGATACTGGCGCCTTGGGTGATTTGCGCTATGTCTCAGCCAGATTTCATGGCTTCAAGCGGGCCCGAGGCGACAGCGGCGTGGTCGGCAATGACGCCGTGCATTTCATCGATCAGGCGAACTGGATGATGTCCGCCTTGCCGGTGGCGGTGGATGCCGTGACCCGCGACCATTTCGGCCGGGGCTATGATGATCTGGCCCTGATCCGCCTGTTCTATCCCTCCGGCGCCATCGCCAATATCGAGGTCGGCTGCATTCAGCCGGGCCGCTGGAACGACAACATCGTGCCCGGTTCGACCCAGACCAAGGAGTTCGTTGTCGCAGGCAGCGAAGGTGCGGCGGAGATCGACTATCAAACCTCGGAATTACGCCTGCATCGGGTACGCCACGAGCTGATTGACGGCTTGTGGCGGCCCAACAATCGCGGCGTGGAGCTGCCCCACGCTGCAATTGTGGAGCCGCACGAGGTGGTGGCGGAGGAATTTGCTGCTTTCCTGGATGCGGTGGACGGCAAGGCGCCGGTTCTGGCGGGGGTCGCGGAATGTGGCGTCGGCATGGCCAGGGTGATGGATGCCATTCACCGTTCCGCCGAACAGGAATGTAGAATAACGCTTTGAGATTTGGCCGCTGTTGTTCGATTGCTGGCGATGTACAATGAGGGCGGTTTTTCCATGAGGAGGCTTTGCGTGTCTGATCCCATCAAACTTTCGGTCCTGGAAGTGCAATTGTTCGAACGGGACGTGACCTTGCGCATGCCTTTCCGCTTTGGCGTCACCACCTTGCGGGAAAGCCCGCAGGTCTTCGCCCGCGTGCGCATTCAACTGGCCGATGGCCGGGAGGGCTGGGGCCTGTCGGCGGAAATGCTGGCGCCGAAATGGTTCGACAAGAATCTGGAACTCAGCAACGAAGACAATTTCGATCAGCTGCGCCATGCCCTGAACAGTGGCTCGACCCTGTACCGCGCGGCTCCCGCATCGACGGCGTTCGGCCTGTTTCGCGCCAACTACGATGAGCAGATTCGTACCTGCGGCGAGCGCGGCGATGGCTCGCTGGTGGCCTGCTATGGCCCGGCGGTCCTGGACCGCGCCATCCTGGATGCCCTCTGCCGCCTGCACGAGGTCTCGTTCTATCAGGCGGTCCAGGGCAACCTGCCGGGGATCGAGAGTGATGAGTTCGAGATCGAGCCGTTTCTGGCCGGCCTGAAGCCTGCCGGTCATATCCATGCCCGGCATACGGTGGGCATGGTCGATCCGATCCGCGAAAATCCGGAGCCCGTGGGCGATGGCCTGCCCGAGACCCTGGTCGATGTCATCGCCACCTATGGCCATCGCTATTTCAAGATCAAGGTCTGCGGTGATCTGGACGAGGATGTGAACCGTCTGCGCGACATCGCCGCCGTGCTGGATGAGAGCCCGGATGACTACATCATCTCGCTGGATGGCAACGAACAATACAACGACGTCGCCGGTGTTACCGCCCTGATGGATGCCATCGAAGGCGATGAACAGTTGGCGCGTTTTAACAAATCCATCCTGTTCGTGGAGCAGCCGATTTCCCGTGCCATGGCCCTGGACGTGGATGTCTCCGCCCTGTCCGCCCGCAAGCCGGTTATTCTCGATGAGTCGGATGCCTTTCTCGGGGCCTTTCCCAGGGGGCGGGAGCTGGGTTATCGCGGGGTGTCGTCGAAGACCTGCAAGGGGCTTTATAAATCGATATTGAACGCGGCCCGCTGTGCCAATTGGGGGGAGGGCTATTTCATGTCGGCGGAGGATCTGACGACCCAGGCCGGCCTGTCCGTGCAACAGGACCTGGCCCTGGTCAATCTGCTGGGCATCACCCATGTGGAACGCAACGGTCACCACTATGTCAACGGCATGGCCGGTGTACCCGAGGCCGAACAGGCGGCGTTCCTGGCGGCGCACCCTGATATCTATCATCGGGGCGATGGCGTGACGCGGCTTGGCATCAAGGATGGCCGGATTGCCATCGGCTCCCTGGACCGTGTCGGTTTTGCCTATGGCGCGGAGCCGGATTTTTCCGTCATGCGCGAACTGAGCCATGGCTGATCTGGCACGCCTGTCCATCAATCAGGCCACGACGCAAGCGCAGTACAGTCTGGCAGAGGCGATCGCCGCCTATTCTGCCGCCGACGTGGCGGGGGTCTCTATCTGGCGCGACAAGCTGGCGGAATGCGGCCTGGACGAGGCGATCCGCATGCTTGCCGACAGCGGCCTGCAAGTATCAGGCTTGTGCCGGGGCGGCATGTTTCCCGGCCCCGATGCGGCCGCCCGGCAAGCCAATATCGACGATAATCTGGTCGCTATCGACGAAGCAGCGGCGCTAGGTGCCGATTGTCTGGTGCTCGTCTGCGGCGGCATGCCGGAAGGCTCGAAGGATCTGGCGGGTACGCGGGAGATGATCCGCGATGGTCTGGGCGCCATTCTGCCCCATGCCCGCGCCGCCGGCGTGCCCCTGGCGATCGAACCGTTGCATCCAATGTATGCGGCTGATCGCTGTTCCATCAATACGATCGGTCAGGCTCTGGATTTGTGTGACCAGCTGGATGAAGGCTCTGGTATCGATCTGGGCGTGGCCATTGATGTTTATCATTTGTGGTGGGATCCCGATCTTCAGGCCCAAATCCAGCGGGCCGGGGATCGAACCTTGGCCTTTCATGTCTGTGATTGGCTGGTGCCGACCACGGATCTGCTGCTGGACCGTGGCATGATGGGCGACGGGGTTATCGATATTCGACAAATCCGCGACTGGGTCGATGGGACAGGCTATGATGGTTTGATTGAAGTTGAAATTTTTTCCGCCCAGAATTGGTGGAAGCGTCCGGGCGAGGAGGTCATCAGCACCTGCCGGGAACGATTTGTAGCAACGGTTTAACAGGGAAGAACTGCGTCATGGCCATCATCAAGAATATTGCCAAGGAAAAGCTGGCGGCGGGCGAAATCGCCATGGGTTTGGGCGTGCGCCTGGCGCGCGGTGTTGAGATCGCCAAGGTGGCCAAGGTCTGCGGTTTCGATTGGCTGTTCATCGATATGGAACACAGCCCCCTGTCACTGGAGACCGTGGCGGATATCACCGTGGCCGGCCTGGATGCCGGTTGCACGCCGATTGTCCGGGCATCGTCGCATCTACACCATCATGCCAGCCGGCCCCTGGATGCCGGCGCCCAGGGTATCGTGGTGCCCCATATTGAAGATGCGGACGAAGCCCGCCAGGTCGTCAACCAATGCCTCTACCCGCCGATCGGTCATCGTTCGCTGGCGGGCGGCGCGGCGATCCTGGAATATGAGGCCCTTCCCATGGCCGAAGCGGCCAAGGTGATTAACGAGAATTTGCTGGTTACCGTGATGCTGGAAAGCCCCAAGGCCATTGCCAACGCGGACGAGATTGCCGCCGTCGAAGGCGTCGATGTCTTGTTGATCGGCACCAATGATCTCTGCGCCGAAATGGGTATCCCCGGCCAGTATGATCACGACGATGTGGTCGCCGCCTATGACGCCATGATTTCGGCCTGCCGCAACAATGGCAAGCATCCGGGCATGGGCGGCATCTATAGCGGCCTGATGGAGAGATACATCAAGATGGGTGCCCGCTTTGTGTTGGGCGGCAGCGACCTGTCGTTCCTGATGGCGGCGGCCAAGCAGCGTTCGGAATTTCTCAACGGCATCGATTTATAGGCGGCTATCTGCTAGCGTGCCGGCCATGATTACGTTCCTTGTGGTTTGGCTGTTGGCGGCCCTGGCGGTCGTGGTGGCGGTGTATCTGGCAAAATGCGTGCGTCGGCGCAGGCGTTGTGGCGTAGACGAATTTCATTGGCCGGGCCTGATCGTCATTGCCCTGATCATCGGCGCGGTACCGGCGTTTATTTACGACAATCAATCATCCCGCTCAGTCCAGGTGCCGGACGGGGTCGCCGAGCGGCCAAAGATCGCGGATCCGGCCAAAAATTAGTTGAGCGTGGCGGCGTTCTCGGGATGCTTGCCTTTGATATCCTTATAGAAGGACTGAATTTCGGCGAGGTCCCTGTCATGGTTTCCCGTCGGGTAGAAGATCGGGCCGAAGCCGCCGACCTTGCGGCTGAAATCCAAATATCCAAGGGCGATCGGTACGCCGGCGCCGTGGGCGATATGATAGAAGCCCGATTTCCAAGCATCGACTTTTGACCGTGTCCCTTCGGGCGGAATAATCACGATCAGGCGGTCACGTTCGTTGAAGGCGTCAATCGTTGCCTGAACGATATTGTTTGCCTTGCTGCGATCAATGGGAATGCCGCCGAACCAGCGCATCACCGGCCCCGCCGGACCCTTGAATAGCGCATCCTTGCCCATCCAGAAAATTTCGAAGTCGAGAACAAAGGCCATCGCCACCATCAAGGCGAAATCCCAGTTGCTGGTATGCGGCGCGGCGATTAGCACGTATTTCTGTTCCTTTGGCGCTTGGCCCGCGATCCTCCAGCCAGCCAGTCTCAGCCCGAGCCATGAGAGGGCGAAGAATATGTGCCTAAAGATGGCTGTCCGATAGATGGTGTTTTGCATATTTCAGGCCTGGAAGCCTTTTTAGTCCAGACCGCCACGGTCCACCGCCATGGCCTTGATCATGGCGTGCACCTTGCGGCCCGGTATGATGTTCAATTCCCGCTGCGAGCGCTTGGTGATGCGGGCCCAGAGATGCGATTGCTGCGGGCCGCCAATGGCAATCAGGACATCGACCTGCGGGCCGTCGTCCGCGCCCACCTCGATCACTTCGCCGGCGAAGACATTCAGGACACTGACCTGTTCGGGTGGTGCCAGTGCCAGGCTGACGTCGCGGGCATGCACGCGGATACGCAGCGGGCTGCCCAGGCCAAGATCCAGTTGCGGCAGCCACAGATCGCCGCCGGGAAAGGACAGCCGCGTCAATTTGTCGGTATCGTCCTGCTCCGCCACCGTCGTACTCAAGACCGCGCCCGCATCCCAGCGTCCGGTCAGGTGGCGCAGGTCAAGCCGGGCGGTGATTTCATCCACCGGGCCCTGGGCGGCGATGGCCCCGTCCGCCATGACGATCAATTGGTCGGCCAGGCGCACAATTTCATCCATGTTGTGCGAGACATAGACAATGGAGATATCGAATTCACGCCGCAGGTTTTCGATGAACGGCAATATCTCGGCCCGGCGCGGCCCATCCAGATTGGCCAGCGGTTCGTCCATCAGCAGCAATCGGGGCGCGGCCAGTATGGCGCGGCCAATGGCCACCCGTTGACGTTCGCCGCCCGACAGGGTCGTGGGCCGGCGTGACAGCAGGGGGCGCAGCGCCAGCAAATCCACCACCGCGTCATAGTCGACCAGGGCAACGCCCTTGGGCACCAGTGTGCGGCCATAGGACAGATTGCCGGCCACGCTCATATGGGGGAACAGGCGGCTTTCCTGAAAGACATAGCCCAGGCGCCGTTGTTCAGGCGGCAGGTCGATGCCCTGTCCGCTGTCGAACAGTACCTGCTCCCGCACCTCGATGCGGCCCTGGCTGGGGCGTTCTAATCCGGCAAGCATATTGACCAGGGAGGTCTTGCCGGCGCCCGAGGGGCCGAACAGGGCGGTAATCCCGGCCTCGGCCTGAAAGGCCGCCTTGATCTCGAAATCGCCAACCGCGGCATGCAGATCCACGTTCAGCATCACGACAACCCGATCCGCTTGGACACCTGCCGGGCCAGGTATTGCGAGGCCACCAGGGCAATGATGGCCAGGGTGACGGAAATCAATGCCAGACGGGTGGCGGCGGCCTCGCCGCCCGGTATTTGCAGGGCGGTGTATAGCGCCAGGGGCAGGGTGCGGGTTTCGCCGGGCACGTTGGCGGCGAAGGTTATGGTGGCGCCGAATTCTCCAAGGCAGCGGATGAATGACAGTAGAACGCCGGTCAAGATGCCGGGCGCGGTCAAGGGCAGGGTGATGGTGAGGAAGACCCGGCCCGGTTTGGCGCCCAGGGTTTGCGCGGCGGTCTCTAGGCGGCGGTCCACCGCCTCCATGGACAGGCGAACGGCGCGAACCAGCAGGGGGAAGGCCATGACGGCGGCGGCCAGGGCCGCGCCGCGCCATGAGAACACCATATTGATGCCGAACCAGTCATGCAGCCACGCCCCCACTGGACCGGTGCGCCCGAACAGCACCAACAATACATAGCCCAGGGCGACGGGGGGCAATACCAGGGGCAGATGTACGATGCCGTCCAGCAAGGCCTTACCCGGAAACTCCCGCCGCGCCAAAAGCCAGGCCACACTGATGCCTAGGGGCAGGCTGCAGGCCACGGCCCACAGCGCCACTTTCAGTGACAAAGACAGCGCCTCGATTTCAAGCGGACTTAGCATCCTCTAGCTCTTACCGGGGCTTGGGCAGAAAGGTAAAGCCAAATTGTTCGAAGACCGCTTTCGCCGCGCCGCTCTGGAGATAGAGAAAAGCCTTACGGGCGAGGGGGCTGTCGTTCTCCCGCACCAGCGCCAAGGGGTATCGGATCGCATCATGGCTGCCTTTGGGAAAGACCGCCGCCTGATGCAGGTTGTCGTAGACCCGGCCATCGCTTGCGTAGGCGATGGCATAGCGGCCTTGGCCGCGCACCAACAGCGCCAGGGCGTTGCGGACTGAGGCGCCATAGACAGTACGTGCCTGCACCGCTGGCCAGAGTTTCAGATGCCGCATGGCCTGGCGGCCATAACGGCCGGCCGGCACATGTTCCGGATCGCCCATGATCAAATGCTCGGCCCCCAAGGCACGCGGCAGAGCATCAAGATCGCTCAGGTCGATTGCATTGTTATCGCGGCCCAGCAGCACCAGGCGATTGCCCAGCAGGTTAACCTGGCCGTCCCTGGCAATCAGACCGCGTTCTTCGAGATAGGCCGTCCAGTCCAGATTGGCCGAGAGAAACAAATGCGCCGGCGCCCCGGCGGCAATATGTTTGGCCAGGGTCGAGGAAGCGGCGAAGGTTGGCCGCAGGGTCAGGCCTTGATCCCGACGTATGGCCGCCGCCAGGGCGGTCACCGCCTCCGTCGTCGAGGCGGCGGCCAGGATATCGACGGTCTGCGACCGCGCGGGGATGGCTGTCAGCAGCAGGGCGATCGCGCAAAGACAGACGTATATGCGCGATCTCACGGTGCCCGATCCTTTTACAATGCCGCGTTCATGCGTTTGAAGCCCGCGTCCAGATCGGCGATCAGGTCGTCGGGATCTTCCAGGCCGATGTGGAAACGCAGGCACGGGCCTTCATAAGGCCAGGGCGTGACCGAACGCATGGAGTTGGGATCCTGCGGCAGGATCAGGCTTTCATAACCGCCCCATGAGGCGCCCATGCCGAACAGTTCCAGATCATCGATCAAGGCGCCCAAAGCAGCCCGCGGACAAGGCTTCAACGTGGTGCCGAATAGGCCGGAGGCGCCGAGGAAGTCGCGCTTCCACAACTCGTGGCCCGGATCTTCCGGCAGGGCAGGGTGCATGACGCATTCGACCATGTCCTGGTCCTTTAGCCATTCAGCCACCTTCAGGCCATTTTCCCAGTGCTGTTTCAGGCGTACCGACAGGGTCCGCATGCCGCGCTGGGCCAGATATACATCGTCCGGCCCGGCGGTGTGACCCAGCATGCGCGAGGTCACCTCAAGCTCTGGCCAAGCCGCTTCGTTGGCGCAGGCGGTGCCGATCATGACGTCGGAATGGCCGACGATATACTTGGTGCCGGCCTGGATCGAGACATCCACGCCCAGGGTGAACGGCTTGCAATACAATGGCGAGGCCCAGGTGTTGTCCATCAAGACGGTGCAGCCCCTGGCGTGCGCGGCCTCGGCTATGGCCGGGATATCCTGCATCACGAAGGTCTGTGAACCCGGCGCCTCCACATAGACGACTTTGGTGTTGTCCTGGATCAGGTCGGCGATGCCGGCGCCGATGGCGGGGTCATAAAAGGTGGTGTCGACATTGATCCGTTTGGCCAGGGTGTTGCAAAAGCGCCGCGTCGGGCCATAGACGCTGTCCACCATCAGAATATGGTCGCCGGCTTCGACGAAGGACATTAGCGAGGCGACGATGGCGGCCAGGCCTGATGGGTAGACCATGGCCCGGTGTCCGCCCTCGACGGCGCAGACCATGTCTTCCAGCGAGAATGTGGTGGGCGTTCCCGCACGGCCATAATAGACGCCCCGCTCGCCCTTTTCGCGCCGCGCCCTCGAAGCATCAAGTGCGGCCACGGTTGGATAAAGCACCGTGGATGCGTGGTAGACCGGAGGATTAACAATGCCAAGGTTGTTCTCCGGGTCGCGGCCGGCCGTGACCAATTTCGTTTCGTCTTTCATGGGTACAATTCTCAATCATTTGCGGGGGAGGGCAAGAGACCTGGATGGCGTGAAAGGCATAATGCCATCCCGGCCATTGCGGCGCTAATTTATTTATCACCGCGCTTATTGTATCTGGTTGTCGCACGCCTGATTGTTTGTTACCGTCCGTTAAGCTTGCGCCTATGTCGTTGAAGTATAGGGCGTGGCATGAAACAGAATTTGGAGTTTTTGTTTCAAGCTCCGATTAGAGAGTGTGTACGTAACAACATTGATAACAGGGAAGATCAATCAATGAAAAACACAGCAATTCTGACACTAGGTGTCGGTGCGGCGATGTTCGCCACGGCGGCCTCTGCCGGCATGGTGGATGACATCAAGAAACGTGGGGAGCTGATTTGCGGCGTCACCACGGGCCTGGCCGGTTTCGCGGCGCCCAATGACAAGGGCGAATGGGCAGGCTTTGACGTGGATATCTGCCGCGCCGTTGCCGCCGGCGTCCTTGGCGATGCCAAGAAAGTCAAATTCGTGCCGACCACGGGCAAAAGCCGTTTTCCGACCTTGCAGTCCGGCGAAGTGGACATGCTGTCGCGGAACACCACCTGGACCTTTGACCGGGACGTGAAGCTTGGCTTTGAGTTTGCCGGCGTCAACTTCTATGACGGCCAGGGCTTCATGGTTCGCAAGGATCTTGGCGTCAAATCCGCATTGGAACTCGACGGCGCCACGGTTTGCGTCGCGACCGGTTCCACCACGGAATTGAACCTGGGTGATTACTTCCGCGCCAACAATATGAAATATGTGCCGGTGGTTTTCGAAAAATCCGATGAAATCCGCGCCGGTTACATTGCTGGCCGTTGCGATGCCTACACCACTGACCGTTCAGGTCTGGCTGCCCAACGTTCGCAGATGCCGAACCCGGACGCCCACGTGGTCCTGCCCGAGGTGATTTCGAAAGAGCCCCTGGGTCCCTTGGTCCGTCATGGCGATAACCAGTGGGGCGATGTTGTCCGCTGGACCTTGAATGTCTTGATCATTGCCGAGGAAAAAGGCCTGACATCAGCTAACGTGGATAGCATGAAGGGCTCGACCAACGATCCCGAAGTGAAGCGTCTGCTGGGCTTGGAAGGTGAGTATGGTGCGCGTCTGGGCCTGCCCAACGACTGGGCTTTGAATATCATCAAGCAGGTCGGCAATTATGGCGAAAGTTATGAGCGCAACATCGGTCCGAATACGCCGATCGGTCTGACCCGTGGCGTCAATGCGGCCTGGAACAAGGGTGGTATCCTTTATTCAGCGCCGTTCCGTTGATCGCTGGTTTGATCACTGTTTTGGTCAGAATTTCATGATCAAGGCTTTGAGAACCGTCTAGATGTTGGCGCGTCCCGCCCTATATTGGGTCGGGCGCGCCGCATCGGACGGTTTTTCTATTTCTGAACAGATGCGCTCGGCGGAAAATTAAGCCGTTCAAGGCAGGCTATCCGAGCTGTAATCGAGTTCTACGACTGTGCAATTGTCAGGCAACGGGGGGTGTGATGGCCGTAGCCGAAGGTGGGGTGAAACCCGGGAAGGCCTCGTTCCTTTATGACGCGCGTGTGCGCGCGATTATCTATCAAGTCATAATGGCCGGCGCCGTGGTGATATTTTTCGCCTGGTTGACCGTGAACACACTGGATAACCTGGAACAGCGGGGCATCGCCAGCGGTTTCGAATTCCTCAATCATCCGGCCGGATTCGGGGTGCCGTTTTCGCTGATCGAATATTCCGAGGCTTCGCCCTATCGGACGGTATTTATTCTTGGTGTCTTGAATACATTATTCGTGTCTTTCGTGGGCATTATTCTGGCCACCATTCTTGGCTTTACCCTGGGCGTCATGCGCCTGTCCAAGAACTATCTGATTTCGCGCATCGCCGCTATTTACCTGGAAACATTTCGCAATATCCCGCTGCTGTTGCAGATACTGTTCTGGTATATCGGCGTGCTGCAATTGATGCCGCAACAGCGCAGTTCGATCATTATTTTTGACAATGTATTCGTTAATAACCGGGGCATCTTTTACCCTGCTATGCAGGCCGAATCCGGCTTTATGGCGATACCCATCGCCTTTCTTGTGGGGGTCGTCGCGACATTCATTTTGCGCGCCTGGGTCAAGCGCCGCCGTGATGCGACCGGCCAGGGTTTTCCGACCATCTGGGTCGGCTTGGGCCTAATCTTTGGCCTGCCCATTATCGCCGCACTGGTGACGGGGTTGCCCTGGACGTGGAGCCTGCCGCGCCTGCAAGGCTTTGGCTTCAAAGGCGGTTCGGTGATCATTCCCGAATTCCTGGCCTTGTTGCTGGCCTTGACCATCTATACCGCCGCCTTCATTGGTGAAATTGTCCGGGCCGGCATTCAGGCGGTTTCACACGGGCAGACGGAAGCGGCCCATGCCCTGGGCATCAAGCCCAGCACGACCCTGCGGCTGGTCGTTATCCCCCAGGCCATGCGGATCATCATCCCGCCGTTGATTTCGCAATATCTGAACCTGGTGAAGAACTCTTCGCTGGCGCCGGCCATTGGTTATCCGGAAATGACCCAGGTCTGGGCCGGAACGGTTTTGAATCAATCGGGACAGGCCCTTGAATGTATCGCCATGGTGATGGGCACCTACTGCATCATATCGTTGAGTATCTCGGGCGTCATGAATTGGTACAATGCGCGTGTCGCATTGGTGGGGAGGTGACGCCATGAGCCGGACAGATTTTGGCGTAACCGAACCGGTCTTCGTGCCGAAGCCGGACCTGCCGCCGCCCGCCAGCACGGTTGGTATAATCGGCTGGGTGCGGAACAATTTGATGCCGGACTGGTTCAACGGTGCCATGACGGTGGTGGCGTTGGTCGGGCTGTATTTCGTAATACCGCCGATCATCAATTGGTCCTTGCTGGATGCCCATTTCGTCGGTGACAGCCGCAAGGCCTGCAAACCGAATGTAAAGATCATCCGCGATCAGGTCGCCACCAAGGGCATCATGCCCGACGGCAGCACCATGGAAGTGACGACCTCGGCCGACCGTATTGTCGTCCCCGAAGGGGTGACCCCCAACGTGCGCTGGGAACGGCGCATGGTGGAAGGCGTGGTCCGGGCCAAGGGCCGGGAATACGCCAAGGTGGTGGTCGAGAAAGACGTCATCATAGAGGGCGCCTGCTGGGTCTTCGTCGGGGTTCGTTTCGACCAGTTCATCTATGGCTTCTACCCCAAATCGGAACGCTGGCGGCCGACCGTGGTGATCGGTGTCGGCCTGCTGCTGATCATCTATATGCTGACGGATGGTCTGCCCCATCGGGGCCGGGTCGCCATGTTCCTGCTGATCCCATTCCCCGTCATTGCCTTCTTTATGTTCTCGGGCGGTGTCCTAGGCATGCCCCATGTGGACAATTCCAAATGGGGCGGCCTGGTTTTGACCATTATCATATCATCGGTGGCGATAACGGGGGCTTTGCCGCTGGGGGTCGCCCTGGCCTTGGGCCGGCGCAGCCAGATGCCGATTATCCGCTGGTTCTGTGTCTTGGTGATCGAATTCTTCCGGTCCGTTCCCATGATCACCATCCTGTTCATGGCATTGGTGGTACTGCCGCTGTTCCTGCCGCCGGGTACCACTTTCGATCAGTTGCTGCGTGTGCTGATCGGGGTGACGATCTTCATCGCGGCCTATACGGCCGAGGTGGTGCGCGGCGGCCTGCAGGCTCTGCCCAAGGGGCAGTACGAAGCGGCGGATGCCCTTGGATTGGGATATTGGAAGATGATGCGCCTGATTATTCTGCCGCAGGCCCTGCGCATCATGATCCCGGCGATCGTCTCGCTGTTTATCGGTATTTTCAAGGATACCACGCTGGTGCAGATCGTCGGCTTGAATGACCTTCTGACCATGGTGCAGTTGGCGGTCACCGATGCCCAGTGGATTGGTCTTTCCAAGGAAGGCTATTTCTTCTGCGGCTTCGTCTTCTTCATGTTCTGCTTCTCCATGTCGCGGTATTCCATGTACCTCGAACGCAAACTCCACACTGGTCATTAAGCGGCCACTTATAGGCCAGGGAAAGAGAGATACCTCATGAGCGATAGCGCAACGGATATCGATGTTGATCAATCAAGAATGAAGATCTCGGACGAGGTCGCCATTCAAATTACCGGCATGCACAAATGGTACGGTTCATTTCATGTTCTCAAGGACATCAATCTGACCGTCAACCAGGGCGAACGCATTGTTGTCTGCGGCCCTTCGGGTTCAGGTAAATCAACCTTGATCCGTTGCATCAACCGCCTGGAGGAACATCAGCAGGGACAGATCTTTGTTGATAATGTGGAGCTGACCAACGACCTGAAAAACATCGACACCGTGCGCCGGGAAGTCGGCATGGTGTTTCAGCATTTCAATCTGTTTCCCCATCTCACGGTGCTGGAAAACTGCACCCTGGCGCCGATCTGGGTGCGCAAAATGCCCAAGTCCGAGGCCGAGGAGATCGGCATGCGGTTCCTGGAAACCGTGCGAATTCCCGAACAGGCCGACAAGTTTCCGGGCCAGCTGTCGGGCGGGCAACAACAGCGCGTGGCCATCGCGCGTTCATTGTGCATGAACCCGCGCATCATGCTGTTTGACGAGCCCACTTCGGCCCTTGATCCGGAAATGATCAAGGAAGTGCTGGAGGTAATGATCCATCTGGCCGAAGAGGGCATGACCATGATCTGTGTGACCCACGAAATGGGCTTCGCGCGCAAGGTCGCCAACCGGGTGATCTTCATGGATCAGGGTGAGATCGTGGAGCAGAACGAGCCGGAAGAATTCTTCAACAACCCGAAATCCGACCGCACCCAGCTTTTCCTGAGCCAGATTTTATCGCACTAGAATAGGTTAGGCGAAATCCAGCACGTTATTGGCATCCTGCCATGGCGCGGCTACTTTTTGCTGGTCGTAGGGGCGGAAGCCGAAGCGTTGGTAGAGCGGCAGGGCCTTGGGGTGGTCCAGGGTGCAGGTGTTGACCAGCACGCGTTTGGGTTCGTTATGCCACAACATATCCAGCGCCTGGCCCAGCAAATAGGGGCCCAGGCCCATTCCGATAAATTCCGGCATAATGCCGAAATAGGCCAGTTCGGCGGTCGCAGGCAGGGAGCGGAAATCCAGTTCATAAAAGCCCGCCGGTACGCCGCCCACGTATAGGACATATGTCTCCACCGCTTCATCCTGAATGATCGCGGCCAGTTCCTCGTCCGAGAGTTTTTTGCGGTCGGTCCAATACCAAGGCCGGCCCACGGCGTCATAGAGGTAGCGGTAAAAACTTACCGTGATGTCATGAGCCCCGATCAGGGCATGATTACGCGTCTTTGGCACGACATGGGGCAGGGAGCCTCGTTCCAGCATTTCCAGATAGGTTACGACGACCTGTTCGTCGTCCATTTGATGGCCAACGGGCAAGGGGTTGCCGTCCAGACGCCGGCTCATCAGGTTGGCGGGGTCCACCATATAGCCCAGGCGCTGATAGAACCCGACCACTTGGCTGTTGCTGCCCCGGACCAGCAACTGCACCTTGGGCACGCCGCTGGCCTTCAGCCGCTCCTCCGCCGCCGCCACGATGCGCCGGCCCAGATTTTGGCCCTGGCGCGCGGGATTCACCGCCACATAGTAGATCCAGCCGCGATGGCCGTCCTGGCCAATCATCGCCGTGGCCACGATTTCGCCGCCATTCTCCACGTCCTCAAGAACCAGGATTTCCCCATGCCCACCGGAGAGGCAAAAGGCGATGTCCCTGCGGGCGTCGTTCAGAGGGTTTCGCATCAGATCGCAGCGTTGCCATAAATCGACCACCGCCGCTTCGTCCGTGCCCCGGTAATTACGCAGTTTCACGGTGCTATCCTCAGGTGACGATGGGTGTGTCTTGGCGGCTGCCCCATTCGGACCAGCTGCCGTCGTAGAGGGTATTATCCTCGTGGCCAAGGGCATCAAGGCCAAGCAGCAGAACCGCCGCCGAGACGCCCGAACCACAGGAGGTTACGACGGGTTCGTCCAAATTCACCCCCGCCTCGGTGAAAAGCGCCCGCAGCTGATCAGCCGATCGCAAAGTGCCGTCATCGTTCAACAGCTTGTCGTAGGGCAGATTGAAGGCACCCGGCATGTGGCCCGAACGCAGTCCCGCCCGTGGTTCGGCGGCGGTGCCATCGAAGCGTCCGGCGCCGCGGGCATCAATGATTTGCCGCGCATCACCCCGTTCGATCATCTCCAGCATCTGCTCCACCGAACGGACCATGTCGGGTTGGTAGTTCGCGCTGAAACGCGCGGGCGTTACCCCGGCAACCGTATCTTCCATGGCCCGGCCCTCGGCCCGCCATTTTGTGCTGCCGCCATCCAGGACCGCCACTTTCGCATGGCCAAAGGCGCGGAACATCCACCAAACCCGGCAGGCGCCCGTCAACTTGCCGCCGTCGTAGGTTACGACCATGTCGTCGTTGCCGATGCCCATAGCGCCCACCGCATCGGCGAAGGCCTCGGCTTCGGGAAACATATGCGGCAGGCCGCTGTCGGGGGCACAGACCACATCGATGTTAAAGCGCTGGGCACCGGGAATATGGGCGGCGGCGTATTCCGCATCCGCGTCGCGGTTTTCCGCCGGCAAATAGAAGGAGCCATCAAGAACTTTGACCCCGCCTAAATTGTCGGCCAGCCAAGCGGTCGAAACGGTGGAAAGATTGCTCATCTTGGGCCTCAATAAAAGTTAGTATATTATTGATAATATTTAAGAAAACTCGATTGATATGCGTCGGTTTTGCCGGCCCTTTTTCTCGATCTTGCGAACCCTGACGCCGCCGATTTCCGAGGTGTTGGCGACATGGGTGCCGCCGCAGGGCTGCAAATCGCAACCATCAACGTCGATCAGGCGGACCCGGCCCTGGCCCATGGGCGGTTTCACGGACATGGTTTTGACCAGATCCGGTTGGGCGGCCAGTTCGTCATCGCTGATCCAGCCCACGTTGACCGGGTGCCCCTCGGCGATCAGTTCGTTCAAACGCGCGGTAATGGCCTCCTTCTCCACGGTCATTTCGGGCATGTCGAAGTCCAGGCGGCCCTTGCCATCGCTGATCTGCCCGCCCGTGACCGGATATTCCACGACGGAGGAGAGCAGATGCAGGCAGGTATGGATACGCATCAGGCGGTGGCGCACATCCCAGTCGATCGCGGCCGTGACCGAGGTGCCGACGGCGGGCAGGTCTTGGCCTTCCGCGGCGACATGGACAACATCATCCGGGCCATCGCCCTTGACCGTTGTCGCGATCGTGATCTCGCTGCCATCACCAAGGCGCAAAACGCCCGTATCGCCCGGCTGACCGCCACCCGTGGGATAAAACACCGTGCGGTCCAATTCGATGCCGCCGCGGTCGTTCACGGCTGTTACGGTGGCTTCGCAGTCCTTGGCATAAGGGTCGTCGCGGAACAGCAATTCGGTCATTCGGGCCTCTTTGGCGTTATCACCCGGTCCCGGCCATCCAGCTCGGTACGGGCAGGCCTTTCTCTTCCAGGAAAGGCACATTGAACATCTTGCTTTGATAGCGCTGGGCACCATCACAAAGCAAGGTCACAATTGTATGGCCCGGCCCCATTTGTTGCGCCAGACGAATGGCGCCCGCGACATTTACGCCGCTGGAAGATCCCAAAACCAGGCCTTCCTCGATAATCAGGTCAAAGGCGATTTGCAGGGATTCCTCGTCCGGAATTTGAAACGGCGCATCAATGGCCAGGCCTTCCAGGTTGGCGGTAATGCGGCCCTGGCCGATGCCTTCGGTGATGGAGGAGCCCTCGGCCTTCAATTCGCCATTGGCATAGTAGTTGTACAGCGCCGCGCCGGGCGGGTCGGCCAGGCCGATGGTGATGGCGGGGTTCTGTTCTCTAAGATATTGCGAAATACCGGCGAGCGAGCCGCCCGAGCCCACGGCGCAGATGAACCCGTCGACCTTGCCGTCCGTCTGGCGCCAAATCTCCGGCCCCGTGGTGTCGTAGTGGCCCTGGCGATTGTCCACGTTATCGAACTGGTTGGCCCAAATCGCGCCTTCGGCATGGTTCGCGGCGATTTCGTCGGCCAGACGCCCGGAATATTTGATGTAGTTGTTGTCGTCCCGATAGGGCAGGGCGGGTACCTCGCGCAGGTCGGCGCCGCACATGCGCAGCATGTCTTTCTTTTCCTTGGTCTGGGTCTCGGGGATAACGATGACCGTTCGATAGCCCCGCGCATTGGCCACTAGGGCCAGGCCGATACCCGTATTGCCGGCGGTGCCTTCGACGATAATGCCTCCCGGTCGCAAATCGCCCCTGGCTTCCGCCGCGCTGACAATAGCCAGGGCCGCCCGATCCTTGACCGAGCCGCCCGGATTAAGAAATTCCGCCTTGCCCAGGATCTCGCACCCTGTCAGTTCCGATGCCTTTTTCAGGCGAATTAAAGGTGTATTGCCGATGCTCTCGATAAAACCCTGCCGTATATCCATGATCTACTCCACGACCTGCTAATATGATTTGGCCGCAGACTATGCTTTATGCCCAGGTAGGACAAGTAAATCTAATTTATTAACATTTTTTTTGTGTTTAATTAATCAAGCCAACGCTGACGGATCTCTTCGCGGTGCAGGGCCAGCCATTGCACGGCGATGATTACGGGACCGGCACTGATCCTGGCCTCGTCTAGGGCCTGCATGACGTCTTTGAATGGCATGACGATAACCTTGATATCCTCGCCTTCGGCCTCGATCCCATGAATGCCGCCGGCCAGGGAGGCATCCGTCCGGGCGCAGTAGACGGAAATCTGTTCCGTTACCGCGCCGGGGGAAGCATAGAAATCCAGGGCATGCGTGATTTCGCTCAATTCGATGCCAGCTTCTTCCATGGCTTCCCGGCGCGCCACGTCCTCAAGGTCCTCGCCGTCCTCTATGATGCCGGCGACCACTTCGAGACACCATGGCTGATCACCGCGCGCGAAGGGACCAATACGAAATTGCTCAATCATGACCAGCTCGTCGCGCACCGGGTCATAGGGCAGTACCAGAACGGCATGGCCGCGTTCCAAGACCTCGCGGCTGATCTCGGCGCCCATGCCGCCTCGATACAGGCTGTGGCGCAGCCGGTAGGCATCGACCCGGTAATAACCTTGAAAGACCGTGCGTTTCTCGATCACCTCGACCTTGCGCTCGGGTTCAGTCATGTCGTTCCGTCTCCGTACTCTGACTTGGCACAACCCAGGCGACCAGACGGCCGATCGTCAAACCCTGTACCAGAATTGAAAACACCACCACCGCGTAACAGACCGTGACGATGGCGTCTTTTTCAGCGCCCGCCGGCAGCGACAGGGCCAAGGCGACCGAGATGCCGCCGCGCAAACCGCCCCAGGTCAGCACCGGGATCGCCCCTTTGGTAAAATCGCGCCACAGACCCAGCAGCCCTATGGGAATGGCAACGGCAACGAAACGTGCGCTTAGAACCAGAGGAATGGCGATCAAGGCGACCCACATCAGGCCCGGCGCGGTGGAGATCACCACGACCTCCAGCCCAATCAGCAGGAACAGCACCGCATTCAGGATCTCATCGATCAAGGTCCAGAAATTGGTCAGATGGCCGCGCGTGGTCTCGCTCATGGCCAGGCGGGTGCCATGGTTGCCAATCAACAGCCCGGCCACCACGACGGCGATGGGGCCAGAGGTGTGCAGCAGGAACGCCACCTCGTAGGTGACGGTGACCAGAGCCAGGGTGATGATGACTTCCAGGTTGTACTCGTCGATGGAGCGCAGGGCCCAAAATGCGATGGCGCCCGCCGCCAGGCCCAGGACCGCGCCGCCAACCGCTTCTTGCAGGAACAATAGCGCTATGCCCATGGCATCCATGGAAGCGCCATGGCCGTCTCCACCGCCGCCAGCGCCTGATGTCGCCATGGCCAACAGGATGACGAAGACCACGACGCCGACGCCGTCATTGAACAGGCTTTCACCGGCGATTTTGGCCTCCAGACTGGCCGGCACCTTGGCGGTCTTCAGGATGCCCAGCACCGCCACCGGATCGGTCGGTGAAATCAGCGCGCCGAACAGCAGGCAATAGATAAATGGCAGGGGCAGGCCGACCAGATCAAAGGCCAGCCATATACCGCCGCCGATCAGGGCGGTGGACAGCAGCAGGCCGCCTGTGGCCATGGCCGCGATGGGCCAGCGCCGCTTGGCCAGTTGTGCCAGGTCCACATGCAGGGCGCCCGCGAATAACAGAAAACCCAGCATGCCGTGCATCAGGGCAGCGGTGAAATCGATTTCGATCAAGGCCGCGCGCAGCCCCGGCCCCACGCCCCAGCCCGGCACTGCGGCATCAATGGCCAAGGCACCCAACGAGGCGGCCATGGCGATCAGAACCAGGCCAATGGTGCGGGGCAGGCGCAGGAAGCGGTGGTTGAGATAGCCGAACAGGGCTGCCAGGCCCAACAAAGTGGCGATATCGCGGGAGAGATGTTCCATTACCGGCTAATGTTACCTATTGCTTGGCTGTATCGTCAAAAGGCGCCAGGGACAGCACGGGATCTCCGTTCACGGCCAGGAATCCATCGGGGCGGATGGCAAGAGCGAACAGATGTCCCCTGCGCCCCTGCAAACGTTTGCCCTTTTTAACCAAATCCGCGAGCGGCGGTAGGTCGCGCCCCCCCGTTGTCGCGAGCAGCTTGTCCAGGCCCTTGATACGCAACTCACCGTTGCCAACCAAGCCAGCCTTGGCCGTTCCGTCCGCCTGCAAGCTCAGATCCATGTTGATGTCGTAATCCTTGGCCGAAATTTTCGTCCGCTTCAGGTGCAGCACCGTTGCCGCCGCGCTCAGGTCCTGCCGCAGGCGCTTAAACACTTGCGGGCCGGAGCTTACCTTTCCCAATAAGGCCACTTCGACGGCCGCCGCCACACCGACGTTGACGATCGTTTCACTGGGAACGTTTTCTAGGGCCAGGGCGATATCCAGTTCCCTTGGCACCATGGCTTCAGGTGCCGCGCTGCCCGTGCCGCTAAGGCCATGATGGCTGGCGGTCAGGGCGAGGTTCAATAGCTTGCCATCCGGACTGGACAGATCCAGACCGTAGTCAGCCTGATCCAAGCGGAAATCGCCTTGATCGGGATGTCGTACGGCCAGACCTTCGATACTGGCGTGTAAACCGACGCCGCTGGCCAAGGTCAATATCTGTTTCAGCGGCGGCATCCCGTCGCTGTCCGATCCGGTCTGGAGCAGGCTGTCGTTATAAGCAGGGATATCCAGGCCGCGCAGATCCAGCTCAATCGTGGCCTTGTCCAACAGCAGGGCGGATGCCTTGCCGTCGCTGATCCTCATTTGGCTTATGGCGAGCCGCATGGGCCCGGTCCAAAGGCCGTTATCCTCGCGCACGTTCGAAAGCGCCAAAATCTCGCCAATACTGCCTCTCTCGCCACTCTCGGCATTCAAAATCCGCAGTTCGCCGAGGCGGAATTCAAAATCCGTGCTGATTTCCAATTGCCGGTCCCAGCGTAGTTTGGCATGGCGCTTGGCGATGGTTATGCGTCCCTCGCTTCCGTCTTGCTGGCGAAAGCGCATCTCGTCCGGCAGGGCCAGGGTGATATCATCAAAACGTTCATCGCCTTGGCGTATTTCGGCGCGCACCGTACCGATTTCGAGCAAGCCTCCGTCATCGCCATGGATGACGAGATCGGGGATCGTTATCTGCACGGCGCCGTCCAGCCGTACCGCATGCAACTCGCCGTATTCCAGGCGGCCGTTCTTGGCGATCTTGTCTTCGATGCGCAGCAGCCAATCCTCGGCCGAGGCTTCGATGCGTTCCAGTTCCGTCATCTGGCTTCGGGCCTTGCGCTGCCGTGGCTTGGCCGCGGCTTCCACCTTGGCTTTGGGTTTTTGCAATTTTTGTAGCAATTTCCGGCCAGGTTTATAGCCCTGCTCCGCGGCCCGACTGGCCCATCGCATGGCTTTTTCCTTGTTTTTCGGAACTCCCCGGCCCCGCAAATAAAGGATCGCCATGCTGTATTGCGCCCTGGCGTCGCCCTGTTGCGCCAACGCCTGCCAGATTTGCAGCGCCCCGCCATAGTCGCCCAGGGAATAAAGTCTTTGGCCATGCAGGAAATCGCCGGCTTCGGCGCTCTCGACGGCCTGCCAGGGCGTCAGCGCGACGGTTGTGGCGAGAATAGCTGCAAGGGCGGTTTTCTTCATGGCGTCATCCCAATAACCGGCCGCAATCATAGCGGAGGAAATATCGTGGCGCAGAAAATTTAGGCCCGGCCCTCAATTCCAGCCGCGTCCTGTTCGTGCCGCAACCGGTTGGCGGGCAGGGTCATGATTATATGCGCCTCATCCGGTTTGGGGCCGCCGAATTGCAATTTGCCGCCATGCAATTCGACCAGACGGCGGGCAATGGGCAAGCCATAGCCGATACCCAGCCGCTCGGCGCCATGGCCGGGCGGGACGCCGTCGAAAGGCTCCAGCGCCAGAGCCAGGCGTTCCGGCGAAACGGTGGCGCCCGTTGCGCGGATCAATAGCATGGCTTCGTTTGCGGCGGTCGCGGAAAGTTGAATTTCAACCCGCCCGCCGCCGCCGACCAAGGCAGTGCAATTTGACAATAACGCAATAATGACCTGACGTACGCGGCTCTGGTCAGCCCGGATCATCATACCGCCAGTAGGTAAATCGCAAGCCATGGCGACATTGCGGGCCTGGGCCAGGCCGGTGACGGTTTCGCCGCATTTGGCAACCAGAGCCGACATTTCAAAATCGCCTTCGATCAGCTCCAGATCGCCGGTTTCCACCCGCACCAGATCGAGAACTTCATCGATAATACCCAATAGATGGCGGCCGCTGCTCTCTATGTCGGAAGCGCAGGAACGATATCGCTCGTCGGACAATTGTCCCATCAATTCGCGGCTTATGATTTGTGCAAAGCCGATAATAGCGTTGAGGGGCATGCGGATTTCGTCGCAAACGGCGGCAATGCTTTGCCCCTTCGATTTGGTGCCGTTTTCGATAAGGGTGCGGGCCTTGATCAGGTTGTCGGCGGTATCACGATGGCGCTCTACCTCGCGGCGAAGGGTATCCCGCGACAGGGCGTACAGGTCCAGATAGCCCCGCGCCAAGGCCGTGACGAACACGGTGGCAACGATGATCCCGGCCAGAAACAGGCCCGATAGTTGTTCCGCCGGCAAATATTGCGGAAAGGCATGACCGTCCACGTACAGGACGATGAGGCCGCCGTAGCATATGGCCAGAGTCCCCAGACCCACGACCTGACCCAGCCCATTCAGAAAAAACAGGCAAAATAATGGAATGGCAATCGATACCGGCAAGACCGGCGACAGATAGCCGCCATAATTATAGGCCGCCACCCCGATCATGGCGTTCAGGATCACGATGGAAATGGTCGATAACAGATTGTAGGCGCCGCTTAACCGGAACAAAACCGGTTGCGCTATGAGACAGGTGGTCAATGCCAGGAACAGCCAATAAGCCGGCGTTATCTGGTTCGCGGCCTGATACACCCAGCCGGACAAAGCGAGGGCCAGCAGTCCAATCAACAGATGGCAGGAGACGAACCAGCCGTAGAGTCGCCCACTGCGCTCGTCCAACAGCAGGCGCGGCGGTATCATGGTTTCGGAAAGGCGGTTCATTTTAGTTAATACGGTCACGCTGTTGATCTTGCATTATTCGTCTTTGTTACCTTTAGCGTTGGCAGCATATCTTGCTAATTCTTTCAAACAGATTAGCGACTATTACCAAAACGTTGCCGGATAACGGATAAATCCGAGGCCAGAGCGTGCCGGTTTCCAGGATTGGCACGGTGTGCAATGTCGTGTTGTCCTGATTTGGGACGGAAAAGGATGCGATCTAGCATTAGAATGGCAGTTAACAGCCATTATCTAATCGCCAGGCGGTTGGCATGAAACATGCAGGATAAATTGGTGGACGTTACGGTTGTCTATGTCGCCAAGTGGTTGGCCGGCAGTAAATTGTTGGGATCAGTAAAATGGTAAATTCAGTGATGGATCAGCAAGTAACGTCATCGGTAACGCATTCACAGCCCGCTTTCTTCCTGGTTGCGTTGGGCTGGCTTATCTCGGTCGGTGGTTTGGCTTATATGTGGCATCTAATGACCTAACCGAAGTTTCAAAAGACCGGATAAGTTTCGAAAATACCGAGTTCGTGGCATTAACGGGCCGGCCGCATTGAGGGAAACCTCGCTGGCCGGCCCATTGATTCAGCGCCTAATTGCCTGAAATCCGCCGCTCATGACCTTCCCAGTACGGCTCGCGCAGTACTTTGCGCTGAATTTTTCCGACCGCGCTTTTGGGGAGCGGCTCGCTGGTCAGGAGCACTGATTTGGGCCGTTTGTAAGAGCCCAGGCGTTCGGCGCAGAAGGCAATCAATTCTTCCGCCGTGACCGCGGCCCCCTCGTTGACCATACAGACAGCCATGGGGCTCTCGCCCCAGCGCTCGTCAGGCACCGCGAAGACCGCTGCCTCGACGATATCGCCATGGTCGCACAGTACGTTTTCCAGTTCCGCCGGGTAGATGTTGTAGCCGCCCGAGACGATCATGTCGCCGGCCCGGTCCAACAGATAGAGATAACCGGCGCGGTCGATCATGCCGATATCGCCGGTCAACACCCAGTCGTCCACCATGCGTTCCGCCGTGGCCTCGGGGTCTTCCCAAAAGCCGGCCATCTGACCATCGCAGCGCAGGGCGATCTCGCCCTCTTCGCCCTGGGGCAGGGGTTCGTTGTTTTCGTCCCAGATTTCCACATCGGCGAAGGGCAGAACCAGGCCGCAGGAGCGCAAGGGCTCCGAGCCCTCGATCTCGGCGAACCATTGCCGCGGCCCCATCATGGTGACCGGCACGGCCTCGGTCTGTCCATAACCCTGCCACAGGGTATCGCCGAAAATCTCCCGCGCCGTCAGTGCGGTATCGTCGGCAATAGGAGCGGCGCCAACCTGCATGCATTTCAGCTTGGAGAAATCCCGGCTGCGTGCTTTTGGATCGCGGTTCATCAGGTTCAGCATGGCCGGCACGACAAAGAGGTATTGGATCGGCTCAGCCTCGATGCAGGCAAGGGCGTCGGCGGCGTCAAAGTGATCAAGCAGGACGTTGCAAGCGCCATTTAGCCACATGGGGACGAATAAATATCCCGAACCATGGCTGATCGGTGCAATGTGCAGGCATTTGTCACCAGGCTCGATCGGCGGAAACAAATAGGTCCAATCCCGTCCCGCCGCCAGCCAGGCACGGTGGGTGTAGGCCACGCCCTTGGGCAACCCGGTGGTGCCGCCCGTATGACGGACGATAAAATAATCGTCCGGTGCCACCGGCACATTTGGATCATCGTCGGGAAACCCGGCCAGCCAATCTTCATAGCCATCGTCACGCGAAATGATTTTTTCCAGCTTCGGCAATGCCTCCAGTAAGCCATCCAACTCGCCCACATATTCGCTTGAGGCAATGACCGCACGGCAGCCCGTATGGCCCAGCATATGGCCATGGGTTTCCGCGCTGTTGCGCGGGTAAAGGGGTACGCGGACCAGATTGGCGATGGTGGCGGCAAGGAAAAAATCCACCGCCGGGATGCCGTTATCTTCCAGCGATCCGACCCGGTCGCCCGGCTTCAGACCCATGTCGAGCAAGGCATTGGCAAGCCGCAGGCCGCGCTGCCAGGACTGCGCGAAGGTCAGGCGACGCTGACCATGAACAATGGCCTCCCGCTTGCTATTGAAACTGACCGCCCGGCGCATCAAGCCGCGAATATCCATGTGCTGGCATCCCTAAACTGAAACTGTGCGTATACTTACGCTTGCGGCGGAGAATACCTCTCCTCCCGGGCTTTTTGAAGCACCCAAAGCAGGCATGCCGCCAACAACAGGGGCCACAGCGAGATCTGGCTATAACGGGCCAACAGCCATAGGGCGACCGGGGCCAGCCACAATAGAGCCAATATCGCCCGGCCGCCGGTGCTTGGCGCCACACCATCCGGTGCGCGGCCAAGCCACAGAATGGCGAATATCAGCACCACAAGGTCATAGAAAAAGGCATAGGGCGTGGCTAGAAAAGTCGCGAAAATCAAGGCCGAGGCACGCAAAGGCACGGAGGCGCCCCGGCGCCAAACAAAAACCACCGCCAGAATGGCCAGAAATGTTGATAGGGCCTGGCCGGCATAAGCAAATGGCACCTCTGCGCCGGCCAGACGCAGGGCGGTAAAGACCGTTGCCATCTTGGGCCAATGGGCGCTGCCGGACTCCAGCGCATTACTGCCCGCAGCCATGACGGTGAAAAACTCCGCCCATGGCTTGCCGCCAAAAACCGCAAGACTCAAAACCGAGACGCCGGCGGCACTGGCCAGCGCGGCGGCGATCGTCCGCCAAGCACCCATGGCCAGCAAGGCAAAGGGCAGCATGATCGCCAAATGAGGTTTGTAGACCAAGAGACCGAACACTAGGCCGGCGGCGATGGGATGGCGCTTTTGGATGCTCAGGCCGCCGCCCAATATGGCGGCGCTCAGCGCGCCATTCTGGCCAGCCAGTATATTGTTCACGGTCGCGGGGAAGACTAATGCGGCCAAAATGGCCAAAGGCACCTGGCCCAGGCCCCGGACAGCGGCCGCTAGCAGGGCCAGCTGCGCCAGTACCCAGACAAAGAACGCCGGTATATAGGGCAGGCTGGCAAGCGGCGCCGCGGCTAGAAGCAAGGGCGGTGGATAAAGCCATGGCAGATAGTCGACAGGGCCGCTGATCACGCTGGCTTGCGCCTGCCGCAGCTCCGGCCAGGAGAATATGGCACTTGGATCACCTGCCAGGGTGAGCAGGGACGCGGCATAATAAATGATAAAATCAGCACCTGGATTGCCCCCTTCACTGCCCCCAAGACGGCGCACGAGCACATAAAGACTGAGCAGCGCGTAGGCGCCAATCAGTTCCAGCCACAATAGGCGCCCGGCGATCATCAGCCAACGGGACAGGCGGCTGGGGGGCGGGGGTTCTTGAGAAAGGGGGTCTGCCTGGATGCTCAAGGTATGCTCGTCTTGGCTATGGTCGGTCGGAGCGCGGGTATTTTATCGCAAAAGGAGGATAAGATCTTATTTTCGTCACGTTAATGCGAGCTTCATCTTTAGCGGACATATTAGCTGTTCGCATTTCTATCTGACCGGGGGCGGGTGATGAGCGGGCTATGAGTTTGAACGAAAAGGCAGCGGTTGAAACAGCAGGAGGCGAAGTCCGTCGCGATCGCGACCGCTTTGTCGCGTTTGCCTTTTCCGCCGCCGATGCCTTTGTCGAACTCAATAACGAGCAAAAGATCCGCTATGCCACGGGGGCGATCACTGCCTTGACCGGACATGACGGTAGCGCGCTGGTAGGGCGTCAATTCGATGAATTGATCGTCGCTGAAGACCGCAACATACTCTCCACCGGATGCAAGATGGCGGTCAAGAACGGGCGCTGCGGCCCCCTTCATCTGCGTTTACGGCATGACGCCGGCGAAATTTTTAATATTGAAATACGCGGGACGTATTTACCTATCAATGGCGGCGGTCTGTTTCTATCCCTGAACCGGGGCGAACTGACCGGCGTGGGCGTCCCTGAATTGCTGGATAAGGAAAGCTTTGCCGGCCTTGCCCATGAGGCGATTGAATCGGCCCGTAGCGGCGACCGCCCGGCGGTCATGACCATGCTGGATCTGGAAGGCTTGAACGCCGTGCTGGGCCGCATGGAGGACCGCGAGGCGGCGGCCCTGATGTCCGACATCAATGGCTATATCCAGGCCCGCGCCATAGAGGGCGGGGCGGCGTCGCATATTGATAACGACATGTTCAGCGTCGTTCATGACCCCGCCGCGGACATGCTTGATCTGGAACAGATGATCAGTAATCGGGCTGAAGCCGCCGATCCCAGCGGCGAAGGGATCACGGTACATACCGCTTCCATTGATCTGGCGGGCGACGAAATGTCCGACTTCGACGATGCCAAGGCATTGTTGTATTCGATCAACAAATTTTCCGAGCAGTGCGGCAAATTCACCATAAAGGATCTGCAGCAAGGTTATAAGACCATGCTGGATGAAACGCGCGGCAAGATTCTCGCGTTCAAGAGCACCGTGGCCAAAGGCGAGTTCGAGGTTTTCTACCAGCCCATCGTCGATTTGCGTAACCGGGATGTGGATCACTTCGAGGCTTTAGTGCGATTGCAGGGGGGCGGCCCGGAAGATTCGCCTTTTTCCTTCATCAGATTTGCTGAGGACGCCGGGATTATCGCCGATTTCGATCTTGCCATGTGCGCCCGGGTCATGCGTTTCCTGGAATCAATTCAGAAGCAGAACCGGGAATTGTCCGTAGCCGTCAATATTTCCGGACGCTCATTGGAAACGCCGGTCTTCCTGGAAAAACTCATCCAATTGCTAAGTCATTTCACGCCGCCGCGTAGCTGGTTGCAGTTTGAAATAACAGAATCCTCGACCATTCATGATCTGGAAGCGACCGGCAAATTCCTCAACTCCCTGCGACGACTGGGACATACGGTCTGTCTTGATGATTTTGGCTCCGGTTCATCCGCTTTCCAGTATCTGCGCGCCTTGGATGTGGATTGTGTCAAGATCGATGGCATGTACGTGCGGGAGGCGCAGACCTCGACCAAGGGTAAAGCTTTCATACGAGCCATTGCCTCCCTTTGCATTGATCTGGGCATCGATACGGTTGGCGAAATGGTGGAGACCGAAGCCTCGGCCGATTTTCTTGTCGATATCGGCGTCCGCTACGGCCAGGGCTATTTGTTCGGCAAGCCAATCAAGGATGTCCTGGGCTGGCAGGTCAATGATCGAAAAATGACCCGAGTGGTCTGATAATCGAGATATAGTGGCATCGTCTCCGTTGCCCGCAATCCCAATGGACATTAAAGAATCTATCGAGCCCGAGAGCGGCATGGTAAGCATGATATTCGTTGTGGAAAAGCGGATGATGCCATGCTGCTAAGGTTCTGGGGTACACGTGGTTCGCTGCCCGTGGCTTTGAGCGGCCAGGGTGTCCGCGACAAGGTGCGGGCGGCGCTGCGTCAGGCGGATGGCCGGTCGTTTGCTACCGATGTGGCCTTGGATGATTTCATTGATAACGAGCTGGATTTTCCCACCTCTCATGGGTCTGCCGTATTTCGCACCAGCCTATATTCTCGGCAATGAGATCCACATTCACGGCTGTCATCGCTATATCGATTTTCTCTCGGGCGCGGATGTGCTGATCTTTGATGCCATGTATTCTATGGCCTGCGACGGGCTGGAAATTGAAATTTGAACGTGGTCTATGGCGCCACCTTGACCAGAAATTTGGTGCCGCGCACAGCCAACATCGATGTCGGCGTGCGAACTTTCATGGCATCCTTGCGGTACTTGGCAATTTTGCCCGATATCACCGCCAGGGTGCCTTTGTTCACCTTGGTGAGAAATTCACCTTCGCGGGTCTTCGGATTAAAGGTGAAGGTCGTTAGTTCGATACGGCTGTTGGGACCGGCGGCGAAGCGGCTGTCATCGGTGAAGGTAATGCCCATGCGGCCATCGTTCCCCGTGACGATGAGGTCCGCCGCCTCGACCGGCAGGCCGATCTTGGCGGCAATTATTTTGCCGTCCCGCAGCAGTGACGCTTGACCTGTGACGCGCTTAATCTGCCCGATTTCCGCCCATGCCGCGGCGGGCATCGCGGCGGACAGTGGCAGCACTAGCAGAATTGCCAATAACCAGCGCATTTCGCTCTCCCATTTTCACCTAGCGGTTAACGTCTGCAACCGAAGGGCAAATGTCAATTACCCCCTGCGCCCCGATAGGGCCCAGATCAGCGCCACCAACCAGCCCAGACCCGTCCAGCCCAGGGTAAACAACAGGATCAGAATGGCCCAGCGCCGAGAATGAGACAGCAGGAAGGCCAATATGGCGGGCAGGAAAAACAGCAGGCTGAGTGCGAAAGAATAGCCGGCGGCGAAATCCAGGCCGTCTTGCAAAAGCGCATCCATGGCGTCAACTGGTGATCAGGCCGCCGTCCACGTTGTAAGCCTGTCCGGTAATGTTGCGGGCACCGGGCGAGGCGAGAAAGACCGCCATGGCCGCGATATCCTCGGGCTCGTTGATGCGGCGAAGCGGGATCGGCCGGGCGGCGCGGGCCTCGGCGTCTTCTCTGCTGATGCCGTCGGTTTCCTGCTGGGTGGCGAAGATCTGCTCCAACAGCGCGGTGCGGGTAACGCCGGGACAGATCGCGTTGACGGTAATGTTGTGCCGTCCCAATTGCTGGGCGGCCGTCTTGGTCAGGGCGATAACCGCGCCCTTTGAGGCCGCATAGGCCGCGTTCGAGGTGCCTTGGTAACCACGGCCCGCGATCGAGGCCATGTTGATAATCCGGCCGCCGCCCTGTTCGATCATCCGCCGGGCCGCGCCTTGCAGGCAAAAGAACACGCCCTTGGAATTGACCCGGTGAATGCGATCCCAATCGGCCTCTGTCAGGTCCATGATATAGGCCTTGCGCGTGACGCCGGCGTTATTGACGATCACATCCAAACGGCCGAAACGTTCCATTGCCGCATCCAGCATGGCCTCGATGGCGTCAACATCGCCAACATCCGCCGCCAGCGCCTGGCTTTCCACGCCGGCCCGCGCGGCGGCGTCGGCGGTTTCCTGCGCAGCCTCGGCGTTGATGTCGGCACAGACCACATTGGCGCCGGCCTCGGCCATGGCCTGGGCCACGCCAGCGCCAATGCCGGTGCCCGCCCCGGTTATCAGAACAACTTGGTTTTCGAGCAGCATTGAATATTCCTAACTTTGCAACAGAACTGAAAATGGCGCCGCCGTGACGATTTTGCGTGTTGCGCGGCCCAGCCCGGCCAGAACGCCGCGCCGGCCTTCGCCAAAGGCGCCGGTGACCAATAGCGTGGCATCCACCTCGCATGCCGCCGCGATCAAGGCGCGCCCACGCGCCCTGGCGGTCAGACGTTCGGAGTCGTACGCCACTACCTTGGCGGCCAGGTCATGGGCGGCGAGATATTCCAACATCGGCGCCATGTCGATAGCGCCGGCGCCGCTGCCCTGCAATAGAACGACGTCCTTGGCGGTCCGCATCAGGGGCAGGGCGGATTTGATGGCCCTGGAATTTTGCGTCGTGCCATTCCAGGCAATCGCTATCCTTTCGGCCGAAACGCCATGGGCCATGGGCGGAATGAGCAAAACCGGACGCCCCGTATCAAACAGCGCGGTATTAAGCTGGTCGGCCTCTGGCCCTTCCTCGGCGGATAGCCGCTCCACCAGGATCAGGTCATGGGCGCTACCCAGGGAGGCGATGATGGCATCGCTGCGGGCCTCGTACACCAGGAACCGCGCATCCGGCAGATCGCCGCAGACTTCGTTAAAGGCGGCTTCGGCCCGCTTTTGATCCTCGTCTGGTCGCGCGCCTTCACTACCGACGAACGCCATTTCGCCAACACCCATGATCGTGTGGTGGGGTATGCGGGCATGGGCAACAGTTAATTGAGCACCGCTCGAAAGAGCCAGGTTCCGCGCGCTGGTGAGTGACTCGGCGTCATTCGCGCTGCCGTCGACAACAATCATTATTCGTTTCATGAATTCCTTACGCCAATGCGCTCCCCAATTGTGCTTGCAGCGGTGCAGAGTAGCGGCGAAATGCCCGAATGGCTATGATCGTCGGGTATATTGCTTGGCATTGACGGCGTGGACAAAAGGATCATCAATGATAGATGGGGGGGCGGATAAAGGGGCGGACGCGGGGCCGCCGCCCGAACCGGTGAACTTCTATCCCTCTAAAATCCAGCTTGGGATTTTGGTTCTGCCCTGTCTGCTGGGCGTGGCGATGATCCTGCAAAGCGATGGCGCGGAAGAGTTCACCCTGACGGATCTGAGCTGGACAAATATCATGGCCATCGTGATTTGTCTGTTTGTCGCTGGCCTGTTGCTGCAAATGGCCTTTGACCGCAAGCCGGTGGTGGTTTTCGATGCCGTTGGCATTAACTGCCAGCGTCCCCCCCTTGGCCTGATACCCTGGACGGCGGTAATTGGGATAGGGGCGGCAAACGCCACCCTGGCGCGGCGGGTGTTGATGGTCGCGGTGGATCCGAACCGCCTGGATGAAAAGGCGCGAAGCTATATCCGCAACTCGGTCGGCTTCATAAATCTGATCTCACCACAAATGCGGAAATTCGACAGTCAGGCGCAGGGCTACCCTTCGGTTCATATTCCAATCTCGCATTTATCCAGGCCAGCGCGCGAAATTGAAAGTCTGGCGCAGGAATTCGTGCTCTACTATGTCGCGATCGAGGATGAACAGAAACGCCACGGGCCGTAGAACAAGAAAAGTAAGGGAAGCGAGATGCAGTACGATTACATCATTGTGGGCGGTGGCTCCGCCGGTTCCGTGCTGGCCAACCGGTTATCGGCGCGTAGTGCGAACCAGGTTCTGTTGTGCGAGGCCGGCCAGGATACACCGCACGGCAAGGTGCCCGAGGAAATCCTGGATAGCTATCCCGGCACCGCATATCTGGATAAGCGCTTCATCTGGAACGAACTGAAGGTCACCACGGAAGTCATTTCACACAACAATCCGGATGTTGACCGGCCACCATTGCGGAAATACGAACAGGCCCGCGTCCTGGGCGGCGGCTCATCCATCAACGGCCAGCTGGCCAACCGCGGCGCGCCGACGGATTTCGACGAATGGGATGCGCGCGGCGCCAAGGGTTGGAATTGGGACGCGGTGCTGCCCTTTTTTAAAAAGGTCGAACGGGATATGGACTATGACGGTCCCTATCATGGCAATGAAGGCCGCATTCCCGTACGCCGCATCATGCCCGATCTGTGGAACGATCACGCGACCGCCACGGGGCAGGCCTTTGCCCAGGCCGGCTTTGAATATCTGCCCGACCAGAATGGCGAGTTCAAGGACGGCTATTTCCCGATCACCATGTCGAATGCTTATGAACGCCGGGTCTCCGCCGCCATCGGTTATCTCGATCCCGGCACCCGGCAGCGGGAGAACCTGACGATTACAACCCAAACCAGGGTCAAGGAGCTGCTGTTCGAGGGCAACCGCTGTGTCGGTGTCAAGGCCATGGTCAAGGGCCAGGAGCAGGAATTCCGCGGCAACGAGATCATATTGTCGTCGGGCGCCATCCATTCCCCGGCGCATCTGCTGCGCGCCGGCATCGGCCCGGCCATGGCGCTGGGCGAAATGGGCATTGACGTACGCCACGATCTGCCTGGCGTTGGCCAGGGCCTGATGGATCACCCCTCCGTTGCCGTGGCCTCGTTTGTCAAGCCCCACGCCAGGGTCAATGATTTCACCCGCCGCCACCTCTTGGTCGGGCTGCGGTATTCTTCGGAAATGGAAGGCATTCCCAAGGGCGATATGTTCGTCGCCGTTTCCTCCAAATCTTCCTGGCACGCGGTGGGAGAGCAGATCGCCTCGAAAATTATCTTCGTCAACAAAACCTATTCCGAGACCGGCCAGGTCAAACTGAATTCCGCCGACTATCGCGACGAGCCGACGGTGGAATTCAATCTGCTGTCGGATCAGCGGGATTTGGACCGTCTGATGGATGGGGTGCGCCGCATGACGGCGTTGCACGCCATGCCCGTGTTGCAGGCCGCGACCTCGAATGCGTTCCCGGCCAGCTATTCCGACAAGGTGCGCCAGGTGGGGGAAGTTACTTCAAAGAACAAATTCCTGACCGGTGTTTTTGCCAAACTGCTGGATGGCCCGGATGCTCTGCGCAAGGTCTTGATGGATAAATTCATACTGGAAGGCTTCACCCTGGAACAGCTGATGCGGGATGAGGAAGCGTTGGAGGCCTTCGTAAGAAAGGCCGCCGTTGGTGTCTGGCATGCCTCCTGCAGTTGCCGCATGGGCGCCGATGACGACCCCAAGGCCGTCACCAACAATGCCGGCCGGGTGCGCGGCATGGAAGGTCTGCGCGTTGTCGATGCCTCGATCTTCCCGGTCGTGCCCTGTGCCAATACCAATTTTCCCACCCTGATGACGGCGGAGAAAGTCGCAGACGCCATTCTGGAAGGCGCCTAGTCGTTTAGCGGCAGGTCACTTCGATCAGGGCATTGTCCGGATCGCGCAGATAGACTGAACCCGCTTCGTCCGTGCCGTGCTGTGAATAGTCCATACCCTGATCCTTCAGGCGGTCGAACAACGCCTTGTATTGTGCCGGCGTGGCTTTTAGCGCCACATGGTGCATGGCGCCGATGCCGCGTACCACCGGGGCATCGCCATGTTCGGGAAAATCGAAAAACGCCAGCAGATTGCCGCCGCCCATGTCCAAAAAGATATGCGTCGAGGTCGGATCGTCACGGTTCTCGACCACCTTGACCAGGCGCATGTTCAGGACCCGGGTGTAAAAGCTGACGGTGGCGTCCAGGTCCGAAGAAATCAGCACCAGGTGATGCACACCCTCGGTCCCCAGGGGCGCCTCCGCTTTGCCAGCCATGAATTTGTCCTGTAAGGCACGGCGTTTGGCTTCGTACGGATTGCTTTGATCCATTGTCTTGATCCCCATTATTTCCCCATCTCTAGCTTATAGGGGCTTTGAGGCAGAGGGAAGACGGGTACAATGGATGGGTTAGGAGGAACGTAAAATGACAATGACTGATCAGCTGACCCATGAGATCGCGGCGTTGGAAGCCGCGGCCCGGGAAACAGAGGCGCGCTTTGAATTCATCGATGACTTCGCCTATCCGCCCGGTGTCCAGATGGCGGTGAACTTCACCGCCGATTTTGATGCCATGCTGTTGCGGCGGCTGTTGAAGGAACCGCCGATGCAGTTGGCTCAGGGTGAATTCGGCGGCCGGGTCGGGATCTGGCGCCTGATCGAATTGTTTAATTCCCATGACATCAAGGCGACGGTGTTCACGCCGGGGCGGATTTGCGAGCTCTATCCGAAAGCCGTCGCCGCCGTCACCGCCAACGGCCACGAGGTGGCGGATCATATGTGGGAACATCAGGTGCCCAAGGATCTGCAACTGGAGGCGGAGCATTTACGGAAATCCACCCAGGCCTTGACCGCCACCGCCGGCAAACGTCCCGTGGGCACCCGCAGCTGGCACAGCCAGTCCCTGCTGATCGAGGAGGGCTATATCTACAATTCCCACGGCACGGCCCATCACCGGCCTTACTATGTCAGCGACAAGGATGGCGGTAACCGCCTTTTGAACATCCCGTTCCACTACGCCATTGATGACGCCATGTTCTTTTCCTTCGCCTGGCTGGCCTCGGAAAATGCCGCCCAGCGCATTACCGAGCCCGAGCGCGTCATGGATATGTGGTGGGATGCCTTCCTGCAGCAGTACCGCCAGGGCGGTTATCTGAACGTCTGCCTGCATCCGTTTGTCTCGGGCCGGGCCATGCGGATCGAGGCGCTGGACAAACTGATCAACCGAATGAAAACCCTGCCCGGCGTCTGGTTCCCAAGTTGTGAGGAAATAGCCCGCCATTGCCTGGAGAACCATCCCGCCCGACGATCGATGGGAGTGCAGTAGATGCCCTGGAAACAAAACTATACCGCCACCGACGAAGTCAGTCTGAAGGATGATGAAATCAGCTGGCCCGGTGGCCGCCGCTGCTGCGTCGCGGTCAACGTGGATCTGAGCCTGGCCCGGGGGCCTGATGGCGTCGCCCCCTCGGATCTGTCGGACTACCGCGCCATGTTCGGTTTGCATGAAGGCATGATCCAGGTGCTGGCCACCCTGGCGCGCTATGACATCAAGGCGACGTTCACCGTGCCGGCGGCCATGGCCAATATGCTCAAGGATACGCTGCGCGAGTTGACCGTTAATGGCCATGAAGTGGCGCCGCACGGTTTCAAGCATGAAGACGTCAGCGGTTTAAGCCGGGAGGATGAAAAGGCCCGCATGGATCTGGCGACCGAGATCATGACCGATGTGCTGGGTCAGCGTCCCAGGGGCTGGTTTTCCCTGCCCCGGCAAAGCGACCCCTTCGCGGTCGGCACCATTAGCCCGAACACCGCCGAGTTATTGGTTGAGGCCGGCTATAGCTATATGGGCAGCGGCCTTTCCGATGATATCCCGCACTATTGGGTGGCGGATTTTGAAAAACGCAGCGCAATTCTGACGCTGCCGTATTTCTATCATTTCGACGATCAGTTCTTTTTGCTGTTCCCGGCCAAGGGCACGGGATTGGAACATGCCGATACGCTGTTCGCCAACTGGCGGGCCGAATTCGATGCGCAGTACAGGCGCGGGCGCCATTTCAATATGACCCTGCATCCATATGCCATCGGCTGGGCCCATCGCCTGAAGCTGCTGGAGGATTTCTTCGCCTATGTGCGCGGCTTCCCCGATGTCTGGAACGCCACCGGCAGCCAGATCGCCGATCATTGGCAGGCGAACTATCCGGCCAGCAGCCATCTGCGTCTGGAAGACAGCATCTGGCAGGATTATCCGGGTAGTCTTAGCTAGGCGTTACTTTTTCTGCTTATTTCTCAGCATCAATGCGGGCACCAGGGCGCAGACGAAGACCACGGCGATCATCATATAGCCGTCCTTGAAGCCCAGGGTATTGGCTTGCGCCTCGATCACCTGGCCCAAAAAATGCAGAGAGCCGGGGCGCAGCAGGCCCTCGGGTGCGCCGCCATGGGTGAGCAGGTTTCTGACGTGGTTCAGGAGCTCCCGGCTGGCGGCGTTGTCATAGGTCTGGGTTACGGTCAGGGCGACCGCATGCATGTCGATCCGCTCCTCCATGAAGACCACCAGGAGGTTGACGCCGAACGCGCCGCCCATCAGGCGGATGAAATTGATCGTGCCCGAGCCGTTGTTCAGCTTGTCGGGGGGCAGGGCCCCCAGGGCCGAGACGTTGATCGCGGGCAGCATGATGCTTTGCCCGATGCGGCCGACGATGACGTAAATGACTAAGGTCACAAAGGCGGTATTGACGTCGGTCTGATGTAATAGCAGCGCGCCGAGGGCGAACAGCAGCAGACCAACCATGGTCAGAATGTATGCCGGGAAGGTATCGACCATCCGGCCGGCGATGGGAAAGAACAACATCACGACCAGGCCGGCGGGTGCCGAGACCAGGCCGGCCGCCGTCGGGGTGAAATTCTGTACGGTCTGCACGAACACCGGCACGATATAGGTGGAGGCGAAATTACCGGCCCCGAAGACAAAACCAAGGGCTGCCGCGGCGGCGAATTGTTTATGGCGAAAGACCGAGAAATCAAGGATCGGCGCCGCCGATCGTAATTGCGAAACGACGAAGGCGACGGAAAGGCAAATCCCGGTGAAGCCAAGCAGCATGGTCTTGTCGGACCACCAGCCATCGCGCGGGCCGCCGGCGATGGCGCTCATGGTGCAGACAATGGCGCCGACGATCAGGCCATAGCCGGCCCAATCGAAGGGCAGGCGTTCCGTATCCGCGTCCCGGGTCGGCATGAACAGACTGCCGAGCATAAGCGCCAGGCCGGCGATGGGCAGGGGGATGAAAAACAGATAGCGCCAGCCCATGGCGTCGATGGTAATGCCGCCCACCACCGGGCCCATAATCGGTGCCAGCATGATGCCCATGCCATAGATGGCCAATGCCAGGCCCCGCTGCTGCGGCGGGAAAACCCGAAAGATGGTGGCCATGGCGATTGGCTGCACGACGCCGGCGGCCATGCCCTGCAAGACCCGCGCGGCGATCAACATATCCATGTTCGGCGCCCCGGCCCCAAGCAGGGAGCCGGCGATGAAAAGCGCCACCGCGCCAAGGTATCCGCCCCTTGGCCCGACAATCGAAATAACCCAGGCGCCGAGCAATTGACTGGCCGTCATGGCCGAAAGGAAGGCCGTCGACATCCACTGCGCCTGGCTTTGCCCCACGCCATAGGTGCCCATGATCGAAGGCACGGCGACGTTCACCATGGTTGATGACAAAATCATCGTCATGGCGGCGGTCATTCCCGTCAGGGTGACAATCCATCGATACGCTGGACCGTAGCGTTCGAGCAGTGTCTCAATACTATCCGTCGCCAATCCGACCCGTACTTTCACGTCATGGGCGGCCCGTGAAGATGCCAGCCCTCGATTTTGTTTTTCCTAATGCACATTATGGCCCAGGCACGGGCAATCCGGTAGGGTGACGGCGAGCAAATGTTTGTATGGAGCCTGTCATGCCCAAGTCCCTGCCCAGCCACGCCTCGGTTGTCATTGTAGGCGGCGGTGTCGTCGGTTGTTCCATCGCCTATCACCTGGTCAAACTGGGTATCAGCGATGTTCTGTTGCTGGAGCGTAAACAGCTGTCATCGGGCACCACCTGGCATGCCGCCGGCTTGGTGGGGCAGCTGCGGGCAACCCAGAATTTGACCCAGCTGGCGAAGTACTCGACCGAGCTTTATGCCGGCTTGGAAGCCGAGACGGGACAGGCCACGGGCTTCAAACAAAATGGCTCTATTTCCTTGGCCACCAACAGCGAGCGGCTGGAAGAGCTACGCCGGGGCGCCTCCATGGCGCGGGTCTTCGGCCTGGCGGTGGACGAGATCAATCAGGATGATATTCGCCGGATGTATCCCCTGTTGAACGTGGCTGACGTGGTCGGCGGCGTGTTCCTGCCCAAAGACGGCCAGATCAACCCGACGGATCTGACCCAGGCCCTGGCCAAGGGCGCCCGCGCCGGCGGCGCGACGGTGCTGGAAAACACCAAGGTCACGGATATCCTGGTTGAGCAGGGCAAGGTCACCGGCGTTGCCGTCGGCGGCGAACGGGTCAGGGCCGATGTCGTGGTCAACTGCACGGGCATGTGGGGCCGGGAGGTGGGCGCCATGACCAAGGCCATGGTGCCCCTGCATGCCTGCGAGCATTTCTACGTGGTGACGGAGCCGATCGAAGGCGTGCACGGCGGCCTGCCAGTGCTGCGCGACACCGATAATTACGCCTACTACAAGGAAGATGCGGGCAAGATCCTGCTGGGTGCGTTCGAACCCGACGCCAAGCCGTGGGGCATGGGCGGTATTTCGGAAGATTTCTGTTTTGATGAATTGCCCAACGACATGGATCATTTCATGCCGGTGTTGGAGCGTGCCATGAGCCGCTTGCCGGCGCTGGAACATACCGGTATCCGAACCTGGTTCTGCGGCCCGGAAAGTTTCACCCCCGACAACCGCTATCACCTGGGCGAGGTGCCCGAGACCGAGGGACTTTTCGTGGCCTGCGGCTTCAACTCCATCGGTATTCAATCGGCGGGGGGCGTGGGCAAAGTGATGGCGGAATGGATTCGCGACGGTTATGCGCCGCTGGATCTTTGGGACGTGGATATCCGCCGTACCCTGCCGCATCAAAGCAATGCCCGTTATCTGCGTGAACGGGTAAGTGAATGCCTCGGCCTACTCTATGCGCCGCACTGGCCGTTCTATCAATACCGCACCGCCAGGGGGGTGCGGAAATCGCCCCTGCATGACCGCCTGGTCCAGGCCGGCGCCTGTTTCGGCGAGGCGGCGGGGTGGGAGCGGGCCAATTGGTATGCGCCCGGCGAAACCGCGCCTGAATATGAATACAGCTATGGCCGGCAGAATTGGTTCGAACATTGGGCCGCCGAGCATATGGCGGTGCGCGAGGGCGTGGCGATGTTTGAACAAACGTCATTCGCCAAATTTCAATTGGCGGGCCGGGACGCCCTGGCGGTGTTGAACCAGGTTTGCGCCAATCAGGTTGATGTGCCCGTGGACCGCACGGTCTATACCCAGTGGCTCAACGAACGCGGCGGTATCGAGGCCGACCTGACGGTCACCCGGACGGGGGAGAGCGAATTCCTGATTGTCACCTCCGGCACCTCGCAAATGCGCGATTTCCATTGGCTGAAAGCGCATATTCCCGACGATGCCCATGCCTATCTGACCGATATCACCTCGGCCCAGGCCGTGCTGTCGATCATGGGGCCGAAATCAAGGGAATTGCTGGCTTCGATCACGGATACGGACATGAGCAACGATGCTTTTCCGTTCGGCGCCTCCCGCCAGATCGATATCGGCTATGCCACCCTGCGGGCCACCCGCCTGACCTATGTGGGGGAGCTTGGCTGGGAGCTTTATATTCCGTCCGAGCTTGCCCAAGGGGTCTATGACGAAATCGTCGCGGCGGGGGCGGAATTCGGCCTGCGCCATGCCGGCTATCATGCCTTGGACTCGCTGCGGATGGAGAAAGCCTATCGCCACTGGGGCCACGATATCACCGATGAAGACACCCCGATCGAGGCCGGCTTGAGTTTTGCCGTGGCCTGGGACAAGGATGGCGGTTTCATCGGGCGCGAGGCACTGCTGCGCCAGCGCGAGACGGGGCCGCGGCAACGGCTTGTGCAATTCAAATTAACCGACCCGGAAAAACTGCTGTACCACAACGAACCGATCTGGCGTGACGGCGTTATCGTCGGGTATCTGCGCTCTGGCAGCTACGGCCATGGCCTGGGTGCGGCCATCGGCCTCGGATACATCCGTGATCCGGACGGCGGCGTGGTTGACGCCGCGTTCGTCAATGCGGGCAGCTATGCCATCGAGGTGGCTTGCGAACAGGTTGCGGCAACGGCGTCGTTGCGGCCTCTTTATGATCCGAAAAGCGCATGCATCAAGGCCTGATGCGCGGTGGAATAAGTTTTTGTTAATGATGTCTATTTATCTTTCTAGCCGTTAGGTGAAGCATGCCCCGGTCTCTTTTGGGGGAGACGCGCGTATCCGGTATGCAAATGGAGGCAACAAAGATGGCTAGAGCACGACGGAAACCCCGTGAAACCGCCGCTGAATGGCAACCGGGTATTGGCCATAACAGCAATTATGCCCCGCCCGAGGAGCTGGAAGCGGAACTGGCGGCCCTGCGTGCGGCGGAAGCCGAGACAAACGAACAAAACCAGCCGGAATTGATCGAATATCTATATGAGGTGCGCTTTCATCAGGGCGGCAGCCTGACGACGGGCGAGCTTGAAGCCTTTGATATGAAGCACGCGCAACGCCAGCTGCGGGTTATTCTGGGCCTCACCCAATTGCCGACCGACACCCGCATTGTTGAAAAGAACATTGTCGAGGAAGAGCAACGCCAACGTAACGCCGAGCGTAACCGCCGGCTTCTCCGCACCCTGACCGCCCACCATCGTTGGCTGCAAGGTGACAGCGACGGCGTGCGGGCCGATCTTTCCGATGAGAATTTAAGCGACGTCAATCTCGAAGGCCGTGATTTGAGTCATGTCAGTCTGACCAATGCCAAATTGTCCGGCGCCCGTCTGCGCGGGGCCAAGCTGGTGGGCGCCGATTTGACCGGCGCGGATTTAAGCGGCGCCAATCTGACCGACACCAACCTGTCGTCCGCGTCCCTGACCGAGGCGAACCTGATCGAGGCTGATCTGTCGGCCGCCAATCTGCAAGGCACGGATTTGTGGCGCGCCAATCTGGCCCGCAGCATCATTTCACCCGAAAGCCTGCATCAGGCCCTCAATTGCGAGGCGCCGGCCTGGGCCGAGGCCAAATCCGGATCTTCGCACAGTTGGTTTTCCGACCGGCATGGTTGAGGTGGGAGCTAGCACCGCTGACAGTTAATGCATCTTTCCGGCTTCTAACCCCGAAAAAATCTTAAACGAAGGCCGATTGGAGAAGGTTCGGCAACGGTTTAGCGACTGCCTCATGATGCCTTCCTATTCAACGTCACGGTTTAGCCTACCAGTCTACAAATTGCCGAACTTTCACATTTCTTATTGATCTATATAGGTCGTGGCGGTGTGGTGCTCAATTTTTTACTGCTGTCGGTCATATCGGCTGGAATGGCCTTGGCTTGGATTCGTTATGTACTAGTTGACACTTCGCATGAAGTCCATATTTCCGGCTGTAAAGCGATCAGTGAAGTAAGTACCTATTAACCGATCTGGGTTCGCATTAAAATCTACCCTCAATTCTGCCGTGCCGTCATGTCGCTGGCTACGATTTCGAACCTGGTAGATGGGGTTGTTCAAATAGTTGTACTTCATAGAAAATAGTTTGTCTGAACGGTTGGCTCCTAGTTCCAAATTGGTTGAAAGCGACCTGCTCTCTTTGGTTATCAATTCCACCGAAAAACGTTTCCAACCTTGACGAATTCGAAGCGTTGCTTGTCGGCTTGTTGTGGGTACCTCCCCCATTTTGTTGTCATGAGTTGAGGAAATTGTACCGACCCATTCCCCGTTAAGGTCGGGAAAAATCCAACAATTTAATGAGGGAAACCATCGCCATAGCTGCCGCCAAGCGAGTGCAACCATTCCAAAGAAAATCACATCTATGGCGAATACAATGGCGCTAAGCCTTTGTGAAAATCCCCACCACTGAACGACTTCGCCTGTGATCAACTGGTAGGTGGCCAAAACGCCAGACAATAGCCCGGCAGCGAATAGGACATATAAAATGCCTTTGTTCGGTATGGTCTCAAACATGTCTGCTTATGCGCCAATGGTATCTAATGCCACACGAGCGAAATAGTTGGCCTCGGAGCGCTGCCATGGCTGGTCATCAGTAAATAACGGCTTGATGAAATTGACTTCATATAAGCTGGAGGCGAGAAGGTCATCGGCGGTTATCTGATCGATGCTGCGGAGCACGTTGGATACGACCTCAAAAATGTCGTCACCTCGAAATTGCTTGTCATGACAACTGTACGCGAGACATTCAATTAGGAACGATGCAACAGGTTCATAAAATAGTTGATCGTCATTAATATAATTCTGGAGCTTTTTCAGGATTCGAACGACTTGCTTGTAACGCATTCCTGTACGTTTATTTTTTGCGATGCCATTCGCGTTGTGTTGATCTGGGAAGTTCCTGATTTTGCTTTGATCATCTGCAATGATGAGTATCCCCAAATCTTTCTTTGGGGTGGTGCCCTTCCAGTCAGTTCGGCGATGAATGTTCC